>NZ_JBXPJA010000002.1:0-898329 GCF_056863335.1 Parviterribacter kavangonensis | reverse complement strand
CCCCCCCTCTCCTCTCCTCGCCCCCCCCCCCCCCCCCCCCCCCCCCCACCGCGCGGCGGCGTGGGGCGTCTTCGGTCTGCTGACCTCCGCCGCCACGGTCAGCGTCGTCGGCTGACCGCCTCCGGCCTACTCCGGGACGACGTTCTGGTTGAGGTGGAACAGGTTCGCCGGGTCGTAGCGTCGCTTGAGCCGCGTGAGCCGTTCGTAGTTCGCGTCGCCGTACGACGCGCGCAGACGGCTGTCGGCCGCGTCGCCCATGAAGTTCACGAACGACCCCGCCCGGCTGACCGGCGCGAGCGAGCCGATCGTGCGCCGCGCCCAGCGGACGTCGTCCTCGAACCCCTCGGGGTCCGGCCGGCGGGCGACGACGTTGACGACGAACTGCGCCGAGCGGTCGCCGAACGCGGCGTCCGCGCCGCCCCGGGCCATGGCGCCGCCGAGGTGCTGCACGTGGATCTCCGACATCGGCGACGTCACCCGCTCGTGCCGGAGGACGAGCTGGGCCAGCGCCGCGTCGTCGATCCGGTCGATGTACGCCGCGCGGAAGTAGTTCTGCACGCCGCGGGGGTAGAGCCCGTCGAGCAGCCCCTGAAGGCCCTCGTACGGCAGGACGCCGATGAGGTCGGCGACCGGGTCGCCGAGCGCCTTGAGCGGCGCGAGCGCCTCGTGCCCGGCCTCGTGCTCGCCGGCGTGCGCCACGACGACCGCCACGATCGGCTTGCCGTGCGCGGACTCGGGGAGGAACGGCGCCGGCGGCGCCGTCGTCAGGTTCACGAGCGTGCTCACGTCGTCGGGCAGCGTCTTCACCCAGTCGCGGTAGAACGCAAGGACCTCCTCGGCGCGGCGGCCGTCGAAGAAGATCGGGCCGCCGAGGACCATGGGCCCGACCGAGTGCAGGGCGAACTCGAGCGACGTGACGACGCCGAAGTTGCCGCCGCCGCCGCGCAGGCCCCACAGCAGCTCCGAGTTCTCGTCCTCGTCGCAGTGGACGTGCCGCCCATCCGCGGTGACGACGTCGGCGCCGATGAGGTTGTCGCAGGCGAGGCCGTGCTTGCGCACGAGCCAGCCGATCCCTCCGCCGAGCGTCAGCCCCGCCACGCCCGTCGACGAGATGAGCCCGCCCGTCGTCGCCAGCCCGAACGCCTGCGTCTCGTGGTCGAAGTCCGCCCACGTCGCGCCGCCCTCGGCGATGGCGGTGCGGCGGACGGGGTCGACGCGGACGGCGTTCATCGGCGACAGGTCGATGACGATGCCGCCGTCGGTGGTCGAGAAGCCCGGGATCGAGTGGCCGCCGCCGCGGACCGCGACGTCGAGGTGCTCGCTCGAGGCGAAGTCGACCGCGCGCATGACGTCGCCGACGCCGGCGCAGCGCACGATGAGCGCCGGGCGCGCGTCGTGGGCGCCGTTCCAGATCGCCCGCGCCTCGTCGTAGTCGGGGTCGCCCGGGCGGACGAGCCGCCCGCGCAGGCTCTGCTCCAGCTCGGCGAGCGTCGCGTCGCCGAACACGTGATGGGTGGTGGGTTCCGTGGCCATGGGCCTCGCTCCTCAGCGGTGGGATGAACGACGCGCTCAACGGTGGCGAGCCCGGCTTAGCGAGCTCTTAGCCAGAGCTTGCTCGACCTCGAGCGCCCGTTCGAGACCCCACCGATCGCCCAGCGCAGCGAGCCGGTCGCGGGCGCGTGCCAGCGCCGCCGCCGCCTCGGCCGGGTCGGCGGCGCGCAGCTCCGCGATCCGCAGATCCGTCCATCCAGCGCAGCGGAAGAGCCGCTGCTGCTCGGCGCGCACGCGGCTGTCCTCCAGCAGCCGCACCGCACGGTCCGTGTCGCCGGCATCGGCGGCGAGGTGCCCGAGGTTGAGGCGCATGCCCATCTGGCCGGGCGCGTCGTCGTGCTGCTCGAACTGCGCGAGCGCGTCGGCGATCAGCTGGCGGCCCGCCGCTTCGTCACCGGCTCGTGCGACCAGCATCCCGAGGCCGGCGAGCGCCATCCCGGTCCCGCGCCGGTCGCCCAGCTCACGCCGGAGCGCCAGCGCCTCCTCGAGGTGCGCGCGCCCCCGATCGACGTCGCCCAGCGCCGGCGCGAGGTTGCCCAGCCGGCTGAGCGCGAACGCGGCGCCCGCTCGATCCCCGACCGCGCGGAACTGCTCCAGGCTCTCGCAGAGCAGCACCTGGCTGCGGCGCCGGCGCCGCTGCGCCCGCGCGACGTCGGCCCGCGCCGCGAGCACGTACCCGATGCCGCGTTCCGCGTCGACCCGCCGGAACACCTGGACGGTCTCCTCGAGCAGCATCCGCGGCGCGCCGCCCGGCCCCTCCGGCGCGACGAAGAGCCCGTTCGTGTGCACGGGGAAGAACGCGTTCCCGCCCTCCGCGGGCAGCGCGCGGAGGTGGCCGAGGCTCTCGGTCAGCGCCGCGTCGGCCTCCGCGAACTCCCCGCGCGACAGCGCCAGCACGCCGACGGCGTGGAGGACCGCGGCGACGACCTCGCCGTCGCCGAGCGCTCCGGCCAGCGCGAAGCTCTCCGCGTACAGGCGCGCAGCGTGGTCGAGCTCGCCGCGCTGGTACTCGTAGATCCCGTGCTCGGCGAGCGCGTGGGCGACGGCGGTCCGGTCGCCGAGCCCGCGGAAGATCGCGACGCGCTCCGCACCGAGCGCGCCGATCCCGGCGGTCCGGCCGAGGCGGACGTCCAGGCCGCACTTCGCACGCAGCGCCTCCGCCCGCAGCTCCGTCGGGGCGGGCGCCGCCGCGATCGCCGCGTCGAGCCACCGGCTGCCCTCGGCGAAGTGCCCGCCCGCCATCCACATCGGCGCGACGCTCGTGGCGAGCGCCAGCGCGGCGGGCGGGTCGTGCAGCAGCGCCCAGTGCAGCGCCGCGCGCACGTTGTCGTGGTCGCGTTCGAGCACCGCCGGATGGTCCGGATCGGCCGTCCGCGCGGCGCGCAGGCACCACGCGAGATGGCGCGCGTCGAGTGCCGCCTCCTCCCCCGCCTCCGCCAGCCGCTCGCGCGCGAACTGGCGCATCGGCTCGAGCAGCCGGTAGCGATAGCCGCGGCCGCAGTCCTCGACGTTGACGAGCGACTTGTCGACCAGGCGCCCGAGCAGGTCCGCGACGTCGCGCTGCGGCAGGTCGGCGCCGGCCGGCACCCGCTCGGCCGCCTCCAGCGCGAACGTCCCGGCGAAGGGAGCGAGCCGGCGGAAGAGCACCTGCTCGGTCGCGGTCAGCAGGTCGTGGCTCCAAACGAGCGTCGCCCGAAGGGTCTGCTGGCGGTCCAGCGCGGAGTGCCGCCCAGCGGTGAGCACGGCGAGCGAGTCGTCGATGCGCTCGGCGATCTGGGCGGGCGAGAGCGCGTTGACCCGCGCGGCGGCGAGCTCCAGCGCCAGCGGCATCCCGTCGAGCCGGCGGCAGATGGTCGCGACGGCGTCCGCGTTGTCGGCGGTCAGCGCGAACCCGGTCTGCACGTCGCGGGCACGGTCGCGGAACAGCCGGACCGCCTCCGAGTCCGGGTGGTCGTCGCTCGGCAGCTCGAGCGACGGCACGCGCCAGGTGACCTCGCCGGAGGCGCGCAGCGGCTCGCGGCTCGTGGCGAGGATCCTCAGGCCCGGGCAGCTGCCGAGCAGCCGCTCGACCATGACGGCGGCGGACGCGAGCAGGTGCTCGCAGTTGTCGAGGACGAGCAGCGCGTCCCAGCCGGCCAGCTGCGCGACGAGGCCGTCGAGCGCAGGCCGCTGCGCCGGCGCCGTGAGGCCCAGCGCGGCGAGCGTCACGGTCGGCACCAGCGCCGCGTCCCGGAGCGCCGCGAGCTCGACGACCCACACGCCGTCGGGGTGGCCGGCGAGGCGCGCTCGCGCCGCCTCCACCGCGAGCCGCGTCTTGCCGGCGCCGCCCGCGCCCGTCAAGGTCACGAGCCGGTGGCTGTCGAGCAGCCGGCCGACCTCCCGCAGCTCGCGGCCGCGCCCCACGAAGCTCGTCAGCGCCGCGGTCAGGTTGCTCCGCGGCGGCGCGCCCTCGCGGTCGCGAGGCCCGCCGTCCGCCGGCTCGTCGCCGCCGCCCGTCAGGAGCGTGCGGTAGAGCGCCGCGGTCTGAGGGTCCGGCGCCGCGGCGAGCTCGTCGTCGAGCGCCCGCCGCAGCTGGTGGTACTGCGCGAGCGCCTGCTGGCGGTGGCCGTCCGCGGCATGCAACCGCATCAGCGCGCGGTGCGCCGGCTCGTGCAGCGGATCGGCCGCCACCGCCGCCTGCAGCGCGTCGACGGCGCCGGCCGGATCGCCGGCGCGCTCGTGCAGCGCGGCGACGTCGACGAGCAGCCGCAGGTGCGCTTCGGCGAGCTCGTTCCGCCGCGGGGCGACCCATGCCTCGAAGCGGTCCTCGGGCAGCAGCTCCCCGTGGTGGAGCCCCATCGCGGCGAGGTGGTCGCCGAGCGCGCCGGTCCCGTGCGCCCGCGCGACCGCGGCCTCGAAGGCGTCGACGTCGACCTCCACGGGGCCGTCGGGGCACAGCAGGACCATGCCTTCGCGCAAGGGGAGCACGCTCGCCGCGTCCGCGCCGGCCGCGGCCAGCGCCCGCCGCGCGACGTAGAGCGCCTGGTGGAGGTTGTTCGCCGCCGCCTCGGGCTCGCGCTCCGGCCACAGCAGGTCCATGACGCCTTCGCGGTGCAGCCGCCGCCCCGGCGAGAGCGCGAGGAGCTTGACCAGGCTCTTCGCCTTGCGCAGCCGCCACGCAGCGGCGGGCACCTCGGTGTCGCCCACGAAGGCGGCGAAGCTGCCGAACAGCCGGATCCGGAGCGCGGAGTCCATCGAGGCTCCGGGCCAGCGTACGACCCGCGTGTCAGCGCACGACGAACGCGTACGGGCGACCGCCAGTCAGGTCGCCGACGCGCACGGCCTTGCCCCACGGCACCTCGATGTGCGCCCCCCGGCCGGCCTCGCGCAGCACGACGACCACGAGCACCTCGCCGCCGCGCACGAACGCGCAGACGTCGTCGCCCGCGTCGACCGGTTCGTACGAACCGGTGAACGCGCTCGGTCGGTCGCGGCGGATCTGCAGCGCCTCGACGACGAGCGCGAGCTTCTCCGCGTCGCGGCTTCCGTCCGCCCCGCCGGAGCGGACCGCGTCGAGCATCTCGCGGCGGCGGTCCCAGTCGACGGCGCGGCGGTTGTCGGGATCGACGAGCGACAGCGTCACGAGCTCGTCGCCCTGGTAGATGTCGGGCACGCCGGGGACGGTGAGCTTCAGCGCGGTCTGGGCGAGCGCGGAGCGGTGTCCGGCCTCGGCGACCTTCTCGGCGAACTCCGAGAAGCCCGGCAGCGACGGGACCTCCAGGGCGAAGTCCGCGACCATCCGCTCGTAGTCCTCGTCGGGCTCGATCCAGTTCGAGCTCAGCTTGCCCTCGCGCAGCGCCTTCTCGAAGTAGCCGCGCACGCGGTCCTCCGCGATCGGGTGCGCGCCGAGCATCGTCTGGAAGACGAAGAGCTGCTCGTGCTCGGCCGGCACGCCGTCGCCCGTGCGCAGCCACGACCGCGCCAGCGACACGAACTCGTCGGCCATCTCCGACAGCGCGCCGATGCGGGCGCGCACGTCGCCCGACCGCTTCGTGTCGTGCGTCTGGGTGACGAGCAGGTTGCGCGGGAAGCGCTCGAGCCGCTCGCGGTTCGCGGCGTGGAACTGCTCGATCGTGATGCCGAACCGCGACGGGTCGCCGCCGACGTCGTTCAGCGCCAGCAGCCGCACGTGGCGATAGAACGCGGTGTCCTCGACGCCCTTCGCCATGACCGGCGGCGTCGTCTGCTGGAAGCGCGTGATCCACTCGCCGGGCTTGCCCTCGTAGAGGTCGGGATGGCCGGCGTGCTCGAGCGCCTCGCGGTCCTCGGGGGACGCGCCGCCGTCGTAGGTCCGGTACACCGGCAGGGACGAGAGCAGCTCCGGCGTCCCCTCGACCGGGTGGATCCGGTTCAGCCAGTCGACCTCGCGCGAGAACGTCCCGGTCGCCTGCTCGAGCTTCGCCGCCGCCGCCAGCTCGCCGAACGGCCGCGGGTCGAGCGACGTCAGCGCCTCCTCGCCGCGGCGGTCGACGAACAGCGCCTGCACGTCGTTGAGGAACTCGTAGCCGACGGTGCCGTCGACGGGCCAGCTGCGCAGGTGCTCGGGTGGGTGGGTCTCCAATCCGAGGATCTTCTCCACCCAGATGTGCTCGACGCCCGCGTCGGCCAGCTGCCGCAGGTAGCCCGCCGGATCCGCGAGCCCGTCGGGGTGGTCGATCCGCAGCCCGTCGACGAGTCCCTCGCGGACGAGGGCGAGCGCGAGCCGGTGCGTCTCCTCGAAGACCTCCGGGTCCTCCTGCCGCACGCCGGCGAGGTGGTCGATGTCGAAGAAGCGCCGGTAGAAGCCGGTCGGCTCCCCCGTGCGGTCGTCGATCTCGAGGTCGAAGAACTTGCGCCGCAGCTGCTCGTCGGCCCACCAGCGGTTGCGGTCGTCGGTGGCCATGTGGTTCGGGACGATGTCGAGCACGATCCCGAGCCCCGCCTCGCGGGCGGCGGTGACCAGCGCCTTGAACGCGGGCTCGCCCCCGAGCTCCTCGGAGATCGCCGTCGGGTCGACGACGTCGTAGCCGTGCGTCGAGCCGGTCCGCGCCTGGAACGACGGCGGCAGGTACAGGTGCGAGACGCCGAGGTCGGCGAGGTACGGCACGAGCTCGCGTGCCTCGGCGAAGCCGAGCCCCGGCCCCAGCTGGAGCCGGTAGGTGCAGCGCAGCTCCGTCACGCGATGCGCTTGAGGAGCAGGAGCGAACGCGACATGACGGCCACCGGGCCGCCCGCGTCCTGCTCCTTGCCGCGCTGGCGCTCCTCACGGTCGGCGGTCGTCAGGTCCACGACCCACCTCTTCCCATACCGGCCGTCCGGCAAGACGAAGTCGACGTCCTCGTGGTACGCGTTCAGCAGCAGCAGGAACGAGTCGTCGGCGATGTGCTCGCCGTACTTCGTCACCTCCTGCAGCTCCTCGCCGTTGATGAAGACGCCGAGCGCGTAGGCGTCCTCGCGCTCCCAGTCGGCCTGCGACATCGCCTCGCCGTCGGGGCGGAACCACCAGACGTCGGGCAGGCCGCTGCCCTCGATCTCCTCGCCGCGCAGGAAGCGCGTGCGGCGGAAGACCGGGTGCTCGCGGCGCAGCGCGATGAGCCGCCGGGTGAAGCCGAGGATGTCCTCGTGCTGATCGGGCAGCGACCAGTCGAACCACGAGATGTCGCTGTCCTGGCACCACGCGTTGTTGTTGCCGCCCTGCGTCCGGCCCATCTCGTCGCCGCCGAGCAGCATCGGCGTGCCCATCGAGAGGAACAGCGTCGCCAGGAAGTTGCGCTGCTGGCGGGCGCGCAGCGTGAGGATGTTGTGGTCCTCCGTGTCGCCCTCCTCGCCGCAGTTCCAGGACCGGTTGTCGTCGGTCCCGTCGCGGTTGTCCTCCTTGTTGGCCTCGTTGTGCTTGCCGTTGTAGGAGACGAGGTCGCGCAGCGTGAAGCCGTCGTGGGCGGTGACGAAGTTGATCGAGGCGAACGGGGTGCGGCCGTCGTCCTCGTAGAGGTCGCTCGACCCCGTGAAGCGCGCCGCGAAGTCGGCGACCGGCGCGTGCCCGCGCCAGAAGTCGCGCACCGCGTCGCGGTACATCCCGTTCCACTCCGTCCACAGCACCGGGAAGTTGCCGACCTGGTAGCCGCCGGGCCCCACGTCCCAGGGCTCGGCGATGAGCTTGACCTGCGACAGCACCGGGTCCTGGTGGATGACGTCGAAGAACGCGCTCAGGCGGTCGACGTCGTAGAGCTCGCGCGCCAGCGCGCTCGCCAGGTCGAAGCGGAAGCCGTCGACGTGGCACTCGGTGACGAAGTAGCGCAGCGAGTCCATGATCAGCCGCAGCACGCTCGGCACGCGGGCGTCGAGCGTGTTGCCCGTGCCCGTGTAGTCCATGTAGTGGCGCAGGTCGTCGGGGACGAGCCGGTAGTACGAGCGGTTGTCGACGCCCTTGAACGACAGCATCGGGCCGAGGTGGTTGCCCTCCGCGGTGTGGTTGTAGACCACGTCGAGGATCACCTCGATGCCGGCGCGATGCAGCGCCTTGACCATGCCCTTGAACTCGCGGACCTGCTCGCCGCGCGTGCCCGTCGCCGCGTAGCCGGCGTGCGGCGCGAGGTAGCCGATCGACGAGTAGCCCCAGTAGTTCGTGAGGCCCTTGTCGTGCAGGAACTCCTCGTCGGCGATGTGGTGGATCGGCAGCAGCTCGACCGCGGTGACGCCGAGGTCGAGCAGGTGCTGGATCGCCTCGGGCGACGCGAGGCCGGCGTACGTGCCGCGCAGGTCCTCGCGCACGTGCGGGTGGAGCTTCGTGAAGCCCTTGACGTGGACCTCGTAGATGACGGTCTCCGACCACGGCCGGTTCAGCCGCTCGTCGCCCTCCCAGTCGAAGCCCTGGTCGACGACGACGGACTTCGGGATCGCCGGCGCGCTGTCGCCTTCGCGGTCCGGGTCGAGGTCGGCGTCGCCGAGGTCCTCTCCTTCGAGCGGGACGTACGGCAGCGCGTTCGCCTTGTCCCACTCGATCGGGCCCTCGATCGCCTTCGCGTACGGGTCGATGAGCAGCTTCGCCGGGTTGAAGCGGTGCCCCTCGTGCGGCTCGTACGGGCCGTGCACGCGGTAGCCGTAGCGGCAGCCCGGGCCCACGCCGGGCAGGTAGCAGTGCCAGTTGTGCGCGGTCTGGCGCTGGACCTCGATCCGCTCCTCCCCGTCGTCGCCGTCGAAGAGGCAGAGCTCGACCTTCGTGGCGTTCTCGCTGAACAGCGAGAAGTTCGTGCCGCTGCCGTCCCACGTCGCGCCGAGCGGGAACGGCCGGCCGGGCCAGACCTCCCTCATCGGACGAGGGCGCCGGCCAGCGGCGGGAGGATCGCGTGCCCGTCCTCCAGACGGGCGCCGTCGTGGGTGGCGAGGACCAGCGTTCCGCCCCGCACCGGGACGCGCCGCTCCTCGCGCGCGAAGTTGCAGGCCAGCTCGGCGCCGCCGCGCGTGACGCGCAGCCAGCGGGCGTCCTCGTCGAACGCCGCGTCCTCGGTCTCCGCCCGGCCGAGCTCTGCGCGCGCGGCCAGCAGGTTCCCGTACAGGGCCCGGATCTGCGGGTCGACCTGCCGCGTGAGCTTCGAGCGCTCGAACGTGGCGGGGTCCTGCGGGTCGGGCACCTGCTCGCTGAACGAGGCGAACTGCGCGAACTCCCGCAGCCGGCCGTCGCGGGTCGCCTCCGCGATCTCCTCGTCGATGTGGTCGGAGAAGAACTGGAACGGCGCCGGCTCGCCGTGCTCCTCTCCCTGGAACAGCATGGGGGTGAACGGGGACAAGAGGACGCAGAAGCTAGCGAGCGGCTGCACGTCGGGCGGGAGCCGGTCGCCGAACGCGCGGTTGCCGACGTGGTCGTGGTTCTGCGTGAAGACGACGAACTGCCGCGGGTGCCGGTCGGGTGCCGGCGCGCCGTACCGGCGGCGGCGGTGCGGCGACCACGTGCCGTCGAAGACGTACGGCCGGCGGAACGCCTTCGCGAGCTGCGCGACCTCGCCGAACTCGCCGTAGTAGCCCTCGCGGTCGTCCGTCAGGAGCACGCGCAGCGCGTGGTGGAAGTCGTCGGCCCACTGGGCATCGTGGCCGAAGCCGCCCATCGCCGCGGGGCGGATGACCATCGGGTCGTTGAGCGCCGACTCGGCGATGACCACGGCACGCGGGTTCGCGGCGTGCACGCGCGCCGCCAGCTCGGTCAGCACGTGCAGCGCGCCGTCGTCGCGAATGGCGTGGATCGCGTCGAGCCGCAGCCCGTCGACGCCCATCTCCCCGACCCAGAAGCACGCGCTGCCGATCGTCCACTGGCGGACGGGGTCGCAGTCCTCGTCGTCGTAGTTGATCGCCTTGCCCCAGAACGTCTCGTGCTTGTCGGTGAAGTAGGGCCCGAAGGCCTCCATCGCCGCCACGCCCGAGGCGCCGAGGTGGTTGTAGACGACGTCGAGCACGACGGCGAGCCCCACGTCGTGCGCGGCGTCGATGAAACGCTTGAACGCCTCCGGCCCGCCGTAGGCGCTGTGCGCCGCCGAGAGGTAGACGCCGTCGTAGCCCCAGCCGTGCCGGCCGGGGAACTCGGCGACCGGCATGACCTCGACGGCGGTGACGCCGAGCTCCTTCAGCTCCTGCAGGTGCTCGATCGCCGCGTCGAACGTGCCCTCCCGTGTGAACGTGCCGACGTGCAGCTCGTAGAGGACGGCGTCGTCGAGGTCGAGGCCGGGCCCCGGCCCGGCGGTCGGCCCGACGTCGAGCACCCGCGACGGTCCTCGCAGCCCGTCCGGCTGCCACCGCGACGACGGGTCGGGCAGCTCGCGCTCGTCGTCGACCAGGAACGCGTAGTCGTCGCCGGCCCGACCGGGGACGACGGCCTCGTAGACGCCGAAGCCGACGGGCGTGAGCGGATGCTCGGTGCCGGCGAGCCGCAGCCGCGGAGCCTCCGCCCGCGGCGCCCACACACGCACCTCGACGGTCCCGTCGTCGCGGGGGAACGCCCCGAACGGGCGATCGAAGGGCAGGGGCTCTCGAGGCGGCACGACCATCCGGGGTGCCCGACCGCCCGCCTGCCTACACGCGACCGCCCCGATCTGTGTCCCGCGGCGGCCCGGGTCTTCCTCAGATCCGCCGTCTCCCGGCGCGGAGACCCGCCCCCTCACCTTCGTCGCTCGCGGTCGCGGGGGCGACGAAGGGGTGCTTCCGCGGTTGTGGTCGTGCGGTCCGTCGTCCGCGCGCCAGTGGGGTCAGCAACGTGCCACACCGCCCATCCGCACCGTCGTGCGGTTCGTTCGCGTCGCGCCCAGTGCGCCCCGGGCCCCAGCCGTCCCGGGCCCGGGCGTGTGCTCCCGGGGACGGTTTCGCGGCCGAAGGAAACGTGCACCGCCGCCCCCGCGGACGATCGCCGTGCACGAAACCTTCGCTATGCGAACGAAACGTGCACCGCGGCTGTTTCAGGGCATCGCGGTGCACGAACCTTTCGCTATGCGATCGAAACGTGCACCGTCCCCGCGAAATCGAGAGGCGGTGCACGAACGTTCCGCTCTCTCGGAGACGTCTACGACGGAGGCGGGGCGGGACTTCCGAGCACGCCGTCGCGGGTGAGGCGGGCGCGGATGACGCGGGCGGCGATCCGGCGGCCGTCGCGGCCGAGGTGGACGCCGTCGAGCTGCCGGAGGACGAGGCGGCGGCCGGCGTACGTGGCCGTGCGGCGGTAGCGGCCGTGGGGCGTGATGGCCGGGCGCAGGTCGATGACGCCGGGGCCCTCGGCACGGATCAGCGCGCGGTTGACGGCCGCGTTGAACCGCGCGAGCCCGCGGTCGGCCGGGCGCGGGAGCGTGAGCCAGTAGACCTGCGCGGCGCCGCCGCGCGCGTACGCCGCGTCCATCGTGCGCACGCGGTCGGCGTACGCCTCCACCCACGCGCGCGAGCAGCAGCCGACGAGCCGACCGCCGGCGCGCAGCGGGTAGATGTCGCCCGCGCCGATCGAGACGACCGTCGCGCGCGGCGCGATCGTCTTCGCCTGCAGCCGGGCCATCGTCACCCATCCGAAGACGAACGACTTCGTCACGCCCGTCCCCGGCCACGACTCCACCTTCACCGCCGCCGGCGCCAGCGCGTTCGCCACCACCGGCGCCATGACGTACATCGTCGAGTCGCCCGTCAGGAGGATCGGCCCGTCGTCCGCCCGCGCGCCGCCCGGCGCCGCGCATGCCGCCACCGCGACGGCGACCGCGATCAGTCGGGCACGAGGTACACGACGCCCAGCGGCGGGATCGTGAGCTCGGCGGACTGGGGTTGGTTGTGCCATGGGACGTCCTGGGTCTCCACGCCGCCGTAGTTGCCGACGTTGCCGCCGCCGTAGCACTCGGCGTCGGTGTTGAGCGCCTCACGCCAGCGGCCCGCGCGGGGAAGGCCGAGACGGTAGCCCTCGCGCGGCACCGGCGAGAGGTTCATGACGCACACGACGATCCCCTGGCCGTCCTTGCCGACCCGGGCGAACGCGAAGACGTTGTTGTCGGCGTCGTTGGGCTCGAGCCACCAGAACGCCTCGTGGTCGAAGTCGCGCTCCCACAGCGCGGGGATGTCGCGGTAGACGCGGTTGAGGTCGCGGACGAGCGACTGCACTCCGAGATGGCCCTCGTTCTCGAGCAGATGCCAGTCCAGCGACTGGCCGAACTGCCACTCCTGCTCCTGCGCGAACTCGCCGCCCTGGAAGAGCAGCTTCTTGCCGGGGTGCGCCCACATGAAGCCGTACAGCGAGCGGAGGTTCGCCAGCTGCTGCCAGCGGTCGCCCGGCATCTTCTGCAGCAGCGAGCCCTTGCCGTGCACGACCTCGTCATGCGACAGCGGCAGCACGAAGTTCTCCGTGAAGGCGTAGACGAGGCTGAACGTCAGCTGGTGGTGGCTGTACTTCCGGTAGACGGGGTCCTTCTGGAAGTACTCCAGCGTGTCGTGCATCCAGCCCATGTTCCACTTGAAGCCGAAGCCCAGGCCGCCGAGGTGGACCGGCCGCGACACGCCCGGCCACGCCGTCGACTCCTCCGCCACGGACGCGATCCCGGGCTCGCGGGCGTGGAGCAGCTCGTTCATCTCCTTGAGGAACTCGACCGCCTCGAGGTTCTCCCGCCCGCCGTGCACGTTCGGGACCCACTCGCCCTCCTTGCGCGAGTAGTCGAGGTAGAGCATCGACGCGACGGCATCGACGCGCAGCCCGTCGGCGTGGTACTCGGCCGACCAGTAGAGCGCGTTGGCGAGCAGGAAGTTCTTGACCTCGTGCCGGCCGAAGTTGAAGACGAGCGTGCCCCAGTCGGGGTGTGCGCCCTGGCGCGGGTCCTCGTGCTCGAACAGCGCGGTGCCGTCGAAGCGCGCGAGCGCGAACTCGTCGCGCGGGAAGTGCGCGGGCACCCAGTCGAGCAGGACGCCGATCCCGCGCTGGTGCATCGTGTCGACGAAGCGCTTGAAGTCGTCGGGGTCGCCGAACCGCGGCGTGGGCGCGTAGTAGCCGGTGACCTGGTAGCCCCACGAGCCGGGGAACGGGTGGGCCATGATCGGCATGAGCTCGACGTGCGTGAAGCCCAGGTCGACGACGTAGTCGGCGAGCTGGTCGGCGAGCTCGCCGTACGAGAGCAGCCGGTCCGGCTCGGACGGGTCGCGCCGCCACGAGCCGAGGTGCACCTCGTAGACGCTCATCGGCTGGTCCCACGGGCCGTGCGCGCGGCGCTGCTCGAGCCACGCGTCGTCGCCCCACTCGTAGGTCGACCGGTAGACGACCGACGCCGTCTCCGGCGGCATCTCCGTGGCGAACGCGAACGGGTCCGCGCGCAGCTGGAGGTCGCCCGCCGGCGTGCGGATCTCGTACTTGTAGCGCTGGCCCGTCGCCACGCCGGGGACGAACAGCTCCCAGATCCCGGACGGGCCCATCGACCGCATCGGGTGCAGCCGGCCGTCCCAGCCGTTGAAGTCGCCGACGACGCTGACCGAGCGCGCGGCCGGCGCCCAGACGGCGAACGACGTGCCGGTGACGCCGTCGACCTCGCGCACGTGCGCGCCGAGCGTCTCGTAGAGCTCCTGGTGGCGGCCCTCGCCGACGAGGTGGAGGTCGAGCTCGCCGATGGTGGGCGCGAAGCGGTACGGGTCCTGGACCGGGAACGACCCGCCGTCCGGGTAGTCGACCTGCAGCTCGTAGTCGAGCGGCAGCGAGACGCCGTCGATCTCGCCCTCGAAGATCCCGTCGGCGGCCTTGGCCTGGTGCAGCTCGACGGGCGCGCCGCCGCCCGCGACGTGGACGAGCACGCGCTCGGCTCCGGGCCGGTAGGCGCGCACGACGGCGCCCCCGTTGTGCGGGTGGGCGCCGAGGAAGGCGTGGGGCTCGGCGTGGTCGCGGGAGATGATGCGTTCGGCGTCGGTCATGTGGTGGCGCCCTCCAGGATCCGGGCGATGCCTGCGACCGGGATGCGTACCCAGTCCGGCCGGTTGTTCAGCTCGTAGCGCAGCTCGTAGACCGCCTTCTCGAGCTCGAAGATCGCGAGCATCCGCTCGACGTTGGCCTGCCCGTGCGGCAGCAGGCGCGAGTCGACGGTCGCCATGTAGGCGTCGAGGAACGCGGACCGCGCACGGTCCTCCCAGCCCTCGGGCGCAGGGACGCCGCGCTGCAGCTCGGTCGCCGACGCGGCGTACGCGAACGACCGCAGCATGCCCGCGACGTCGCGCAGCGGCGAGCGCTTCTGCCGCCGCTGCGGCAGCGTCCGCGCGGGCTCGCCCTCGAAGTCGAGGATCACCCAGCCGCGCTCGCTCAGCAGGCACTGGCCGAGGTGGAAGTCGCCGTGCGTGCGGATGACGCGCCCGCCGGCGGCAGCATGAGCCAGGCCGCGCAGCTGCTCGCGCACCTCCTGCCCGCGGCCGGCGATCGGCTCCAGCGACTCATCGTTCTCGGGCAGGTCGCGGAAGATCCGCTCGATGTCCTCGTCGACGGTGGCGAGCAGCAGCGACAGGAACTCGGCGCTCGGCTCCTCGGGCGCGAACGTCGGGTCGGAGGGGTCGGCTCCGAGGACGCTGTGCAGCTCGGCCGTGATCTCGCCCAGGCGGCCCAGCTCGCCGAGGAACGCCTCGCCGCCGTCGTCGCCGAAGGCGTCGAGCACGAGCTCCCACCCGTCGCGGCCGCCGGACAGGAACTCCTGCATGACGCCGACGGTCGCGTCGACCAGGCGGCCCGTGTGCTGGTACCAGCCGGCGAGGCGCGCGATGTGCTCGAAGCCGTGCTCGGTGAGGAACCGGAGCATCTCGAGCTCCGGGTTCGGGCCCGGCTCGATGCGCCGGTAGATCTTCATGATCAGCCGGTCGCCGAAGACGATCGACGAGTTGGACTGCTCGACGCCGACCGGGCGCACGTCGCCGAGATCGGCGGTCTCGGGCAGCGCCTCGCTAGAGGAGAACGTCCACGCGCCCTCGCCGTGCTCGAGCACGGTCCCCTCGCGCATCGCGGCGGCGAGCCGCAGCGAGCACGCCGGGTCGATGGCGCCGTCGTACATGACGCGGTCGCCGACGGTCGCGATGACGCCCTCCGACCAGCCCTCGTCGACGTGGCGGAACCCGAGCGGCAGGTGGTACAGCTCGTGCGTGCCGGCCTGGAAGCGGACTTCGACGAGCGCGAGGCCCAGCTGCGGCTCGGGATCGAGCTCCAGCGGCATCGTCTCCAGCAGGTTCACCGACGCGACCTCGCGCGACTTCGACGCGAACCAGCGCTGGTCCACGAGCCAGGCGCGCAGCGCCTCGGGTTCGACGGCCGGCAGGGTCGTCATCTAGTCCCCTCCCTCCGGCTTCTCGAGCAGGAACCAGTAGAAGCCGCGCGGCGCCAGCGTCAGCAGGTACGGCAGCTGGCCGATGCGCGGGAAGCGCGTGCGTCCGAACATCTCGATGGGTTGGTACCCGTCGTACCACGAGAGATCCAGCTCGACTGCCTGCGCGGACGCCGCGAGGTTGTGCACGCACAGCGCGACGTCGTCCTCGTACGTGCGGATGTGGGCGAAGATCCGGTGGTTCTCCGGGACGAGCGCCTCGAAGCTGCCGAGGCCGAACACCGGGTGCTCCTTGCGCAGCGCGATGAGCCGGCGCATCCAGCGCAGCAGCGACGTCGGCGTGCGCAGCTGGGCCTCCACGTTGACCGCCTGGTAGCCGTAGACCGGGTCCATGAGCGGCGGCGCGTAGAGCTGCGCGAAGTCCGCGCGGCTGAAGCCGCCGTTTCGGTCCCCCGTCCACTGCATCGGCGTGCGCACGCCGTCGCGGTCGCCGAGGTAGACGTTGTCGCCCATCGCGATCTCGTCGCCGTAGTAGAGGACCGGCGAGCCGCGGAGGCTGAAGAGGATCGCGTGCATGAGCTCGATCTCGTCGCGGCCGCCCTCCAGCAGCGGCGCGAGCCGCCGCCGGATGCCGACGTTGATCTTCATGCGCGGGTCCTTCGCGTACTCCGCGTACATGTAGTCGCGCTCCTCGTCGGTGACCATCTCGAGCGTCAGCTCGTCGTGGTTGCGCAGGAAGAGGCCCCACTGGCAGTTCTGCGGGATGTGCGGCGTCTGGCGGAGGATCTCGAGCATCGGCGTGGCCTCCTCGCGGCGCAGCGCCATGAACATGCGCGGCATCACCGGGAAGTGGAACGCCATGTGGCACTCGTCGCCGTCGCCGAAGTAGTCGACGACGTCGGCCGGCCACTGGTTCGCCTCGGCGAGCAGGACGCGATCGGGGTACTCCTCGTCGACCGTCGCGCGGACCTTCTTCAGGAACACGTGCGTCTCGTCGAGGTTCTCGCAGTTCGTCCCCTCGCGCTCGTACAGGTACGGGACGGCGTCGAGGCGGAAGCCGTCGAGGCCGAGGTCGAGCCAGAAGCGCAGCGCCTCGAGCATCGCCTCGTGGACGGCCGGGTTGTCGTAGTTGAGGTCCGGCTGGTGGCTGAAGAAGCGGTGCCAGTAGTAGGCGCCGGCCTCCTCGTCCCACGTCCAGTTCGACGTCTCCGTGTCGGTGAAGATGATCCGCGCGTCCTCGTACTTGTGCACGGTGTCCGACCACACGTACCAGTCGCGTTCCGGGCTGCCCGCCGGCGCCTTGCGCGCGCGCTGGAACCACGGGTGGTCGCTCGACGTGTGGTTCATGACGAGGTCGGCGATGACACGTAGGCCGCGCTCGTGCGCCGCCTGGATGAACTCGCGGACGTCGTCGATCGTCCCGTAGTCCGGGTGGATGTCCGTGTAGTCGGCGATGTCGTAGCCGCCGTCGCGCAGCGGCGACTTGTACATCGGCAGCAGCCAGATGCAGTCGATGCCGAGCCACTGCAGGTAGTCCAGCTTCTCGATCAGGCCGCGGAAGTCGCCCGACCCGTCGCCGTTGCCGTCGAAGAAGCCGCGCAGGTGGATCTCGTAGAAGACCGCCGTCTTGAACCAGTTCGGCTCGGCCTCGAACCAGTGGCCGGGCTGAGCCGCGGCGGCCTGCACCGCCGGAGCATCGATCTGGTCGGTCACGTTCAGGGGCCCTCGATCCGGAAGATGTGCGCCTGCTTCATCGGCGGCTCGAGCCGCACGTAGTTGCCGCCGACGTGCCACCCGAAGCGGTCGTCGCTGAGGAGGTCGTGCGCGACGAACGCGAAGGGCAGTCCGAGGTTGTCGGGCACGTCGATCATCCCCTCCTGCGCGTTGTGCGGATCGAGGTTCACGACGCAGATGACCGTGTTGCCGTGCGCGCGCTTGGCGTAGGCGATGAGGCCGTCGTTGTGCGTGTCGAGGAAGGTGATGTTGTCGAGGTAGTGCAGAGCGGGGTTGCTGCGCCGGATCTCGTTGACCGTGCGCACGAACGGCAAGAGCGGCCCGTCGAGCTCGCGCTGCTTGGCCTCGTACTTCTCCGAGTCGAGGTACTCCTCCGAGCCGGGCTTGACCGGCACGTTCTCGAAGTGCTCGTACCCCGAGTAGATCCCGTAGGTCGGGCTGAGCGTCGCCGCGAGCACGAGCCGTGTCGCGAACGCCGGGGGCCCGCCGTGCTGGAGGTACTCGTGGAGGATGTCCGGCGTGTTGGCGAAGAGGTTCGGCCGCACCGTCTCGCGCTGGATCGGGGTGAGCAGCTCGCCGATGAACTGCTCGAGCTCCCACCGCGAGTTCTTCCACGTGAAGTAGGTGTAGGACTGCGTGAAGCCCGCCTTCGCGAGGCCGACGAGCCGCGCACGCCGCGTGAACGCCTCGGCCAGGAAGATGACGTCCGGGAAGTCGGCGGTGATCTCCCTGATCAGCCACTCCCAGAAGCCGAGCGCCTTCGTGTGCGGGTTGTCGACGCGGAACACGCGGACGCCGTGGTCGACCCAGTGGCGGACGACGTCGTACAGCGCCGCCCACAGGCCCTTCCAGTCGTCCGTGTCCCAGTTGACGTTGTAGATGTCCTGGTAGCGCTTGGGCGGGTTCTCCGCGTACTTGAGCGTCCCGTCCGGGCGGCGGTTGAACCAGTCCGGGTGGTCCTTCAGCCACGGATGGTCGGGGGAGCACTGGATCGCGAAGTCGAGCGCGATGTCCATGTCGAGCTCCTTCGCCCGCGCCGTGAGGCGGTCGAAGTCCTCGAGCGTCCCGAGCTCCGCGTGGATCGCGTCGTGCCCGCCGGTCTCGTCGCCGATCGCCCACGGGCTGCCGGGATCGTCCGGACCCGCGACGAGCGCGTTGTTGCGGCCCTTGCGGTTGCGGTGGCCGATCGGGTGGATCGGCGGCAGGTAGATGACGTCGAAGCCGAGCTCCTTGAGCGCGGGCAGCTGCTCCTCCACGCCTTGGAAGCCGCCCCAGCTTCGCGGGAAGAGCTCGTACCAGGCGCTGAAGCGCGCGCGCTCGCGATCGACGATGAGCTCGAGCGGCTTGGCCAGCTCGCCCTTGCCCTCGCGATCCGGCCAGCGCTCCACCGCGCCGATCAGCTGGGCGTCGAGCGCGACGGCGTGCTTCTCGTGCTGCGCGACGTCGTCGCTGCGCAGCTGCTCGAGCGCGTTCTCGATGAGCCGCTTGTCGGCCGCGTCCTTGACGCGCGGCAGCGCGTGCTCGAGCAGCTGGACGCCCTCGAGCACCTCGGAGGTCAGCTCCTCCTGGCCGGCGGCGACCTTGCGGGCGAGCTCGTCGGCCCAGGTCGCGAAGACGTCGGTCCACGCCTCGATCGTGTACTGCCAGCGGCCGATGCGGTCCAGGCGGAACGTCGCCGCCCAGCGGTCGCCGTCCTCGTGGGCGTCGACGCGGTGCATCGGCGCGCGCGACCACTGGCGGTCGTGGGGCGCCTTGTAGCGGACGTCGGCGCGGAGCAGGTCGTGGCCGTCACGCCAGACGTCGGCGGAGACCTCGAGCGTGTCGCCGATCACCCGCTTGGCGGGGAACCGGCCGCAATCGATCACCGGCCACGGGTTCTCGATCCGGATCCGTGGCGGTGCGGACTTGAAGGAGGGGACGGGCACTCTTCGGTTCCCCCTCTCCGGTTGACCGCCGGGCATAACGCGATTTCTACGTCGCTCCGCTTCGTGGTCACCTTTTCGCAACCTTTACTGGCGGGCATGCTGGTTCGCCGTGCCCCTTCCGCGCACCGCCGGCGTCCAGCTGCATCCGACCTCCCTGCCGTCCGGCCGGCTGGGCCCGGAGGCGTACGCGTTCGTCGACTGGCTCGTCGAGGCGGGGCAGTCGTGGTGGCAGATGCTGCCGCTCGGGCCGCCGGACGAGCATCGCTCGCCGTACAAGGCGCACTCGGCCTTCGCGGCGTGGCCGGGGCTGCTCTCCGACCGGGACGCTCCCGTCTCGCCGTCGGAGGAGCGGGCGTTCGTCGAGCGCGAGGCGGCGTGGATCTCCGACTGGGCCGCCTACGCCGGCGACGACGCGATCGCCGACCAGGTGCGCTTCGACCGCGAGTGGGGCGCGCTGCGCCGGTACGCGAACGAGCGCGGCGTCCGGCTGATCGGCGACATCCCGATCTACATCGCGCCGGGGTCGGCCGACCACGTCGCGCACCCGGAGCTGTTCCGCGACGGCATCGTCGCGGGCGCGCCGCCGGACGCCTACAGCGACGAGGGCCAGCTGTGGGGGAACCCGATCTACGACTGGCCGGCGCTGCGGCGGCGCGGCTACCGCTGGTGGATCGAGCGCTTCGCCCGCAACGCGGAGCTCTTCGACCTCTCGCGCATCGACCACTTCCGCGGGTTCGTCGCGTACTGGGGCGTCCCGGCCGATGCGGAGACCGCGCGCGAGGGGACGTGGAAGCGCGGCCCGGGACGCGCGCCGTTCGACGCCGCGCGAGCGGCGCTGGGCGCGCTGCCGTTCATCGCGGAGGATCTCGGCGTGATCACGCCGCCGGTCGACGCGCTGCGCGACGCGCTCGGCCTGCCGGGGATGGTCGTCATGCAGTTCGGGTTCGACCCGGACCCGAAGAGCGTTCACCGCATCGAGAACCACGCCGAGGACCGCGTCGCGTACACCGGCACGCACGACGCCGACACCCTGCGCGGGTGGTACGAGTCGCTCGACGCCGAGCGGCTCGCGCGCGTGGAGGCGACGCTGGCCGACCGCGGCCTCACCGGCGACGCCCCGTGGTGGGAGCTCCTGCGCCTCACCTTCTCCTCCCCCGCCCGCCTGGCGATGGTCCAGGCGCAGGACGTCCTCGAGCTCGGCTCCGAGGGCCGCATGAACGTCCCGGGCCGCGAGGGCGGCAACTGGGGCTGGCGCCTCTCCGAGGGCCAGCTCACCGCAGAGCACGCGCGCAAGCTCCGCGCGGCGACCGAAGAAGCCGGCCGGCTGCCCTAGCCGCGGCGCTTCTTGCGCGGCTTGCGGTCGAGCGTCACGCCGACCTTCCGGCCGAGCGCGACCTTCGAGCCGGCCTTGACGGTCTGGCTCTTCACGACCAGCTTGGATCGCTTCAGCCGCTTCGCGCGCTTCGTCGTCCTCACCTTGCCGAGCTTGCAACCGGCCTTCGTCAGCGCCTTGCGCGCCGCCGCGAGCGTCTTGCCCTTCAGCCGCGGGACCGTGCACCTCTTCGTCGCGGGCGTGACGGGCGGGGGCTGCGTGGCGGGCGGCGTGGTCGTGGTCGCCGGCGGCGTCGCCGGGGGCTGCTCGGTGACGACGGGCGGGTCGGGCGAGTCGTACTCGAACGCACCCATGTCCGGCGCCGCGCCGTCGGGCCGCGCGCGGCCGTCGAAGTCGGTGGTCCCGCCCGGCACCGCCGCACCGGCGTCGATCGCGGGCGAGCCGCTCTGCAGGTGGAGGTCGCTCGCGCTGACGAAGAGCGGATCGCCGCTCTGGTTGCCGCCCTTGTCCGTCACGCCGTCGCCGGCCGACGGCCGGTAGTTCGTGTGATCGGCCTCGAGGATGCCGCCCGCGCACGGCATCGTGAAGCCGGGCCCGCACGACGGCGCGCCCCCGGCATCGGCCTGGATGTCGCGCCCGACGGCGCGGACGATGCTGTTGGTGACCG
The DNA here is from genome assembly GCF_056863335.1 of Parviterribacter kavangonensis. Classification (NCBI taxonomy): domain Bacteria; kingdom Bacillati; phylum Actinomycetota; class Thermoleophilia; order Solirubrobacterales; family Parviterribacteraceae; genus Parviterribacter; species Parviterribacter kavangonensis. Next base: position 877,317 of record NZ_JBXPJA010000002.1, on the reverse strand, counting down.
TCGCGCGGCCGGGGGGCGACACGAAGACCTCCGCGGACACGCGCATCCCGGTCGAGGTGCTGCCGGTCATGACCATCGTCACGCCCCGCACGGTCATGGTGCCGCCCCCGTAGATGCCGACGGCGTTGTTGACGGCGCTCGTCATCACCGAGTCCTCGATGAGCGCCGTCCCGCCGCTGCTGAGGAAGGAGACGGCGTTCGACAGGCGCGCATGCCGGAGGACGAACGAGGGCGATGAGTTGATGATCAGGGCTCCGCCCACCCCTGTGCCGGTGAGGTCGGCGCCGTCGATCGTCGTCGTCCCCGTCGCGCTGATGAACGACGCCCCGGTTCCGGTGACGCCGCGGAGCGTCGCCGTCGCCCCCGCCCACACCTGCGCGCAGACGGCAGCCGACTGCGGGGCGAGCACGAGCCCCGTCGCGGTGACCTTGCCGTAGACGTTCATGCACGTCGCGCTGCCCTGCACGCGGACGTCCTCGAGCGCCACGCTGCCGGCGCCCGCGGCGCCGGAGGTCCCGATGCGCAGCGCCTCGGAGCCCGCGTCGCCCTGCCGCACGTCGACGTGCCGGAGCGTCGTGCCGGTGACGCTCGACTGCAGCCAGAACGTGTAGGAGCCCGGCGACGTGTTCGTGATGACCGGCCGCGCGCCGTCGGGGGCGCCGAAGATCGTCACGTTCGACTTGCCGCCGAAGGTCAGCTGCTCGTTGTAGGTGCCGGGCTGGATCCGGACGGTGTCGCCGCTGGCGGCAGCGGTCAACGCGGCGGCGATGGTCGTCTTCTTGTGGGTCGCGTCGAACGCCGCCGGGCACGGCGAGGCAGGAGCCGCGCCGTTCTGCGCGCACCAGTCGGCCCCTTGGGCGGTCGCCGGCACGGCGATCGAGGCCCCCGCGACGGCGAGGATGAGGGCCGCTCTTCGATGCATCGGCCGATCCTCTCCCGTGCGGTGTGTCGATTGCAACGTGGATGTTCGTTGACTCGTGAGTCAAGAACGGGCCCATTCGACATCGATCGGTGTCATATTGGGTGGCATGGAGTCGAGCACCGCCGTCACGCACACCGATCCCGACGCCGTCCCGACGGACGCCACCGCGGCCGCCGAGGCGGCTGCCGCGAGCCCGGAGACCAGCGGCGAGACGCCGTTCTCCATGGACCTCAACCAGGACCAGAAGGACATCAAGGAGTGGGTCCACGGCTTCGCCGAGGGCGTCGTCCGCCCCGCCGCGTCCGAGTGGGACGAGCGCGAGGAGACGCCCTGGCCGGTCATCAAGGAGGCCGCGCAGATCGGGCTGTACGGCTTCGAGGCCGTCGCCCAGTTCTGGAGCGACCCGACCGGCCTGACGTTCCCGATCGTCAACGAGGAGCTCTTCTGGGGCGACGCCGGCATCGGGATGGCGATCATGGGCACGACGCTCGCGGTCGCGGGGATCTTCAGCTCCGGCACGCCCGAGCAGATGGGCGAGTGGGTCCCGCAGTGCTTCGGCACGCCGGACGATCCCGCCGTCGGCTCGTTCTGCGTGTCCGAGCCGAACGCCGGCTCGGACGTCTCGTCGCTGCGCACGACCGCGAAGTACGACGAGGCCAAGGACGAGTGGGTCCTCAACGGCCAGAAGGCGTGGGCGACCAACGGCGGCATCGCCGCGGTCCACGTCGTCGTCGCGTCGGTCGACCGCGAGCTCGGCTCACGCGGCCAGGCCGCCTTCGTCATCCCGCCGAACACGCCCGGCCTGACGATGGGCGCGAAGGTCAAGAAGCACGGCCTGCGCGCGTCGCACACCGCCGACGTCTACCTCGACGACGTCCGCGTCCCCGGCCGCTGCCTCCTCGGCGGCAAGGAGAAGCTGGACGAGCGCATCGCCCGCGCCCGCGAGGGCACGAGCGCCAAGCGCCAGGCCGCGATGCAGACGTTCGAGGCCTCGCGCCCGACCGTCGGCGCGCAGGCCGTCGGCATCGCGCGCGCCGCGTACGAGTACGCGCTCGACTACGCCAAGGAGCGCGAGCAGTTCGGCAAGAAGATCATCGAGAACCAGGCGATCGCGTTCGCGCTGGCCGACATGAAGATGGAGATCGACGCCGCGCGGCTGCTCGTGTGGCGCGCGTCGTGGATGGGCCGCACCGGCAAGCCGTTCCACAACGCCGAGGGCTCGATGTCGAAGCTGAAGGCCGGCGAGGTCGCGGTGTGGGCGACCGAGCGCGCGATCCAGATCCTCGGCGGCAACGGCTACACGCGGGAGTTCCCGGTGGAGCGGATGCACCGCGACTCGAAGATCTACACGATCTTCGAGGGCACGTCGGAGATCCAGCGGCTCGTCGTCGCGCGCGCGATCTCCGGCATGAAGATCGGCTAGGTGGAGCCGTAGCCGGCGCGCTCGAGATCCGGGGGCCCGGAGAGGGCCTCCTCGACGAGCCCCTCGGGCTCTCGGCGCGCGGGCTCGGCGGAGAGGGCGCGGTGGCGAGGCCCGCCGGCGAAGAGGTGCCTCCGGCGGAGCGGCCCGCCGTCCTCTGGCGCGCGCGTCTTCGCGACGACGAGGGCCGGGTGTGGCGGGCGAACGCCCTCCGCGCGGAGGACCTTTGGCGGAACTGGGGACCGGCGAAGCCGGGCCCGGAGGTCGCGGCGCTCCGCTCGCTGCGGCCGGTCGCGATCGACGTCCGAGTCGAGGCGGCCGACGGGCGGGCGGCGACGCGGACGGTGACGCGGCGGCTCCTTGCGCAGGACGTGAAGGTGCGGCGGTGGCGGGACCTGAAGGCGACGCTCTTCCTGCCGGCCGAGCCGCGCGCCACCCTCGTCACCGCCCAAGACCTCGCGGCGCCGCTGCTCGCCTCCCGCGGCGCGATCGTCCTCCTCACCGGCGACGCCTCCGATGTCGCGCTGGAGCGGCTCGCCGCGGTGCCCGGCGCCGGCGAGCCGAAGATCGTCTCCCCTCCCCTCCCGCCCGGCATCCCGTCCGTTGAAGAGGACCACGCCGCGCGACAAGCGGCGTGGGTGGAGATCGTCGCGACGATCGGCTAGCGGCGCGAGGCGCGGCCTCGAGATCGGTCTTCCGCGGCGCGCGAGGCGCGGCGTCGCGAGACGGTTCTTCAGCCGCGCGCGCGGAGGCGGCGCAGGGCGATCACCGCTCGCTCTCTCACCGCGCGCTTGCCGTAGTGCCAGGCGTACCAGCCGTCGGGCTTCGGCGGGGCGACGACGGTCTCCGACGGGAGCGGCGCGGCGAGGGCGCGGGCGGCGCGGTCGGCGATCTCGATCTGGCCGGTCGCCGTTGCGTGGACCTTGTCGGCCCAGACCCAGCCGGGGCGCGAGAAGTCACGCAGGTCGGCGACGGCGGCGCCGTGGGCGGTGGCGAGGCGCTCGATGATCGCGTTCGCCTCCTCCACCTTCGCGCCGGCCGGCGGCAGGCCGAGGCCGAGCGGGATGGTCAGCGTGAGGACGCGCGCGCACCGCTCGGTGAGGGCGACGAGGATCGAGTGGAGGTCGCGTTCGTACGCCGCCGCGTCCCAGCCGGCCGCGCGGACGTCGTTGACGCCGACGTAGATGCAGCCGACGTCGAACCGGTCGTCGCCGAGCCGCGGCAACTGCCAGCGGACGACGTCGAACGCCGTCGCGCCGTTGACGGCGTAGCGCGTGAACGGCAGGCCCATCGCCTCCGCCAGCCACTGCGCCCACGACTGCGAGCCCAATCCCGACTGCATCCCGCCGTGTCCGTAGGTGATCGAGTCGCCGAGCGCGACCAGCCCGCGCGTCACGCGCCGACCTTCGCGGCGTGCTCCTCCCACGCCGCGTACGCCGCCTCGACCGCGCGCTTCGCCGCGGTGTGCCGCGCCTCCGACTTCGCGGACTCGTACGACGTCGCCCAGCGCGCCGGATCGGACAGCTCGTCCTCGAGCGCGACCAGCGCCGCCTCGGCCTCCTCGACCGCCTTCTGAAGCCGCGCCTCCTCCTTGAGCGCGTTCTTCGACGGACCGGAGGGGCGCGGCTTGCCCTTCTCCTCCTTGATCTTGGGCGCGGGCGCGGCGGCGGAGACATCGGTCGGGGCGCGCGGAGAGGACTCAGGAAGGTTGAGGGCGCGGCCGTCGGCGGTGCGGGCGTTGGGGTCGGCGGGCGGGCGGGCGTCTTGGGGGGCGGCGCCGCCGTTGGGGTCCTCGCCGCGCGCGCGGCGGTCGTCGCGGACGCGCTGGACCTCCATCCAGCCGCCGTCGTAGGAGCGCAGCTTGCCGCCCTCGACGGCGATCGCGCGCGTCCCGACCGCCTCGAGCAGGGCGCGGTCGTGGGACACGAGGAGCACGGCGCCCTCGAAGCCGAGCAGCGCGTCCTCCAGCGCCTCGCGCGACTCGAGGTCGAGGTGGTTCGTGGGCTCGTCGAGGATGAGGACGTTCGATCCGCTCGCGACGAGGATCGCCAGCGACACGCGCCGGCGCTCGCCGCCGCTCAGACCGGCCAGCGGCTTCTCGGCCTCCTCGCCGCTGAACAGGAACCGCCCGAGCAGCGCGCGCGCCTTGTTCGGCGTCAGCTTCGTCGCCCGCTGGACCGCCTCGATCACCGACCCGGTCTCGCCCAGCTCCTCGGCGTGCTGCGACAGGTAGCCGACCTTCACGTTGTGCCCGACGGACAGCCGCCCGCCGTCCAACGGGACCTCGCCGGTCAGCGCCCGCACGAGCGTCGTCTTGCCCGTCCCGTTCGCACCGACCAGCGACACGTGCTCGCCGCGCTCCAGCCACATCGACGCGTCGTGCAGCAGCACCTTCACGGGATCGGAGCCGACCTGCAGGTGCCCGTCGATCAGCTCGAACACGACGCGCCCGGACCGCTCCGCCTTGCCGAACGACAGCGACATCTCGCGCGTGTCGCGCGGATCGCGCTCGATCCGCTCGATCTTGTCCAGCGCCTTGACCCGCGACTGCGCCTGGCGCGCCTTCGACGCCTTCGCGCGGAAGCGCTCGATGAACCGCTCCATCCGCTCGATCTCGGCCCGCTGCTTGTCGATCGCGCGCCCGAGGGCGAGCTCGCGCGCCGCCGCCTCCCTGCGCCACTGGTGCCACGTGCCGGGGAAGAACCGCGACCGGCCGGCCTCGATCTCGAGCACGGCGGTGCCGACCGACTCGAGGAACCAGCGGTCGTGGGCGACCATCACGATCGCCGCGTCGAGCTGCTTGAGCTCCGCCTCCAGCCACTCGAGCGAGTCGATGTCGAGGTGGTTCGTCGGCTCGTCGAGCAGCAGCAGGTCCGGCTGCGACGCCAGCGCGCGCCCGAGCGACGCGCGCGTGAGCTGGCCGCCGGAGAACGTCGAGAGCTGGCGGTCGAGGTCGGCCTCGCCGAAGCCGAGGTTGCGCAGGACATGCGTCGCGCGGTCGCGCCACGTGTACCCGCCGCGGTGCTCGAACTCGGCCTGCCGGCGCGCGTAGCGGTCGTAGAGCGACTGCTCGGTCGACCCGGCCGCCATCTCCTCCTCCATGCGCCGCAGGTCGTCCTCCATCGCGACGAGGTCCTTCGCCCCGCTCACGACGTAGTCGCGCAGGGTGATCGCGCGCTCGCGCGGCGGCCGCTGGTCGTGCAGCGCGACCCGCGCGCCCTTCTGGAACACGATCTCGCCGCCGTCGATCGACGTCTCCCCCGCGAGCATCCGCAGGAGGGTCGTCTTGCCCGCCCCGTTGCGCCCGGCGATCGTCAGCCGGTCACGGCGCTCGAGCTTGAGCGACACGCCGCGCAGGAGCGGCTCCCCCACCATGTCCTTGGCGAGGTCGGAGGCGATGAGGACGGCCACATCGCTCAGCGTAGGGCGGTCGTGGCGAGCCGTGCACGGACCGCGGGAGCGGCCGCCCGGCGCGCCAGCACGTTCGCCGCGACGAGGGCGGCGAGCGTCAGCCCGGCACCCGCCAGCTCGGCCGGCTGGGGCTCGGTCCCGCGCACCGCGGCGATCACGAACGCGGTCACGGGCACCAGGTTCATGAAGAGCGCCGCGTTCGACGCACCGAGGCGCCGGACGCCCTCGTTCCACGCCGTCACCGCGACGAGCGCGCCGAGCGCCGCGACGTACACGAGCTGCGGCACGATCGCGCCGAGGTCGCCGGGCGACGGCATCGTCGCGTCGTCGAGCAGGTCGAGCACGAGCGCGATCGCCACGATCACCAGCGTGCCCGCCGCGGCGGTGAGCGCCGTGAAGCGCAGCGGCGACCAGCCGGGCAGCTCGGCGGCGCCCAGCGTGTACCGCGTCCAGCAGATCACGCCGATCAGGACCATCAGCTCGCCGCCGCCCACGCCGCCGTCGAGCAGGACGGACGGGTGGCCCTTCGTGATCACGAGGCCAACGCCCAGGAACGCGGCGACCACGCACGCGAGCAGGCTTCCCGACGGCCGCGCGCCGGTCAGCGCCCACCGCATGAGGATCGTCACGGCGGGCGCGCTGGCGACGACGAGCGCCGCGTGCTCGGGCGTCGTGTGCCCGAGCGCCGCGAACGCCAGCAGGTTGAAGCCGGCGAACCCGGCGGCTCCGAGCAGCAGCACCTTGCGGCCCTGCCCGTCGAGCCGCAGCGAGCGCCGCCCTTCGACGAGGGCGAGGATCGCGAGGAACGCCGCGCTCGCGATCAGGTAGCGGACGGCGGTGAGGTGGACCGCGTCGACGCGGTCCAGTGCGGTCGCGGCGATCGGGAACATCCCGCCCCAGAGGAGCGCGGCGGTCAGAGAGGGAGCGAAGGAGGGCATCAGCGGCGAAGTTCGATCGAAGTCGAACAAGACCGTACCAGGTTGTTCGATGACTGTCGAACTAGTACCCTCCGGGGCGTGACCACCACGCTCGAGCATCCCATGGCGACGGAGCTGGATCTCACGACGATCCTCCAGGCGCTCGGCGATCCCGTGCGCATTCAGATCGTCCGCGCGCTCGCCGCCGACGGCGAGCGCGTGTGCGGCTCGTTCGAACTCGGGATCAGCAAGGCGACGCGGTCGCACCACTTCCGCGTCCTGCGCGAGGCGGGGATCACGAGCACCCGCATGGAGGGGACGCAGCGTCACGTCTCGCTGCGCCGCGAGGACCTGGAAGCGCGGTTCCCCGGTCTGCTCGAGGCCGTAGGGTGCGCCGCATGTCCCGCACCGTCGCGCTGATCGCGACCACCCTCGCGGCGCTCGCCGCCGCCGCCCCCGCCTTCGCCGCCGAGACGACCGTCGCCGTCAAGGGCGTCCCGGCCGCCGGCCCCGCGAAGTACGACAAGACGTTCGTCACGAAGATCGGCCCGTCAAGCGCGAAGACGGTGCTCGTCCTCATGCCGGGCTACTCGGGCGGCGCCGGCGACTTCACGTTCGTCGGCCGCGACATCGTCAAGCGCGTGCCGGGGGTGCAGGTGTGGGCGGTCGACCGGCGCTCGCAGGCGCTCGAGGACACCTCGATGTTCACGAAGGGCGTCACCGGCGAGGCGTCGCTGCAGCAGGTCTACGACTACTACCTCGGCTGGATCACGAACCCGCCGGGACCATCGCCCCACTTCACGCCGCCGGATCCCAAGTCGCTGAAGTTCGCCTACGACTGGGGCCTGCCGACGGCGATCGGCGACCTGCGCAAGGTGATCCTCAGCGCGAAGCGGCAGGGCAAGCGCGTGATCCTCGGCGGCCACTCGCTCGGCGCGTCGATGACCGCCATCTACGCGGCGTGGGACTTCAACGGGCGCCCCGGCTACAAGGACGTCGACGGGCTCGTGCTCATCGACGGCGGCGTGCTCGGCACGTTCGATCGGGTGTCCTCGATGGCCGACCTCGACAAGCGGCTCGACGCGATCCGCGAGCAGCCGTTCGCCGACCTCGTCGGCCTCGGACAGCCCTGGGCGCAGGGCGTGTTCGCGGCGCTCGGCGGGGTGTACGCCGTGAAGGACCCGACGGGCGTGTCGCCGTTCTGGAACTTCGAGCTGCTGCCGAAGGTCTTCCGCCCCGACTTCCCCGTGACGAACCGCGCGCTGCTCGGGTACGCGTTCGACCACTCCACGTCGCCGAAGTCCCTCGCGCTCATCCACCTTCGCGCCGGCGAGCTGGCCCCGAGCGGCGATCCGCGCGACTGGCTGGACGGCGAGGTCTCCCCCATCGCCCGCGTCGCCGAGTTCTGGGCGGCGAGCCCCGTCAACGGCGTCGAGTGGTACTTCCCGCAGCGGCTGTCGATCGACGTCGACGCGGCGAACGAGCTCAAGCGCACCGCGGTCGCGCGCAAGCTCAAGCTGCGCACGACGCACCTGGCGCAGGTGAACGTGCCGCTCTACGCGTTCGAGACCGACCTGACGAACGGCCGCGTGATCCGCGGCGCCAAGCGCTTCATCGCGAAGTCGAAGGTGCCCGCGAAGCGGTCCGTGCTCGTCGCCCGCGGCGGCACGACGAGCCACCTCGACCCGCTGACCGCGGCGCCGGAGACGAACGACTTCCTGAAGACCGTCGCGCCGTGGCTCAAGCAGGTTCGGCGTCGAGCTGGCCGCTGAGCAGCGCGCTCAGCTCGGTCCGCGACCGCAGCTCGAGCTTCTTGTAGATCTGGCCGAGGTGGTGCTCGACCGTCTTCGAGCTGACGAACAGGCGCGCGGCCGCCTCCTTATTGGTGGCGCCGCGCGCGACGATCATCGCCACCTGCAGCTCATGCGGGCTGAGCACGTCGGCGACCGACACGGTCTCGCGCGCCGAGGCCGCGCCGCTCGCGCGCAGCTCGTTGCGCGCCCGCTCCGCCCACGGCCTCGCCCCCAGCCGCTCGAACGTCTCGAGCGCCAAGCGCAGCGGCCCGCGCGCCTGGGCGCGCTGCTTGGCCCGGCGCAGCCGCTCGCCGATCGCGAGCTCGGTGCGCGCGCGCTCGAACGGCGTCTGCGACGACGCGTGGTGCAAGAGCGCGGCGTCGAAGTGCGCCGCCGCCTCGTCGCCCTCGGCCAGGAGGCCGCGCGAGCGCTCGAGCTGCGCCTGGTGGACCGCGGGATGGCCCGGCGTGACGAGCTCCTCGAGCACGGCGAGCTCCTCGCGCGCGCGGTCGAGCTCGCCCGCCCGCACGTGCACGTCGATGAGCTCGACGGTCCAGAACAGGTCGCCCGGCGACGGCAGCCCGATCGTGCGCAGGTCCTCGCGCGCCTGCGCGTACTCGGCGACCGCGTCCTCGAAGCGGCCCTCGGCGGCGTGCACGGCGCCGAGCGCGGCGCGCGCGTACGGCCCGAAGACGAGCGACTCGGTCTCCAGCGCGATCCGCATCGACTCCGCGGCGTGCCGGCGCGCGTCGTCGAAGCGCCCGAGCCCGGCCTCGATCTCGGCGAGCATCTGCGTGGCGTAGGACAGCGCGCTCGCCTGGCCGGTCTCGAGCGACGCGCGCATCGCCTCCTCGGCGTCGGCGTAGGCGCCCGTCCAGCGGCCGCGGCGGAACCCGACCTGGGCGCGGATGCAGAGCGGGTAGGCGAGCCGCGCCAGCGCGCCCTCGGATCGCGCCGCGTCGCACAGCCGGTCGAGCACGCGCTGGCTGAAGTCGAAGCGCTCGTGCCACATCGCCGCGTGCGCGCCCGAGGCGAACCCCTCCATGACGCCCGGCGGCGGCTCCATCTCCACGAGCATCGTCTCGTGCGCGGCCAGGACCTCGGCCGACCGTCCCGGGTCGCCCGCCGCGGTCAGCGCCTGGGCGACGAGGACGTCGGCGATGCCCTCGAGCAGCTCGATGCCCTCGACGAGCCGCTTGCCGTCCTCGGCGTGGCGCATGACGTCCTCGGCCGTGCCGGTCAGGAGGTGGCCGAGCGACGCCTCGAAGAGCATCGCGGCCGCCAGCGCCGGGATCTCCTCGCGGACGAGCTCGGCCGCGCTCGCCATCGCCTCTGCGCCCACCGCGGGGCGGCCGGAGCGGATCTGGACGTGCGCGCGGATGCGCTCGAGCCCCGTGCGCAGCAGCGGGTCGTCGGCGAGCGGCAGCCCGGACTCCGCCTCCGACTCGGCCTGCTCCAGCTCGCCGGCGGCGACGTGGTCGATCGCGGCCTCGAGGATGCGGCGCGCACGCTCGCCGCGCTCGGGCGTGAGGTCGGCCGCGCGCGTGAACGCGCGGGCGGCGGCCGAGTGCCCACCGCGGCGGCGCGCGTCGTTGGCGGCGTCCTCGAGGTCGCGCGCCACGTTCTCGTCCGCCGCGCTGATGCCCGCCGCCATGTGCCACGCCCGCGACGGCGTCCCGGGATCGGCGGTGTCGGCGAGCGCGCGGTGCGCGAGCCGGCGATCCGGCGGCGCCGCCGCGTGGTAGGCGGTCGCCCGCAGCAGCGGATGGCGGAAGCGCACACGGCCCGCGTCGACCGCGAGGATCTGCGCGGCCTCGGCGGCGTCGAGCGCCTGCTCGGAGACGCCGAGCGAGGCGATCGCCGCGCGCACGTGCAGCAGGTCCTCGCCGCCGTCGGCCGCGGCGGCCACGAGGAGCGCGGTCCGCGTCTCCTCCGGCAGCCCCTCGAGCTGAGCGCGGAACGCCGCCTCGAGCGACATGCTCGCCGGCAGCACCGGCGGCAGCGCGACGCGACCGGTCAGCTGGTCGTCGGTGAGCGACCGCGGCAGCTCGACGAGCGCCAGCGGGTTGCCCGCTGCCTGGTCGACGAGTCCCGCGGCGACGTTGCCGGCGAGGCGGTCGCCGTGCGTGCGGTGCAGCAGCTCGGTCGACTCGGCCGTCCCGAGCGCGCCGACGTGCAGCCGCTCGAGGCCGGCGGTGTCGACGTCCCGTCCGGACCCGTCGCGCGCGGCGAGCAGCATCGCGATGCCCTCGGCCTGCAGCCGCCGGGCGGCGAACACGATCGCCTCGACCGACGGCGCGTCGAGCCACTGCACGTCGTCGACGAGGCACAGCAGCGGCCGCTCCTCCGCCGCCGCGCCGAGCAGCCCGAGCAGCGCCGCCGGGACGGCGAACCGCGCGGGCGTGCCGGTCGACTCCAGCGCTAGCGCCTGGCCCAGCGCCATCGACTGCGCCTCAGGCAGCCGCTCGCGCAGCTCGAGGATCGGGCTCAGCAGGTCCCACAGCCCGGCGAACGGGATCTCGGACTCCGTCTCGACGCCGCGCGCCGACAGGACGGTCATGCGCTTCGAGGCGATCTCGCGCGCGTGCATGAGCAGCGTCGTCTTGCCGATGCCGGGGTCGCCATGCAGCAGCAGCACCCCGCCGCCCCCGGCCCCGGCGTCGGCGACCAGGCGCTCGATGCGCTGCCGCTCCGCCTCCCTGCCGATGAGCACGCCGGGCACGCTACCGAGCCGTCAAGACCGCTTACGCGGCGCTCGACAGCAGGGCCGTGAGCTCCGTGCGCGACCGCAGCTGGAGCTTGCGGTAGATCGCGCCGAGGTGGTGCTCGACCGTCTTCGGGGACAGGAACAGCGCGGCGGCGGCCTCCTTGTTCGTCGCGCCGCCGGCGACCACCATCGCGACCTGCATCTCGTGCGGGGTGAGCACCTCGGCGATCGGCGCGCCCTCGCGGCGGGCCGTGACGCCGGTGCCGCGCAGCTCGTCGCGGGCGCGGTCGGCCCACGGCTTCGCGCCGAGCCGCTCGAACGTCTCGAGCGCCGCGCGCAGCTGCGGCTTGGCCTCCTCGCGCCCGACCGACCGGCGCATCCGCTCGCCGTAGGCGAGCTGCGTGCGCGCCAGCTCGAACGGGTTCGTCGCCTTCTGGTGCGCCTCGATCGCCGCCTCGAAGCGCTCGACCGCCTCGTCGTCCGGGGCGAGGATCGCGCGCGCCCGCGCCATCTGGGCCAGCGTGATCGCCGGCTGGTACGGGCCGAGCATCTCGGTGAGGCGCTCGAGCTCGAGCTCGCCGCCCTCGCGGTCGCCGGTGCGCACGAACGCCTCGACGAGGTCGGGGCTGTGGAGGTCCTGGCCCGGCAGCGTCATGCCCATCCGCATCGCGAAGTCGCGGGCGTCCTCGAAGTGCTTGAGCGCCTTCTCCCAGTCGCCGTCCGCGATCGCCGCCTGCGCGAGGCCGACCGTGATGTACGTGAGGAAGATCCGGACCTCGGACTCCTCGAGGATCCGCATCCCGCGCTCGGCGTAGCGGCGCGCGTCGTCGGTGCGCCCGTACGCGGCCTCGATGTGCGTGCGCACGGCCAGCGCGTAGGCGAGCATCGTGTCCTGGCCCGTGTCGCTCGCGGCGCGCGCGGCCTCGTCGGCATCGGCGCGGGCGCGGGCCCAGCGGCCGAGGCGGTAGTTCAGCTGCGCGCGAACGCCGAGCGGGTAGGCGAGCTGGGCGAGCGCGCCCTCCTCGCGCGAGCGGTCGATGATCGCGGCGAGGATCCGCTCCGCCCGCTGGTTGTGCTCGAGCCACATCGCGCCGTGGGCGGCGAGCACGATGAGGTCCGACGCGCCGGGCGGCGGGATGAGCGTGACGAGCGCATCCTCGCGCAGCTCGAGGATCGCCTCGGCGGCGGCGGCCTCGCCGGTGGAGAGCAGCGTCTGCGCGACGACGGCGTCGGCGAGCGTCTCGAGCACCGCCTCGCCGCGCGCGAGGTCGCGGGCGCGCTCGCCGAGGCGCACGGCGTCGACGACCGGGCCGATCGTCATGCGCGCCAGGCCCGCCTCGAGCAGCATCACCGACGCGGCGGCGGGGACGGCCTGCGCGACGACGTCGGCGGCGGCGACCATCTCCTTCAGCCCGGACTCGGGGCGCCCGGAGCGGATCCGCACCGACGCCTGGATGCGCTGCAGCAGCGCCTGCATCATCGGGTCGGCCTCGAGCGTCAGGCCCTCGGCGGTGAGCGCCTCCGCGCGGTCGAACTCGCCAGCCGCCTGGCTGTCGATCGCGGCCTCCATCAGGCGGCGCGCGCGCTCCCCCGGCCCGGGCGTCAGCTCTGCTGCGCGGGCGAAGGCGCGGGCGGCGGACGCGTGGCCGCCGCGGCGGCGGGCGTCGTTGGCGGCGGCCTCGAGGTCGCGCGCGACGTCCTCGTCGGCGGTGACGACGGCGGCGGCCAGGTGCCAGGCGCGCGCGGGCGAGCCCTCCGGCGCGCCCTCGGCCAGCGCCCGGTGCGCGGCGCGGCGGGCCGGCGCCGTGGCGAGGTGGTAGGCGGCGGCGCGCAGCAGCGGATGGCGGAAGCGCAGGCGGCCCGTCTCCATGACGACGAGCCCGGCGGCCTCGGCCGGGTCGAGCGCCTTCTCCGGCAGGTCGAGGCGGCCGAGCGCGGCGACGACGTGGTTGAGATCCTCGTCGGCGGCGGCCGCGATGACGAGCAGCGCGGTGCGCGTGTCGTCGGGCAGCTCGGCGAGGCGCAGGCGGAACGCGGCCTCGACCGACTGGCCGGCGGGCAGCACGGGGGGCAGCGCCTCACGGCCGGCGAGCTGGTCGTCGCTGAGCGCACCGGGCAGCTCGAGCAGCGCGAGCGGGTTGCCGCCCGCGGCCGCGACGAGGTCGCCCGCGACGGCGCCGCGGATGCGCCCGTTGTGCGCCTCGTGCAGCAGTTCGGCGGCGTCGCCGTCGCTCAAGGGCTCGGGCCATACCTCGTCGAGGCCCGTGGCGTCGATCTCGCGGCCGGAGCCCTCGCGGACGGTCAGCAGCATCGCGACGCCCTCGTCGCGCAGGCGCCGCGCGACGAAGACGATCGCCTCGAGCGACGGTGCGTCGACCCACTGCGCGTCGTCGATGAGGCAGAGCACCGGCGCGTCCTCGGCGGCGGTGCCGAGCAGGCCGAGCAGCGCGGCCGGGACGGCGAACCGCGCCGGCGTCCCGCCCTCCTCCAGCGCGAGCGCCTGGCCGAGCGCCAGCGACTGCGCGGGCGGCAGCCGGTCGCGCTTGGCGAGCACCGGGCCGGTGAGGTCGGCGAGGCCGAAGTACGGCAGCTCGGACTCGGCCTCGAGGCCGCGGACGGTCAGGACCGTGAAGTCCGAGGCGAGCGAGCGGGCGTGCTCGAGCAGCGCCGTCTTGCCGATCCCGGGCTCGCCGCGGATGAGCACGGCGCAGCTGCGCCCGGCGCGGGCGTCGGCGATGAGCCGCTCAATGCGGTCGATCTCACGGGCGCGCCCGACGAGCATCCGCCGCGGAGTCTATGGCTTCGGTCCGACCCGGAGTCAGGACCGCCGGGGCAGCCCCGAGCCGTGCTGCTGGAAGTCGACGAGCAGCTCGTTCTCGTACTCCACGCGGTCCGCCGTGTGCTCCAGCTCGCGGAACATCCGCTTGAGCCGGCGCAGTCCGTCCGGCGGGTACGCCGCGATCTCCCGGGCGAGCGCCAGCGCGACGCCCTCGGCCTCGTCCGCCGGCGCGGTGCGGTGCAACAGGCCGAGCGCCGCGGCCTCGTCCATCCCGAGGACGCGGCCGGTGAAGATGATCTCCTTCGCGCGCGCCACGCCGACGAGCGGGACGAGCCGCGCCGGGCCGACCGGCACGCCGAGCTTCGCCCCCGCCCACGCCATCTTCAGGTTGTCGCCGCCGACGCGCAGGTCGCAGCCCGCGGCGAGCTCGGCGCCCGCCCCGACGACGTTGCCGACGCACACCGCCACGGTCGGCACCGGGAACGCCTCGACGGCCGCGTACATGCGGGCGAACTGCTCCATCCGGGCGACCCCGCCGGCGTGGTCGAGGTCCTCCCCCACGTCGGCGCCCGCGGACAGCGCCTTCGTGTCCGTCGTGGAGAAGACGAGGGCGCGGATCCCCTCGTCGGCGGCGAGGCGATCGAGCTGCTCGAGCAGCGCCGCCAGCAGCGCGGAGTCCATCGCGTTGCGGCGCTCGGGACGGTCGAGGCGGAGGACCGCGACGCCGTCCTCTTGGGTATGTTGGAGGGGTGGCACGCACGGCGATCCTGACACTCGCGATCCTGCTCATGACGGCAGCCCCCTCCTTCGCCCACGACGGCGGCGAGGGCTGGTACGGCGTGACGAACGACAAGGTCGTCACGAACGCGGGCTTCATCATCATCGGCGGGATCCCGCTGCTCATCCTCCTGCTCTCGCTGGCGATGTGGAGGCTGGACAAGCGCAAGGAGCGCCGCAAGGCCGCCGCCAAGGGCCGCGCCAAGTCGCCCCAGTGGACCGGCGGCTGGTAGCCGCCCCGCTGCGCCGCTCCTGATCCAAGCCTCATCTAGGGTCGGCCGATGGTTCGCTACGAGCGCATCGGCGCCGCCTCCGTCCTGACGATCGACCGGCCCGAGCGGCGCAACGCCGTGGACGGGCCGACGGCGGAGGAGCTGAAGGCGGGCTACGACCGGTTCGTCGCCGACGACGACGCGCGGGTGCTCGTGATCACCGGCGCGGGCGGGCTCGCGTTCTGCGCGGGAGCGGATCTCAAGGCGCTCGACACGCTGGCGCCGCGGCTGCAGGACCCCGGCGGGCCGCTCGGCTTCAGCCGCGTCACCTCGCCGAAGCCGACGATCGCCGCGATCGACGGCTGGTGCCTCGCCGGCGGCCTCGAGCTGGCGTTGTGGTGCGACCTGCGCATCGCGGGCGAGACGGCGAAGCTCGGCTTCCCCGAGCGGCGCTGGGGCGTCCCGCTGATCGACGGCGGCACGCAGCGGCTGCCGCGGATCGTCGGCCAGGGCCGCGCGCTCGACCTCGTCCTCACCGGCCGGATCATCGACGTCGCCGAGGCGCTCGACTGGGGGCTCGTCACCGAGTGCGTCCCCACGCGCGAGCCGCTCGCACGGGCGCTCGAGATCGCCGAGGGCCTGGCGCAGTTCCCGCAGCAGACGATGCTCGCCGACCGCGCGGCGGCGCTCGCGTCGTTCGGCCATCCGCTCGAGGCCGGGCTCGCCATCGAGGCGGCCGCGGGCCTGCCCACGCTGCAGGCCGCGCTCGAGGGCGCGCAGCGCTTCGCCGGCGGCGAAGGGCGCGGCGGCGCTGGCAGCGGTGTATAAGGGTCGCCATGGCCTACTTCGTGACCGGCGCCACCGGGTTCATCGGGCGTCACCTCGTCGAGCAACTGCTGAAGCGCGACGGCGAGATCAACGTGCTCGTCCGTTCCGGCTCGACCGAGAAGCTCGACGAGCTCGTGGCGAAGTGGGCGGCGACGGACCCGAACGCGCGGGAGCGGATCAAGCCCGTCGTCGGCGACCTGAGCGAGCCGCGGCTCGGCGTGTCCGACGCGGACCTCGACCGCCTGAAGGGGAACGTCGACCACTTCTTCCATCTCGCCGCGATCTACGACATGACCGCGGACGACGAGCGCAACGAGAAGCTCAACGTGGACGGCACGCGCCACGCGGTCGAGCTCGCGAACCTCGTCGGGGCGGGGATCCTGCACCACACCTCGTCGATCGCCGCGGCCGGCAACTTCAAGGGCCTCTTCCGCGAGGACCACTTCGACGAGGGCCAGGAGCTGCCCTCGGCGTACCACCGCACGAAGTTCGAGTCCGAGAAGATCGCGCGCGACGAGGCCGAGGTGCCGTGGCGCGTCTACCGCCCGGCGATCGTCGTGGGCCACTCGCAGACCGGCGAGATGGACAAGATCGACGGCCCGTACTACTTCTTCAAGCTCATCCAGAAGCTGCGCGGGTGGCTGCCGCAGTGGTTCCCGCTCGCCGGGCCGGAGCTGGGCTGGACGAACATCGTCCCGGTCGACTACGTCGCCGCGGCGATGGACCACATCGCCCACCAGCCCGACCTCGACGGCCAGGCGTTCCACCTCACGAACCCGCGCCGCCAGCGCTCGGGCGAGGTCATCAACCTCTTCGCCGAGGCCGCCCACGCGCCGCAGCTGCAGCTGCGCGTCGACCGGCGGATCCTGGCGAACCTGCCGAAGGGCACGTTCTCGCTGCTCATGAAGGCGCCGCCGCTGAAGGACGTCCGCAAGACACTGCTCGCCGACTTCGGGATCCCGGAGGAGATCATCGAGCACACCGGCCTGCGGCCCGACTTCGACACGCGCGACACCGAGCGCGCGCTGAAGGGCTCGGGCATCGAGGTGCCGGAGCTCGAGAGCTACGCGTACCGCCTCTGGGATTACTGGGAGCGCAACCTCGACCCGGACCTCTTCAAGGACCGCTCGTTCGAGGGCGCCGTCAACGGCAAGCGCGTCGTCATCACCGGCGCGTCATCGGGCATCGGCAAGGCCGCCGCGCTGAAGATCGCGAAGGCGGGCGGCATCCCGCTGCTGGTCGCGCGCGGTACGGAGAAGCTCGAGGAGGTCAAGAAGGAGATCGAGGCGGCAGGCGGCACGGCGTACGTCTACAGCGCCGACCTCGGCGAGTACGAGTCGATCGACCGGCTCGTCGAGCAGATCCGCGACGAGCACCCCGTCATCGACGTCCTCGTCAACAACGCCGGGCGCTCCATCCGCCGCTCGATCGCGCTGAGCTACGACCGCTTCCACGACTTCGAGCGGACGATGCAGCTCAACTACTTCGGCGCCATCCGGCTGACGATGGGGCTGCTGCCGCACATGGTCGAGCGCAAGAGCGGCCACATCATCCAGATCAGCTCGATCGGGGCGCAGACGAACCCGCCCCGGTTCAGCGCGTACATCGCGTCGAAGGCCGCGCTCGACGCGTGGACGCGCATCGTGGGCACCGAGACCATCGGCGACAACGTCCACTTCACGACGATCCACATGCAGCTCGTGCGGACGCCGATGATCGCGCCGACGAAGATCTACGACGCGTTCCCGACGATCACGCCCGACGAGGCCGCCGACCTCATCTGCGAGGCGATCCGGGTCAAGCCGAAGACGATCAACACGCGGCTCGGCACGTTCGGCGAGGTCGCCTACGCGCTGGCGCCGAAGGCCGTCGACCAGATCCTCCACACCGCCTACAAGGTCTTCCCCGACTCGGCCGCCGCCTCCGGCAAGAAGGACGACAAGGAGAAGGCGTCCATGGAGCAGATCGCCATGGCCAACCTCATGAAGGGCGTGCACTGGTAGGCGGCACGCCCGATGCTCCGCGTCGCCCCGCTCGCCGCTGTGCTGGCCGTCGCGTGCGGCGGCGCCGGTGAGCGGGTCACGACCCGGGCGGACGACTCGCCCGTCCGGACGGTGCCGCTGCTCACCGACGGGACGGGCGACGAGGGGATCCGCGTCGCGCCCGGCGTTCCGCGCGAGGCGACGGGACCGGTCGCGCCGCGCGCCGCGCACGTCGTGCGGGCCTGGGCGGCCGACGAGCTGCGCGGGCGGACCGGCGCCGCGGCTGCCCGGTTCGCGGTGCCGGCGCGCGTCCAGAACGCGGGCGCGGTCGAGGTGCTGCGCACGCGCGGCGCGGTGCGGGCGTGGAACGCGAAGCTGCCGTGCGGCGCGGTGCTGCTCGAGCTGGGTGGGGCGCGGGGCTACGCGATCGCCGAGTTCCGGCTCATCCACCGCCGCGGCGCGGACTGCGGGTCGAGCTTCGGCAGGCACGCGCGCGTCGCGTTCCGCGTCGAGGACGGTCGCATCACCGCGTGGCACCTGCTGCCGAACGTCGCGTCCGGACCGCGGCCGGAGCCGGGCGAGACCTCGCCCGGCGGATCGCCGGCCTAGCGCCTAGACCCAGCCGGCGTCGGCGAGCAGCTCCTTGAGCCGCGCGCGCTGCGCCCGCGGCTCGCCGTTCGGCCGCTCGGCGATCCCGAGCCAGAAGAGCGTGTCGATGGGATCGAGCCCGAGCGCCCGCATCACCGCGCGCGACAGCACGACGACGGCGAGAGCGCCCAGGAGCACGAGACCGAGGCCGACGACCGCAGCGAGCATCGAACCCGGAGTTCGACCCCGAGCCGCCGGGGTCCTCCCCGGCGGTCCATCGGGGTACCGGGAGCCGGTGCTTCGGGGGGTGGCGGCGGCCAAGACCGGGGTGACACCCGACGCCATGGGCACCCCGGCGCGGAGAGCATCGCCCCATGCTCCGCTCCTCGCTGCTGCTCGCCGCCCTGGCCGCCCTCGCGCTCACCGCATCGGCCGGCGCCGCGACGCCGGTGCTCAAGGCGCCCCGGTCCGCCACGGTGACCGAAGGGAAGGCGCTGCGCATCGCCGTCTCGCTGCCGAAGCCTGCGGCCAAGCGCACGGTCGTGCGCTGGTCGCTGAACGGCGCCGCCGACTTCCTCCGCACGAAGGGCGCGCTCGTGATCGCCAAGGGCCGGCGCGGCGCGAAGCTTCGCCTCGTCACGAAGCAGGACGCGGTCCACGAGGGCACCGAGCCGTTCAGGCTGAAGCTCGGGAAGCGCACGGTGAAGATCTCGGTGGTAGACGACGATCCGGCGCCGGCCACGCCGGGCGCCGCGACGCCCGCGCCCACGCCGCTGCCGAGTGGGGACACGACGCCCGCGCCCGAGCCCGCGGCGCCCGCGGTCGCGCTGCCGACCGTGTCGGTCAAGGACCTCTCGCGCGGCGAGTCGCTCGTCGACAAGCAGCAGCCCGAGGTCGTCCTGAGCTTCCCCGCGCCGACCGACGTCGTCGTCCACTACGAGTCGGTCGACGGCACCGCGAAGGCGGGCGCCGACTTCACGAAGCTCGCCGGCGACCTCACCATCAAGGCCGGCGCGACCTCGGCCCTGCTGCCGCTGCAGGTCACGAGCGACACGATCGACGAGGACGACGGCGAGAGCTTCACCGTCGTGCTGTCCGCCCCGCAGGGCGCCACGCTCGGCGACGCGGAGGGCACCGTGACGATCCTCGACGACGACGCGAAGCCGGCGCTGACCGTCAGCGACGGCACGCCGCGACTGGAGAACGCGACCACGATGCCGTTCACGCTGACGCTCAACCGCGCGTCGATCCACACGATCACCGTGCAGGTCGCCGCGTCGGGCATCACCGCGACCGGCGGCGCGTCCTGCGCGACGCCCGGCGTCGACTTCGTCGCCTTCTCCGCCCTCACGGTGACGTTCGCGCCCGGCGAGACGTCGAAGACCGTCAACGTGATGATCTGCGAGGACGCCGTCAGCGAGGCCGACGAGACGCTGAAGCTGGTGGCGTCGAACCTCTCCTCCTTCGCGACGATGAGCGACGCGCAGGGGAACGGCACCATCCAGCAGGACGAGGACTGATGCACGGCGGCGGACCGCCCCGTCCCGGGGCGGTCCGCCGCGTCAGCTCAGTCCTTCGGACCCGGCGAGGTGCTCGTCGGGATGTCGAGGAACTGCACGCTGTAGTGGACGGCGAACGTCGTCCCGCCGGTGACGCCCGTGACCGTGCACGAGGCGGGCAGGAGGTTCGTCGACGTCGCGTCCGGCTTCGCCGTGTCGGTCCGCAGGACTCCGCCGGGGATGTTCTTGAGCGGCAGGTTCGTGACGGTCCCGGTCGGGGTCACGATCGAGGCGCCGGGCAGCGTGCCGAAGATGCCGGGCGGGTCGGTGGCTCCGACGCACGGAACGCGGTTGCCGTTGTCGGCGTTGCGCACCATCACGAAGCCGCCGGCCTGGCCGGCCGTCTCGGCGGCATCGTCGCCGTCGGCCTCGGCCGAGCGGATCGCGGCGCGGAGGTCGATCGTCAGCGTGTCGCCCGGAGTGCCGGTGCCCGCGGTCGCGACGACGACCGCGTCGTCGGCCGCAGAGATGGGGTTGCCGTCATCGGGGATGTCCGCGCTCGTGACCGGGCTGCCGGCGGCGAGCGTCGGCGCCGACGTGCCGCCGACGAAGATGCCGGCCCGGCCGTACTCGACGGCCCCGTAGGCGTCGCCGAGCTTCGTCAGGCCCGGCGCGATCTGGCCGGTCACCGCGTCGGAGAGCTGCTTGAGCCCCGGCGCGATCTGGTTCTGCACGACGTCCGCGAGCGTCTTGAGGCCAGGCGCGATCTCGTTCTGCACGGCGGCGCCGAGCTTCGTCAGGTTGTCGACGATCTGCGGCGCGGCGGCGAGGACGCCGGCGAGGCCGCCTTCGGCGGTGCCGAGCCGCTTGACGGCGGCGGCCAGGTCGGCCGCGACCTTCCCGGCGTTCTTCTGAGCGAGATTGGCGCGGCGCTTGGCCGATGCCGCGTTGTTGATCGCCTTGTTGGCCTTCTTGTTGACCGACTTGAGCGTCGGCGGGCCGGCGGCACCCGCAGTGGGCGCGGCCGCAGCGGCGACCAGGCAGGCGGCGGCCGCGACGAGCAGCAGCGTCCGGAACTTGGACAAGACCCTTCCTCCTCCGTGGGGGATGCGTGCGACGCGACGGGACCGCGTCCGCGCGACGCTATCCGCGGCCGGAGACCTCGTGCAACCCCGCGGTCAACGACGCACTCAGGAAGCTGGATCGGACGTCGTCGTCGGATCGATGCAGGAGAAGCTCACCGAGAAGGGGTCTCCCGCGTTCACCGAGATCGACGACGTGAAGTCCTGCGTCTTGTCGGCGTCGGCGCCCGACGTCTTCAGGCCGAACGGCCACCCGCTGTTCGCCGGGTCGGCGCTCGTGAGCGTCGACCGCAGCGGCGCTCGCGCGAACGGCTGCCCGCCCATCGCGAAGTCGCCGGGCGTCGTCGACATGGCGCGTCCCGCCGTGACGGCGATCGAGCAGAAGCCGGCCGGGTCGTCGAAGCCGGTCCCGTCGCTCTCGGCGCTGCGGATGCCCCACCGCAGGGCGACATGGCCGGGGGCGACCGCGAGGAACTGCTGGCTGACCATCGCCTGCTGGGCGGTGTCGGGGATGTCGGGCGTCTCGAGGAACGCGCCGCTCTGCGTGACGACTCCCCCGCCCGCCCCGGTGTTGTCGAGCAGCACCTGGGCGAAGCCGTGCTCGGTCGCGCTGACGTAGGTGTTGAGCCGCGTCACAGCCGGCACGACCTGCTTGCTCAGCGCGTCGGACAGCGCCTGGATCCCCGGCACCAGCTGCTTCTGCACGGCGTCGGCGAGCGTCTTCAACCCCGGCGCGATGTCGTTCTGGATCGTCGCGCCGAGGGCGGTCAGGACCGAGACGATCTGCGGCGTGGCGCCGACGACGGCCTCGGCGTTGGTCAGCCGCTGCAGCGCCGCGGCGAGGCCCTTCGCGTTCGCGCTCGCCGACTTCTTCGCCGCGGCCGCGTCCTTGGCCGCCTTCGCCGCCTGCTTCTTGACCGCCGCCACGTTCGGCGTCTTGGCCGCCGCGACCGCCTCCGGGGCCGTGACGCCGATCAACGCGCACGCGACCAGCGCGGCTGGAAGCACCCTCCGTAGCAGCTCCACGGGATGACGCTACAGGAGCGTCAGTCCAGCGTGAAGGGGCCGATCGCCTGCTGGACCGCGCCCTGGATGGACGCCTTGTCCAGCGGGAGCGGCGCCGGGGGCTTGTCGCGCGCCAGGCGCACGAGCGCGGACTGGCGCGCCTCCACTTGGGCGATGCTCGCGAACGCCGCGACGTAGTCGGCCGACTGGAACTGCGGGGCCGCGCCGTTCATCGCGCTCACCGCCGTGTCCTCGATCGTGTTCGCCAGCTTGAGGAACGCGGCTTCGCTGCGCAGCGCGTCGCCGAAGTCGGTCCGGACGCGGTCGCGCGGCTTGCCGCCCGCCTCCGCGACCGTCGCGCGCAGCGCGTCGACGTGCTCGACCTCCTGGTCGCGCAGCTCGGTGACGAGCCTCCGCACGTCCTCGGACAGGTCGGGGACGTCCTGCAGCGCGTCGCGGTACAGCGAGGACTGCACGTACTCCAGCGTGAGGATGTAGTTGAGGATGTCGAGGTCGGCCTTGACGACCTGCGCCGACGCCCGCTGGGGCAGCAGCAGGCCGCCGGCCGCGAGCGCGAGCAACGACGCCCGCGTGATGCGCAGCTCGCTCACGACGCGTACCGCTTGAGCCGGTCGCGGACGTCCTGCATCGACATCGGCTCGGCGAACGCGCCGTCGGGGAACGCGCCCTCCAGCCGCCCGGTGCCGAGCGAGAAGCCGCGGCCGGCCAGCCGGTTCGTCGCCGCCGCCTGCCGCCCCTCGACGGAGTGGATGGCCAGCAGGGAGGCGAGCAAGTTCTTGTCCTGGATGCGGTTGATCTGCCCGAGGTACGCGGCGGCCGAGAGGTTCTCGAGCGTCGCCCCGGTGGCCAGCACCTCGTCCGCGCCCGCGGCGAACGTGTCGCCGAACGCGGTCGTGACGGGCTCGGCGTCGGCGCCGAGCCGCCGCGCGTAGCGCTCGAGCGTGTCGACGTGCTCGCGCTCGTTGCGCGCGATGTCGGAGGCGAGCGTCTTCGCGTCCGTGTCGTCGAGGGCGCCGCGCTGGACGACCTCGCTCCAGAACGCGCTCTCGATCCGCTCCAGCCGCAGCAGGTACTTGACGATCTCGCGGTCGGCGGCCGTCCGTTCCTCGCGCTGCTCCTCCTGCTCGTCCTTTCCGCAGGCGGCAGCGACCGTGCCGGAGGCGGCAGCGGCGGACACGCCGAGGAAGGCCCTGCGCGAGAGCATCGGCACGGCATCATGCCCGCCGCCGCGGACGGGCGCGCCGCGACTCCCGGTCAGCCGCTCGTGAGCGCCTCGGCGGCGCTGCCGGCGTGGCCGATCATGAGCTCGCGCTGGACCGAGCGGGGCTCCTCCCCCGGGGTCCGCCGGCGCCACGATCCGTCGTCGCTCAGCACCCAGGCGTTCGAGTCGTCGGCCAGCGAGCGCTCGACGACGTCGAGGAGGTCGCTCTTCAGCTGGTCGTCCTCGACCGGCACGACCAGCTCGACGCGGGTGTCGAGGTTGCGCGGCATGAGGTCGGCCGAGCCGATGAGCACGCGCGTCTCGCCGTCGCGCTCGAACGTGAAGATCCGGGAGTGCTCGAGGAACCGGCCCACTACGGAGACGACCTCGATGCGGTCCGAGACGCCCTCGACGCCGGGCCGCAGGCAGCAGATGCCGCGGATGTTGAGCTGCACGTCGACGCCGGCCTGCGACGCGCGGTACAGCGCGCGGATGCAGCGCCGGTCGACGAGCGAGTTCATCTTCATCCGGATCCGCCCGGTGCCGCCGTTCTCGACCGCCGCGATCACCTGCTCGATCTCCTCGATGATCCCGTCGCGCAGGTGCGTCGGCGCGATGAGCGCCTTGTGGTAGCGCCGCGGGCGGGCGTAGCCCGTGAGGAAGTTGAACATGTCGGCGACGTCGGCCCCGAGCTGCTCGTCGCACGTGAACAGCCCGACGTCGGTGTACAGGCGCGCCGTCTTCGGGTGGTAGTTGCCCGTCCCGATGTGCATGTAGTGGCGCACGCCGTCGCCCTCGCGGCGGATGACGAGCACGCACTTCGCGTGCGTCTTCAGCGACGGATGGCCGTAGACGACGTGGGCGCCGGACTGCTCGAGCGCGCGGGCCCAGGTGATGTTCGCCTGCTCGTCGAAGCGCGCCTTCAGCTCCACGAGGCAGACCGCCTGCTTGCCGCGCTCGGTCGCGCGGATGAGGTTCGGGACGAGCGGCGTGTCGTCGCTCGTGCGGTAGATCGTGAGCTTGATCGCGAGCACGTCCGGATCGGCGACGGCCTGCTCGACGAACCGCTCGACCGACGTGGAGAACGAGTCGTACGGGTGGTGCACGAGGATGTCGCGCTCGCGCATCGCGGCCATGATGTTCACGTCGCCGTCGTCGCCCTGCAGCCGCGGCTGGGTGACCGGCGTCCACGGCGGGTCCTTGAGGTCGTTGAAGCCCTGCAGGCCGGCGAGCTGCATGAGGTCGCCGGCGTCGAGCACGCCCTCGACCTCGTAGACCTGCCGCTCCTCCACCTCGAGCGCCTCGACGATCCGCTCGCGCAGCTCATCCGGCATGCCCGGCGCGATCTCGAGCCGCACGACCTCGCCGAAGCGGCGCCGGCGCAGCTCGGTCTCGACGGCCTCGAGCAGGTCGTCCGCCTCGTCGGAGATCTCGAAGTCGGCGTCGCGCGTGACGCGGAAGAACCCGTGGCCGATGATCTCCATGCCGGGGAAGAGCGACTCGAGGTTCGACGCGATGACCTCCTCGAGCGAGACGAACGTCGTCGCGCTGTCGCCGACCTCGAGGAAGCGGTCGATCATCTCCTTCGGGACCTTCACCCGCGCGAACGTGCGCTGCGCGCTCTGAGGGTCGCGCAGCAGGACGCCGAGCGACAGGGAGAGGTTCGAGATGTAGGGGAACGGGCGGCCGAGCCCGACCGCCAGCGGCGTCAGGACGGGGAAGATCTGGCGGCGGTAGCGCTCGGCGAGCTGCTCGCGCTCGTCGGCGTCGAGCTCGTCCATCGAGACGATCCGGATGCCGTGGCGCGCGAGGGCCGGCAGGAGCTCGGCACGGATGACGCGATCCTGGCGGGCGTCGAGGTCGGTGACGCGGGCGCGGATGGCCGCGAGGACCTCGCTCGGGCGACGGCCGTCGGCCCCGCGCTCGGTCAGGCCGGCGTCGATCTGGTCGTGCACGCCGGCGACGCGGATCATGAAGAACTCGTCGAGGTTCGACGTGTAGATCGCGCAGAACTTCACGCGCTCGAGCAGCGGGATGCGGTCGTCCTCGGCGAGCTCGAGCACGCGGCAGTTGAAGTCGAGCCACGACAGCTCGCGGTTGAAGTACAGGTCGCTCGAGGCGAGGTCCGGTGCCGCGGTGGTGTCGACCGTCACGGGCGTTCTCCGATCGCGTACTCGAGGCGGGCCCGGAAGCCGCCCCGCTCCAGGTCGGTCCACAGCGCGAGGAACTCGGTGTAGAGCTTCCGGCGCCGCGCGCGCGTGCGGACCACGAAGTCGTGCAGGCCGCGCCACGCCTCGGCGTGCGGGCCGCTGCCGCCGTTCTCCTCCACGTCGGCGACGTCGGTCTCCTCGAGCTCCTCGAGCAGCGCGCGCAGCCGCGGCACGAGCACGTCGCAGTCGTGGATCTCGCCCAGCAGGTCCTGCAGCTCCTTCGCCCGCTTGGCGGCGGTCGGCGCGTACGGGCCGAAGCACGGCGCGGTGACCTCGAGGACGTACCGCAGCCGCTTGGCGGCGATGCGCATGTCGTGCAGCGGCTCCACGGCGGCGGGATCGAGGACCTCGGGGACGAACGAGCACAGCTCGTCGAGCCGCACGGCCACGATGCGCTGCGCGTTGTCGGCGAGCGCGCCGTCGCAGTCGAGCTTCTTGACCTTGCGCGCCTTCACGCCGCCTCCTCCTGCGACGGAGGAGCAGGCTCCTCGGCCGCGAGCAGGACCTCGTCGACGCCCGCCAGCGCCACCAGCTTGCCCTGGAGCCCGCTCAACGCGGCGTGCTCGAGCGCCCAGGCGAGCGTCTCGTTGCCGGCGGCCTGCTCGGCGCGCAGCCGATCGGCGAAGACCTCGAGGCCGGCGCGGTCGGGCTCGCCCATCTCCTGCTCGATCTTCTCGAGCGCCTCGAGCTGGACGTCGGGGTCGCGCCGCTCCCCCAGCGCGTCGGCGAGCGCCTTGACCTCGGCCAGCACGTCGCGGTGCTCGTCGCGCGGGAAGCAATCGGCGAAGATCTCGAGCACGGCGCGCAGGCGGCGCGTCGCGACCCGCATGTCGTGCACGCGCTCGATGTCGGACGTGTCGAGGACGCCGTCGGCCTGCTCGAAGACCTCGCGCCCGCGGACGGAGACCGTCAGCCGCGCCGCCTCCGCGAAGGTCATGTCCGGCGTGAGCGGGATGTCGGCGGCCTTGGCCATCTACGCGGCTTCCTGCCCGAGCATCTCGGAAAGCAGCACGCCCTCGCGCAGGCCGCCCTTGGCGATCTGCAGCGGCGCGCCCAGCGTCCGGGCCGCGCCGGCCAGCAGCAGGATCCCCGCCGGCAGCAGGCGCACGCGCTCGGGATGCAGCTCGAAGCGGCGGGCGATCTCGCCGCGGTCGTGCTCGCACAGCACGCGGATCCCGCGCTCCAGCGTCTCGTGGTCGAGGACGCCGCCGATCAGGCGGCGCAGCGACGTCGCGCTGCCGCCGACGGCGTAGGCGACGCGCGGCTTGGGCGTCTTGAGCCCCTCGAAGACGCCCTCGACGTGCAGGCGGACGCGGTCGAGCTCGGCCGGCGTCGGCGGGTCGGACTCGAGGTAGGCGTCGGCGAGGAAGCCGGATCCGACGCGGAACGACTCGGCCCACGAGACGCCGCCGCCCATCGTGCCGCAGACGAGCTCGGTCGAGCCGCCGCCGACGTCGACGACGCCGACCTCCCCCACCGGCGCGTGCGACAGCGACCGGGTGGCGCCGAGGAACGCGTAGTGCGCCTCGTCGCCGCCGCTGAGGACGTCGATCTCGATGCCGGCGGCGCGCGTCACGGCCGCCAGGAGCTCGTCGCGGTTGGCCGCCTGGCGGATGGCGTGGGTGCCGACCGCGCGGATGCGCTTGACCCCGATCTCGCGCGCGATCTTCACCTGCGTGGCCACCGTCTCGGCGACCTCGTCGACCTTCTCGGCCGGGATCTCGCCCTTCGCGCCGAGGCGCGTGAACGCTCGCTGCTGCATGACCTCACGCAGGCCGCCCTCGGTGCATTCGGCGACGAGCAGGCGCGTGGTGTTCGAGCCGATGTCGATGCACGCGCAGAGCACCCCCGTACTGTAAGTGCAGTGGACGCACCCGCGATCCTCGTTCGAGATCTTCACAAGTCCTACGGGCCCGTAGAAGCGGTCCGCGGGATCGACTTCGAGGTCGCGCGCGGCGAGGTGTTCGGGCTCCTCGGGCCCAACGGAGCCGGGAAGACCACGACAGTCGAGATCCTGGAGGGATACCGCCAGCGGACGCGCGGCATCGTGTCCGTCCTCGGCCACGACCCCGGTCAGCGGCCCCGCGACCTCCGGCTGCGCGTGGGCATCGTCTTGCAGGGCGGCGGCGTGTACCGCCACCTGTCGGTCCGCGAGCTGCTGACCCACTGGGCGCACCTCTACCCGCGGCCGCGCGACGTCGACGAGGTGCTCGGCCTGGCCGGGCTGACTGAGCAGGCCGACGTCCGGACCCGCCGGTTGTCGGGCGGGCAGCTGCGGCGCCTGGACTTCGCGCTCGCGCTGATCGGCGACCCCGAGCTGATCTTCCTCGACGAGCCGACGACCGGGTTCGACCCGGCCGCTCGGCGGGCGGCGTGGCAGACGGTGCGGTCGCTGGCGGAGCTCGGCAAGACCGTGCTGCTGACCACGCACTACCTCGACGAGGCGCAGGCGCTGTGCGACCGCGTCGCGATCGTCAAGGACGGGCGGATCGTCGCCGAGGGCGCGCCCGCCGAGCTCGGCGTCGCCGCCACCTACCGCGTCACCTGGCGCGATCCGGTGAGCGGCGAGCTGGAGTCGCGCCAGACCGAGGATCCGACGGCGCTGCTGCACCAGCTCACGAGCGCGGCGCTGGCGCGCGGCGAGGCGGTCCGCGACCTCTCGGTCACGCGCCCGAGCCTCGAGGACGTCTACCTCGACCTCACCGCCGAGGAGCTGCCGGAGGCGTCGCGTGCTTGAGCTCACCTGGCGGCAGTACCGCCTCGAGCGCCGGATGTTCTGGCGCAACCCGAGCGCCGCCTTCTTCAACTTCCTGCTGCCGCTGCTGTTCCTCGCGCTGTTCGGCGCGATCTTCGCCGGCAACCAGGAGGACCTCGACGTCATCGTGCCCGGGATCGCCGGGATGAGCATCGTGTCGACGACGTTCGTCGCGATCGCGCACAACCTCGTCTTCCTCCGCGAGCAGGGCGTGCTGAAGCGCCTGCGCGGCACGCCGCTGCCCGCCCCCGCGTACTTCGGCGCGCTCGCCGGGCACGCGGTGACGAACGCCTCGATCCAGCTCGTCATCGTCATCGTCGCCGGGCGCGCCTTCTTCGGCGTCGGCTGGCCGGTCGACTGGCTGCAGCTGGGCGTCTTCGCCGTCGCCGGCGTCGCGTGCTTCTCGCTGCTCGGCGCGGCGCTCGCCCACGCGATCCCGAACTTCGACAGCGCGCCCGCCTACATCAACGCCGTCTTCCTGCCGCTCATCGCGATCAGCGGCGTCTTCTACGACGCCGACACCGCGCCCGCGTTCCTGCGCGACATCGCCGAGGCGCTCCCCCTGACGCACGTCATCGACGGCCTCTCGGGCGCGATGGTCACCGGCGCCTCCCAGTGGTCCGACCTCGTCGTCATCGCCCTGTGGACCGCGGCGGGAGCGTTCCTCGCCGTCCGCGGCTTCAGCTGGGACGCCAGGCGCGACTAGCCGTACGCCCCCGCGCGCTCTCCCGAGCGAGCGAACGCGAGAAGGCGCTCGGCGTCCGCGTTCGCGGAGACGAGGATGCAGGTGCGGCCGTCGCGCTCCCACGTGACGATCGTGGCGTCGCCGTCGCGGCTCACCGTGTAGTGATCGTCGCCGAGGCCGTCGAGCCGGTCGTCGACGATCGCGTACGCCGCGACGCGGCCGTCGCGGGCGTAGGTGACCGTCACCATCTTGCGCCCGTCGATCGTCGCGTTGCGCAGGCCGACCGGCCGCCAGCCGCCGGTCTTCTGCTTCCCCGGGAACCAGACGGGACCGACCCACGCATCGAGCATCCCGTCGGCGCGCGTGGCCGGCGCGGCGGAGACCGGCGCCCGCAACGCGATCCGCGCTGCCTGGTCGACCGTGACGTCGTCGCCGCCGGCGATCGACACGAGCCCGAACACGAGCGCCGCGAGCACGACGGTCGCGGCCGCGCCGAAGATCGGCCACGAGGCGATGCCGCGGCCACGGAGGCCGTCGCCGGCGAGCTGGCGCCGCTCCTTGCCGGGCGGCGCCTCGAGCCGCGTCTCCGCCACGCGCGCCCGGAGGGACTGCGGCGCGCGCACGCCCGCCGCCGTCGCCCGCAGGCGCTCGGCGAGGCGCTCCTGTTCCGGCGTCGCCCCCTCGTCGTGCCTCACCGGTCCGCTCCCTCGCCGCCGAGCTCCCTCGCGACGCCCTTGCGGGCGCGATGCAGGCGCGTCGTCAGCGTCGCCTCGCGGACCCGGAGGTTCCTCGCCGCCTCGCGGTAGGAGAGGCCGGCGAGGTCGACCGCGACGAGCGCGTCGCGGAAGTCCTCGGGCAGCGCGGCGATGGCGGTGAAGAGCGCTCGGACGTCGACCGGATGATCGGCGGCGGCGAGCGTCATCTCCTCCAGCGGCGCCGTCCTCACGCGGCGCGACGCCGTCCGCAGGCGGCTCGCGTGCGTGTTGCGCAGCGCACGCAGGAGGTAGCCGAGGTCGTCGTCGTTGCGCAGCCAGCGGGGCTTGCTGAGCACGCGGGCGTAGGTCTCCTGCACGAGGTCCTCCGCTTCGTGGGGCGAGCCGCACAGGGCCCACGCCGCCCGGTACAGGCGGTCGAGGTGGTCGCCCAACCCCGCGGGGTCCAGGCGCCGCGGTCCTGCTCGGGACGGCGATGCACCCACTGAGCGCGAGCCTACTTGACGGTCAGCGTCCCCTTCATGCCCGCTTCCTCGTGGCCCGGGACGGGGCAGTAGAACGTGTAGGTCCCCTTCTTCAGGGACACCGTGACGGTCGAGACGCCGCCCTGCTCGACGGTCTTCCCGTCCTTGTCGACTCCGTTGCCCTCGACGGCGACCGCGTGCGGCACGCTCGACGGGTTGTCCATCGTCAGCGTGACCTTCCCCGCCTTCGCATCGAGGGAGGTCTTGTCGAACTTCAGCGCCCCGCCGGGGTCGGCCGAGAGCTTCAGGTCCTGACCGCCGCCACCGGACGACGAGGCGGAGGACGACGACGAGGACGTCGACGTGTCGGCCGGCGGGGCGTACGCGCCGCCCTTGCTGGCGGAGCTCTCCGTCGTCGTCCCGGACGACGACGAGGAGGAGTCGTTCGACGACTCGTCGTCGCTCCCGCAGGCCGCGAAGCCGAGCACCGCGACGACCGCAAGTGGAGCGAACAGGCGTGAGGCAGAGGGCATGGCTCGAAGTCCTTCCAACGGGTTCACACCCCCCAAGACGCCGCCCGTCCGGAAACCTTCCCGCGCCGCCCTACTTCCCGTCGAGCTCCTCGAGGAACGCGGGGAGGCGGACGCCGGCGACGCGATGGGGCGGGTGCCAGAGCGGCTCTCGGGAGGCCCGGGAGACGCCGGAGTGGAGGTCGTGCTCGAGCCAGAGGGCGCCGTCTCCGGTGGGAAGGGCGCCGCGGACGCAGGGCTGGAGCGGCTCGGGGGTCACGTCCGCGCCCGCGGCCGCCGCGATCGACGTCGCGGCGGTGGCGGCCTGCTGGCACGCGAGGCCGCCCTGGCGGATCGGGAAGCTCGTGCCGTCGCCGGCCGCCCAGACGGCCTCGACGCCCTGGACCGCCCCGAACGGGTCGACCGGGAGGAAGCCGTCGGGATCGTGCGGCAGGCCCTCGACGCGCGGCCCGCGGACCCACGGCAGCGCGACGACGGCATCGGCCGGCAGCCGCCGGTCGCCGGTCAGGGCGAGCTCGCCGGGGTCGGCGTCCTCGACCACGCCGGTGATGACCTGCACGCCCGCTCGCGCGAGCTCCTCGGCCACGACGGCCGACGCCTCCTCGCCGAAGACGCTCACCGGCTTGGACTCCGGCGTCACGACCATCGCCTCGGCCCCCACGGCGGCCGCCCGCAAGGCGACCTCGTAGGCCGGCAGCGACCAGGCGGTGCCGACGGGGATCGTCACGGCGAGCCGTCGCGCGGCGCCGCGGTGGGCCAGATCCAGGACCGCATCGACGGCGGGCACGTCGATCGCCGACCCGAAGACGACGGCGTTGTCGAGCGACATGACACGGCGCGCCCCGATCGCCACGAGCAGCGCGTCGTAGGGCACCTCGTCGCCCTGGCGCAGCAGCAGCCGGCGGCGCTCGGGGTCGACGCCGGTCATGGCGTCCCGCACCAGCGAGACGCCCAGCCGGCTCATGACCTGATCGATCGGGTGGCGGTCGACGCCGCCCATCGTCCAGGGGGCGTCGCCGAGCGGCTGATGGAGCACCTCATGGGCCGGACCGACCACGGTGACGCGCACCTCGTCGCGCGCCAGTTCGCGCAATCCGAGGACCGCCTCGATCCCCGCGAGGCCTGCTCCGGCGATGACGACATCGAACGGCATCCCCCGATCATGGTGAACTACCGGTCGGCACGATGTCCGATGAGCCCCTCACAGTCGTCCTCGCCGACGACCACACCGTGGTCCGCGCCGGCCTGCGCCTACTGCTCTCGCAGGCCGGGATGGAGGTCGTCGCCGAGGCCGGCGACGTCGACAACGCCCTGCGCTACGTGCTCGGTCACAAGCCGGACGTGCTCGTGCTCGACCTCAACATGCCCGGCGAGCCGAGCCTCCCGGCCATCCCCCGCTTCCTCGAGGCCTCGCCGAACACGCACATCGTCGTCCTGACGATGCAGCAGGAGCCGCAGTTCGCCCGCGAGGCGCTGAAGGCGGGCGCGACGGCGTACGTGCTCAAGGAAGCCGCCGACGACGAGCTCGTGCAGGCGATCCAGGCGGCGCGCGCCGGGCAGACGTACGTCAACCCCTCGCTCGGCGCCCGGCTGGCGACGATGCCGTCCGGGCCGCCCGGCGGCCTGAGCGAGCGCGAGGTCGACATCCTGCGGCTCATCGCGCTCGGCCACACGAACACCGAGATCGCCGAGCAGCTCTACCTCAGCGTCCGCACCGTCGAGACGCATCGCGCGCACATCCAGCAGAAGCTGGGGCGCACCACGCGCGCCGAGCTCGTCCGCTACGCGCTCGACAACGGCCTCGTCGACCGCTAGGCGACCGGCAGCGACGCCGTCACGACGGTCCCGCCGTCGGCCGACGAGGCCACGTCCAGCGACCCGCCGGCCAGCGCGGCACGCTCGCGCATCCCGAGCAGCCCGAACCCCGCCGTCGCCGCACCGGGGTCGAACCCGCGGCCGTCGTCGGCGACCGACAGCGTCACGCGCCCGTCGGCCGTGCCCACCTCGATCGCCACGTGCGACGCCGCTGCATGCTTGGCGACGTTGGTCAGCGCCTCCTGCGCAAGCCGGTAGACCGTCGTCTCCACCTCGTGATCGAGCGGGCCGAGCGACGACGCGTCGACCGCGATCTCGAGCCCGTTCCCCGGCCCGACGCGCTGCGCCAGCGCCTCGAGGGCCGGCCCCAGCCCGAGCTGATCCAGCGCCGCCGGCCGCAGGTCGCTGATGATGGCCCGCAGGTTCTGGACCTCGCCGGCGATCTGCTCGACCGCGGCTCGCATCGCCTCGCGCAGCGCCTCGGCGTCGTCGGACCGCGACGCGGCCGCCAGCCCGACGCGCAGCGCGGCCAGGCCCTGGAGCGTCTCGTCGTGCAGCTCGCGCGCCCAGCGCGCCCGCTCGTCCTCGGCCGCGCGGATCGCGTGCCGCAGCCGGTCGCGCTCGACCGTCTGGGCAGTCGCCACCGCGGTGGCTGCGCTCGCCGCGAAGGCGTTCAGCAGCTGCTCGTCCTCGGGCCCGAACGCCCCGCCCTCGCCGACACGGCCGACGGCGCCGAGCACGCCCAGCGTCCGCGCCCGGTACGTGAGCGGGACGAGCAGCTCCTCCGCGGTCCGCTCCGCGCGGCCCGTGTGCACGACGCGCTCGATCAGCGCGCGCTCCGTGGAGCCCTCGCCCTCGGCCTCCCCCGCCCGCGCAACGACCTGCAGCTGGTCGCCGTCGAGCAGCGCGATGCCGATCCGCCGCGCGCCGACGAGCGCCCGGCCGCGCTTGGCGATCAGCTCGAGGACCCGCTCGATCCGCGTCTCGCCGCCGACCGCCCGCGCGATCGCCGTCGTCGCCTCCAGCCCGCGGACCGCGCGCTCCAGCTCCGCCCGCCGCCGGTCCGCGGACTCGTACAGCCGGGCGTTCTCGATCGCGATCGCCGCCCAGTCGGCCAGCGTCAGCACCGACAGCTCGTCGGTGTCGTCGAACGCCGCGCCGCCCTCCTTCTCGGTGAGGTAGAGGTTGCCCCACGCCTCGCCGCGGATGATCACGGGGACGCCCAGGAACGCGCCCATGTCCGGGTGGCCGGGCGGGAACCCGTACGACCGCGGGTGCGCGGTGACGTCGGGCAGCCGCAGCGGATGCGGATCCTCGATCAGCAGGCCGAGCACGCCGCGGCCGCGCGGGAGGTCGCCGATCGCGCGGTGCGCCGCGGGATCGATGCCGCTCGTCAGGAACTGCGCGAGCTCCGTCCGGGTGTCGTCGAGGATCCCGAGGGCGGCGTAGCGGGCGCCCGTCAGCTCCCGCGCGGTCGCCAGCACGCCGTCGAGGACGGTGCCGAGATCCAGCGAGGCCGTCAGCGCCCGCCCGGCCTCGAGGAGCCGTTGGAGGCGCTCCGCATCCAGCTGGGCGTTGGTCATCGCGTCGAGCAAGGTACCTTCCGCCCATGGCCGACACGGTGCTGATCGCGGGTGGAGGCGTCGCCGGACTGGAGGCCGCGCTGGCACTGCGCGAGCTCGCCGGCGACCGGGTGGCGACGACGGTGCTGACGCCCGAGGAGACGTTCGAGGTCAAGGCGCTGTCGGTGCGCGAGCCGTTCGCGCTGCCGCGGGCGCACCGTCACCGGCTCGACGACGTGGCCCGCGACGTCGGCTTCGAGCTGCGCCGCGGCGCGCTCGGATCGGTCGACCCGGACCGTCGCGTCGTCATCGACGCGGACGGCGCGGAGCACGGCTACGACCACCTGCTCGTCGCGATCGGCGCGCGCTGGGCGCGCGCGATCCCCCACGCCGTGACGTTCACCGGCCCCGGCGACGACGGCGTGCACGGCGTGCTCGAGGACATGGAGGGCGGCTACGCGAAGCGGATCGCGTTCGTCGCCCCGTCCGCCGCGACGTGGCCGCTGCCGCTCTACGAGCTCGCGCTCCTGACCGCCGAGCGTGCCGCCTCCGTCGGCCTGGACGACGTGCAGGTCACCGTCGTGACGCCCGAGGACGCGCCGCTGGCGCTCTTCGGCCCGCAGGCGAGCGACGCCGTCGGCGAGCTGCTGCGCGAGCGCGGCATCGAGGTGCTCACCTCGTCCATCGTGGAGCCGAGCTCGCGCGTCCCCGCCCTCGGGCTCGGCCCCGGCCACGACCGCGTGCCGGTCGACCGGGTCGTCGCGCTGCCGGTCATGGAGGGCCCCGCGGTCCCCGGCCTGCCCGTCGACGCCGGCGGCTTCGTGCCGATCGACGACCGCGCGCGCGTCGTCGGCGACGGCGGCCCGCTCGACGGCGTCTACGCCGCCGGCGACGGCACCGACTTCGCGATCAAGCAGGGCGGCATCGCGGCCCAGCAGGCCGATGCGGCCGCCGAGGCGATCGCCGCCGCGGCCGGCGCCGACGTCACGCCGCACGGCTTCCGGCCCGTCCTGCGCGGGATCCTGCTCACCGACACCGGCCCGCGCTGGCTGCGCGCGAACGTCGGCGACGAGCAGGACCGGTCCGAGCTGGCCGAGCACGCGCTCTGGTGGCCCCCGACGAAGATCGCGGGCCAGCACCTCGGCCCCTACCTGTGGGAGCGCGAGGAGGGTGAGCCGCTGCGGGCGCCGCACGAGGGCGTCGACGTCGAACGGCCGCTCGACGAACACGCCCTGCCCCGGCCGCGGCGCCGGCTGGCGCTGAGCGCCGACGGCCCCGAGGGCCACCTCGAGCTGCTCGAGCTGCCGCCCGAGTAGGCGCTCAGGCAGCGTGGGCGGCTGCGGCGTGCCCGGCCATCCACGGGCTGACGTGGCGGCCGAACATGGTCGTCGCCGGCCACCACAGCGGCTCGCTCGAGACCTCAGACGTTCCGGGCACCGGCCGCCCCGCCGCGTCCAGCTCGGCCCGCAGGTACATCGGCGAGGGGGCGCCGAAGACCCGGGCGCGGACGATCAGCTCGGGCGCCGGGAGCGGCACGGGCGCCCCCGCTCGGGCGGCGATGGCGAGCGCCGCGGCTTCCGCCTGCTGCGTCGCCAAGCCGCCCTGCTTGATCGGGAACGAGGTCATGTCGCCGGCGGCGTGGACGCCGTCGAGGCCGGCGATGCGGCCGCACGGGTCGGTCGTCACGAAGCCGCCGAAGTTGGCGGGGATCCCGCTGACGCGCCGGCCGGCGAGGGCCGGCGCCGCGAGGACCCGGTCGGCGTCGATCGTGCTCCCGTCCGCGAGGCGCAGGCCGCGCTGGTCGACGAGCCGCGGGGAGACGCCGGTGACGACGCGGACGCCGCGGTCGCGGAGCACGTCGGCGACGGCGGCGCTGGCGCGGTCGCCGAAGGCCGACAGCGGCGCGCGTTCGTTCAGGACGAGCGTCACCTCCGTGCCGGCCCCCGCCTCCTCCACCTCGGCGGCGGCGAGCAGCGCCAGCTCGACCATGGGCAGCGACCAGCTCACGCCGGGTGGCACGGTCAGCGCGAGCGACTCGACCTCGCCGGCGCGCAGGTCGGTGACGAGCCGCTCGAGGTGCGCGCCGTCGCGCTGGTCGCGGACGGTCAGCGCCCCCGGAACGGCGGCACGGGCGCGGGCGCCGAGCGCCAGGACGAGCGCGTCGTACTCGCGCACGCCGTCCGAGCCGAGCCGGACCCTGTGGGCATCCGGGAAGACGGCGTCGACGCGATCGATGGTCAAGGTGGCGCCGGTCTCCCCGGCGAGGGCGCCGAAGTCGAAGCGGTCGATGGGCGCGGCGGTGAACGGGGCGACGGTCGCGGCGGGGCGGAACGGCATCACCGGGTCGGGCACGACGAGCTCGAGGTCGACGCGGTCGCCGGCGTGCGGACGCAGCGCGAGCAGCGCCTCGGCAGCGGCGAAGCCGCCACCGGCGACGAGGACGCGGAGCGGGCGGCGGAAGGGCATGCCAGGAGGATCGTCACCCGCGGGGGTCCGTCCATCCGGAGCCGTCCGTCCACGCGTTGCGGGTTCCTACGGAGTCGCCGGGCATCGGCCGCGCTTACGGTCGGCCCATGCCCCATCGCCCCTCCCACCGCGTCGTCATCGCCGGAGGCGGCATCGCCGGCGTCGAGACGCTGCTCGCCCTGCGCGAGCTCGCCGGGGCGCGCGTGTCGATCGACCTCGTCACGCCGGAGCCCGACCTCGTCCTGCGCCCGCTCGCCGTCGCCGCGCCGTTCGGCACGGAGGAGGTGCGCCGCGTCTCGCTCCCCGACGTGTGCGCCGACCAGCGCGTTCACCTGCGCCGCGACGCGCTCGACTTCGTCGACGTCGCCGGATCGGCGATCGAGACCGCCCGGGGCGTGCGCATCCCGTACGACTCGCTCGTCGTCGCCATCGGCGCGCGGCGCAGCGAGGCACTGCCGGGTGCGCTCACCTTCGACGGCGACGAGGGGATTCGCGCGTTCCGCCGGCTGCTCGACGAGCTGGTCACCGGCGCCGCCCGTTCGGTGGCCTTCGCGCTGCCGCCCGGGTCGACCTGGCCGCTGCCGCTGTATGAGCTGGCGCTGCAGACGGCCCGCCACCTCGAGGGCACCGGCGCCCGGATCGACTTCGTTACGCCCGAGCAGGACCCGCTCGACGTCTTCGGGCGCCCGGCGCGGCGGCGCCTGCGCGCGCCGCTCGCCGGCCACGGCATCGCGCTGCACGTCAGCTCGGCGCCGACCAAGCTCCTCGACGGGATGCTGATCACCTCGACCGGCGCGCTCACGGCCGACCGCGTCGTGACGCTGCCGCGGCTCACCGGGCCGCGGGTCGCCGGCCTGCCGTCCGACCCGGAGGGCTTCCTGCCCGTCGACGATCACTGCGCCGTGGTCGGTGCGCCGGGCGTGCACGCCGCGGGCGACGGCACGGCGCTGTCGATCAAGCAGGGCGGCCTCGCGTCGCAGCAGGCCGACGCAGCCGCGGAGGCGATCGCCGCCCGCGCCGGCGCGCCTTGCACGCCTCAGCCGTACCACCCGGCGCTGCGCGCTCAGCTGCTCACCGGCGCGTTGCCGTGGTGGTTCCGCAGCGCCGAGGGCCCGCACGGCGCGGTCGCCAGCCGCGCGCCGTTGTGGTGGCCGCCCGGCAAGGTCGCCGCGCGGTACCTCGCGCCGTACCTCGCCGACCGCGTGCACCTGCATCTCGGCACCGAGGCGACGCTGCACGACGTCGACCGCGGCATCGGCTCCGACGAGAAGGGCCGCCGCGCGGCGCTCGACCTCGCGCTGCTGCTCGCCGACGACGAGGCCGCCAGCGGCGAGCCGCAGCTCGCGGTCCGGTGGCTCGACGCGGCGGAGGGCATCGCGGGCACGCTGCCGCCCGAGTACGTCCGCAAGCGCCGCGTCTGGCGCGACCCCTCGTCCGAGAGCTCCGTCCTCGTCCGCGAGCCGGGCGGACCCTGGAGCTGACGTGACCGCGGAACGGCGCGAACGGGGTGCGGCCGAGTACGGATGGTGCCCTTTAGGTCCGCGCCTAGGCTGGGGATCATGAGCTCACGTGCAGAGCAGAAGGCGCAGGCGCGGGAGGCGCGCCTCGAGGCCGAGGCCGCCGCAGCCGCGCAGGCGAAGCGCCGCCGCCGGCTCATCCTCTTCGGCGTCACCCTCGCCGTCGCCGCGGTCGTGTTCGCGGGCGTCGCGCTCCTGTCCTCGGGCGGCGACGACAACGGCGGCAGCGCCGATCGCGTGACCCTCTTCGACGGCATCCCGCAGGACGGCGCGTGGCTCGGCAAGGCCGACGCGCCCGTGACCGTGCAGGAGTTCGCCGACCTCCAGTGCCCGTTCTGCGCCGCGGCCTCGAAGGAGCAGCTGCCGGCGATCGTCAAGGACTTCGTCCGTCCCGGCGACGTGCGCATGCAGCTGCGCCTGCTGACGTTCATCGGCGACGACTCCGTCAAGGGCGCGCGCGCCGCGTGGCGGGCCGCCGGCCAGAACCGCATGTGGCAGTTCGCGGAGGCCTGGTACGCCGACCAGGGGCCGGAGAACTCGAACTACGCGACCGACGACTTCATCAACGGCGTGGCCGACAAGGCCGGCGCGAGCGACGTGCTCTCCGGCGGCGACGCGGCGGCGATCTCCAAGCAGCTCGCCGAGGACCGCAGCGCCGCGAGCGCCGCGCAGATCGACAGCACGCCGACGTTCGTCGTGACGAGCAAGGACGGCAAGGCGCAGACGGTCGCGGCGGACGGACTCGCCAAGGCGATCCGCGACGCGCTGGCGGCCTCGGAGCAGAGCTAGGCGGGATGCCATGCGCGTGGTCGTCGCAGGGGGCGGGTTCGCGGCAGCCGAGGCGGTCCTCGCGCTGCACGACCTCGCCGGCGACCGCGTGCAGGTCGAGCTGCTGTCGAGCAGCGAGGACCTCCGCCACCGGCCGCTGAGCGTCACCGCGCCGTTCGCGGCGGAGGGCGTGCGCCACGTGCCGCTGCGGCCGCTGTGCGAGGAGAACGGCGCGCAGCTGCGGCTCGCCACGGTGCAGTCGGTCGACGTGCCGGCGCACACGGTGCACACCGACACGCTCGGCGCCGTCCGCTACGACGCGCTGCTCGTCGCCGTCGGCGCGCGCCGGCGCCCGGCGCTCCGCGACGCCCTGACCTTCGACGGCACGCGCGGGATCGCCGAGCTGCGGCGCCTGCTCGACGCCGTCACGGCGAAGACGGTGAGGCGCATCGCGTTCGTCGTTCCCGACGGCGTGACCTGGGCGCTGCCGCTCTACGAGCTCGCGCTGCAGACCTCGGCGCTGGCTCCGGACGCCGAGCTCGCCGTCGTCACCGCCGAGGCGGCGCCGCTCGCCACGTTCGGCGACGACGTGTCCACGCGGGTGCGGGCGCTGCTCGAGGAGCGCGGCATCGCGCTGCTGCCGCCCGAGCGCCTGCGCCGCTACCACGCCGAGCGCGTCGTCGCGCTCCCCCGCATCGAGGGCCCGCACCTGCACGGGCTGCCGGCGGACCGCGACGGGTTCATCCCGGTCGACGAGCACGGCCTGGTCGACGGGACCGCCGCCGTCTGGGCCGCCGGCGACGCGACGAACGCGATCGTCAAGCAGGGCGGCCTGGCGATCCAGCAGGCCGACGCGGCCGCCGCGGCGATCGCCGCACGCGCGGGCGCGCCGGTCGATCCCGCGCCGTTCCGCCCGTTCCTGCGCGCAGTGCTGCTGACCGGCGGCCTGCCGCTGTGGCTCGGCGCCGGCGGCGCGCACGACCAGCGGCCGTGGCCGCAGCCGGGCAAGGTCATCGGCGGCAGGATCGCGGCGTGGCTCGACGAGCCCGATCCCGTCGCCGCGCCGCAGACCGTCGACGCCGCCTTCAAGCTCGCCGAGGAGACCGCCCGGGCGGGCCGGCCGGGCGAGGCGCTGAGTTGGCTCGACGCGGTCGAAGCACTCATCGGTAGCCTGCCGGAGGAGTACGCGGCGAAACGACGTGAGTGGACGCTGACGACACCCGACCGCTGACGACCGTCGAGGTCGGGAAGCTGCCGCTCGAGCGGCTTGCGGACGTGCTCTCCGAGGACGACCGCGAACGCGTCCTCGCCGCCGCCGAGCGCGGCCGCGAGCACCTCGCCGGCCGGACCGTGTGGAACGTCAACTCCACGGCCCGCGGTGGCGGCGTGGCGGAGATGCTCGTGACGCTGCTCGCCTACGCGCACGGCGCGGGCGTCGACGCGCGCTGGGAGGTCATCGGCGGCGACACGCCGTTCTTCCGCGTCACCAAGCGGCTGCACAACCGGCTTCACGGCTCCGAGGGCGACGGCGGCTCGCTGGGCTCCGAGGCGCGCGCGGCGTACGAGGCGCCGCTCGAGGCTGCGGGCGCGGCGCTGCGCAAGCGGCTGTCCCCCGGCGACGTCGTGATCCTCCACGACCCGCAGACCGCCGGGCTCGTGCCGCACGTGCGCGACCTCGACGTCACCGTCGTCTGGCGCTGCCACGTCGGGCTCGACACGCCGAACGACGTCGCCCGCGAGGCGTGGCGCTTCCTCCAGCCGTACGTGCGCGAAGCCGACGCCTACGTCTTCTCGCGGCAGGCGTTCGCGTGGGAGGACCTCCCCGAGGAGAAGCTCGTCCTCATCGCGCCGTCGATCGACGCGCTCGCGCCGAAGAACCAGGACATCGAGCCGGACGTCGCCGAGGCGATCCTCTACGCCGCCGGGCTGCGGCGTGACGGCGACGGGCCCGCGGCCGAGCCGGCGTTCATCCGCTTCGGCGGCGACCGCGGAACTGTCCAGCGGACCGCGACGGTCGTCGAGGAGCGGCCGCTGCAGCCGGACGACCGCTTCGTGCTGCAGGTGTCGCGGTGGGACACGCTGAAGGACCCGCTCGGGGTGCTCGACGGCTTCGCCGAGCACGTCGCCCCGCAGACCGACGCGCACCTCGTCTACGCGGGGCCCGACGTCAGCGCGGTGACGGACGACCCCGAGGGCGCCGAGGTCCTCGAGCGCGCCCGGGCACGCTGGGAGGACCTGCCGGGCGACGTCCGCGCCCGTGTGCACCTCGCCCTGCTGCCGATGGACGACGGCGACGAGAACGCCGCGATCGTCAACGCGCTCCAGCGCCGCGCGACGATCGTCGTGCAGAAGAGCCTCGCCGAGGGGTTCGGCCTCACCGTCGCGGAGGGGATGTGGAAGGCGCGTCCCGTCGTCGCGTCGCGGATCGGCGGCATCCAGGACCAGATCGAGGACGGCGTCAACGGCGTCCTCCTCGACGACCCGCGCGACCTCGAGGCCTACGGCGCCGCCGTCCGCGCTCTCCTCGACGACCCCGGCCGCGCGGAGGAGATCGGCCGCAACGCCCGCGAGCGCGTCCGCGGAGGGTTCCTCGGAACCCGCTCGCTCGAGGACTACCTCGCGCTCATAGAGAAGCTCGGCTGAGACGCGACAGAGGCCGCCGGTCCGGCGGAGAGCCTCGATGCGGGCGCGCCCCCTCTCGCCTTTCACTGCGCGGCGGTGGCGAAGGCCGGCGGCGCATCGCCGGAGATCTCCGCGGGGACGCCGGCGAGCGTGCTCCCCTCCCACTCGGCGCGCAGCAGCCCGAAGACGTGGACGTCATGGACGGTGTCGCCGTGGTGGTGGAACGACCGCAGCGTCCCCTCGCGGACGAAGCCGATCTTCTCGAGCGCCCGGACCGACCGCGGGTTGCCGGGCGCGGCGTAGGCGCCGAGGCGCTCGAGACCGAGAGCGCCGAACGCCAGCGCCGCGACGAGCGCCTTCGCCTCGTGGTTCGCGCCCGTGCCCCAGTGCGGTCGGCCCAGCCACGTCCCGATCACGGCGCGGCGGTCGCGCAGGCTCCACTCGCCGAGACCGGTCACGCCGATCGCGACGCCGTCCGGTCCCGCGATCACGAAGTCGAGGTGCCGCCCCTCCGCGCGCTCGGCCGGCAGCCGCGCGATGTAGGCCTCGGCCTCGGCGACCGCGGTGTACGGGCCCCACGAGAAGAACCGCGTGACCTCGGGGTCGCGGCCGAGCACGAACAGGGCGGCGGCATCGGCCGGCCGCGCGTAGCGCAGCGTCAGACGAGGTCCTCGGGCGACGAGGTCGGTCATCGCCCGACATCATCAGCAGATCGAACGTGCACGCACGGTGCCTGACCCCGTTGTTGCGTTGGGTCAGGCGGTTCCGATGAGCGGGCCGCCGGCGACCTCGATGTCGCCGCCGCCGCGCCGCTTGACCGCGTACATCGCGGCGTCGGCGTCGCGCAGCAGCGCCTCGGGCTCGCACGTGCCGTCGGCGGTCAGGGCGATGCCGAGGCTGGCGGGCACGGGAAGCTCGTCGAGCAGGCGCCGGGCGATCGCCCGCGCCTCGTCTTCACCGGTGACGTCCTCGCAGACGATCACGAACTCGTCGCCGCCGAGCCGCGCCGCGGTGTCGCCGCCGCGCACCGTCCGGGCCAGCTGGCCGGCGACGGACCGCAGGACGCGGTCGCCCTCGAGGTGCCCGTGCTCGTCGTTGACCGCCTTGAAGGCGTCGAGGTCGAGGAGCATCACCGCCAGGCACGACCCGGTCCGGTCCAGGCGGCTGAGTGCGAGGCGCAGGCGGTCGCCGAACAGCACGCGGTTCGGCAGGTCGGTGAGCGGATCGTGCAGCGCGCGGTGCGCGAGGCGGTTCTCGACGCGCTTGCGCTCGACGGCGTGGCGGACCGCGCGCTGCAGCGCCGCCGGCTCGAACGTGCCCTTGACGAGGTACTCCTCCGCGCCCGCGCGCAGCGCCGCGACGGCCAGCGCGTCGTCGCGATGCCCGCTCAGCACGACGACCGCGGCCTGCAGCGCGGCCGGCCGGATCCGCTCGACCGACTCGACCCCGCGGACGTCGGGGAGATCGAGGTCGAGCACGACGCAGTCGACCGGCGCGGCGAGCAGATGCTCGATCGCATCGGAGAGCGAGGCGACGCGGGCGGTGTCCAGCGTTCCGTGCGGAACGGAGAGGAGCTCGAGCACGAGCCCGGCGTGGCTGTCGTCGTCCTCGACCACGAGGACCTTCATGAAGCCGATCGTCGCAGGTGCCAAGCACGGTCGAAGGCCGCTGACCGACGCTTTGGACGAAGGTTCGACGACGTTCTGCGCCGAGATGCCGCTCCGCGCGCCGATCAGGCCCCACTAGCCTCCTTCAAGTGGAAGACGAACCCTCCGAGGAGCCCGTCGACGTCGTCCTGACCGCGGGCGAGCTGGACACCCAGATCGTGGGGCTCCGCGAGTTCCTGCACGTCTCGAGCGCCGTCGAGGTGCAGGCCGTGCTCGACCGCGGCGACGACGCGCTGCCGGTGATGATCAGCTGCTCCCGGCTCGGGCCGATCGAGGTCGTCGAGGGCGATCGCACGGTCCACCTCCCCCACGCGGTCGAGCTCGCGCCCGAGCCGCCGGCGTTCCCGCTCATGGCGCCGATGCCGCCGCTCGAGGTCGACGCCGAGGAGGGAACGGTCACCGGTCCGCTCGGCGGCGTCGAGGCCGCGGCCCGCGGCGTCCGGACGCTCGCGCGCTGGCTCGGCGGGCGCAGCGTCGCGCTCGCGTTCTGGCCGACGACCGAGCCCGACCTGCCGCTCGGCATCGCCGCCCGCGAGGGCGAGCCGACGATCCTGACGATCGGCGAGCAGCAGTTCCACCTCCCCGACTGACGAAGCGTCACCGCAAGCCTTCGGCCCGTCGTTCGTTGCGGCAGGCGTGGAGGGTCACCACGACAAGGGCCTGAGCCCCGTCGGACGGATCGCGGCGGGGGCCTCCCTCGTGCTCGCGCTCGTCATCGCGGGCTTCCTGCTCCTGGGCGGCGCCGGCGGCGACGGCTACCGCGTGCACGTGCGGTTCCTCGCGGCCACCAACGTCGTCAAGGGCAACCTCGTCCAGGTCGGGGGCCGGCCCGTCGGCACGGTCGAGGACATCCGCCTCACGCCCGACGGTCAGGCCGACCTGACGCTGCAGATCGACGACGACCACGTGGCGCCGCTGCGCGAGGGCACGCGCGCGACGCTGCGGATCGCGTCGCTCAGCGGCTCCGCGAACCGCTTCGTCGACCTGCGCATCCCGCCCGCCGGCGGCCGGACGATCCCCGACGACGGCGTCATCGACACGGCGAGCACGACGTCGGCGATCGAGATCGACCAGCTCTTCCAGACGTTCGACCCCGAGACGCGCAAGGGCCTGCGCAACGTCATCCGCGGCCAGGCGAACCAGTGGCGGACCGACGGCGACAAGGCGAACGCGGGCTGGGAGAACGTCAACCCGGCGCTCGTCTCCGCCCGGCGCCTGTTCCAGGAGGTCAACGCCGACTCGGGCTCCCTCGAGGACTTCGTCGTCCACTCCTCGAAGCTCATGTCCGACGTCGCCGACCGCCGCGACAGCGTCGCGATGCTCGTCGACCGGCTCGCGACGACGACCGGCGCGATCGCGAAGGAGGAGCGGTCGCTGCGCGGGGCGATCGGGCAGCTGCCGGACTTCCTGCGCCGCGCGAACTCGACCTTCGTCGACCTGCGCGCGACGCTCGACGACCTCGATCCCGTCATCGACGCGTCGCGGCCGGTGACG
Organism: Parviterribacter kavangonensis; assembly: GCF_056863335.1. Taxonomy (NCBI): domain Bacteria; kingdom Bacillati; phylum Actinomycetota; class Thermoleophilia; order Solirubrobacterales; family Parviterribacteraceae; genus Parviterribacter; species Parviterribacter kavangonensis. The sequence goes on along the minus strand of NZ_JBXPJA010000002.1, from coordinate 832,905 downwards.
CCGAAGCTGCGCCGCGTGCTCGCCCAGCTGCGGCCGTTCGCGGTCGAGGCGGTGCCGACGATCCGCGACCTCGCCGCGCTCGTGCGCTCGCCGGGCGGCGCGAACGACCTGCTCGAGCTGGCCCGCTCGATCCCGCCGCTGCGCGACGTCGCGGTGCGCACGGTCCGCCGCAACGGCAAGGAGCGCCCCGGCTCGTTCGAGACGACCACGAAGGCGCTGAAGGGCCAGCAGCCGCACCTCGCGTTCTTCCGCCCCTACGCCGTCGACTTCACCGGCTGGCTCGACGACTTCAGCCACTCGGGGATCTACGACGCGAACGGCTCGGCGAGCCGCGTCGCGACCTCGGTCAACGCGTTCGCCGCGGTGGGCGCGCAGCTCAAGCTCGTTCCGCAGGAGCTGCGCAACCAGCTCAACGACCTCGTCGTCCGCCGCGGCCAGACGAACCGCTGCCCGGGCGCGAGCGAGCGCCCCGCCCGCGACGGGTCGAACCCGTTCAAGCCCTCCGACGACTTCAACTGCGATCCGTCGCAGGTCCCGCCGGGGGAGTGACCGCGATGCTTCGCCGCCTCCTCGCGCTCCTCACGGTCGCGGTCGCCGCCGTCGCGGTCGGCCTGCTCGTCACGGGCGCGCCCGACAGCGAGGCGGACGCCAAGCAGTACTGGGTCGAGCTCGACAACGCGTTCGGGCTCGTGGACGGCGCCGACGTGAAGGTCGGCGGCGTGCGCGCCGGCAAGGTGACGACGCTGCAGCTCGACCGCGAGACGATGCGCGCGAAGGTCGGCATCGAGGTCACGAAGACCGGCTTCGACGACCTGCGCCGCGACGTGCGCTGCGAGACGCGGCCGCAGTCGCTCATCGGCGAGTACTTCATCGACTGCCGGCCCGGCACCGCGCCCGAGCGGCTCCAGCCGGGCGACACGATCCCGGTCGAGCAGACCGAGACGACGATCCCCGTCGACCTCGTCAACGACATCATGCGCCGCCCGTACCGCGAGCGCTTCTCGATCCTCTTCAGCGAGCTCGGCCTCGGCCTCGCCGCCCGCGGCGAAGACCTCAACGAGACGATCCGCCGCGCCGTCCCCGCGCTGCGCCAGGTCGACCGCCTGCTGGCGATCCTGCGCGACCAGCGCCGCACGATCCGCGACCTCTACACGAACGCCGACCGCGTCGTGACGCGCGTGGCGAACAACAAGACCGACGTCGCCCGCTTCGTCGACGAGGCGCGCGACACCGCCGCCGCCGCGGCGTCCGAGGACGCCGGCATCCGCGACCAGTGGCGGACGCTCCCGCGCTTCCTCGGCGAGCTGCGGCCGACGCTCGCCCGGCTCGAGGACACGGCCGAGGCGCAGATCCCGGCGCTGCGCAACCTGAGCACGGCCGCGCCGTACCTCGAGAAGCTCCTGAAGACGCTCGGGCCGTACGCGGAGGCGTCGCGGCCGGCGATCCGCTCGCTCGCCGACGCATCCGGCACCGGGCGCAAGGCGGTCGAGGCGGCACGTGCCCCGGTGGCCGAGCTGCGCAAGGGCGTCGACGACCTCCCCGAGGCCGCGCAGAACCTCGCGATGACGCTCGAGCACCTCGACGACCCGCGCTTCGCGGTCGAGAAGGACGCCCGTGCCGGCCGCGGGCCGGACGGCGGCTTCACCGGCCTCGAGTCGCTGCTGCGGTACTTCTACGCGCAGTCGCAGGCGATCAACCTCTTCGACGCCAACAGCTACATCCTCAAGGCGTCGCTCTTCCTCGATCGCGAGTGCGCGAACTACACGAACGCCGAGCAGATCAAGAGCGGCGCCAGCCCCGACCGCTGCCGCGCGTGGCTCGGCAGGAACCAGCCCGGCATCACGTCGGCCGACTGGACGAAGACGAGCGACGGCGCCGAAGCCGACCGCAAGCGCGGCAAGCGCGGCCGGTCGCGGGCGCACAAGGGCGGCGACGCGCGCGGCGACGACGAGGCGGCGGCAACGCCGCAGGACGCCACGCCCGGCCGCGACGGCGCGGGCGGGAGCGGCGGCCTCGGCGGCGTCGTCCCGCAGCTCGACGAGCTGCTCGACCGCCTCCCCGAGACGCCGTCGCTGCCGTCCGCGCCGCGCGTGCCGGACACGGGCCGCGTCGACCCCGTGCTGCCGCGCGACACGTCCGAAGAGCTCCTCGACTTCCTCCTGGGCCGATGAGACGCACGCGCAAGGGCACCGCCTCGATCGTCGCGAACCCCGTCCTCGTCGGCGCGGTGACCACGCTCGTGGTCGTCGTCGCCGTCTTCCTCGCGTACAACGCGAACAAGGGCCTGCCGTTCGTCCCGACGACGACGCTGCGCTTCCACGTCGCCAACGGCGCGAACCTGCTGCCCGGCAACGAGATCCGGGAGGGCGGCGCCCAGATCGGGATCGTCGAGAAGATGGAGCCGGTCCGCCTCCCCGACGGCACCGTCGGCGCCGAGGTCGCGATGAAGCTCGACAAGGTGGCCGGGGCGATCCCCCGCGACTCGACGCTGAACCTGCGGCCCCGCTCGGTGCTCGGCCTCAAGTACGTCGAGCTGACGCGCGGCACGTCGAAGCGCACGTTCGAGGACGGCGAGACGATGCCGGCCGAGCAGGTCGACTACCCGGTCGAGATCGAGGACATGAACCGCATGTTCGACCGGCCGACGCGGGCGGCCGTGCGGGAGAACCTGCGCGGGTTCGGCACCGCGCTGTCGAGCCGGGGCTTCTCGCTCAACGAGACGATCCGCGAGCTGCCGCGGTTCCTCGGAGGGCTCGAGCCCGTGGCGCGCACGCTGGCCGACGAGCGCAACCGGCTCGACCGCTTCTTCGGCGAACTGGGCGACGCCGCGCGGATCGTCGCGCCGGTCGCGGGCCGCTACGCGCACCAGTTCAGCGCCGCCGCCGACACGTTCGAGGCGTGGTCGCGGTACCCCGACCGGCTGCGCGAGACGATCCGGCAGAACGCTCCGACGATGCGCGCGGGCATCCGCTCGTTCCGCACGCAGCGGCCGTTCCTCGCCGACACCGCGCGGTTCAGCCGCGCGCTGCGCGACACGACCGAGGTCATGCCGTCGGCGCTGCCGCGCATCCAGCGCGCGCTCGCCACCGGCGTCCCGGTGCTGCAGCGCACGCCGGCCTACAACGAGGAGCTCGGCAAGACGCTCGGCGCGCTGCGCGACCTCGCGTCGGACGAGCGCACGATCGTCGCGCTGCGCGGCGTGACGCGGCTCGTCGACGTCGTGCACCCGTTCATCCGCTTCGTCGGGCCGTACGTCACGGTCTGCAACTACTTCAACTACGCCTGGGGGAACGTCAGCGAGCACCTGACGGAGCCCGACCCGACCGGCGGCTCGCAGCGCACGCTGCTCAACCAGGCGTCGCGCCCGCGCGACCCGCGGGCGCCGAGCATCGGCTCGATCGGCGCGACGCGGCCCTCCAACGGCGAGGAGGTCGTCTCGGGCTCGCCGATGAACCTGCACCTGAGCCTCTACTCGGCCGCCGTGACGCACGACGGCCAGGCCGACTGCGAGTCCGGCCAGCGCGGCTACCTCGAGAAGCTCACGACGTACGACAAGGACCCCAAGAACAAGGTCGTCGTCGACCCGCACATGCCGGGCGCGTCGGGGCCGACGCTCACGGGCCGCCCCCGCGTCCCGGAGGGCCAGACGTTCACCCGCCTTCCCGAGAGCGGTCCGCAGCTGCCGAAGGAGCTCGACAAGTGAGGGGTCGCGCGCCGTCGAAGAACCACCTCGCACGGATCGGGCTCGTCGGGCTGATCGTCGCCGCCATCGGCGTGTGGTTCGGGTTCCGCAAGGACAACCCGTTCAACCACCCCTTCGAGGTGCGCGCGGCGTTCAAGGACGTCTCGCAGCTGCAGCCGCGCTCCCCCGTCCGCATCGCGGGCGTGAACGTCGGCAAGGTGAAGCGGATCGAGCCGCTCGGCGAGGACGGCGACGGCGCGCTCGTGACGATGGAGATCAAGGACGAGGGCCTGCCGATCCACGCCGACGCGCGCGCCAAGGTGCGGCCGCGGATCTTCCTCGAGGGCAACTGGTTCGTCGACCTCTCCCCCGGCTCGCCGTCGGCGCCGGCACTGGGCCGCGGCGACACGATCCCCGTGCAGCAGACCGCGGCGCCGGTGCAGTTCGGCCAGTTCCTGGAGATGCTGCAGAGCGACACGCGCGAGGATCTGCGCAACGTCTTCCGCGAGTACGGCAAGGCGGTGTCGGGCGAGGGCGGCCGCGGGTTCAACCGGTCGATCAAGCACTGGGAGCCGGCGTTCAAGAACTCGGCGATGGTCAACGACGCGACGCGCGGCCTGCTCGAGCACGACCTCTCGCAGTACATCGCCGGCGCGGCGCGCGTCGCCGAGGGCCTCGACCGCAACCCGGACCGGCTGCAGGAGCTGATCGTCGGCCTCGCGCAGACCGCCGACGCGTTCGCGAGCGAGCAAGCGAACCTGTCGGCGGCGATCCACGAGCTGCCGGTGACGCTCGGCGCCGGCCTGCGCGCGTTCTCGGCGCTGCGCACGGCGTTCCCGGACGTGCGGCGCTTCGCCCGCGACCTCGCTCCCACCGTCCGTGAGTCGGGCCCGGCGCTCGACGCGCAGCTGCCGTTCGTCCGCCAGCTGCGCGGGCTCGTCTCGCCGCCGGAGCTGCAGGGCCTCGTCCGCGAGCTGCGCCCGACGGTGCCGTCGCTCGTCGAGCTCAACCGGGGCGGCGTGAAGCTCCAGGAGCAGACGCGCCTGGCCAGCTCGTGCCAGCTCAACTCGATCATCCCGTGGAACGAGTCGACGATCCCCGACCCGAACTTCAAGGCGAGCGGCCCGATCTACCAGGAGGCGTCGAAGCAGTTCGTCGGGCTCGCCGCGGAGAGCCGCAACTTCGACGCGAACGGCCAGTACGTCCGCTCGTACGCGAACAACGCCAACTACGCGTCGGTGCTGGGCGACGGTCGCTTCTTCTTCACCGACCTGCCGGTGCAGGGCGTCAACCCGCCCAAGAAGCAGGGCGGCCCGCCGGCGTACCGCCCGGACGTGCCGTGTGAGACGCAGGAGCTGCCGGACCTGCGCTCCAACCCCGCGCCGCCGCCGCAGCAGGTGCGGATCAACCAGCACGCGCCGGGCGCCGACGCGCGGCGGGCGAAGGCGAACGAGAAGCTCATGGACTGGATGCGGCGCGCGCTGAAGGGCAGCACGCTCGGCGACAAGCTGACGCTGTCGGACGAGCCGCTGAAGGTCGGCGAGCTCGGCGAGGTCGTCAAGACGCTGGGGAGCGACGCGCCGTGAAGCGCGCGATCCGCGAGCACGCGAAGGACTTCGTGGCGATCGTCGTGCTCGTCTCGATGGCCGCGCTCGTCGGCGGCTACATCCTCAGCAACCAGCGGCTGCGGTTCCCGCTGCTCGAGCCGAAGCCATACGTGCTGAAGGCCGAGCTGAGCACCGCGCAGGCCGTCACGCCGGGGCAGGGGCAGACGGTGCGTGTCGCGGGCGTGCGGATCGGCGACATCGCGAAGGCCGAGCTGAAGGAGGGGCGCGCGATCGTCACGCTCGAGCTCGACGAGCAGTACCGCGACCTGGTCCACACCGACGCCACCGCGCTGCTGCGGCCGAAGACCGGGCTGAAGGACATGTTCCTCGAGCTCAACCCGGGCACGAAGGCCGCGCCGCTGGCGAAGCAGGGGTTCGTCATCCCGGTGAGCAACACGCTCCCCGACGTCAACCCCGACGAGATCCTCGCCGGGCTGGACGGCGACGTCCGCCAGTACGTGCGGCTGCTGCTCGACGGCGCGGGCAAGGGGCTGAAGGGCCGCGGCGAGGACCTGCAGGAGGTGCTGCGGCGCTTCGAGCCGACCTACCGCGACCTCGCGGCCGTGTCGAGCGAGGTGGCGACGCGCCGCACCGAGCTGCGGCGGCTCGTCAACTCGCTGCAGCGGCTGAACACGACGCTGGGGCGCAAGGACGACGACCTCGCGCAGCTCGTCGACGCGTCGAGCCGCGTGTTCCGCGCGATCGCGTCGCAGCGGGCGGGCGTGTCGGACACCGTGCGCCGGCTGCCGGGGACGCTGAAGCAGGCGACCGCGTCGCTGCAGCGCGTCGAGGAGATGGCGACGGTGCTCGGGCCGACGACGCGCAAGATGCGCCCGGCGATCGGTGCGCTGCGGTCGGCGAACGAGCGCACGCGGCCGCTGGCGCTGGAGGCGACGCCGCGGCTGCGCGACGACATCCGGCCGTTCGTGCGCGAGGCGCGGCCGCTGGTGCGCGACTTGCGGCCGGCGGTGAAGGGCTTGGCCGAGGGCGAGCCCGGCCTGCGCCGGACGTTCACCGTCCTCAACCACTTCTTCAACATGCTCGCCTACAACAAGGGCGGACGCGAGGGGCCGGAGAAGGCCGACCGCGACGAGGGCTACCTCTTCTACACGGGCTGGCTCGTGCATCAGGTGAACAACCTGTTCGGCTCGCTGGATGCGCACGGGCCGGGGCGGCCGGTGACGTACGGCGGGACGTGCGCGACGATCGAGAACACGGTCGGCGCGCAGGAGGAGCTGGAGGCGCTGCTCGGCCTGACGGGCGCGCTGACCGATCCGGCGGTGTGCGGCGGGAAGGGCGGCGGCTGATGCAGAAGCAGGCCCCCACGCTCGGGCGGCTCACCGCGATGGTCGGCTTCGCGCTGTCGTGCTTCGGGCTGCTGCTGTTCCTGTGGCTCGCGTTCGGCGGGCCGATCCCGATGAAGCCGGACGGCTACCAGCTGCGGATCGCGTTCGACGAGGCGCCTCTGCTCGCGAAGCAGTCCGACGTGCGCGTCGCGGGCGTGCAGGTCGGGCGGGTCGTGTCGGTCGAGCACTCGGTGAACGCGTCGGTCGCGACGCTGGAGCTCGACCGCAAGTACGCGCCCCTGAGCCGCGATGCGAAGGCGGTGCTGCGCAACAAGACGCTGCTCGGGCAGACGTACGTCGAGCTGACGCTGGGGTCGCGCAACGGGCCGAAGGTGCCGGAGGGCGGGCTGCTCGACGAGCGCAACGTGTCCGACACCGTCGAGCTCGACGAGATCCTGAACACGCTCGACCCGTACACGCGCAAGGCGTACCGGACGTGGCAGCAGGGCGTGTCGCGGGCGGTCTCCGGTCGCGGAACCGATCTCAACGACGCGATCGGCAACCTCCCGGAGTTCGCGTCGTCCGGCGCGGACCTCTTCGAGGTGCTCGCGCAGCAGAAGCAGGCGCTAGGCGCGCTCGTCCGCAACACGGGCGTCGTGTTCGGCGCGCTGACCGAGCGCGAGGGCCAGCTGCGCCGTCTCGTCGAGAACTCGGACACGGTGTTCTCCGCGATCCAGCGCGAGAAGGAGGACTTCGCGCAGGTCTGGAACATCTTCCCGACGTTCCTGTCGGAGTCGCGGCTGACGTACGACCGCCTCGATCGCTTCGCGCGCAAGGCGCGGCCGGTCGTCCAGGACCTCGAGCCGGCGATGCGCGACTTGCGTCCCACGTTGGTGGCGCTGTCGCAGCTGTCGCCCGATCTCGAGCACCTGTTCCGCGAACTCGATCCGCTGCTGGAGGCGGGCCGCACGTCGCTGCCGGCGTCACGCGAGCTCTTCGAAGGGCTGCGTCCGGTGCTCGGTGAGCTCGGCCCGTGGCTTGGCGAGCTCAACCCCATCCTCGCCTGGCTCGGCGAGCACCAGCACACGCTGTCGGATCTCTTCGCGAACCTCGGCGCGGCGACGCAGGCGACGACGAAGTCCCGTGACCCGCAGGCCACCGGCCACTACCTCCGCCAGTTCGGCCCGACTGGAGCGGAGACCGTCGCCGTCCACCCGAAGCGCCTCGCCGGCAATCGCGGCAACGCGTACTTGAATCCGCTGTCCCTGACCGGCCCGGAGATCGCGAAGCGCGGGATCATCGCCGCCTTCGACTGCCGCAATGTCAGCGGCGACGCCGACAAGCCGTCCAACTCCGACAACCCCGCCTGCTTCAACCAGGCGCCGTACTCGTTCGGCGGGGCGTTGCGGAAGTTCCCGCGAATCGAGGCGGAGAGCTACCGCCGCTAGCCGCTTCGCCGCGCTTCGCGACGAAGACGGTCGCGGACCCGGCGCGCCGGATTGCCTCTTGACCTTAGGCGTTCGCGGTCGCGGGGGCCGGCGAGGGAGGGGTTCCGCAGTTGTGGTCTTTCGGTCCGTGATCGGCGCGCCAGTGGGGTTAGCAACGTGCCACACCGCGTCCCCCGCGTCCGCGCACGGGTTGTTCGCGTCGCGCCTCTTACGCTCGGTTGCCCCGGCCGTCCCGGGCCCGGACGAGTGCTCCCGGGGATGGCTTCGCCCCGTGACATTCGTGCACCGTCGTCGTTTCCGACGGGTCCGGTGCACGTTCGTTCCGCATAGCGGAAGGTTCGTGCACCGCCCTCCGATTTCACGGGTGCGGTGCACGTTCCTATCGCATAGCGAAAGGTTCGTGCACCGCGACCGCCCGCAGCCGGGGCGGTGCACGTTCCTATCGGCAGTTTCCTCGCGCCGCGTCGCGAAACCATCACCGGGAGCACACGCCCGGGCCCGGGACGGCCCGGGCAATGGAGCGCGCGGGGCGCGACACGAAACGCCCGTGCGCGGGTGCGGGTGGGCGGTGTGGCACGTTGCTAACCCCACTGGCGCGCCGACCACGGACCGAAAGACCACGAGCCGCAGAACCTCCCCCTTCGCCGGCCCCCGCGGCCGCGAACGACGAAGGACAAGCCAACGACCCGGCGCGCCGGGGCGAGACCCGCGAAGCGAGCGCTCGACTCGCGCTATGCCGAGAACAGCGCGTGGAAGAAGATCGCCAGCAACGTGAGGCCGGCGAGGAGAGCGGTGAGGGCGAGCACGCGCGAGGCCCAGAGGACCGCAGGGGGCTCATCCGGCTCCCGGCGGAACATCGCCCGGCGCAGCGCGTCGGTGGGAGCCATCGCGGCCCGCTCGCGCCGCAGCGAGTCGCGCTCGGCGACGGCCTGATCGCGCTCGCGCTCCATCGCGGCGCGCTGCTCCTCGGCGCGATCGCGCTGCCGCTCATGAGCGTTGCTCTCCGCCAGCGCCTCATCGCGCTCGGCGGTGAGGGTCTCGAGCCGCGCCTCCAGCGCCTCGATCCGGGCGACGACCTCGTCCCGCCGCGACAGCGCGGCATCCCGCGCGGAAGACGCGTTCTCACGCTCCGCGGTCAAAGCGGCGTTCTGCTCCTCCAACCGCTTCCGCTCGGCGACCAGCGCCGCCTTGTCGCCCGAGAGCGAATCCCGCTCCGCCGTCGCCGCGGAGAGCTCCTCGCGACGAGCGTCGAGACGCCCGTCCTCGGCCGGAGAGGGCTCCGCGGGCGGCGGCGCCGGCGGAACCTCCTCGACGACCGGCGGCGCCGGGGGCTCGGGGCGGGCGAACCTCGCCTCTCGGCGCGTCGGCTTCAGCCGGCCGTTCGCCTTGACGTCGGGGAGCTCGATCTCGATGCCGGGGGCGACGTCGAGCTTGGCGCCCGCGACGTGCTTCGCTCCCTCCCACGGGAACGCGGCGACCCAGTCGTCGGTGTCGGGCGCCCAGGGCTTGTGGTCGAGGATCGCGAGGAGGCGGCGGCCGTCGGCGAGCATCAGGGACGGGCGGACGAACCGGCGTCCGCGGACGCCGGACCAGTGCCCGCCGATCTCGAGCCGGTCGCCGTCGAAGTCCATGCGCTCGATGTCGAACGCGGCGACCTCCGTGACGACGCCAGGCGTCCTCGTGCTCCCTGCCACCTCAGCCAGGGTAGGAGGATCAGCCCATCAGCGCGCCGACTGCATCGCCGAACGCCTCGGTGTGACGGTCCACGTCAGCCTCGGTGGTCGCCGGCGAGATCAGGCACATCTTGTGGAACGGCGTGATGAGGACGCCCCGGTTCAGGAGGTGGAGATGGAGCGCGTCCTCGAGGGCCTCGTCGAGCAACGCGGCGCTCTCGCCGCCGCTCGACGGCGGCTCCGGAGCGAACGAGAGCTCCGCCCGCGCGCCCAGCTGCACGACCGACCACGGCACGCCCGAGGACGCGATGACGTCCTCGATCCCCGCGACGAGGCGGTCGCACAGCGCGATCATCCGCGCGAACGCCTCCTCGGTCAGGACCTGGTCGAGCGTCGCCCGCGCGGCGGCCAGCGACAGCGCGTTGCCCGCGAGCGTCCCGCCCACGCCGCCGACGTCGACGAGGTCCGCGCCCTCGAGCGCCTCGATCCGCTCCGCCACCGAAGCCGACACCCCGTACGCGCCGATCGGGATGCCGCCGCCGATCGCCTTGCCGAGCGTCACGACGTCGGGCCGCAGCCCCCACGCCGCGGTGCAGCCGCCCGGCCCCGCGCTCAGCGTGTGCGTCTCGTCGACGATGAGGAGCGTCCCCGTCGCGTCGCACGCGTCGCGCAGCCCCTCGAGGAACCCGTCCGAAGGCAGGACGATGCCGATGTTGGTCAGCGCCGGCTCGGTCAGCACGCACGCCACGTCGCCCTCGGCGAGCAGCGCCCGCACCGCGTCGAGGTCGTTGAACTCGCAGACCTTCGTGGTCTCCACGGGGTCGACCGCGGGCCCGACGTTGCCGGCGCGCGACCGCGGCCGCCCGTCCGCGACGGTGATGAACGTCTCGTCGACCGACCCGTGGTAGCAGTACGAGAACACGAGCACCTTCGGCCGCCCGGTCAGCGCGCGACACAGCCGCAGCGCCCACCGGTTCGCGTCCGTCGCGGTCAGCGAGAAGCTCCAGAGCGGCAGGCCGAAGCGGCGCCCGAGCTCCTCCCCCACCCAGGCCGCGTCCTCGGTCGGCAGCATGAGCGTCGCGCCGCCCTGCTCGGCCAGCCGGCGCTGCACGGCCGCGACCGTCGGCGGCGGCGAGTGGCCCGCCATCGCGCCGGTGTCGCCGAGGCAGAGGTCGACGTAGACGTTGCCGTCGACGTCCTCGATCCGGGCCCCGGACGCGCTGGCGGCGTAGACGGGATGGCCGCCCGCCCACTTCGCCATCCACGTCATCGGGACGCCCGAGACGAGCGATCCGCGCGCGGCCTCGAACAGCTCGCGCGACCGGCGGTGCGTCCTCGCGAAGAGCTCCCGCTCGTCGCTCAGCACCGCCTGAACACGTGACGTCTCGATCACACGCGGACCGTACTCGCTCGTCAGGCGGCCGCCGGCTGCGCCGCCGCGCCCTTCAGCGCCCGGCTGTCCGCCGCGCGGATCGCCAGCAGCGAGATCAGCGCCGCGACGACGGCGAACGCCGCACCCGTCAGGAACGCGTTCTGGAAGCCATCCGTCAGCGTCGCCGGGTCCGGCCGCGTCGGGTCGACGTCGGCGAACGCGATCGTCGAGAGGATCGCCAGGCCGAGCGCGCCGCCGACCTGCTGCGACGTGTTGATGAGCCCCGACGCGAGCCCCGCCTCGTCCGGACGCGTCCCCGCGACCGCGCCGAGCGTCACCGGCACGAACGAGAACCCGAGCCCGACCGCCGCCAGCAGCGACGGGAACAGGACGTCGCCGACGTACGTGCCGTCGACCGACACCTGGCTGAACCACAGCAGCCCCGCGGCGACGAACAGCAGCCCCGCGGTGAGCACCGGCTTCAGCCCGAACCGCGACACGAGCTGGGAAGCCACACCCGCCGAGACGATGATCGTCAGCGCCAGCGGCAGGTACGCGAAGCCGGCCTTCAGCGCGTCGTAGCCGAGCACCTGCTGCATGTACAGCGACACGAAGAAGAACATCGAGAACAGCGACATGCCGACGAGCAGGCCGATGACGTTCGACGCCGTCAGCGTGCGCTTGCGGAAGATCGAGAACGGCACGAGCGGCGCCCGGTGCCGCAGTTCGATGGCCACGAAGGCGGCGATCAGCACCAGCGAGACGGCGAGCAGGCCGATCGTCTGCGTCGAGCCCCAGCCCGCGTCGCGCGCGTCGACGAGCGCGTAGACGAAGATCGACAGGCCCGCGGTGATCGTCGCGGCGCCCGCGAGGTCGAACGAGCGGTGCTCGCTCTCGTCGCGCGACTCGGCCAGCAGCATCGGCGCGATGACCGCCGCCGCGATGCCGATCGGCACGTTGACGAAGAGCACCCACTCCCAGCTCAGCGCGTCGGTGAGGACGCCGCCGAGCAGCACGCCGGCCGCGCCGCCGGCGCCGGCCACCGCGCCCCAGACGCCGAGGGCCTTGTTGCGCTCGGCCCCCTCGGTGAACGTCGTCGTCACGATCGACAGCGCCGCGGGCGACAGGAGCGCCGCGCCGAGGCCCTGCACCGCACGGGCGATGACGAGCCACAGGTCGCTCTGCGCCAGCCCGCCGGCGAGCGACGCCACGGCGAAGAGCACGAGGCCGGCGATGAAGATCCGCCGCCGCCCGAGCAGGTCGGCGAGCCGCCCGCCGAGCAGGAGGAAGCCGCCGAAGAAGAGCGTGTACGCGTTGACGACCCACGAGAGGTCGTCCTGCTTGAAGTCGAGGTCGCGGCCGATGGACGGCAGCGCGACGTTCACGATCGAGGCGTCGAGCACGACGACGAACTGCGCCGCCGCGAGCAGGACGAGGGCCCACCACTTCCGTTGTTCAAGTCGTTCCGCATCCACCATCGTCAACCGCCTGCCTTCCCGCTAACCTGAATCTCGGTTCCGCATGATACGGAATCACGATTCCGTTTCAACCCCGAATGACGACTTCTTCACGCCCACTTCGCTCGGACGCGCGGCGCAATCGCGAGAAGATCGTCACCGCCGCCCGCGAGGCGTTCGCGGAATGCGGGCTGCCGGCGCAGATGGAGGACATCGCGAACCGCGCGGGCGTCGGGGTGGGAACGCTCTACCGCCACTTCCCCACGAAGGACGCGATCATCGAGGAGCTCGTCTTCGAGCACATGAGCGGCCACGCCGAGCTCGCCCGCGCCGCGCTCGCAAGCGACGAGGACCCGTGGACCGCGTTCAGCTCGTGGCTGTGGACGTGCGCGCAGCGCCACCGCGACGACCGCGCGCTCGGCGAGGTCGTCGTCAACAAGCCGTCCGAGCTCTTCCGCTCCGCCGCCGAGCGGAGCGGCCTCATCGACGTCACGGTCGAGCTGCTCGAGCGCGCCAAGGCGGCGGGCGCCGTGCGCGCCGACGCGACCGGCCAGGACGTGCCGCTCATCATGTGCGGCCTCGGCGCGGTGCTCCAGAGCTCGTGGGGCGAGGACGCCTGGCGGCGCTACTTCACGATCGCGCTCGACGGACTGCGCGCCCGCGCTTAGCTCAGCCGGCCGTTCCAGCGCAGCGCCAGCGCGCCGCCGAGCAGCAGCAGCGCCAGCCCGGCGCCCGCGAAGCCCGCGGTGATCTCGCGCTTCTCGGGCTCGGTCCCCAGCCGCGAGCCCAGCCGCTTGTAGATCTGCCGCAGCTCCCCCTCGTCGGGCGCGTCGGAGAACCGGCCGCCGGAGACCTGCGCGATCTGCTGCATCGTGTCGGGGTCGGGCGGGACGCTCAGCAGCTGCGGGCCGATCTGCACGACGCCCTCGGGCGTGCCGAGCGCGACCGTGTTGATCGGCACGCCGAGGCGCCGCGCCTCGCGCGCGACGCCGACCGGATCGCGTCCCGCCGTCGTCTTGCCGTCGGAGAGCAGCACGATCGCGGCGGGCGGCCGGCCACGGCCGCCGGCGCCGTCGCGGCGGATCGACTCGAGCGCCGTCGCCAGACCCTCGCCGGTTCCCGTTCCCTCGCCCGGCGTCAGCGCGTCCAGGGCGTTCTTGATCGCGTCGTGGTCGCGGCCGGGCGGCGCGAGCAGCCGGCTCGACTGGTCGAACGCGACGAGCCCGAGGCGGATCTGGTCGGGCAGCGCGTCCGTGAACGTCTTCGCCGCCTCCTTCGCGGCATCCAGGCGCGACGGGTCGACGTCGGTCGCCTGCATCGACGCCGACACGTCGGTCACGAGGATGACCGTCGCGCGCTCGCGCGGCACCGCGATCGTCTTCTGCGGCTTGGCGAGCGCAACGACGAGCGCCGTCAGCGCCAGCAGCGCCACGAGCGGCGGCAGGTGCCGGCGCCACGACGGCGTGCGGGCGAGCACGCCGGCGAGCACGTCGACGTTCGTGAAGGTCGTGGCGTACCGCGTCCGGCGCCGCTGGGCGGCCAGGTAGGCGAGCACCGCGAGCGGGATGAGCAGCAGCGCCAGCAGGAACAGGGGCTCGCCGAACGTCACGCCGCGCGCGCCCTCCTGGCGTCACGCCCGAGGAACCGGGCGAGCGAGCGCAGCCACTCGCCCTCGGTGGGCAGCAGCGCGTGGTCGGCGCCGCAGCGGCGCAGCGTCTCGGCGACCTCGCGGCGCTCCTCGGCCGCGGCCTCCGCGTAGCGCTGCCGCAGCCGCTTGTCGGACGTGTCGACGCGCACCTGGCGGCCGGTCTCCGGGTCGGCGAGCGTGATGTCGCCGACGTCCGGCAGCTCCTCCTCGCGCGGGTCGCGGATCTCGAACGCCAGCACGCCGTGGCGCATGTTCAGGCGGTGCAGCGGCCCCTCCCAGTCGCGGGCGCCGCGGAAGTCCGACAGCACGATCACGAGCGACCGCGACCGCGCGAACGCCCCGGTGACGTCGAGCGCGTCGGCCAGCGAGTCGGTCCGCGCGCCGGGCGCCGGGCGCGGCTCGCCGCGGTGCTCGGCCATGAGCTTCGCGAGCGGAGCGATCGCCGACCGGCCCTGGCGCGGGGGCATGATCCGCCGCTCGCCGTCGCCGAACGTCACCACCGCGAGGCGATTGCCGCGCCGCGTCGCCAGGCGGCCGATCGCGGTCGCCGCGCCCTCCGCCACGTCGCTCTTCAGCCGGTCGGCGGTGCCGAACGCCATCGACGGCGACAGGTCCACCACGAGCCACGTGGTCACCGACCGCTCGGCGACGTGGACGCGGACCTGCGGCTCGCCGGTGCGGGCGGTCGCGTTCCAGTCGATGTGCCGGACGTCGTCGCCGGGCCGGTACGGGCGGATCTGCGCCAGCTCCGTCCCCGCCCCGACCATGGGCGTGCGCTGGTCGCCCGGCACGATGCCCTCCAGCCGCCGGCGCACCGTGAGGTCGAGCGACCGCAGGACGGAGTCCGGGATCGGCCCGGGCCCGACGGAACCGGGGCGTCGGCCGGGCAAGGGCTACGCCGCGTGCTCGGACCGGGAGAGCTCGATGCGGGGCATCGCGACCTCCTCGATCATCTGGTCCAGCAGCTGATCCGGCGTGACGCCGTCCGCAAGCGCCTCGTAGGTGAGTACGATGCGGTGGCGCAGCACGTCGCGCGCGAGGTCGTGGACGTCGACCGGCAGGACGTACGAGCGGCCGCGCAGCAGCGCGAGCGCGCGCCCGGCGACGACCATGTTGATCGACCCGCGCGGCGACGAGCCGAACTCGACGTAGCGGTTCGGCCGGCGCGTCGCGTTCACGAGCGCGACGGCGTAGTCGACGATCGCGCGGTCGACGTAGACGTCGCGGGTGGCGGCCTGGTGCAGCTCGAGCTCATGCAGCGACAGGCGCTGCTCGACCTGCACCGGCTCGGCGAGCTGGCGCGTGACGACGGCCGCCTCCTCGCGCTCCGTCGGGTAGTCGACGACGAGCTTGAACATGAAGCGGTCGACCTGCGCCTCGGGCAGCGGGTACGTGCCCTCGGACTCGATCGGGTTCTGCGTCGCGAGGACGAGGAACGGGCTCGGCACGCGGTGCGAGTGGTGGCCGATCGTGACCTGGCGCTCCTGCATCACCTCGAGCAGCGCGGACTGGACCTTCGCGGGCGCGCGGTTGATCTCGTCGGCGAGCAGGAAGTTGCAGAAGACGGGGCCCAGCTCGGTGTCGAACGACGCGGAGCCGGACCCGCCCGCGCGCAGGATCCGCGTGCCCACGAGGTCGCTCGGCACGAGGTCCGGGGTGAACTGGATGCGGTTGAACGTGCCGCCGAGGACGTCGGCGGTCGTCTTGATCGTCAGCGTCTTGGCCAGGCCGGGCACGCCCTCGAGCAGGACGTGGCCGCCGGCGAGCAGCGCCACGAGCACCCGCTCGAGCATCGGCTCCTGCCCGACGATGACGCGCTTGATCTCGAAGAGCGCGTCCTCGAGCGCGTCGCGGGCCTCCTCGGGGCCGCCCACCGCGCGCAGTCGCGGCGTGTTCACGTCGTCCTGCTCCTCTCTGGCCATCAGTCAGGTCACAGGTTGGAAGGCGCAGTTCAAGGTGCTCTTAAGGCTACCGTGGCCCTGTGCTCCTGGCCGCGGCCTTGACCACGACGCTGGCCCTCTTCCCCGCCCCCGCGAACGGTCCGCTCGCGGCCGGGCAGGTCGCCGGCGTCTCGCGATCGCTGGGCACGCCGGTCAACGGGCGCCTTGCCCACGGCGTCCCGTTCCCGCCCGTCGGCGCGACGTTCTTCTCCTGGGATCCCGTCCTGCACCGCAGCCCGGACCGCATCTGGCGCCGGTACGCCACGATCAGGACCGTCTCGCGGACGATCGCGATCCTCGACGCGTTCCACGAGGACCACCCCGAGGCGCCGCGGATCGGCGTCGGCGACCTCTCGCGCCCGAACGGCGGGCCGTTCGGACCGAAGTACGGCGGCCTCGGCCACGCGTCGCACCAGAACGGGCGCGACGTCGACGTGTACTACCCGCGCAAGGACGGGCTCGAGCGGGCCGCGCGAACGCCCGGCCAGGTTGACCAGCAACTCTCGCAGGCGCTGGTCGACCGCTTCGTGAAGGCCGGAGCGCTCTACGTCTTCGTGGGTCCGCGCCTCTCGCTGACCGGTCCGCGCAAGGTCGTGCAGAAGCTCGTCCACCACGACGACCACATGCACGTGCGCTGGCGGACGTAGGCTGGAGGGCATGGCTGCGACTCCCGAAGTGACCGATCCCGACGTCGAGCAGGTTGCCTGGAACCTCGAGGACCTCGTCGATGGCCGTGCCGCCGCGGGAGCCGAGGCGCAGCTCGAGGAGGCCGACCGCCGGGCCGCCGCCTTCGCCGAGCGCTACGCCGGCAAGCTCGACGGCCTCGACGGCGCCGGGTTCGAGGAGGCGGTCAGGGAGCTCGCCGAGATCTCCGACCTCGCCGGCCGCGCGGGCAACTACGCGCAGCTGTCGTTCGCGATCGACACGAACGATCCCGCCCGCGGCGCGCTCATCGCCAAGGTGACCGAGCGCGGCACCGCGATCGAGACGAAGCTCCTGTTCTTCGAGCTCGAGTGGGCGGCGCTGGACGACGCGAAGGCCGAGGAGCTGCTCGCCCACGACGGCCTCGACTTCGCCCGCCACCACCTGCGCACCGCGCGCCGCTACCGCCCGCACCTGCTCACCGAGCCCGAGGAGAAGGTGCTCGCCGAGAAGTCGCAGACGGGCCGCGGCGCCTGGAACCGGCTGTTCGCCGAGCAGATGGCGGGCGTCAAGGTCGGCGACGAGGGCGAGTCGCTGGAGGTCGCGCTCAGCCGGCTCATGCATCCCGACCGCGAGGTCCGCCGGGAGACGCAGGAGGCGGTGACCGCGGCGCTCGAGCCGGGCCTGCGCACGCGCGCCTACATCTTCAACACGCTGGCGCTCGACAAGGCGGTCGACGACCGGCTGCGGCACTACCCGAGCTGGATCGCGGCCCGCAACCTCGCCAACGAGGCGAGCGACGAGTCGGTCGAGGCGCTCATCACCGCCGTCCAGGGCCGCTACGAGATCGCCCGCCGCTGGTACCGCCTGAAGGCCCGGCTGCTCGGGATCGACCGCCTCAAGGACTACGACCGCATGGCCGCGGTCACGAACGACGACCCGAAGGTCGGCTGGCGCGAGGCGCGCGAGATGGTCCTCGACGCGTACACGAGCTTCTCGCCCGATCTCGGCGCGACCGCGCAGCGGTTCTTCGACGAGCAGTGGATCGACGCGCCCGTGCGCGACGGCAAGCGCGGCGGCGCCTTCTGCGCCTACACCGTCCCGTCGGTGCACCCGTACGTGCTGCTGAACTGGACCTCGCGGCGCCGCGACGTGCTGACGCTGGCGCACGAGCTCGGCCACGGCGTGCACGCCGCGCTGGCCGGCAAGCAGGGCATCTTCCAGATGGGCACGCCGCTGACGCTCGCCGAGACGGCTTCGGTGTTCGGCGAGCAGCTCGTCTTCGGCCGCCTGCTCGCCGCCGAGGAGGACCCCGAGTCGCGCCTCTCGCTGCTGGCCGAGGCGATCGAGGGCCAGATCGCGACCGTGTTCCGCCAGGTGGCGATGAACCGCTTCGAGCACGCGTTCCACGTGGCGCGCCGCGAGGAGGGCGAGCTAGCACTCGACCGCATCAATGAGCTGTGGGCGCGGTCGCAGGAGGACATGCTCGGCGACTCGGTCGAGGTGACCGAGGGCTACAAGACGTGGTGGAGCTACGTGCCCCACTTCCTCAACGTGCCGGGCTACGTCTACGCGTACGCCTACGGGCAGCTGCTCGCGCTGTCGGTCTACCGCCGCTACGAGGAGGAGGGCGAGTCGTTCGTTCCCGCGTACCTCGAGCTGCTGTCGTCCGGCGGGTCGAAGAGCCCCGAGGAGCTCGGCGCGATCGTCGGCATCGACCTCGCGGACCCCGGCTTCTGGGACGCCGGGCTCGATCTGGTCGAGCGGCAGCTGACCGCGGCCGAGGACGCGGCGCGGGCCGCGCGCGGCGTCTAGCGCGCTTCGACGGGTGCCAGCGGCCGGGCGAGCCGGGTCAGCGCCAGCAGCGTGAGGCCGCACAGCGCGGCGACGATGGCGTAGGCGACCGCGTCGCTCGTGGCGTCGGCGGTCGCCGCGCCGGCCGTCGACCCGAGCACCTGCCCGCCCGCCCAGGCGAGGTTCACGAGGCCGAACGCGTAGCCCTGCGCGAGGCCGGCGTCCTCGGCGCCGTCGGAGAGCAGCGCCATCGCCGGCGCCCACATGATCCCCGCGAGCGCCGCGACGACGACGGTGAGGACGAACAGCTGCCACGACGCGCCGGCGATCGGCAGCACGATCGCGCCGGCGAGCACGCCGGTCAGGCCGACCCGCAGCGGCGCGAGGCGGCCGAGGCGGTCGCTGACGCGGCCGATGATCGGGCTGGCGGCGGCCTCGACGCCGGCGGAGACGAGGAACACCGCGGCGACGCCGCCCGCTCCCACCCCGAGGTCGTCGAGGCGCAGCGGCACGAGGATGGAGAAGAGCCCGAAGAAGAGGGCGGGGACGAGCGTCAGCCACGCGCCGGCCAGCACGCGGTGGTCCCGCAGGGCCTTCGCCAAGCCGCCGGGATGGTCGGGCGGGGGCGGAGCGGGGAGTCGCAGGCTGACGAACGCGAGGGCGATCGTCGCGAACGCGATCGCGCTGAACACCGGGCCGGTGCCGACGGCCTCGCCGACTGCGCCGAGCACCGGGCCGCCGAGCGCGCCCGCGATCGCGACCCCCATCGCGTTGCCGATGACCTCGCCGCGGCGGCTCGCGGGCGTGACGGCCAGCAGCCAGCCCATGCCCGCCGACCACATGCACGCGCCGCCGATGCCCTGCACGAAGCGCGCGCCGAGCAGCAGGCCGTACGCCTTCGCGAAGCCGAACGTGATGCACGCGACGGTGAGCAGCGCGAGGCCGACGAGCAGCATCCGACGCGCGCCGAAGCGGCTCGCCAGCCACCCCGCGGGCAGCGCGACGATGAGGTTGCCCGCCGCGTACGAGCCGCCGAGCAGGCCAGCCTCGCTCTTCGACAGCCCCAGGTCGTCGGCGTAGTGGGGCAGCAGCGGCGTGATCGCCGAGTAGAAGAGGACGTCCACCAGCACCACCGCGCTGACGAGGAGGAGAAGCGGACGAAGCACGCCTCAGTCCTAGCGCACCACCCGGGGACTGTCCCCTGGTGGTGCGCGAATCCGGCATCATCGCGCCATGCCCAGCTCCGCCGACAAGGCCGTTCAGCAGATCGCCGCGATGCGCATCGCCATCGGGGTCTCGTCGTGGGTCGCTCCGCGGCTCGCGGGAAGGCTCTTCGGGCTCGACACCGCGGGCAACCCGCAGGCGCCGTACCTCGCGCGCCTGTTCGGCGTGCGGGACATCGCGCTGGGCGTCGGCGCCATGCAGTCCTCGGGCGCGGCCCGCCGCCAGTGGCTGCAGCTCGCGATGGCCTGCGACGTCGCCGACGTGTTCGCCGGCCTGGCGGGCAAGCGCGACGGCTCGCTGCCCACGGGGACCTCGGTGCTCGTCTCGGGGGTGGCCGTCATGGCGGCGGCCCAAGGCGCGGCGGCGATCAAGGCGCACGACGCCGCTCAAGCCGCCTAGGCGCGCGAGGGCGTCTCGGGCTCGACGAAGATCGCCCGCGCGTCCGGGACCTCCCGGCGGATGCGGGCCTCGACGTCGTCGATCGAGCGCTCGATCCCGTCGGTGTCGAGGTCGTGGGTGAAGAGCACGTCCATGGCTACGAGCAGCTCCTGAGGACCCACGTGCATCGTCCGCAGGTCGACGACGCGGTCCACGCCGGGCGCCTCGGCCGCCGCGGTCGCGATCCGCTTGCGGACGGGCGGGGTCGCGGCCTCGCCGAGCAGCAGGCCGAGCATCTCGCGGGCCAGGAAGAACGCGACGCACGCGAGGATGACGCCGATGAGGATCGACGCGATGGCGTCGAACGCGGGCTGCTTCGTGATGTGGCTGAGGACGATGCCCGCCATGGCGACCGCGATGCCGCTGAGCGCCGCGGTGTCCTCCCCCATCACGGTCAGGACCTCCGGGTCCTTCGCCTCGCGCAGGGCCCGGCGGATCGTCCGGTCGCCGCGCTTGGCCTGGAACTGCTTCCAGGCGGTGCGCAGCGCGAAGCTCTCGAAGACCGCGGCGACGGCCAGGACGACGAGCGCGATGGTGGGCTCGGGCACCTCGTGGCCGTGGAGCAGCCCGGTCACGCCGTGGTAGATCGAGAAGCCGGCGCCGAGCGTGAAGAGGCTGCCGGCGACGACGAAGGTCCAGAAGAAGCGCTCCTTGCCGTGCCCGAACGGGTGGTCCTCGTCGGCGGGCTTGGCGGCGCGCTTCATGCCGAGCAGCAGCAGCCCCTGGTTCCCCGTGTCGGCGAGCGAGTGCAGCGCTTCGGCGAGCATCGCGCTGCTGCCGCTGATGACCGCGGCGACGGACTTGGCGACCGCGATCGCGGCGTTCGCGCCGAGGGCGGCGTAGACGCTGCGCTTCGGGTTGTGGTCGGCCACCCGCTCTTCCATACCCTTGCAGCCGTGGCACGCACCACCATCGCAGAGCTCCTGGCGTCGGCGCGGGCGCGCCTGTCGCGCCCCCATCCGGCCGAGGCCGCCGCGGCGGTCGCCGGCGGCGACGCCCTGCTCGTCGACATCCGCTCCGAGTACCAGCGGGTGGCCGACGGGGTCATCCCGGACACGATCTGGTACCCGCGCAACGTGCTCGAGTGGCGCGTCGATCCGACGTCCTCGGCCGCCGATCCCGTGCTGTCCCGCGACTTCGGGCGGCGGCTGATCCTGTTCTGCGACGCGGGCTACGCGTCGTCGCTCGCCGCCGTGTCGCTGCACGACCTCGGCTTCACGCAGGCGACCGACCTCGACGGCGGGTTCCAGGCCTGGCGCGCCGCGGGGCTGCCCGTCGCGCCGCTCGAGCGGTAGCTAGTCCGCCGCGGCTCTCGGGGCGTAGCGGTGGTGCAGCATGAGCGCGTTCCCGTCCGGGTCCGTGAGGAACGCCATGTGGCAGACGCCGGTGTCGAAGACGTCGCCCATGAACGAGACGCCCTTTCCCTCGAGCGCTTGGCGCGCCTGCTGGACGTCGTCGACGTGCAGGGCGATGTGGTTGCGGTTCACGCTGAACTCGCCGATGCCCATGCGCTTCGGATCGTGGACGTTGAGCGTGACGGTGCCCGTCTCGAACTCGGCGAAGTTGCGGTCGGGCATGTGCACGGACATCGGGAGCTCGAGCGTGTCGCGGTAGAACGCGACCGCTCGCTCGAGGTCCTGCGTGGGGACGGAGACGAAGTCGACGCCGGTGACGATCATGCGTTCCATCCAACCACGGGGTAGGGTCGGCGCGTGCGGAAGCTGCAGAGCCAAGGGGTCCACCACATCACGCTCGTCGGCGCCGATCGTCAGACGTCGATCGACTTCTGGGAGGGCGTGCTCGGGATGCCGTTCATCTTCGAGCAGCCGAACCTCGATCGCGCCTCGGAGAGCCACCTCTACTTCGATCCGGGCGACGGCCGGCTGATCACGATCTTCACGAACGAGGAGCGGTCGCCGGATCCTTCCCGGACGCCCACCGATGCCGGCTGCGTGCACCACATCGCGTTCTCGCTCTCGAACGCGTCGTTCCGCCAGGCGGTAGAGCGGCTCGACGAGCGCGGGATCGAGCACAGCGGCGTCAAGGACCGCGGCTTCATGGACTCGATCTACTTCAAGGACCCGCTGGGCCTGCTCATCGAGCTCGCGTCCTACCGCTTCGAGCCGCCGCACGGCTGCACCCACGCCGACGTGCTCCTCGAGGCGCACAAGCTGCGCGTCGAGCGCGAGGACTACAACATCGAGCCGGTCCACCTCGCCGACGCGATCGAGAACCTCGTGCTGAGGACGCGCCCGACCCTCTCCGAGGACCGGACGCCGAAGAACCCGTACTAGACCGGAGGGTCCGGGAGGGTCCGCGGCTGAGGCTTAGTAGCCGAGGCGCGCGAGGCGCTCGCGCTCGGCGCGGCGCTTGTTCTCGCGCTCTTCCTTGCGACGACGCTCGCGCTCCTTCTTGTCGTCGTCGCCGGGGCCGATGATGCGGATGTTGGCGCCGACGGTGCCGCCGGTGCCGAGCCGCTCGAGGTCCTCGCGGGAGACGCGATCGCGCGGAGTGCGCCCGAAGTCGTCGCGGCGCGGCGGACGGCGCTCGCCGCCACGGCCACCGGGGCCACGGCCGCGACCGCGACGGTTGTCCCGGCCGGTCGGGAGGCCGAGCTCGTTCTTGATCGCCGAGACGGGCGTCGCGGCGAGGCGGACCCACGCGTTGAAGACCGGATCGCCGGGCTTCATGCCCTTGCAGGCGTCCGCGCAGACGGTCGCCCACTTGAGTGGCTGGTCGTTCTCGTCGCGCTTGGGCTGCAGCGCCTCGGCGACGACCTCCGGACCACCCGCACGATCGATCGCCGCGATCAGGCGCGGCCGGTCGATCGCCGGCGGCGGGAAGGAAGTCCGGCGCTGCTCGTGAGCCTCGCCCTGGACGTCCGCGGCCTCCGCGGCGGGAGAGGAGGAGTCGCCTGCCTCGCCCGACTCGTCACCGGCCGTCGCCTCCGAAGAGGTCTCGGCGGTCGCGTCCGAAGAGGCCTCGGCGGCCGCGTCCGAAGAGGCCTCGGCGGTCGCGTCCGTCGCCTCGGAAGAGGTCTCAGCGCCAGCGTCGGCGGTCTCAGCGGGCGCTTCGGCAGACGTCTCCGCGGTCGCCTCGGAAGAGGTCTCAGCGCCAGCGTCGGCGGTCTCAGCGGGCGCTTCGGCAGACGTCTCCGCGGCCGCCTCGGAAGAGGTCTCGGCCGGCGCCTCGGAAGAGGTCTCGGCGGTCGTCTCGGGCGTCGCGTCCGCAGCGGTCTCCGCCGGAGCGGTCGCCTCGACCGGAGCCTCCGCGCCCTCGGCGGCGCCCTCCGTCTCCGGCGCGTCGGGCTGCAGCGCGGCCTCGCCGTCGCCACCGGACTGAGCCTGGCGGCGGAACTCGTTGAGCCGCGCGAAGAAGATGTTGCGATGCCGCTGGGTCGCGTTGAGCCGGCGGCGGCGCCGCGGCTTCTCGCTCTTCACCGCACCCGTGCCGTGAGCGGCCGGCGGAGGCGCCGGAGTCGGCGTCGGCGGCGTCCAGTCGGTGATGATCTTCGGCCCGACCGTCGGCTGGTCCTCCGAGGAAGCGGCCTCGGGAGAAGGCGTCTGCTCGGGCGAAGACGTCTCGTCGGATGAAGACGTCTCCACGGCCTGCGGAGCGGAACCCGTCTCGACCTCGGGCGAAGGCGTCGTCTCGGCCTCGGGAGAGGACGTCTCGGCGGCCTGCGGCGCCGAACCGGTCTCGATCTCCGCGGCGGGGGCCTCCGGCGAAGCGTCCGTCTTGGTCACAGCGGCGGTGACCTCCTCGGGCGCCGGGGGCGCGGCGGGGGTCTCGTTGCCCTCGGCGGCGACGGCGTCGGCGGTGCCGGCCTCGGTGACCGTCTGCTCGTCGGCGGCGGGCGACGCGGTCGCCTCGCCGGCCTCGGTCACGACGGTGTCGTCGGCGGTCGCGGGCGCCGTCTCCGAAGGGGTCTCGGCCTCGGCGGTGGGCGTCTCCGCCCCCGCAGCCTGCTCCTGCTCCGCCGCGCGCGGCTCCTCGATGTGCCCGTTCCCGCCCGCGGTCGGCTGCGTCTCGGCGGCAGCCTGGTCCGGGGCGTCGGCGCGCTCTTCGGCGCTCGGGGTGTCGGGGGCGTTCGGGGTCACGGAGGTCCTTCGGGACGGGCCGCCGTTCAATGTAGCCGTCCTCGCCTCCGAGCTACCCCCAGACCCACCCGAACCACCATCACCTCAACGATCCGTCCTCACCGGGAACGTGGATGGGGGCGCGGGAACCACCACGCGGCGGCGCCAAACCTCCCGCGCGAGACGCGGCGGACGCCGCCGAAAGAGGCGGGACGGGCGGCCGCGGAGAGCGGCGCGCAGGGGCCGCGGAGCGAGTCGATGCCGGACAGCGTGTCTAGCCGGTGACCTCGTCGAAGAGCCAGGTGCCGAGGATGATCCCGGCGGCGATCGCGGTGAGGAGCATGACGAGGATCGCGAGGCGGCGGGCGTCACTCACCGGCGAGCACCGCCTTCTTCGCGAGCTCGTACTCGGCCTCCGTGAGCTCTCCACGCTGCTTCATCGCGACGAGGCGCTCGAGCCGCGTGACGACGTCGAGCGCGTTGGGGACCGCGGGCGGAGACGCGGCGGTGGGCGGCGGCGGCGCGGCGGTGGGCGGTGGAGACGTCGTGGTCGTTGGCGGCGGGGTCCCGTCGAAGACCGGTTCGGTCGCGGAGGCATGGCGCATGTGGGCGGCGGAGAAGGTCATCTCCGACGCGGGCGCCGGCGCCGCGGCGGCGGGAGTCAGCGCGAAGCCTCCGAGGATGCCACCGGAGGACTCGCGCGGCGGGTCGTCCTTCGGCCAGAGGTTCGACGGCAGCGTCTTGATGAGGAAGACCGCCGGCAGGCCGCCCATCAGGACGAACAGGACGCCGCAGACGATCCAGCCCGCCTCCGCCCCGCTCCCATCCGGCGGGTTGAGGCCGTACTCCCAGAAGTTCCAGCCGAGGCTCAGGAACAGAGCGGGCCACGCCCACACGACGAGGCCCGCGTAGCCGGGGCCGAGGCGCGCCGCCGAGAGCCCGTACACCAAGAGCGCGACGAGCCCGCCGAAGATCCCGAGCAGCATCATCTCGACCACGCCGTCCGGGCACGGCTGCGCGCTGACGTACGGCCCGCCGTCCGCGCACGCGCCCCCGACGTCCATGACCGACCGCATCGACAGGAAGACGAGCGTCAGCGCGCAGGCGGAGCCGGCGAGCCCGAGGAACGCGCCGATGTACGCACCCGGCCCGGCCGGCTGGTTCGACGACGTGCGCACCCGATCGCTCACGCGAAGTGCGCTCCGTGGAAGCCGAAGGGAACCCACTGCGGGACGGCCGCCCGCGCCCGCTCGGTGAACGTCCGGGCATCGAGCACGAGCAGGAACGACGTCCGCCGTTTCGCATCGAGCACGACCGACAGGGCGACGCCGTCGTCCTCCCGCGATGCCGAGGGCGACGGCACGAACACCGCCTCCCCCGGGAAGCAGCCGTCCTCGTGCCACGTCCGCGCCTCGCCGCTCGCGACGTCGACCTTCACCACCTGGTCGAGGAACCGCGACCGGTCCGTGCGCAGCCCCGCGCCGTAGACGTACCGGTACGGCCGCGCGTTGACCCGCCCGTAGTTGACGCGCGGCAGCTCGAACCGCGCGTCGCTCAGCGTCGTCGCCGACGCGAGCCGCGCCCGGCCGACGTCGAGCACGAACCGGCGGAACCGCGCGCGCGGCGTCCGGTCGCCCCGCCGCAGCCGCTTGAGATAGAGCGCGTCGATGATCGACGGGTCCCCATACGCGAGCAGGTCGACGACGACCCGGCCGCGCCGGTCCTCGAACGCGTTGACGTTGTGGAAGGTGAAGAACGCCGGCGCCTCGACCGACGCGACGACACGGCCGGAGGCCAGCGACACGACGTGGAACCGCGTCGCCTCGGCACCGTCCCAGCGGAAGTTCCTGATGAACGGCTCCCAGTCCGTGACGAACTTCATCGGGTCGACCGTGAACGGCTGCTCGACCAGCACCGCGTAGCGCTTCGTCAGCGCGAAGGAGTGCATGTAGGCGGGACGCTCGGCCCCGACGCGTCCGAGCTCGCGCGAGCCGGCCCGCACGACGTACGCCGCCGGCGGCAGGAGCTGGATCTCGTACGCCACACGCCCACCGGACGCCGTGTGGTGCGGGTGCGCGGTGCCCGTCACTGCGAGCGGCATCTCCCGGCCACCGACGCCGAGCGTCCGCAACGTCACCGGGTCGAACCGCACGGGCAGCGGCAGCTCGGTGTGCGCGACGAACCGGCGGCCGAGCTGCTCGACGTGCACGTTCGCGTTCGGCACCGGCGCCACCGAGAACATCGCCTGCGCGCCGTTGAAGATCGCCCGGCACGGATCGGTGGCGAACTCGGAGAACCGGATCTCGCCCGACGTCCGCGCCGCCTCCCACGCCGACGACCGCAGGAACCGGTTGCGGTACGACACCCGCCCGCGCCCGAACGAGAACGCGTGCAGCATCGCCAACCCGTCGAACCAGTGCTCGAAGGTCCGCTCCCCCACCTCCCACAGCGCCGGCCCGTTGCGCACGAGGGTCCCGCCGAGCCACGACGGCAGCGAGCCCTCGACGGGCAGCGCGCCAACGGTGAGCTCCTTGCGGGCGCTCGTGAACCCGAGCAGGTGCTCCGGCCCCGAAGCGCCCAGCGCGACCGTCGCGTCCGCCCCCAGAGCGAGCCCGGCCGCGGCGCCCGCGGCACGACCCAGGAACGTGCGTCGCGTTTGCACGGCGCGACACTACAGACGCGATGATGGGCCGACCATGCCCGACTCCGCGCTCATCGTCGTCGACGTCCAGCAGGCCTTCGAGGACGCCTCGTTCTGGGGCGCCCGCAACATCCCGGCCTGCGAGGACAACGTCGCCAGGCTCATCGCGGACGCGCGCGAGCGCGGGGACGCGCTCGTCTACGTCCGCCACGACTCCGTCGAGGCCGGCTCGCCGCTCGAGAGCGGCACGCCCGGCAACCAGTTCAAGGAGGTCGTCAGCGGAGACCCCGACGTGCTCGTCACCAAGGACGTCAACTCGGCGTTCCTCGGCGAGCCCGACCTGAACGCCTGGCTGCAGGAACGGGGCATCGACCGGATCGCCATCTGCGGCATCCAGACGAACATGTGCTGCGAGACGACCGCCCGGATGGGCGGGAACCTCGGCTACGACGTGCAGTTCGTCATAGACGCGACCCACACGTTCGACCTGCGCGGCCCGACGGGCCGCGTCTTCTCGGCCGACGACCTTGCCGAGGTGACCGCCGCGAACCTCGATGGTGAGTTCGCGACGGTCCTGACGACCGCTGACTACTTGAAGCGGTAGACGATCCGGCCGCGGGAGAGGTCGTACGGCGAGACCTCGACGCGGACCTTGTCGCCCGGCAGGACGCGGATGCGGAACCGCCGCATCTTCCCGGCGAGATGCGCCAGGACCTCGTGACCGTTGTCCAGGGTCACGCGGAACATGAGGTTGGGGAGGGCCTCGGTGACCTCGCCCTCGAACTCGACCTTCTCCTCGACTGCCATAACACCTCCGGCGCACGCGCTCTCGAACCGCGCGCGTTGAGAACACGGAACCCAGTGAGTTTAGCCGCGCTGGTGCTCGTTCGTGGCGACTGCATCGACCTGCGCGCGCGTCGGTGGAGCGACCCCGAGCGGTCGCGCCCCGTCGGGCCGCAGGCCGTCGAGCAGCAGATCGAGGTAGCGGCGCCACAGGTCCCCGGAGGCGCCCTGCGCCATCTGGGCGGCGTGGCCGAGGCCGTGGAGCAGGAACGGCATGTCCTCGGGCGTGACGTCCGGGCGGATCTCCCCCGCCTCCTGCGCGCGCGAGACGATCTTCCCGATCAGGTCGATGAACTCGTTGCGGGCGGCGACGACGCGGGGGTGGTTGACGAGGACGTCCTTGGCCGCGCTCTCCAAGAACCCCTTGTCGCAGATCTGGAACTCGACCGTCTGCTCGAGCACCCGCCTGAGCACGTCGAGGCCGCCCGGTTCCTCGGCGGCCTCGCGCAGCGGTGCCATGACCTCCTCGAACCGCAGCTCGAGGACCGCGAGCATGAGGTCCTCCTTGGTGGGGAACCGGCGGAAGATCGTCGCGGTCCCCACCCCGGCGCGGCGGGCGATGTCCGCCACGCCGACCTCGAGGCCGCCTTCGGCGAACGCCTCGCTGGCGGCCTCGAGGATGAGCTCCAGGTTGCGCTGGGCATCCGCTCTGAGGGTGCGCTCGGCCACGCAGCCGAGCCTAGTTGAGCGAAGCCCGCGCATGCGTCAAGCGAGGACCGGCTGCTCGGCGCCCGTGAGGTGCGCCACGTCGCGGCGCCGCAGCAGCAGCGCCAGCAGGACCACGCCGGCGATCATCACGACCGCCCCGCCCGTGAACGCGACCTGCCAGCCCTCGACGAGCCCGGCGGGCGTGTTCCCCACCGACGCCGTGTGGTTCGCGGCGAGCGTCGAGAGCACCGCGAGTCCGAGCGCACCGCCGATCTGCTGCGACGTGTTGAACAGGCCGGACGCGAGCCCGGCGTCCTCGTCGCCGACGTTCGTCGTGGCGATCAGCGTGATCGGCACGAAGACGATCCCGATGCCGATCGACAGCAGCACGAGCCCCGGCATGAGACTGCCGGCGTACGAGCCGCCGACCGACAGGCCGGTGAGCAGCACCATGCCGACGGCCGCGACGGTGAGGCCGGCCAGCGTCACGTTGCGGGCGCCGAACCGGCGGACGAGCGGCTGCGCGGCCGCGGCGCCGCCCATGATCGCGGCGGTCGCCGGCAGGAACGCGAGCCCGGCCTCGAGCGGCCCGTAGCCGAGGATCTGCTGCGCGTACAGCGACGCGAAGAAGAACATCGAGAAGAGCCCGCTCGCGACGAGCAGCATCACCACGTTCGCGGCCAGCAGCGACCGGATGCGGAAGATGCCGAGCCGGATGAGCGGCGCGGAGCGGCGGCGCTCGATGGCCACGAACGCGCCCAGCAGCGCGACCGCGACGGCGGCCAGGCCGAGCGTGCGCGGATCGCCGAAGCCCCAGTCCTGCGCCTTGACGATGGCGTAGACGAGCGTGATGAGGCCGGCGGTGACGCTCGCGGCGCCCGCGAGGTCGATGCGGGTCCGATGCTCGGCGACCGTGTTCGGCACGTAGCGCGCGGACAGCGCGAACGCGGCGATGCCGACCGGGACGTTGACGAGGAAGACCCACTCCCACGACAGCCACTCGGTCAGCGCGCCGCCGAGCAGCAGGCCGACCGCGCCGCCGCCGCCCGCGATGGCGCTCCAGATCCCGAGCGCGCGCGT
Organism: Parviterribacter kavangonensis; assembly: GCF_056863335.1. Lineage (NCBI taxonomy): Bacteria > Bacillati > Actinomycetota > Thermoleophilia > Solirubrobacterales > Parviterribacteraceae > Parviterribacter > Parviterribacter kavangonensis. The sequence goes on along the minus strand of NZ_JBXPJA010000002.1, from coordinate 803,403 downwards.
GCGCTCGGAGCCCTCGGCGAACGTCGTCGTGATGATCGACAGCGCCGCCGGCGAGACGAGCGCCGCGCCGAGGCCCTGCAGGCCGCGGGCGAGGATCAGCAGCTCGCCGCTCGGTGCGAACGCGTTGAGCAGCGAGGCGAACGTGAAGAGGCCGACGCCGGCGAGGAACACCCGCTGGCGGCCGAGCAGGTCGGCGGCACGACCGCCGAGGAGCAGGAAGCCACCGAACAGCAGGGAGTACGCGTTGACGATCCACTGCAGCTGAGCGGAGTCGAGGTCGAGGTCGGTCTGGATCGACGGGAGCGCGACGTTCACGATCGTCGCGTCGAGGACGACCATGAACTGCGCGAAGCAGACGAGGACGAGCACGAGCCAGGGGCTCGCGGCACGGGCACGTGGCACGAGGGGCCTTCCTTCGTATGGGAGAGGAGCGGAGCGGCGGAGCCGGCGGATAAACGGATCGCACGATCCGGTTGTAGGCGAACCGTACCACAAGCGGATCGACCGATCCGCTTTCTTCGCAACTCGGCGCGTGGGCAACACTGGAGGCATGGCGTCGACCTGGTCCTCCACGCGTCCCGCCGGCTCAGGCCTGCTGCCGGACGGGCTGCGCCTCGGCCCCGCCGAGCTGACCGTGACGAACCTGGACCACGCGCTGGACTTCTACGCCGGCGTCCTCGGGTTCACCGTGCACCGCAACGAGGACGGGGTCGCCGCGCTGGGCGCCGGCGGCGAGGACGTGCTCGTGCTCGTCGAGGAGCCGACCGCGGGCAGCGCGGGCGGGACCGCCGGCCTCTACCACGTCGCTTTGCTCTATCCGAGCCGGCTCGAGCTCGCCCGCGTCGGTCAGCGGCTCGCGATCACGCGCACGCCGATCCAGGGCGCGTCGGACCACAAGACGCACGAGGCGATCTACCTCGCCGACCCGGACGGCAACGGGCTCGAGCTCGCGGCCGACCGCCCTCGCGAGCAGTGGCCGACCGTCCAGGACACGTACTCGCGCGGGCCGCAGCCGCTCGACACCGACTCGCTGCTCGGGCTCGTCGCGGGCCACGAGCCGACCGAGCGCGCCGAGCCGGGCCTCGCCGTCGGGCACCTGCACCTGCACGTCGGCGACATCGAGCAGGGCCTCGCGTTCTACCGCGACGTGATCGGGTTCGACCTCATCGCGAACCTCGGCAGCGCTGCGTTCGTGTCAGCCGGCGGCTACCACCATCACCTGGGGTTCAACGTGTGGCGAGGCGAGGGCGTGCCGGCGATGCCGCCGAACACCGTCGGCCTGCGCGTCTGGACCGTGCTGCTGCCGGAGGCGAGCGACGTCGAGGCGGTCGCCGCGCGCGCGGAGAAGGACGGCGCTTCGGCGGTGGTGCGTGAGCCGTCCGGGTCGGTGCTCATCCGCGACCCGTGGGGGATCCCCATGCGGTTCGCGGTCGCCGGCTAGGCGGCCTCGCGCACCGCGCCCGCGATCAGCAGGCAGACCGCTCCCGCGAGGCCGAACGCCAGCCGCGGGTGGCCCGCGTAGAGCGGCAGCCACACCGCCGGGCCCGCTGCGTTGCCGGCGAACTTCCAGGCGCCGATGAACGACACCGCGCCGCCGCGGTTCTTCGGCGCCGCCTCGACCGCCGAGGTGTTCAGGCCGGTCCACAGCAGCTGCGAGCCGAGGCCGGCGACGACCCACGTCGCGGCCAGCAGCGCCGCCGTGTCGACGAGGCCGAGCACCGGCACCACGACCGCGCAGGCCAGCGTGCCCGCGAGCGTGACGGGAACCCGCCCGTGCCGGTCGACGAGCGTCCCCGCGAACGGCCCGACGATCACCCCCGCGAGGCCGAACCCGGCGAGCAGCAGGCCGCGGTCGGTCGAGGACAGGCCGAACTCGTCGGCCGCGTGCAGCGCGACGAGGAACCCGAGCCCGGTCACCGCGAGGTACGACATGAACGCGGCGGCGGCGAGCCACCCGACGCGGCGGTTGACCGCGGACCGTAGCCGTGGGGGCTCGGCGTGCGGGTCGCGGGCGAGGCCGGGCAGCGGAACCACCGCCAGGACGATCGCCGCGAGCGCCGGGCCGATGAACGCGAGCCGCAGATCGACGGCGCCCGCCAGCCCGCCGACGAGCGGCGCGGACACGATCCCCGCGGTCTGAACGGCGGCGAACGTGCCCATCGCGCGGCCGAGCTTGAGCGGCTGCGTGCTGCCGGCCAGCGCCGCGAGCAGCAGCGGCGTGGTGAACGCGTTGGCGAAGCCCTGCAGCGCGCGCGAGAACAGGAGCAGGCCGAACCCGGTCGCAGCGGCGGAGAGCAGGCACGCGAGCGCGTAGAAGACGTACGCGGCGCGGACGGTCCGCGCAGCGCCGAACCGTTCCCCGATCGTCCCCGAGACGAGCTGCAGCGCGGCGAACGGGACGATGTACGCGGGGATGACCAGGCTCGCCACGCCGGTCGAGACGCCGAACTCGGTGCGCAGGTCCGGGATGAGGACGGTCAGGACGCCGCCGCCGAACGGCCCGAGGAACCCGCCCGCGTAGAGAGCGGCGCGCTGCAGCCGCTCCACGGCTCAGGCCCAGTGCCCGCCGGCGGTGCGCAGCAGCGGGTCGCCGCAGCGCGGGCACTCGAGCTTCTTGGCCAGCCGGCCGCGCTGCTTCGGCGTCTCGAGATGCGCCCCGCCGCACCGCGGGCACGTGCCGGCCTGCGCGCGCAGCGCCGCGAGCACCGGCGTGTCGCCCTCCTCGTCCGGCGCGTCGGCGACCTTCACCACGACCGAGACCAGCTCGTCGCAATCGGCGCAGTGCGCCACGACGCGGCCGCACAGATCCCCGCCACCCTCGAGCAACCGCCCGGCGTCGTGACCGCAGTGGCCGCAGATGTACGCGTTCCAGGTGCCCATGGACCCTCGGGATCCAAGGTAGTCGTGGGATCCTCCACCCCACCTTGTTGCCGGTTGCCTGGTCATCGTTGGGCGGCGATGCCGCGTTGCTCGGCCTGGTCGACGCCGGAGACGACGGGCTCGCGCATCTCGTTGCGCGCCTTCCGGTCGACGATCTCGCCTCGGCGACCGTCGGGAGCGCGCTGCTCGCGGCGTCGGAACTTGAGGCGGCGCGGAGGGGCGCGGAGCCGCGGCCGGTCGCCCTCGACCGCGACCACCTCGCCGTCGCCTTCGCGAGCGAGCGCCATCTTCGCGTCGCCGAGGACCTCCCGCCCGCCTTCGCGCCGCTCTCGCGCTTCGCCGAGACCGCGGACGGGTGGATCCGGCTGCACGGCAACTACCCCCATCACCGGGCGGCCGTCTTGCGCGCGACGGGTGCCGACGACGACGAGGGCGCTCTCCGCGTCATCGCCGAGCGGCCGGCTCTCGCCGTCGAGGAGGCTGTCGTCGCCGAAGGCGGTTGCGCGGCGGCGGTGCGGACGGCGGAGGAGTGGCTCGCGCATCCGCAGGGCGCGGCGGTCGCGGCGATGCCGTGGCTCGACGTCTCCGCCGGCGACGCGGTGGACCGGCCGCCGGGCATGCGCGTGCTCGACATGACGCGGGTCATCGCGGGGCCGGTCGGCACGCGGTTCCTCGCGGCGCTCGGGGCTGACGTGCTGCGGCTCGATCCGCCGTGGCTGCCCGACCTGCGGCTCGCGGCGCTCGACGGCGGGCCGGGCAAGCGCGGCGCGTGGCTCGACATCCGGACGCAGCGCGACACGCTTCACGAGCTGCTCGCCGGCGCCGACGTGCTCGTGCACGGCTACCGGCCCGGAGCGCTCGAGGCGGCCGGGCTCGACGTCGCCGCGCACCCGCACATCGTCACGGTCTCGCTCTCGGCCTGGGGCCACGAGGGTCCGTGGGCGCGGAGGCGCGGGTTCGACAGCCTCGTCCAGGCGGCGACCGGCATCGCGACGATCGAGGGCGACGATGGCCGGCCGGGCGCGCTGCCCGTTCAGGCGCTCGACCACGCGACCGGCTACCTCGTCGCCGCCGCCGCGCTGCGCGGGCTGACCTCGCGCGTCACGACCGGCCGGCCGCTCCACGCGCGCCTCGCGCTCGCCCGCACCGCGCACGCGCTTCTCACCGCGCCGCGGGCGCAGAAGCCAGCTGCGCCGCCGCCCGACCCGGAGCCGTTCCTCGTCGAGCTCGAGGGCGTGACGCTCGTCCGCCCGCCCGGCGCCCCGACGTGGGCCCACGGGCCCCACGATCAAGGCGGCGACGAACCCGCTTGGGCCCGCTAGATCTCCGCCAGCCTCCGCTCGAGGAACCTCCGGTCGGCATCGGAGGTGGCAAGCGACAGCGCCTTCGCGTAGGACGCGCGGGCCTCGTCGCTCCGGCCGAGGCGACGCAGGAAGTCGGCGCGGGTCGCGTGGAGCAGGTGGTAGGTGTCGAGCCCCTCGAGTGCGTCGAGCATCGGCAGCGCCGCCTCGGGGCCCGACGCCTCGGCGACGGCAACCGCCCGGTTCAGGGCGACCACGGGCGATCCGGTCAGCTCCTCGAGCCGGCCGTACAGCGCGGCGATCTGCGCCCAGTCCCGCGGCTCGTCGGCATGCAGCGAGGCGATCGCCGCCTGGACAACGTACGGCCCGCGGCCGCGCAGCGCGATCGCCCGGTCGAGGGCTGAGCGCCCGGCGGCGATCGCCGACCGGTCCCACAGCGTCCGGTCCTGATCGCCGAGCAGCACGAGGTCGCCGTCGCGGAACCGTGCCGCCCGCCGCGCGTCGTGCAGCAGCATCAGCGCCTGCAGCCCGAACGCCTCGGGCTCGTCCGGCATCAGCTCCACCAGCGCACGGCCGAGCCGGATCGCCTCGGACGCGAGGTCCCCGCGCCCGCCGAAGCCCTCGTTGAAGATCAGGTAGACGACGGCGAGCACGGCGGCGAGCCGGTCGGGCAGCACCTCGGGCGCCGGCACGCGGAACGGGATCCCGGCCGCCTTGATCTTGCGCTTCGCCCGCACCAGCCGCTGCGCCATCGTCGCCTCGGGCACCAGGAACGCCCGCGCGATCTCCGCCGTCTCCAGCCCGCCGAGCGTCCGCAGCGTCAGCGCGACCTGCGCCTCGATCGCCAGCGCGGGATGGCAGCACGTGAAGAGCAGCTCCAGCCGCTCGTCGGGGAACGCGGTGTCGTCGGGGTCGGCCGGAGCGGGCACGGGCTCGGGGACGTCGAGCAGCTTCGTCTTCTCGGCGAGCGTCCGCTCGCGGCGGATGCGATCGATCGCCCGGTTGCGCGCGGTGGTGATGAGCCAGGCGCGCGGGCTCGCGGGCACCCCGTCGCGGGGCCAGCGCTCGGCGGCCAGCGCGAACGCCTCCTGAACGGCGTCCTCGGCGAGGTCGAAGTCGCCGAGGAAGCCGATCAGCGAGGCGAGCACGCGGCCGTGCTCGTCGCGGAAGACCTGCGCGAGGATCGCCTACCGCCCGAGGACGGGACGGACCTCGATCGCGCCGCCCATGCGCGCCGCGGGGATCCGCGCGGCGAGCCCGACGGCGGTGTCGCGGTCCCCGTGCACGAGGTAGTAGCCGCCCACCTGCTCCTTCGTCTCGGTGAACGGCCCGTCGGTCACGATCCGCTCGCCGTCGCGGACCTGCACGAGCGTCGCGGTCGACGCCGGGTGCAGCTGCGCGCCGCCCGTGACGCCGGGCGCGCCGGCGACCGCCAGGTACTCGGCCGAGATCGCCGCCCGCTCGTCCTCGGGCACCGCCCCCAGGCCGTCGGGGTCGTCGTGGATGAGCAGCATGTAGTCGGACGGCCCGTCGGGCTCGCCGGCGCGGGCGCCCGGCCGCTCGACGACCGGCCGCACCTCGATCGGCGCGACCGCCGCCGTCGGAAACGCCGCCGCCCAGTCGAGCGCCTCGTCGAGGTCCGCGCACTCGAGCACGAAGTAGCCGCCGAGCCACTCCTTCGTCTCGGCGAACGGCCCGTCGGTCACCAGCGGCTCGCCGCTGTCCTGCACGCGCACGGTGACCGCGCTCGCCGGGTCGGCCAGCGGGTCCGACGACACCAGCGCGCCCTCGGCGACGGCGCGCTCGTGGAACGCGGCGACCGCCGAGTAGGCGGCCTCCGCGTCGGGGTTCCCGGCCTCGGGGCGGCCGGGCACGTGGGTCATGAGCATGTAGCGCATGGGCTCCTCCATCATCGCGGCCCGCTTCGGTTCAAGGGCCTGTTCTCGATGAGGAGACGAACGGCGGGCCGCCGAATCGACAGCCCGCCGCCGAACGTCACGCGACGTCGGTCGAGAACGCGACCGTCTGGACGCGGCCCTCGTGCTTGAACTGGAGGAACAGCCGGTAGCGGCCGGTCGTGGGGAACGTCGCCATGAAGCGCGCCCGGTCGCCCTCCTCGGGGTGGACGTGGAGGAACGCGAGGTCCCCTTCGCGCAGCGCGACGAGGTGGCCGGCGGCGCCGAGGTAGGGCTCGGGCGTGATCTCCTCGCCGTCCTTCGTGATCGTGAACGCCAGGTCCGCCTCCTCGCCGGGGCGCGGCGCGCCGCCGTCGAGCCGGACGTCGTAGCCGCCGTCGCTGACCGCGGTCGGCGCGGGCTCCGGGACCGGCTGCAGGTGGGCCGCGCCGTCGACGCGCAGGTCGGACGCGAGCGTCGTCTTCTCGCCGTCGTGCGCGAAGTCGGCGAACACGCGGTACGAGCCGGCGTCGGGCAGCTGCACGTCCGTCGACCACGAGCCGTCGGACGCCTGGCGCGGGTGGAGGTGCTGGAAGCCGGTGAGGTCGCGGCGGGCGACGATGAGGTGCATCCGCTTCTCGTGCTCGACGTCGAAGTCGCGCACGGTCTCGCCGTGCGCGCCGACGACGCGGAAGCGCAACGTGGCCGGCTCGTTCCGGCGCAGCTCCGGCGTGTCGACGACGAGGCGCAGGCCGTTCTCGGCGACCGCCAGCCCGCGCACGGGATCCGGCGCGGCGTGCTCCTCCTCCATACCGCCGCCGCCGTGCGTCTCCGCGGCGGCCTCGTCCTCCGAGGGAGCTGGACCGATGAGGGAGCCGGCCAGGGCGGCGATGCCCAACGCCGCGGCGAGGACGGCGGCGAACCCGGCGAGCTTGGCTGAGGTGGTCATGACCGCGATCCTAGTACCCCCCTGGGGTATCGCTGTGTGACGATCGTCCGCATGCGCGTGCCGTCCTCCTCGCCGTACGCCGAGTCGATCGGCTTCAGCGCCGCGGCCCGTACCGGCGACCTCATCGCCACGGCGGGCCTCACGGCGCTCAACGCCGACGGCGAGGTCGTCGGCGGCGACGACGCCCACGCGCAGGCGATCGCGGCGCTGCGCAAGCTCGAGGCGACGCTCGCCGAGGCGGGCGCGACGCTCGCCGACGTCCTCCAGACCCGCATGTACATCACGCGCGCGGAGGACTGGGAGCACGTCGGCCGGGCGCACGGCGAGGTGCTCGGGCACGTGCGCCCCGCCGCCACGATGGTCGTCACCCAGCTCCTCGATCCCCGCATGCGCGTGGAGATCGAGGCGCTGGCGGTCGTCTCCCGCTAGGCGGCGGCGGGCGCGGGAGCGGTCTCGGGCGCGGGGCGGCCGAGCCGGCGCTGCAGCGACTTCGGCAGCCACCAGTTGCGCTCGCCGAGCAGCGTCATCGTCGCCGGCAGCAGCACTGCGCGGACGAGCGTCGCGTCGAGCAGCACCGCGACCGCGAGGCCGACGCCGATCTGCTTGATCTCGATCATCGAGAGCGTCGCGAAGATCGAGAAGACGCCGACCATGACGAGCGCGGCGCTCGTGACCACGCCGGCCGTCGAGCGGACCCCGTGGTGGACCGCGTCGCGCGTGCTCATGCCCCGGTCGACGGCCTCGCGGATCCGGCTGAGGATGAACACGTGGTAGTCCATCGACAGGCCGAAGAGCAGCAGGAAGTTCAGCACCGGCACCCACGTCGAGATCGACCCGGTCGCCTCGAAGCCGAGCAGCGAGTCGCCCCAGCCGTGCTGGAAGACGAGCACGAGCACGCCCGTCGCGGCGCCGACCGACAGCAGGTTCAGCGCGACCGCCTTCAGCGGCACGACGACCGACCGGAAGGCGACCATCAGGACGAGGAACGACAGCGCGAGGACGAGCGCGATGACCCACGGGCCCTTGCCCATCGTCTGGTCGCGCAGGTCGACGGACGCGGCGGTCGGGCCGGTCACCTCGGCATGCAGCCCGGCGCGCCCTATGCTGCCGGGCAGGACGTCCTCCCGCAGGGCGGTCAGGGAGCGCTCCGACGCGTCATCGGTGCCGTCGCCGCGCAGCGGGACGAGCACGCGGGCGACGTCGCCGGCGCGGTTGACCTCGACGCGGGCGGGCCCGCCGAAGCGGTCGTCGGCGGCGACCATCCGCTGCAGGTCGCCGAGGCCCGCGGCACCGGCGCCGTGCGTGACGCTGCCGCCCGACACGACCGCCACCGCCGGGGCGGCGCCGCCGGGGAACACGTCCTGGATGCGCTTGCCGGCCGCGACCTCGGGGACGTCGCGCGGCATGCCGTCGAGGCCCTGCTCGGCGAGGTGCAGGCCGAGGTTGGGCGCGGCGAGCGCCAGCAGGACGGTGACGGCGAGCGCGGCGGACACGGCCGGGCGGCGCAGGACCCGGTCGAGGATCGCGCCCCAGACGCGGGACGGCTCGGCGGCGCTGCGCTTCTTGAGGAACGGCAGGCGGCCCTTCTCGACCCGGTCGCCGAGCCACGACAGGACGGCGGGCAGCACCGTCAGCGACGCGAACGCGGCGAGGACGACCACGACGACGATGCCGGCCGCGTACGAGCGGTACCAGACGCTGTCGAAGAGGAACATGCCCGAGACGGCGGCGACGACGGTCGTGGCGGAGACGATCACCGCGTGACCCGAGGTGGCGGCGGCCGCCTCGATCGCGGCCTCGTGCCCGCGGCCGGCCGCCCGCTCCTCCCGTTCTCTGCGCAGGTAGAAGAGCGCGTAGTCCACGCCGACGGCCAAGCCGACGAGCAGGACGATCGACCCGACCGACTCCTCGACGGCGACGCCCGCGCTGGCGAGCGAGATCAGCCCGATCGCGCCCATCACCGCGGACAGGCCGAGCACGACCGGCACGACGGCGGCGACGAGCGCGCCGAAGACGGCGAGCAGGATGGCGAGCGTGATCGGCACGGCCGACAGCTCCGCCTTGGTGAAGTCGTCCTGGACGAGCTCGTCGGCGGCCTTCGCCAGCGACGCGTCGCCCGACTGCGAGACCTTCACCGCGGGGTTCGCGTCGCGCGCGGCGTCGACCGCGGCGGTCAGCGGGCCGATGCGGTCGGGCGCGTCGTCGGCGGAGCCCGCCACGACGGCCTCGACCAGCGCGGCACCGCCGCCGCTCGCCACCTCGGGCGCGGCGACCGAGGCGACGCCGCCGGCGGAGCGCAGGCGCTGCTCGACGTCGGCGGTGGCGCGCTTGACGGCTGCGGGGGCGCCCTCGACGAGCACCCGCTCGCGCGCGGGCTGCTCGAAGCCGGAGGCGTTGAGGACGCGATCGGCGCGCCCCGCCTCGCCGGAGTTCTTCTCGTTGACGCCGAGCGTGGTCAGGCCCACCCCGGCGCCGGCGGCGGTGACGAGCACGGTCAGGACGAGCCAGCTGACGATGGCCCGGCGACGGTGCCGCACGCTCCAACGGCCTGCACGTCGGGAGAGCGAGATCACGGACATGGTGCGATCTTGCGCCCTCCGGGCCGGGCTGCCATCGGGGGGTTCCCCGTTCTTGTCCCCCACCCCCCGGCATCAGGGATCGGCCGATCGGTGGACCCCCGGCATCGGATCCGCCCCCGCCCTTGCGCTGACGCGCCAGCAGCGGCGTCAGCGCAGCTTGCCGGTCCGGGGTCAGCCGGCGGCGGCGAGCAGCTCGTCGCGGTCGAGCGGCTGGTCGAGGAACTTCAGGTTCTCCTCGGTGAGCTCCGGCCACTCGTCGAACGGCCGGTCCCAGGCGAGCTCGAGGTCGTTGCCGTCAGGGTCCGAGAGGTAGACCGCGAGGTGGGTGCCGTGGTCGGTGAGCTGGCGCAGCTCCACGCCCGCGTCGACGAGCCGCTTCACCGTCGTCGCGAGTTGTGCCTTCGAGGAGAAGTTGAGCGCGACGTGATGGAGGCCGGCGACGCCGTCGGGCGTCGGCCCGCCGCCCTTCGACTTCCAGGTGTTGAACCCGAGGTGGTGGTGGTAGCCGCCCGCGGAGACGAACAGGATGTCGCCCGTCGTCCCCCAGCCGGGCACGGCGCGCGCCTCGAAGACGACGTCGAAGCCCATGATCCCGACGTAGAAGTCGCGCACGCGGTCGATGTCCGCCGTACGCAAGTGCACGTGGCCGATGCGCACGTGCGGGTCGATCGGTCGCTCGGCGGCGACCGCCGGCTCGACAGGTCCCTGCGGTCCGCTCATGCGGCGAAGGCTACGCGGCTAGCGTGCAGTCGGATGCTCTACGAGCCGCACGAGTTCGACCCGCTGATCGACGAGCCGTGGGATCCCGCGCGCGTCGAGGACGCGATCGCGGCGATCGTCCACGACACCGACGCGGCGTTCGATCCCGAGGCGCTGTGGCCCGCGCACGAGTGGGACGGCGAGGACGAGCCGCTGCCGCTGAAGGCGCTGTGGGTCGGCGCGGCGGGTGTGGTGTGGGCACTCGACGAGCTGCGCCGGCGGGGCTACGCGGAGACGTCGCTCGACCTCGCCGCCGCCGCGCTGCGGACGGTCGAGCTCAAGCGGGCGGAGCCCGACTTCGCGGCGGACGAGCACTACCACCCGGCGTCGCTCTTCAACGGCGAGACGGGGCCGCTGCTCGCCGCTCACCGGCTGACCTCGGACCCGGCGATCGCCGACGAGCTGCACGCGCTCGTGCTCGCCAACGTCGACCACCCGACGGACGACCTCGGCTGGGGCGCGCCCGGCACGCTGCTCGCCGCGCTGGCGATGGGCGAGCGGACGGGCGAACAGCGCTGGGACGAGGCGGCCCGCCGGACGGCGGCGGCGCTGCGGGCCCGCCGCGGCGAGGACGGCCTGTGGCGCCAGGACGACGACTACCGGGGCCTGACGACGTTGCACGGCCTCGCCGGGAACGTGCTTGGGCTGCTGCGCGTCGAGCACGACGACGCCCTCGCACGCGACGCCGCGGCCGTCCTGGCCCGGCACGCCGTCCGGGAGGGCGGCCTCGCCAACTGGCCCGGCACGCCGCGCCCGACGCTGATCCGGCCGCGGGACGGGCGCATCTGCCTGCAGTTCTGCACTGGCGCGCCGGGCGTGCTCATGGGCGCGTGGGAGTGGATGGACGAGGAGCTCGTCCTCGCCGGCGCCGAGCTCGTCTGGCGGGCCGGCGCCCACAAGGACGAGAAGGGCCACGGGCTCTGCCACGGCACCGCGGGCAACGGCTTCGCGCTGCTCAAGGCGTTCGCGCGGACGGGCGACGAGCGCTGGCTGCACCGCGCCCGCCGCTTCGCCGTCCACGCGCTCCGTCAGGCCGACCTGCTCGCGGCCGCCGACGGCCGCCGCAGGTTCTCGCTGTTCACCGGTGACGTCGGCACCGCGCTCTTCGCCGCCGCGTGCCTCGACGCCGACCCGCGGTTCCCGGTCACCGACGTGCTCTGAGACGGCCCACGACGCGCGCGGCCTGCGCCGCCAGCAGCCGCGGCAGCAGCCGCGGACCGGGGACGATCAACAGGCCAAGCTGGTCGAACAGCGTCAGCGAGTCGAGCTGGACCCAGTGCTCGGCGACCTTCCCGTCCGACATCCGGCTCATCTCGATGGCGGAGAAGCGCACGCGCCGGCCGGTCGGCGGAAGCCCGCGGAACGACCCGGTGTGCGTGCCGGTGAAGACGATGCGCTGGGCGGTCATCCCCTCGTCCGCAACGGCGTCGACGACCTCGAGGTGGAGGTCCGGGAAGCCCTCGAGGAAGACGCCGAGGAACGCGACCCAGGCGTCGCTGTCGAGCGCCTCGGTCCCGATGCTCTCGGGCGGATGCGCGATGTAGCCGGCGGTCCGGGCGGCCGCCTCGGCGTCGTCGTCGCGGGCGTTGAACGCGTCGATCCACTGCCGCGCCGCGGCTCGGTTGCGCTGCGCGGAACCGGCTGCGTCGCCATCGCGGGGCCCGTGCGCGACGGGCGCGAGGGTGTCGCTGGTCTCCATGTGACGCAGCCTGCTCCTCCCGGCGCGCACCCGCCACCCCGCGCGCGGGGATCTTCCTGCCCGTTGCGTGCAGCAGACGCCGCTGACGTCGCGCGGCCGCTTCGACCGCATGGAGCGGGCCGAAGCGGCGGAAGTGGAGACGGCGGGAATCGAACCCGCGTCCGCAATCGCGTGAAGAGTGGCGTCTACGAGCGTAGTCAGTGCTCTTGTCTCGCCCCTCGGTTGCCGCACTGACAGGGTTCCGAGGGGCCAGCCTCCTGAGATGTCCCCCGGTCGGCGGAAGCGGACCTAGCGGGGTGAGCCCACGTTCTGATACCGACATCCCCCGCGGTGGGCGGGCGGGGGGCGGCACCTTCGCGACTTAGTGCTTAGTGACTAAGCGGCGAGGGCGAACTCGTGAGAATCCGCACGTATGGTTTTCCGGCGGTTTTACGAGGCCAGCCGGAACCTCGACTCGCGACCACCCCCACGAACCGACCACGTCGAAGCCTGTCGTCCCCGGGGGTTATGTACGGAAGTCAGTCTACCTCGCGGCGGCGGTGCCGTGCGAGGCCAGCCAGGCCGCGAAGTCGCCCGGTGGGAGCGGCCGCGTGAACGCGTAGCCCTGGACGTAGTCGCACCCGAGCGACGCGAGCTGCTCGACCACCGACTCGTCCTCCGCGCCCTCCGCGATGACCTTCATCCCGAGCGCGTGGGCGAGGTCGATGATCGAGCGGACGACCGCGTCGTCGCCGATCTCGGCCATGCGGCGGACGAAGCTCTGGTCGATCTTGAGCGTGTCGAGCGGCAGCTCGTGCAGCCGGGCGAGCGACGAGTAGCCGGTGCCGAAGTCGTCGATCGCGACCACGCGGATGCCGAGCTCGGTGAGCTGGCCGAGCACGCGCGTCGCCGCCTCGGGGTCGCGCATGACCGCGCCCTCGGTGACCTCGATCTCGAGCGCCTCCGCCGGCAGTCGCGCGGCCTCGAGCAGCTGCCCGACCTCGCCGGCGAGACGGCGGTCCGGCAGGACCTCGCCGGAGACGTTGACCGCCACGCGGACGTCCTTGAACCCGAGGTCCCGCCAGCGGGCGCACTCGCGCGTCGCGATCCCGAGCAGGTGCAGCGTCAGCGGCCACATCACCTCGGTGGACTCGACCGCGAAGATGAACCGGTCCGGCGGGATCGCGCCGCGCGTCGGGTGGTGCCACCGCACGAGCGCCTCCGCGCTCGCGGGCCGTCCCGTCGCCGCCTCGACGATCGGCTGGAAGTGCAGCGACAGCTCGCCCCGCTGCATCGCCAGCTTGAGGTCCCGGACGAGCTCGACCCGCCGCGGGTCGTACTGCGCCCGCAGCGCCCGGCCCGCGCGCAGAAGAGCGGGCAGGGAGAGCAGCCACGCGAGCAGCCCGACGATCGCGATCGCCGCCGCAAGCCGCCACGTGCGCGACGACACGTCGGCGGCGACGTCGTCGTACGGAAGACGCAGCTCCAGCGCCGCGGCGGCCGAAGACTTGTCGGCGGCGCCGCCCGCCGAAGACCCTTGGGCGGCGGTCCCCCCCGAAGAGCCTCCTGAGGCGCGGCCCTCCGCCGAAGAGCCTTCGGCGCGGCGGACCGGGACGGCGGCGACGAGGACGGTGTCGTCGTCGCGGACCGCAGTCGCGCTGCGGCCGCGGAGACCGGCCTTCACGACCTCGTCGGGTCGCGGTGAGGAACCGATCTCGCCGCGCGACCGGGCGTAGAGCACGCGGCCGTACGCCGACCAGAGGCGCATGTCGAGGAGGGGCTCGCGGGCGCGGGCGGAGGCGAGCTGACGGTCGAGCTCGTCGAGGTCGCGCGCGGACAGGCGGCCGTCGCCGGCGGGCAGCCGCGGCGCGAACGCGACGCGGGCGGTCAGCTGGGCGGTGTCGCGGGCTCGCTCGAAGGCCTGGTCCTCGATCTGCGCGCGGACGAGCAACACGACGACCGCGCCGAAGACGACGAGGACGAGCAGGGCGACGACGCTGATCGACGCCACGAAGCTGCGCCGCCAGCGGTCACCGAACCGTCGGAGCCTGCCTCCCACCGCCGGTACGCTACGCACATGCGGAGCGCAGGGGCGCCGCTGGGTGGGGTGACCGCGCGGCTCGCCGCGGCCGCGGGCATGCTCGCTGCCACCGCGGTCGCGGTCCTCTCGCTGGGCGCGCTCGGAGTTCTCGGGCCGCTCGGCTCGCTGATCGCGGGCGGAGAACGATCGGACCTCGGCGACGGGTCCACGCGCGGGAACGACCGGCCCGGCGCCGCGATCGTCGCCGCGCCCAGCCTCGTCGCGCTCACGCCCGTCCGCGCCACGACGCGAACGAAGACGCCGCCCGCGACCGGCAAGCCGGTCGCGCAGCAGCCCGCGACCACGACGCCCGCGCCCGCGGCGCCCAACCCTGCCCCGCAGACGCCGGCGCAGAGCCCGCAGCCGCCCACTCCGACCGAGCCGCCCACGCCGCCCGAGCCGCCGGCTCCGCCACAGCCGCCGAAGGTCGTCGACACCGCCGCGACCACGGTCGACCGGGTCGCCGACCAGACGCCCGAACCGGTGCGCGGCACCGTTCACCAGGTGACCGACACGCTCCGCGAGACGTGCGCGCAGCTGCAGGTCTGTCCCTGAACGCGAGTCGTACGTCTGTCCGAACAGGTCAGTCCGGCATCCGGTTCAACCGACGTAGGGATGGCGCGGCCCGGCACCGAGGTACGGATGCTGGAGCGTCGGGTCGCGCGAACTACCCTGCGCCGCGATGGCCCGACTCGTGAGCCGCGCGCTCCTCGCCATCGCTTCCGCCGCAGCCCTCGCCGGCTGCGGGTCGAGCGACAAGACGTCCACCACCGCCGGCGCCCCCGCGACGGAGGCGACGCTCGTCTGGGCCGTGGGCGACGGCGGCACGGACAGCAAGGACTCGAAGGCCGTCGCCGACCGGATCCGCCGCGAGAACCCTGCGCGAGTGCTCTACCTCGGGGACGTCTACGAGAGCGGCACGCCCGCCGAGTTCACCGATCAGTTCGCGCCCGTCTTCAAGGGCCTGCTCCAGCGCATGATCCCGACGCCCGGCAACCACGAGTGGGCCAACCGCCGGATCGGCTACTTCCCGTTCTGGCGCAGGCAGCGCGGGAAGAAGCTGCCGCGCTGGTACACGACGGACGTCGGCGGCTGGTGGATCTACGTCCTGAACTCCGAGGCGCCCCACGAAGCGGGCTCCGCCCAGCTCGCGTGGCTCAAGCGCCAGCTCCGGACCGCTCGCGGCACCTGCGCGATGGGCGTCTGGCACCGGCCGCGGTTCAGCGCCGGGCCCCACGGCGACGCCGTCGACGTCCAGCCGCTCTGGGACGCGCTGAGCGGCCACGCGACCCTTATCGTCAGCGGCCACGACCACACGATGCAGCGCTTCCATCCCCTCGACGGGATGACCCAGGTCGTCTCCGGGGCCGCCGGCAAGGAGCTCTACGAGCTCGAGGAGCACGACGGGCTCGCCTTCGCGAACGACAGCGAGTTCGGCGGCCTGCGCATGCGGCTCCAGCGAGGCCGCGCCGACCTGGCGTTCGTGACGGCGAGCGGCCGCGTGCTCGACCGCAGCACCGTCCGCTGCACGCCCGCTTAGCGGTACTCGGCCCGCGCGCGATCGAGGTCGCGCTTCATCTCGCGCTCCTTGATCGACTCGCGCTTGTCGAAGCGGTCCTTGCCGCGCGCGAGCGCCAGCTCCACCTTCGCGCGTCCGTCCTTGAAGTAGATGCGCGTGGGAACCAGCGTGAGGCCCCGCTCGTTGATCCGCCCGACGATCCGCTCGATCTCGCGGCGGTGCAGCAGGAGCTTGCGGTCGCGCTCGGGCGGGTGGTTCTCCCGCGCGGCCGGCTTGTACGGCGGGATGTGCAGGTTGTGCAGCCACACCTCGCCGTCGCGGATGAGCGCGTAGCTGTCCTTCATCTGCGCCCCGCCGTCGCGCAGCGCCTTGACCTCCGTGCCGCGCAGCACCATGCCCGCCTCGAGCTTGTCGAGCAGCTCGAAGCGATACGAAGCCTGCCGGTTCGTGGCGACGTCGCCGGGTGCGACCTTCTTCTTGCCCTTCTTGGCCATCGTCCGTCCGAGACTAGTTGCCGGCCGGCGCTACAGCTCGACCGGGTACAGGTCCACCCGGCCGCGCGGCGCCTCCACGCGCCCGACCGCGACCCGCACCTGGTCGCCCAACCGGATCGCCTTGCCGAGCTTCGCGCCGACGAGGATCGTGCCCTCCTCGTTGAGGTCCCACCAGTCGCCGCGCAGTCGCCGGACGGGCAGCAGCCCCTCGTAGCCGTCGCCGAACGACACGAACGCGCCCGCCGCGATGAGCGACGTCACCTCGCCGTCGAACTCGCGCTCCGGCGACCGCTCGAGCAGGAACGCGCGGGCGACGTCGTCGGCGTCTCGCTCGATCACCATCGCGTCGCGCTCGCGCGCCGACGTCCAGGCCCCGACCTCGTCCAGCCGCGACCGCTCGGGCGGGTCCTCCCCCGCACCGATCGCCGCCAGCAGCGCCCGGTGGCACACGATGTCCGGGTAGCGGCGGATCGGCGAGGTGAAGTGGCAGTACCGCGCGCTGCCGAGGCCCGCGTGGCCGACGTTGCGCGGCGAGTACCACGCCTGCTTCAGCGACCGCAGGACCAGGTACGTGAGCGCACGCCGCCCGCGGCCGTGCTGCTCCACCCACGCCGCGACCGCTCGCGAGATCTCGGCCGCCGCCTCGCCCGTCGCCGAGGGCGGCAACGGGTTCGGCAGCGGTGGCGTCGGCACATCCAGGGACGCGAGCTGGTCGGCGAGGCGCAACACGGCGTCGGGCTCGGGCCGCTCGTGCACGCGGTAGAGCGCCGGCATCTTGCGGTCCTCCAGCAGCCCCGCGACCGCCTCGTTCGCGGCGATCATGAGGTGCTCGATCAGCCGGTGCGACTCGGTCTGCATGACCGGATGCACATGCGTGACCTGGCCGCGCGCGTCGAAGCGGAACTCCGGCTCAGCCGTGTCGAGCGCGATCGCGTGCCGCTCGCGCGCCGACCCCAGCGCGGCGGCGGCCTCGCGCGCGGCCGCCAGCGGCTCGGCCCACAGCTCGGCCGCGTGCTCGCGCCCGCCGAAGATCCGGTCGACGCGGTCGTAGTCGAGCCGCTCGTCCGACCGCACGAGCGACCGGTAGAACGCGCTCTTGACCACCTTCGACCCGCGGATGTCCAGCTCGACGGTCACCGCCAGCCGGTCGACGTACGGCACGAGCGAGCACGCCTCGTTCGACAGCGCGGTCGGCAGCATCGGCTCGACGCGGCCGGGGACGTAGACGCTCGTCGCGCGCCGGTACGCCTCCTTGTCGACGGCGGATCCCGGCGCCACGTACGCGCAGACGTCCGCGATGTGGACCCACACCTTCCACGCCTTGTCGCCGAGCCGCTCGGCCGAGATCGCGTCGTCGAAGTCCTTCGCCGTCGGCGGGTCGATCGTGAACGTCGTGAGGGACCGGAGGTCGCGCCGCGACGGCACGTCGTGCCCGCCGCGGTCGGCGGCCTCGCGCGCCTGGCGCTCGACGAACGGCTCGAACCGGCGCCGCAGCCCGCGGTCGAGCATCAGCGCCTCGAGCACGTCGCCCGCCACGTCGGGCCGGCCGACCTGGCGGAGCAGCTTCGCGCGACCGCGGCCCGTGCCGCTCGTCCGCAGCAGCACCAACGCGCCGTCCTTCAGGCGCTTGTCGCGCTCGACCATGAAGGCGCGGCCGGGCTCGAAGAACGGCTCGCCCGTCCAGTGCTTCCCGCGGCGTGCCAGCTGTGCGACGACGGGTGCGCTCACGCAGCGAGCGACGCCAGCGCTTCTTGCAGGGCTTCATCTCGCGGCGTCTTCGGGTTGTCCTTCGCCGAGAGGTCGGGCTCGAGCCCCGCGCCGCGCTCCACCCCGCGCCCGCCGATGTTGCGACCGGACGGGAGGAAGTACTGCCCGACCGTCAGATCGAGCGCGCCGCCGTTCTCCAGCTCCATCACCTGCTGGAAGACGCCCTTGCCGAACGTCTTGGTGCCCACCAGCTCCGCGCGATGGCGGTCCTGCAGCGCGCCCGCGACGATCTCCGACGCCGACGCCGTCCCGTTGTCGACGAGCACCACCAGCGGCACCTTCGCCGCGATCGGGTTGCCGGTCGCCATGTACACGCGCTCGGGCACCGCGCGCCCGCGCGTGGTGACGATCTTGCCCTCGGGCAGGAAGGCGCTCGCCACCAGGCGCGCCTCCTCGACCAGGCCGCCGCCGTTGCCGCGGAGGTCGAGCACGAGCCCCTTCGCGCCCTCCTTCAGCTCCTTGCGCACCGCGGCGTAGACCTCGCCGTGCGCGCCCGACGAGAACGTGTCGAGCCGGACCACGCCGTACTTCGTCCCGTCGCGCGTGACCATCTTGTCCTGCACGACGTCTACGCGGATCTCGCGCCGCGTCAACGTGCGGTCGAACGTCTCCTTGCCGCGCGTGACGGTCAGCCGCACCTTCGTCCCCGACGGCCCCTTGATGAGCCCCGTCGCGGTCTCGTCGGGCTTGCCGGCGATCTTCGTCCCGTTGACCGCGACGATCACGTCGTCCTTGCGCAGCCCCGCCTCCTGCGCCGGCGAGTCGGCGTAGACCTGCACGATCCGCAGCCCCTCGTCGACCTGCAGGACCGAGGTGCCCACGCCGCTGAAGCGAGCGTCCGTCTGCTCGCGGAACTGGCCGTACTGCTTGGGGTCGAAGTAGTTCGAGAAGCGGTCGTCGAGCCCCTTGACGAGTCCCGAGATCGCCTGGTCGCCGAGCGTCGACTTCGGCACGTCCCGGTAGTAGTCGTCGTGGACGCGCTCGATCGCGTTGCTGACCACCGCGAGGTCGTCGTCCTGCGCGAAGTCGCGG
This sequence comes from Parviterribacter kavangonensis, assembly GCF_056863335.1. NCBI lineage: Bacteria > Bacillati > Actinomycetota > Thermoleophilia > Solirubrobacterales > Parviterribacteraceae > Parviterribacter > Parviterribacter kavangonensis. Next base: position 784,470 of record NZ_JBXPJA010000002.1, on the reverse strand, counting down.
ATCGGACCGGGCAGGCCGGAGCTGTGGCCGCCGATCCAGATCCCGGCCACGAGCGCGATCGGAGCGAGCAGGATGCCTAGGGTGCGCACGTCACCCGAGGGTACGTGGGGGACCTACAACGGGGCCTAAACCCGCAGGAAGCGGCGCAGCGACAGCCCCGAGCCCGCGGCGGCGACGCCGACGCTGGCCAGCAGCAGCACGATCGTCAGCACGCGGAAGTCGATCGTGTCCGGCGCGGCGATGAGCGCGAAGTCTTCCGCCAGCGGATCGATCAGCGCGATCTTGCCCACGAGCAAGAGAAGCACCGCGAGCACGCCGCCGCACGCCCCGAGGATCACGCCCTCGATGACGAACGGCCAGCGGATGAACCAGTTCGTCGCGCCGACGAGCTTCATGACCTCCACCTCGCGCCGGCGCGAGAAGAGCGACAGCCGGATCGTGTTCGCCACGAGCAGGATCGACGCGATGATCAGCAGCACGGTCAGCACGGCGGTCGTCAGCTTCACCGCCCGCGTCGCCGAGAGGATCTTGTCCGTGTCCTCCCGCCGGTTCTTGACCTCGTCGATCGCCGGGTCCGATGGCGCGCGCCCTCCCGCAGCGGCCTGCGGCGCCAGCGCGTCGCGCAGCGCCTCGACGTGCTCCGGCTTGTCCGGCGTCACGCGGAAGGTGTCAGGCAGCGGATTGGAGCCGAGCAGCTCGTAGGCCTCGGGGTTGCGCCGCTTCTCCGACTCGTAGGCCTCCTCCTTGGAGACGTACTGGACCTTGCCGACGTAGGGCGTGTCCTCGGTCAGCGTGCGGCGGACGCGCTCGACGTCGTCGTCCTGCGCGGCGGGCTTGAGGTAGACGTCGACCATGACGCGGCCGCGCACCTCGTTGGCGGCGCCGGTCGTGGCCTGGACGATCGGGATGAAGACGCCGAGCACGAGCACGGTCACGAGCACCGAGGCGAGCGCGGCGAAGCTCGGGACGGCGTTGCGCGAGACCGAGCGCAGCGCCTCGCGGAGGAAGAACCCGACCTTCATCAGAAGTCGAGCTCCTCGCCGCGCAGCAGCGCGCCGAACTCCTGCGTCGACTGCGAGCTGTACATGCCCTGCGGCACGTCGCGGATGATGCGCCCGTTCTGCAGCTCGATCACGCGGCGCTTCATGCGGTCGACCAGGTGGTGGTCGTGCGTCGCGACGACGACGGTCGTGCCGGTCTTGTTGATCCGGTAGAGCAGCTGCATGATCCCGACCGAGGTCTCGGGATCGAGGTTGCCGGTCGGCTCGTCGGCGATCAGCAGCGGCGGGTGGTTGACGAACGCGCGCGCCACCGAGACGCGCTGCTGCTCGCCGCCGGAGAGCTGGTCGGGCCGGTTGTGCAGCTTCGTCGACAGGCCGGTGAGGCGCAGGATGTCCGGCACCTTCGCGCGGACGTCCTTGCGCGAGCCGCCGGTGACCTGCAGCGCGTACGCGACGTTGTCGTACACGGTGCGGCTCGGCAGCAGCTTGAAGTCCTGGAAGACGGCTCCGATGTTGCGGCGGTAGTACGGGACCTTCTTGTCGGTGATGTCGCGCAGGTCGCGGCCGGCGACGCGGATCGTCCCACTCGTCGGCTCGGTCTCCTTGAGCAGGAGCTTCATGATCGTCGACTTGCCGGACCCGGAGTGGCCGACGAGGAAGACGAACTCGCCGCGGCGGACGGAGAACGTCGCGCCGTCGAGGCCGACGTCGCCGCCCTCGTACTTCTTGGACACGTCACGCAGCTCGATGACGTGCGGCTGGAGCGCACCCGGCGTGGACGTGCGCGGACGTTCGACCGTGAGGGCCATGGGCGCCGCAATCTAGGACACGGAGAGCGCGAATCCGCCGCATGCAAGGGGATTTGCAAGCGTGCCGGTAGGCTCGTCGCCGTGCCCGACATCGCCACCACCACGCTGAAGAACGGTCTCCCCCTGCACCGCATCTCGCTGCCCGGCACGCGGGCGGTCACGGTGCTCGTCGCCTTCGACGCCGGCGCCCGCGCGGAGCACGCCGAGGAGAACGGGATGGCCCACTTCCTCGAGCATCTCGTCTTCAAGGGCGGCGAGAAGTACGACGACTACCGCAAGGTCAACGAGACGGCCGAGCGGATGGGCGGCATGCTCAACGCCTACACGTCGCACGACCTCGTCGCGTTCCACATCACCGTGCGCGCCGAGGCGGCGCTGGAGGCGATCGACCTGCTCACCGACTTCGTCGGGCGGCCGCGCATCGACGCCGAGGAGCTCGACCGCGAGCGCGGGGTCGTCATCCAGGAGATCCAGCGCTACAAGGACCAGCCGTCGGCGGTGGCGGAGGAGCTGATCGACCGCGCGGCGTTCGGCGAGCACCCGCTCGGGCGCGCGGTCCTCGGCCCCGAGGAGCACCTGCGGACGTTCACGCGCGACGCGATCGTCGCGTTCCGCAGCCGCCGCTGGGCGGGCAAGCGCGGCGGCGCGTTCATCGTCGGCAACCTCGAGCACGTCCCCGCCAACGGCGCGGTCGACGGGCTCTTCGAGCGCTTCCCCTCCCTCCCCGTCCCGGATCCGTACGAGGCGGCGCCGTCGGACATCGACCCGCGCGTGCTCGTCGAGGAGCGCGACACGAACCAGTCGCACCTGCGGATGCTCTACCGCCCCGGCATCGACCCGCGCAGCCCCGAGCAGCGCGCGGCGCTGACGATCTACGCGACGCTGCTGGGCGGCTCGATGGGGTCGCGGCTGTTCGACGAGATCCGCGAGCAGCGCGGGCTCTGCTACTCGGTCTGGGCGTCGGACCACACGTTCTCCGATCTCCCCGTCTTGTCGCTCGGAGCGGGGCTCGACTCGGGCAAGTGCGTCGAGGCCTACACGCGGATGCGCGAGATCGTGGGCGAGCTGCGCGACGAGGGACCGACCGCCGAGGAGGTCGAGCGTGCCCGCGCGTACGCCGCGGGCCGCCGCGTGCTGGCCTTCGAGAACACGAACGCGGTCGCCCGCTACGCCGCGGCGACGACGATCGTCTACGACGAGCCGATCGACCCCGACGCGTCGATCGCGCGCCTGGACGCCGTCACGTACGAGGAGGTCCGCGCGGTGGCCGCGGACGTCGCGGACCGGCTAGCGGTGGCCGTCGTCGGCCCGCACGAGCCGGGCGAGTTCGACTGAGCGCGGCCGCGGTGGCATCATCGCCACCGTGGATGACTTCCACGAGGCGGAGCTCCAGCGCTACGTCCGGCGCGTCGGTGACCGCTGGCCGATCGAGCGCGCCCTGCTCGGGGGCGCCCAGCTCGAGGACGCGCGGGGCGCGTTCCCGCAGCGCGAGCGCGGCCCGGAGTACGTCGTGATCCTCGTGTCGAGCGCGTTCGACGGCGTGCCGTGGCTCGAGCGCGTCTACGTGGCCGGGTCGCTGTGGGACGCCTCGGAGATGGGCTTCGCGGCCGACGTGCACTGCTACACGCCGGCGGAGTTCGAGCGCAAGGTCGACACGCTGCGCCTCGTCCGCGACACGGCGCGCGACGGGATCGACCTCCTGGCGACGCCCGCCTGAGACCGGTCTGACACTGACTTGGCGCGCACCCCGCGCGAAGGTGCGCCCATGATCGAAGTCATCGGACCAGCCACCGTCGTCACGTTCGACGACCACGTGCTGGAGCTCTTCACGCCCGACGGCTCACGCCGTGTCCACGTCTCCCAGCTCGCGCGGGCCCGGCTGGGCTCGATGGGCGCCCTCCTCCCCGGCCCGACGCTCGAGGTCCACACCGTCGAGGGCGACCACTACACGGTCCCCTTCGACCCCGAGCAGGCGCCGGCGCTGCAGCGCCTGCTCGCGCGGCTCGGCCGCTAGGAGCCGATGGCCACCATGCGCTCGATCGGGATGCGGGCGCGCTCGGCGATGGCCTCGGGCACCTTCACCTCGTAGCGGTTCTCCCGCAGGCTGTCGCGCAGCCCCTCGAGCGTGATCATCTTCATGTAGCGGCAGCTCGCGCGCTCGTTCGCCGCGATGAAGTCGACGTCCGGCGCGGCCAGCTGGAGCGGGTGAAGCATCCCGACCTCGGTGGCCATGATGACCGTCGAGCCCGGCTCGGCCGACTTCGCGAAGTCGAGCATCCCGCCGGTGGAGAGCATGTGCACGCCCTGCGCGTCGACGTCGCCAGCGGCGACGTACTCCATGACCGAGGTCGAGCAGCCGCACTCGGGGTGGATGAGGAAGTCGGCGCCGGGGTGCGCGGCGCGGGTGTCGGCGATGTCCGACGGGCGGATGCCGGCGTGGACGTGGCACTCGCCGTCCCACACGTGCATCTTGATCCCGAGCTCCTTCTCGACGTACGCGCCGAGGAACATGTCCGGCCCGAAGAGGATCTCGGTGTCCGGTCCGTGCGTCTCGAGGATGTGCCTGACGACCGCGACGGCGTTCGCGCTGGTGACGCAGTAGTCGGTGAGCGCCTTGATCTCCGCCGTCGTGTTGACGTACATGACGGTGATCGCGCCGGGGTGCTTGGCCTGCCAGGCGCTGAGCTGCGCCGGCGTGATCGAGTCGGCCAGCGAGCAGCCGGCGTCGAGGTCGGGGATCAGGACCGTCTTCTCCGGCGACAGTATCGACGCGGTCTCGGCCATGAAGTGGACGCCGCAGAAGACGATCGTGCTGCCCTCGGCGGCCGCCGCCTGGCGGCTGAGGCCGAGCGAGTCGCCGACGTAGTGGGCGACGTCCTGCACCTCGGGCACTTGGTAGTTGTGCGCGAGGATCACGGCGTCGCGCTCCTCTGCGAGGGCGCGGACCTCCGCCTGGAGCGCGGGGATGTCGAGGAGCTCGAGCATGGTGCGCATAGGCTAGCATCGTTCTCGACTGTGGATCGAAAACTCGCCGCACCAGTCGTCAACGCCGTCGTCCTGCGCGTCGCCGGCCCCGGCGACGCCCCTTCCCCCCGCGCCTCCTCGTCGCGTGCACGCACGGTGCCTGACCCCGGTGTTGCGCTGGAGACGCTGCTGTGGCGGCGGTCGCGGGAGCCGGCGGCCAACTGCTGGTCGTTGCCGGGCGGGTTCGTCCGCGAGGGCGAGTCGCTGGAGCGGGCGATGCGGCGGCATCTGCTGGAGAAGGTGGGCGTGTCCGACGTCGCGCACCTCGAGCAGCTCGACAGCCGCTCGTCCGCGGATACGCATCCGGAGCTGTGGCTGCTCGACGTCGGGTACCTCGCGCTGATCCAGCGCGGCAGCGAGCCGCACCTGCCTCCCGACACCGAGTGGCATCCCGTCGACGCCCTCCCCCGCATCGCCTTCGGCCACGCCGGCGCGGTCGAGCGCGCCCACGACCGCCTGCGCGGGAAGCTCTCCTACTCGAACGCCGCGTTCGCGCTCGCGCCGCCGCGGTTCACGCTGCGCGAGCTCGCGGACGTCTACGAGGCCGTGCTCGGGTATCCGGTCGACGCGACGAACCTCCGCCGCGTGCTCGAGCGCGACAGCCTCATCGCGTCCGCGGGCCAGCGCCGCGGCGGCGTCGGCCGCCCTGCCGCGGAGTTCCGCTTCACGAACGATGAGCTCGTTGTGTCGCGGCCGCTCGCCGCGTTTCGGCCTCCGGCGAAGACGTAGCTAGGGCTCCTCCCCCGCCGCGGCGGTTTGTTGGTCGGCTCCTTCTTCCGCCTGCTCGCGGGGGCCGGCGAGGATGGGGGTTCTGCGGTTCGTGGTCGGTCGGTCCGTTGTCCGCGCGCCGGTGGGGTTAGCAACGTGCTTCACCGCCCACCCGCGTCCGCGCCTCGTTGTTTCGTGACGCGCCCGGTGCTTTCCGTTGCCCGGGCCGTCCCGGGCCCGGGCGTGTGCTCCCGGGGATGGTTTCGCGGCGCGGGACGGAGAAGGACCGAAGGGAACGTGCACCTGCCGGCGTCCGGCGCGACCGCGGTGCACGAAACCTTCGCTATGCGAACGGAACGTGCACCCCACCTCATCCGGGAGGCAGGTCGTGCACGAAACCTTCGCGCGTAAGGAATGTGCACCGCCGACGCCGCGGGCGATGGCGGTGCACGTTCCTTTCGCTATGCGAAAGGAACGTGCACGGCGCCTGCCGGAACGGACGGTGGTGCACGAAGCTTTCGGCGAAACCGGTGCCCAGCGGCCCACGCCCGGGCCCGGGACGGCCGGGGCGACGGAGCGTAAGAGGCGCGACGCCAGACAACGAGGCGCGGACGCGGGTGGGCGGTGTAGCACGTTGCTAACCCCACTGGCGCGCGGACGACGGACCGACCGACCACGAACCGCAGAACCTCCATCCTCGCCGGCCCCCCGCGAGCACGCGGAAGAAGGTCAAACGGCGAGCCGGCGCGCCGGGACCCGACCCGACCTACGCCTCGATCAACAACGACAAGTCGAGCGCGGGCGCGGAATGCGTCAAAGCACCGAGGGACACGAAGTCCACGCCGCTCTCGGCGACCGCGCGCAAGTTGTCGAGCGTGACGTTGCCGCTCGCCTCGAGCTCGGCACGCCCGGCAACGCGGCCGACGACCGCGCGCATGCGGTCGGGCGTCATGTTGTCGAGCAGAAGTCGCGGCGCGCCGGCGGCGAGTGCCTCGTCGACCTCCGCCTCGTCGCGCACCTCGACCTCGAGCAGCAGGTCGGGCCGCGCATCACGGGCCCGCTCGACCGCAGCGGTGATCCCGCCGGCCGCGGCGATGTGGTTCTCCTTGATGAGGAACGCGTCGAAGAGGCCGACGCGGTGGTTCGTGCCGCCGCCGGCCGCGACCGCGGCCTTCTCGAGCAGCCGCAGCCCCGGCGTGGTCTTGCGCGTGTCGAGGATCCGGCAGCGGGTGCCCTCGACGAGCCGGACGGCGCGCGCCGTCGCGGTCGCGATGCCGGACAACCGCCCGAGGACGTTCAGGGCGGTCCGTTCGGCGGTGAGGATCCCTGCGGCGGTGCCCTCGATCGCCAGCACCTCGCCGCGCTCGCGCCACTCGCCCTCCCCCGCGAGCCGCTCCAGCCGCACGTCCGGATCGAGCGACCGGAACGCCAGCTCGGCGCCCTCCAGGCCGAAGATCACGCCCGGCGCCTTCTGCACGATGCGCGCGCGGGCGCGCGTGCCGGGCGCGACGGTGGCCTGCGTGGTGACGTCCCCGTCGCCGACGTCCTCCGCGAGCGCGCGGGCGACGACGTCGGCGAAGACGGCGGTCAGATCGGGCACGCCGCGCAGCCTAGGCGAACCGCTGCTGAAGCCGGATCTGCTCCTGCTGCATCGCGGTGACCGCGGCGGTGATGTCGCGGTAGCGCTCGTCGTACGCGCGCACCGCGTCGCGGTTCAGCCGGGTGGGCCGCGCGCGAGAGTTGACCTCGCGGAACCGCAGCAGCAGCGCGGCGACCCGCTTGCTGTTGCGGGCCAGCGTCGCCGTGCGGATCCGCCACGCGAGCTTGCTCGAGTCGAACAGCCGCTGCAGCTGGTTGCGGTGGCTGGCGAGCAGCACGGGCGGCGGGTCGAGCTCGCGCATCTGGTTGAGCTGCCCGTAGGCGCCGCGGGCGTAGCGGTCGAGCGCGTCGGCCTGCTGCGCCGGCGTCTTCGCGGCGCGCAGCCGCGCGCGCAGCTTGTCGCCGATCGCCTGCAGCGGGCGCAGCGCGCGCCGCGCCGCCGGCAGGTACCGCGCGAGCTTCGTGCTCTCGTCGGCGAAGTCCGCGTTGAGGTCGTAGACCTCGAGCAGCCGCCGGTGCAGCGCCAAGGCGGCCGCCGGCGGATGCAGCCCCGCGAGCTTCGCTCGCGTCGCCCGGATGGACGCCTCGGCGGAGGTGAGGTCGAGGTCGGCCTGGATCGCCGTCAGCTCGCTCTTGGAGAACTGCGCGTACGTCTGGTTGGCCTCCGCGACGCTCGGCGCCGCCGCCTTCTGGATCGCGTTGGCGTCCTTGATGTACTGCTCGACACCGTCGCGCTCGTCGTTGCCGCCGCCGCAGCCGGCCGCCGCCAGCGCGCCGGCCACGAGGAGGACGAGCAGCGCGCGCGCCATCGCTACTTGAGCCGCTCGACCGTCGAGACGCTGCCGTCGCGGTGGCGGAAGACGAGCTTCACGAGGCCCTTGCCGCTCGCGAACCACATCGTGCGGGTGCCGCTGCCGAACCGGAACGCGTTCTGCGTCAGCGTCGACTGGACGACCGTCGCGTTCACACGGCCGAGCCTCGTCCGAATGGGCTCCACGCCGAGCACCTGGGACGTGCCGAGCACGCCGAACGTGCGGTGGTCGCTCGACCCCGCGATGCCCTTCCAGACCTGGCCCTTCTCCGCGTACGCCGGGAGCACCGGGTTGAAGCCGAAGGCCATGAGGTCGAACGGCGTGAAGAAGTGGCGCCGCTTGTCCTTGGGCTGCGACAGCGGCCCGAGCGCCGGCCACTTCGCCCGCGAGACCGCGCGCGTGAAGCCGGAGATGTTCGTGACGCCGCTCAGCCGGGAGGCGAAGACGTAGGCGCCGCGGACGCGGATCGGGCCCTTGACCTCCTTGACGTCGACGCGCGCGGTGTTGTTGACGACCTGGCTGACCGTGAAGTCCTGCGTCGACCAGCGCTTCATGTGCTTCGAGTTGCGCCAGCGGAAGCGCATCTTGTCGCCCTTGTTGAGCGGCATGAGGTCGGCGTCCGAGGGGAGCGGCTTGGGCGTCAGGTTCGTCGTGACGAGCTCCGACTCGGTGAGCTCCCCGCCGCGATGGCGGAACTGGATCTTCACCGGGCCGACGCCGCGGACCCACCAGACCTTGCGCGTGCCGCTGCCGTACGGGTCGCCGAGCGCGCCGGCCTGCGTCAGCTCGGACTCCACGACGGCGGCCTGCACGGGCGCCGGGAACGCGCGGACCTTCACGGCCTCATGGCCGAGGTACCGGTTCGCGCTGGAGACGTCGCTGTTCGCGCCGCCGACGGTGTTCCAGCGCGCGTCGCGAACCAGCGGCTCGAGCAGGACGGGCGACCGGTTGCCCCAGATGAGCTGGTAGTGCGTGCTCGACAGGCTGTTCGAGCAGTTCGCGCTGGCGGCGCAGAGGATCGGGAACTCGGCGGGCGGCGGCGTGCTCGCCCAGTTGAGGTTGATGAGCCCCGCGTCGGTGCGGCGGTAGTCGATCTCGCCTTCGCTCTCGACCGCGTCCTCGGGGTTGTTCTGGCCCGCGGTCGTCCACGCGAGGCGGAACGCGGTCTGCTCGTTCTGCTTGACGGTGTAGACCTCGCGCGTGTGGCGCGGCGCGTACCCCGTGTCGAACCACTCGTACGTCCAGGTGGCGTCGGGCGTGCTCGGCAGCCATTGGTTGACGGGGTCGGTCAGCGATCCGACGGTCGTGGTCTGGGCGCTTGCGGCAGCGGGCAGCGCCAGGGTGAGCGCCGCGGCAACGGCGACGAGGGAGCTCCGGGGCATCACGCCGACCGTAACCCACCGGCTTGACGGTTGGAGCGCCCGACTAGACGGATGTCCTAACGCTTCGTCTCGTGACGGTGCGCACGAGCGCGCTTGCCGTGAGCGTGGCGCTTCGTCTTCGCGTGGCGGCGGGCGCTGATCTTCTTGCGCGCCTTGACGCCGATGGAGATCGGCAGCAGCCGGACGCCGGGCGCGAGCTCCGCCTCCATGACGCCCTCGTCGCTGTGCTCGAGGCCGAGCACGTGGCCCAGCTCGTGGACGAGCACCGTGAGGAGGTCCACGTCGCCGGACTTCGGCGCCGACTTGCCCGTCCACCAGCCCCACCCGGCGGCGTTCGCGTCGAGGACGATCGTCGTCCCGGTCGTCTCGGCGAGCGCGCGGCCCCCGAGCTCGCCGATCTCGAGCCGCACGCCTGAGAACTGGCCGGGCGCGGCGCCGGCGGCGACCCACAGCGCGACGGCGCGGCGCAGCAGCGTCTTCGCGGCGTCGAGCGACAGCGTCGACGTCGTGCCGGGGCCCTCGCTCGTGGCGGTGAGGCTCTTGGCGTTGCCCGGCTTGTCGTCGTTGACGATCGTCACGGTCCCGGTCTTGCGGGCGATCGTCGCGCCCGTCGCGCCGGTGATCGAGACGGTGAAGGTCTCGTTCGACTCGTTCGTCGTGTCGCCGGTGATCGCGATGGTCAGGGTCGCGCTCGTCGCCCCCGCGGCGATGGTCACCGTCGCCGTCTTGGCCTGGTAGTCGCTGCCGGCCAGCGCGGTGCCGTTCGCCGTGGCGATCGTCACCGTCACCGGCGACGTCGAGGCGGCCGACAGGGTGATCGTCAGCGTGACGTTCGTGGTGCCGCTGTTGCCCTCGGTGATCGTGGCGTCGGCGATCGACACGGACGGCGTCGTGGGCGGAGGCGTCGTCGTCGCGTCGGCGATCGACACCGTCGCCGACGACGGCGACCCGGTGGTGTAGGCGCTGCTCGCACCGATCGCGAGGGTCACCGTCTCGGTGCCCTCCGTGGCCGTGTCGGCGACCGGCGTGATCGTGATGACCGCGCTGGCGGCGCCGTCGGCGAGCGTCAGCGTCAGGCGGTCGGCCGACAGCGTGCCGCCGGTGACCGAGACCGTGTAGTCGCCGCTCGTCGCCGTGCCGCCCCACTGCAGCGCGATCGCGACGGCGCCGGCCGAGGACGAGCGGCTCACGGTGAACTTGCCGGCCACCGGACCCGACTCGCTCGCGGACGGCGTCGTCGCCGCCACCGAGACGGACGGGACGGCCGCCGCGTCGTCGTTCTGGACCGTGACGAGCGCCGTGGTCGCGCCGAGCGTCAGCCCCGTGACGTCGGAGAGCACGATCGCGAACGTCTCGTCGTTCTCCCACGTGGCGTCGCCGTTGACCGTCACGAAGACCGTCGCGCTCGTGGCCCCGGCGGCGAAGGTCACCGTGCCGGAGCCGGCGATGAAGTCGCTCCCGGCCGTCGCAGTGCCGTTCGCCGTCGCCCAGCGAACCGTCTCGCCGCCCAGAGCCGGCTGCGAGAGCGTCAGCAGGATCGCGACCTGCTTCGTGCCGCTGTTGCCCTCGATCACGCCGGTGCTGTTGGCGGAGACCGCGGGCAGCGTCGTCGGCGACGACGGCGGGAACGACGGGTCGTTCGTCCGGATGCGGAAGCTGTCGAAGGACGTCGTGCCCGAGAGGCCGAGCGTGCCGAACGCGCCGTCGGCGAGCGCCGCGTTGAAGCCGAAGCTCACCGCGAAGATGCCGTTCACGCTGACCGAGACGCTCGCGCCCTTGAGCGTCAGCGCGAGGGTCACGTCCGCGCCGGCGGTCAGAGCCCGCGAGACGAGGGCGTCGATGACGAGGCCGCGGCTCGACATGTGGCCGATGACGACGCGCTGGCCGACGACGTCGATGGCCGCGAACTTCCACTCGCCGCGCTTCGGGTACGCGTCGAAGAAGATCCCGCCGGTGCCGGTCGTCCGGATCGTCGCCGAGAGCTCGACGTAGGCCGAGTAGTCCAGCGCGCGCCCGACGTTGCCCGCGCTCATCGACGGGGTCGTGCCGGCCGTCGTCGTGTACCGGCCGCCGGACGTCGTCCACGAGCCGGACGACGGCGCCGGGAAGAGCGGCGGCGGCGAGCTGTCGAAGTTCTCCGTGCGATCGAGCGTGATCTGCGGCGGCAGGACCTGGACCGCGATGTTGTCGAACTGGCCGCGCGCGTTGTTGGAGCCGACGCCGATCATGCCCTTGTTGAGCGCGGACACGACGCCGTTGACGATCTGCGTCGGGAACGTGTACGTGAAGGCCGTCGCCCCGTCGACCACCACGCTGACCGTGGTGCCGTTCACCGCGACGAGGACGTCGTACCAGGTGTCCGGCTTGACCTGGAGGGGCGACTGAGCGAGCACCTTCCACCCGGTCGCGTCGCGCTGGCCCATCACGAACTTGTTCAGCGACACGTCGATGCCGGCGAACTTGAAGTTGGTCGGGCTGAGGTAGTCGAAGATGACGTACGCGTTCGCGTTCCAGCCCGCGAGCGGCTTCTGCGTGCTGATCGACGCGCGGACCTCGTAGTAGATCGGGAGGTAGTCGTCGACGTAGAAGACGCTGACCGCGTCGCCGCCGAGGGCCGTCGCCGAGACGCTCAGCCGGCCGCCCGTCGGGGTGAACGTGCCGCTGTCGACGAAGAAGCCCTGCATCGTGGCGTCGTCGAAGCTCGCCGAGCGCAGCACGTCGCGGCGCCCGCCGGGGACGTTGCCGGGCTGCGGATCGCGCGGGCCCCCGGTCTGCTCCTGCCAGAGCGACGAGTCCTGCTGGGTGATGAGGCCGATCTCGCCGTTCGGCTCGCCGTTGCGGGCCGGGTCGCCGCCGGTGTCGCTCGCGCGGGTGCGATCGGCGCCCTGCGCCTTCGCCAGCACGTAGAGGAAGTCGTAGAGGCCCGGCGGCACCTGGCGGCTCACGGTCGCGATGCCGAACGGCGAGAACGGGACGATGTACGAGTTGAACTCGCCGACCCAGTCGATGAGCCGGTCGCCGCCCGTGTTGCCGATCAGGACGTCGAGGCCGGCGCCGCCGACGGCGCGGTCCTCGTAGTCCGGATGCGTGTCGGGCGTCTGGTTGGCCGGCGACGAGGTCAGGTCGTCGTCCGCCTGCAGGAGGTCGTTGCCCCAGCCGCCCCACAGCGTGTCGCGGCCGGTGCCGCCGACGAGCCAGTCGTTGCCGAGGTCGCCGAAGACGACGTCGTTGCCGTCGGAGTACACGGTCTTCGGCGTGCCGTCGACCGTCGCGGTCTGGGCCGGGCCCTCGTCGATCGCGTTCGTCAGGAAGAACCGGAGCGACCCGCCCGGGCCCTGCAGCCGGATCTCGGCCCGCGGGTCGAACTCGTCGTAGAGCGCGAACTCGCCGTTGGCGAACGCCAGCGCGTTGCCCGGGTTGTACGGGGACAGGAAGTCGCTGCGCCTCGCCGCGCTGCCCGCCATCAGCCAGCCCTGCGTGGCGGTCGAGTCCGCGCGCAGCGCCTCGGCGCCCGAGACCGCGTCGTCGCCGGCGCCGCCGTGCAGGAAGTCGTCGCCGAGGCCGCCGAAGATGATGTCGTCGGCGTAGGCCGGACGCCACAGCGGGTCCTGGATGGTGTTGAGCGGGTTGTAGAGCTGGACGTTGAACGGCGTCAGGTCGACCGTCTTGTTCAGCCGGCCCGCGAGGTTGATGTAGGCGACCTGGATCTCGCCCGGCGTCGTGATGCGCTCGTTCAGGACGTTGCCGTTGGCCGTGCGCGTGTCCGCGTCGCTCGTGAGCAGGCCGGCGATGCCGAACAGCGACTCGGCGGTCGTGCCGTTGCGGCTCGTCAGGATGCGGCCGTCGTCGCCGAGGACGCCGTCCTCGCCGGCGCCGCCGGAGATCCAGTCGTTGCCCCAGCCGCCGATCAGGTCGTCGTCCTCGCTGTCGCCGAAGAGGACGTCGTCGCCCTTGGCGCCGTAGATCGAGTCGACGCCGCTCTCGCCGTGGATCTCGTCGTTGCCGCCGCGGTCGGAGGTCAGGACGCCCGCGCCCTGCCGGTCCGGGCCGCCCGGCGTGTAGTCGAGCAGCTCGATCCCGCGCACGACGATGGCCCGCGCGGCGTACTGGTCGATCGTGAGCGCAACGAGGATCCCGTTGATCGTCGCGTTGATCGTCTGGTCGCCGTCCCAGTTGAAGCGCAGCGTCAGGCCGCCGAGGTCGCCGCCGTTGATGCCGACGATCCGGAAGATGTTCGCGTTGTCGCCGGCGATCGCGTCGGCGTCGCGCGTCGCGCGGTCGGCGTAGATCGTGTCGCCGGAGGCGACGAGGTAGTTCTGGCTGATCCGCGTGCCCGCGCCGCCGAAGATGCGATCGCCCGCGTCGGGCCGCTCGGTCGCCTGATCGAGGCTGTAGAGCCTCGACGAGCCGCCGATCAGGTCGTCCTGGCCGAGGCCGCCGAAGATCGTGTCGGAGCCGCCGCCGCCCTCGATGTAGTCGTCGCCGTCGAGCGCGTTCTCGACCGAGCCGACGACGGTCAGGACGGTGCCGCCGGCGCCGTCGTCGACGCGGACCGCCTTGACGGGCGCGCCCGCGAGCTTGCCGGCGATCGAGCCGTCGCCCTGGATGACGTCGTCGCCGAGCTGGCCGAAGATCGAGTCGTGGCCGGTGCCGCCGGCGAGGTAGTCGTCGCCGAAGCTGTCCGGGCCGGCGGTCGCGTCGGTGCCCGCCTGGATCTGGTCGGTGTGCCACAGCTCCACGATCCGGTACGAGACCCACAGCGGGATCGCGAGGCCGTTGCCGTCCGGATCGCGGTAGGCGCGCCACGTCGACTCCAGCAGCGTGTCGGCCGGGAGGTTCAGGCGGCCGCTCAGGTCGGTGCCGTCGAAGATGTACATCAGGCCGGTCAGCAGCGACTGGAACCGCGGATCGGTCAGGACGCGGTTGCCGTTCGCGTCGAAGCGGACCACGAGGCGCACCGCGTCGCCGAGGACGAGGTCGTCGTCGGCGCCGGCGTCGATCGTGTCGTCGAAGGCGCCGCCGATCGCGACGTCCTCGCCGGTGCCGGTGTTGATGACGTCGTCGCCGCCGGTGTTCAGCGCGGTGCTCTCGAGCACGGCGAAGGTCATCGGGACGTTCGTCGTCGGCGCGGTGTTGAACTGCGACGCGGAGATCCGCGCGTTGTCGCCGAAGACCGTGTCGCGGCCGGCGCCGGTCGTGATCGTGTCGCCCGTGGTGCCGGTCGTGACGGTGGTCGGCGCCTGCGCCGAGTGCGTCGTGATCTGGGCGTCCTCGATCGTCTCGCCGTCCTCGCCGCCGATGACGACGTCGTCGCCGCTGCCGGTGGTGATCGCGTCGCTGCCGCCGTCGTCGGTCGCGGTCGACCAGATGCGGTCGATGTCGGCCGGGTCGAGGTCGTCGCCCTCCAGCTTGCCGCCGGCGATGGTCGGGAACCGCTCCTGCGCCGTCCAGTCGACGTAGCCGTTGTCGCCGAGGACCACGTTCGTGCCGTCGCCGGCGTTGATCGTGTCGCCGTCGATGCCGCCGAGGACGACGTCGTCGCCGCCGTCGGTGGTGATGGCGTCGCCGCCGCCGATCTGCGGGTCGGTCGTCTCGACGATGCCCAGCGTGATCGGCAGCGAGCCGAAGCGCGACGTGTCCGCGACCGCCGAGGTGACCTTGCCGTTGTCGCCGAGGACGACGTTGCGCCCGCCGCCGGCGTTGACCTTGTCGCCCTTGAGCGTCGTGGCGACGACGGTCTGGACGACGTCGTTGCCCGTCCGGGTCTCGACGATCTTCTCGCCGTCCTCGCCCGCGATGACGATGTCGGTGCCGGCGCCGGTGGTGATGTCGTCGCTGCCACCCGTGTTCGGGTCGGTGCTCCAGATGCGGTCGATGTCGGCCGCGTTCTTGTCGACGACGGCCATGTCGACGAAGCCGTTGTCGCCGATGACGACGTTGTTGCCCTCGCCCACGTTGATCGTGTCGGCGTCGGCGCCGCCGACCGCGCGGTCGTCGCCGAGGCCGGTGTTGATCTTGTCGTCGCCGCCGATGAGCGTGTCGACGCTGATCATCAGCCCCATCGGGAGCGGTGTGCCGTAGGAGGTCTTGTCCCCCGGGCCGCCGTGGCCGACGACCGTCTTGGCGGCCGCCTCGAGCGTCGCCAGCGCGGCGCCGTCGATGCCCGGGCCGGCGATGACGGGGACGGTGGCCACGCCGTTGACGGTCTCGAAGAAGAGCACCCGGCCGCGGTCGCCGAAGATGAGGTCGCCGCCCTGGCCGCCCTCGAGGTCGTCGTCGTCCTGGCCGCCGAAGACGATCAGCGGAAGCGTCGAGCTGCCGCCGCGCACCTTGTCCTTGTCGGACGCCGTGACCTGCGGGCCGGTGAAGGTCGCGGTGCCGTCGCGCGTGATGAGGACCCGGACGAGCGCCTTGCCGATCGCGTTGATGGTGATGTCCTGGCCGGCCGGGACGACGGGCTGCGGCGTGAGCACGCCGTTGACCCAGACGGTGAGCACGTCGCCGGCCTGCAGCGCCGTGGTGAGGGTCAGCGTGATCGCGCCGTTGGCGCCGGCCGGCGTCTCGAGGACCTCGGCGAGGTAGCGGCGCGTCGAGATGCCCGTGGTCTGCCACGTCCCGCCGGTCAGGCGCGGGCTCTGCGTCAGGCCGACCTCGTCCAGCGTGGCGTTGCCGAAGAACTGGCCGGCGGTGAGCGCGGCGCCGCCGATGGTGACGCCGAGGACCTGGTCGGCCGGCAGCAGGTCGTCGCCGCCGAAGAGCGAGACGCCCGGCAGGACCTGCTCGTACGCGCCCTGCGTGTTGAGCACGAAGGTGTCGTCGAGCGTCGAGCTCAGCGCGACCTGGACCTCGTCGTCACCGAGGCCGGTGTTGAGGCTCGTGATCGTCTGGACGCCGGCGCGCTTGTGCGTTGCGTCGACGAGCAGCTTGTCGTTGCCGAAGCCGGTCCAGATCGTGACGCCGTCGGCCAGCGTGCCCGCGGCGTCGGTGCGGTACGTGATCGGCCGCGGCGCGAGGCCGACGATGTAGATGTCGGCGTTGGCCATCTCGCCGCCGGCGGTCGGGCGGCCGTCCTTGGCGATCGCCGTCGGCCGCGTGCGCGTGATGACCGCGTCGTCGCCGGCCGTCGACGCCTCGTCGCTGATGAGCAGCTGGTGGCGGCCGGTGCCGAAGTCGAGGTTCAGCGTGCCGAAGATGAAGTCGAGCGTGCCGGGCAGGTAGTCCGGCTTCTCGAGCAGGCCGACGTTCGCGAGCGACGACACGTACGCCCGCTCGTTGCCCTCGCCGAAGGCGATGTTCGTGTTGTAGGTCGCGCCGGTGCCCTGGATGTTGAGGACGTCGTCGCCGGGGCCCAGGCCGAGGTCGAGGACCTCGAGGCCGTAGTACGTGAGGCCGTTGACCCGCAGCTCGGTCGTCGCGTTGTAGGCCGGGTTGCGGTCGAAGGCGAAGACCGGCGGCGAGAGCTCGCCCTGCTGCTCGCCGCGGAGGCCGACGAGGAAGTCGTTGCCGACCTGCCAGACGAAGACGCTCTGCGAGCAGCGGCTCTGCTTCGGAGCGTTCAGGCCGCAGGAGAAGGCCGTCGTGCCCTGGACGGTGCCCGGGTAGATGAGCTGCTGCAGGACGCCGGCGAGGTAGGCGGCCGGGTCGGTCGCGCTGATCAGCGTCGCCACCGGGATGTCGATGAAGCCGATGCCGGCGATCGTGATCGTCAGCGTCTGCGCGTTCTGCATCCGCAGCGCGTAGAGGCGGTCCAGGCCGGCGCGGGAGACCATGTCGAGCCCGGTCAGCGTGGTCGGCGTCAGCGTCCCGAGGTTGCCCTCGAGGTCGAACGTGTCGTCGGCGACGACGCGGTCGAAGCCGGTGCCGCCGTCGACGGCGAGCGCGGCCCGGATCTGGTCGAGCGTGCCGGTGAAGGTCGTCGGGTCGGCCGGCGTGACCGGGACCTGCGTGCCGATGCGGACGAGGTCGTCGCCCTGCTCGCCGAACACCGCGGTGTGGCCGGCGATCGACCGCAGGCCGAGGACGTCGTTGCCGCGGCCGGCCCAGATGGCGGTCGTGCCGAGGTGCGTGCCGGGGACGCCGAAGAAGTCGTTGCCGTAGCCGAGGTGGATGTTCAGCGCCTCGATGCAGTCCTGCGACGAGGTCGTCGCGCAGCTGCCGTCGCGGGCGCCGTAGGTGATGCCGCCCTTCAGCGACCGGCCGCCGATGATCGTGTCCGGGCCCATCCCGAGGCCGCTGAGCCGCGACGGCGTCAGCAGGCCGACGTCGTTCGCCGGGCTGTCGGTGTTGAAGACGTTCAGCGTGTCGACCTGCTTGGTCTCGTCGACGTTGAACGTGCTCGTCGCCGGGATCAGCGGGTTGCCCGAGGACTCGCCGGGCAGCATGACCGGCAGGTAGTTCGTGAGATCGAGGTTGTAGGTGGCGTTCTGGTTCGTGCCGCCGCCGACATAGAGCGGGCCCTGGACGAGGTTCACGCGGTTCGCCCGGTCCGGGAACGCCTGGTAGTCGCCGCCGTCGACGAACGAGTCGTCCTTCGCCCGGACGTAGACCGTCTTCGTGGAGAGGTCGGTGAAGCTGAGCTCGAGATCGGCGGCCCACCCGTCGACGCCGTTGAGGCTGATCTCGAGCTGCACCTCGTTCTTCAGGCTCGTCTCGCCGACGGCCGCGTTGAACGTCTGCGTCGGCAGCGCCTTGATCTTCACCTTGACGGTCTCGCCCGCGCTCGGGGCCTGCGTCAGCCGCACGGTGTACGTGTCCGTCGCGCCGCCCTCGACGACCCGGGTCGCGCCGTCGCTCTCCGTGATGATCACGCCGCGCGTGTCGTCGTCGGCGACGTACGCCGCGACGCGGTCGATGAGCAGCCCGGGCACGCCCTGGACGGCGACGTCGACGCCGTTGGCCACGTCGCCGCTGGCCCACGGCGCGTCGACGGTGATCGTGTCGGCGGTGTTGGCGACGATCGTCCGGTAGAAGCGGTTCCCCGTCCCCGTCGCGAGCCGCAGCGTCGCACCGACGAGCGCGTTGACCGCCGGCGCCACGGAGCCTTCCTTCAGCGTGATCGTGACGGTCTTCCGGTCGCCGCTGACCTGCGTGATCGTCCCGTCGAGCTTCGCGACCGACGGCGAGCTGTAGCCGTAGATCTCGAACGTGCTGTCCGTGCCCGGCTTGACGTCCCAGTCGCCCTGGGTCACGACGAGGTTCACCGGCGCGCCGTTGAGCGTCGTCTGCGCGTTCGTCCAGATCGGGCGGATCTGCCCGGCGCCGGTGCCCGACGTGATGCGCACGTACATGCCGCGCAGGCCGCCGGTCGCGGTGCCGACGTCCGCGAGAGCCGCGTAGAACTCGTCCATGCGCGCCGTCGTGCCGGCGACGGTGCCCGTGTACGTGTCGGTGCTCGCGACGGTGTGATCGATGTAGCCGAAGTGGAAGCCCTCGATGTCGCTGTCGGGCTTGGCCGTGACGGTGATCGTCTTCTCGAACTCGCCGATGGCGAACGTGACGGTGCCGATGCCGTTCGCGACGTTCACGCCGCTGCCGCCGACGACGACCTGGCCGTCGGGCTTGATCGTCACCGTGACCGGCGCGAGCGGGGCCTTCATCAGGCGGACCGTGTACGTCGTCCCGACTGCGTCGCCCTCCATGACGCGCGTGCCGCCGGACTGCTCGGTGATCACGACGCCGACGGCGTCGTCGTCGAGGACGCGCGTGCCGGTGATCGGGATCTGGAGCCCGGCGTAGTTGCCGACGCCGCGGAGCATGTACAGGCTCGTGCCGTCCGGCGTGACGTCCCACGCCTTGTCGACCGTCAGCGAGCTGCCGGTCCCCGACAGCACCTTGCGCACCTGGCCGGAGCCGGTGC
Organism: Parviterribacter kavangonensis; assembly: GCF_056863335.1. Lineage (NCBI taxonomy): Bacteria > Bacillati > Actinomycetota > Thermoleophilia > Solirubrobacterales > Parviterribacteraceae > Parviterribacter > Parviterribacter kavangonensis. Next base: position 765,279 of record NZ_JBXPJA010000002.1, on the reverse strand, counting down.
CGCCGGTGATGACCAGCTCGGTCCCCGGCAGCGTCAGGCCCGCGAACGGCGTGCCGGATGTCGTCAGCGTCGTCGCGGTGCCGCCCGTCGCGGTGCCGCTGACGCGCCCGATGACCATGCCGAGCAGCGATGCGACGCGGATGCCCTCGGAGGACAGGTCGAAGTCGGCCTTGACGAAGACGTTCTTGACCACCGTCATCGCCGCGCCCTTCGCGAACACGAGCGTCACCGAGCTCTGCCACGTCGTGCCGTCGAGCGACAGGAGCACCGACTTCGACCGGATCGCCTCGTCGGACGGCGAGGGCGGCGGGACCGTCAGCGTGATCTCGACGTCGGTGGTCGGCGGGAACGCGAGCGCGACGGTGTAGAGCTGCGACGAGCCGCCCTCGGAGACCGTCAGCGTGCCGACGAGCGGGGTCATGATCACGCCCGGCGCGTCGCTGTCGACGATCTCGGCGCCGATGCCGTCGACCGGCACCGGGACCCACAGGATGTTCGAGGCCTCGACGTTGCTCGTGACCGTGTGGCCGAGCAGCCCGCTGTGGCCGAGCAGGTCGTTCGCCTGGACGGCGGGCGCGTCGGTGCCGACGTTGACCGTGTCGCTGCCGAGGCCGCCGAAGATGCTCGTCTCGACGTTCGGGTTCGTCGACAGCACGTAGAAGGTGTCGTCGCCCTCCATGCCCTCGATGACGAGGTTCTCGACGTTGAGGTACGAGATGAAGCGGCCGGCGCCGTACACGCCGTTCGACGTGATGACGAACGTGTCGCGCTCCTCGGTGCCGACCACGACGACCGTGTCGTAGCCGTCGCCGCCGTCGATCGAGACCGGCGCGTTCGCCACGTAGGTGATGAAGTCGCGGCCGCCGCCGGAGTCGACCGTCGTCGACTTGTCCTTGTTGATGAACGTCCGGATGATGAACGTGTCGTCGCCGGCCTCGCCGAACAGCTGCAGCGGGCCCTTGTTCCGGAAGATCTGGAAGGTGTCGTCGCCGGTGCCGCCGTTGATGATCGCGCCGACCGACACGCCCGGTGTGAGCAGGCCGCGCGTCGTGTTCTCGAAGTCGGTGGCCGGGAAGTCGGCGTTGGCGACGTAGTTGGTGTAGAGCTGGCCGACCTGGAAGAAGTCGTTGCCCGACCCGCCGTTGACGACGAGCGAGGCGGACGCGTCGTCCAGGTAGAAGCCGTCGTTGCCGTCGAGGCCGTTGACCACGACGCCGCCGTTGATGCCGGTCGAGTAGGTGACCTTCTCGGCGAGCGTGTAGCGGTTGAACTGGTCCTTCGTGTTCAGCAGCGCGATGAGCCCGGTGCGGAACAGGAAGTCGTCGTTGTCGGCCGAGCCGTAGACGAAGAGCCGGTTCGTGCCGCCGTCGTAGACGGTGTCGAGCGCGGCGATCGTCGTGTTGCCCTTGCCGAAGAGCGTGACGACGGTCGTGTCGGAGTTCGCGCCGCCGTCGAGCGTCAGCGTCTGGGTGACGACCTCGTTGTACGGCCGCGGCAGCGCCGCGAGCGCGTTGACGACGAGCCAGTCGTCGCCGGCCTGGCCGTTGATCCGGGTCTCGCTGCCGGTCGTCTCGACGAAGATGCGGTCGGCGCCCGGACCGGCGTTGACGGTCGTCTTGCGGCCGGAGATGCCGTCGCCGAGCGTGCCGTCGACGTTGAGCACGTCGTTGCCGGAGCCGAGGTTGAGCTCCATCTCCTCGAAGCCCGTGTAGTCGAGGCGGCCGTCGGTCATCGTGCCGACGGTCTTGACCAGCGACTGGCCGGGCGCCGCGACGAGCGGGAAGAGCGCCGACTCGGCGAACGTGAACCCGGCGAGCGCGCGGCCGGCGGCGCCGGCGAGCGCGCCGCGGTAGGCGACGACCCAGCGGGTGCCGGCCTTCGTGACCGCGACGTTGCCGGCGCCGATCGACGTCAGCGCCTCGAGCGCGGACTGGACCTTGGCGGCGCTCGCGTCGAAGTCGAGCTCGGTCGTCTCCTCGCTGCCGACGACGAGCTTGAACCGGCCGTCGACCGCGTTGGCGACCGTGATGACCTGGACGAGGCTCGGCATCGCCGGGACGTCGGCGACGAGCGTCGTCACGCTGCTGCCGGTCAGCTGCGACCCGTCGATCGTGATCGGCGCGAGGAGGCGGCCGGCGTCGCCCGCCAGCGCGTTGCGGTAGGTGGCGGTCCAGCGGCCGCCGGTCTTCGTGACGGTGACGTTGCCGGCGCCGAGGATCGTCTCGAGCGCGCTCTGGACGGCCGCCGCCGTCGCGTTGTACGCGATCGCCGCGGTCGTGCCCTTGCCCGTGACGCCGAGCTTGAACGTGCCGCCGGTCGCGTTCTCGAAGCTGATCTCCTGGACGCGCGGCACGCTCGACGCGGTGCCGTTGAGCACCATGCCCAGGCCGGCGAGGAACTCCGGCGTCAGCACGCCGATGTTGTCGCTGGTCGTCGCGGTGTCGTCGAAGTAGATCTTGTCCTCGCCGGCGCCGCCGATGATCTCGAGCGCGGCGGTGATGCCGAGCAGGTTGCCCGGCGACGCGACGGCGTTGCCGGCGGTGCTGCCGACCTTGACCACGTCGTCGCCGGCGCCGGCGTCGATCCGCGTCGGCGCGGAGATCGACTGGACGTAGATCGTGTCGCCGGTGTCGTTGTTGCCGGTGATCTCGGTCGTTCCGGTGTGCGTGCTCTTGATGAGGAACGTGTCGTCGCCGGTGCCGAGCGCGATCGTCAGCGACGAGAACGCGAGGTAGTCGATGACGCCGCTGTTGGGGGCGCCGCCGACGAGCCGCATGTCGAGGCCGCTGATCGTGGTCGAGGTCAGCTCGCCGACGTTGTCGGACGTGTCGGCGCCGTCGTCGACGGAGAGCCCGTTGATGCCGCTGCCGCCGGTCACCTGGAGGCGGGCGAGGATCGCGTCGACGGTGCCGCCGGTGTTGGTGAACGTGGTGCCGGAGCCCTGGGCGTTGCTGCCGACCGCGATGTCGTCGTCGCCGGTGCCCGCGAGGACGCGGAGGTCGACGTCGATCGCCTTCACCGCGACGCGGTCGTCACCCTCGAACGTGGAGACGGTGACGCGCTCGAGGCCGCGGTGGTCGACGACGATCGTGTTCGCGTACGACGCCGGGGCGACCGTGATGACGCCGCGCGCGGGCGAGGTCGCCGTGCCGATCGTGACCAGCTCGCCGACGCTCGTGCCGTTGACGTACAGCTCGTCCTTCGCGCCCGCCGCGCCGGTGTCGTTGACGTGGACGCGCGCGCCAGAGGCGCCCTCGGCGTTGACGACGACGAGGTCGCGCGCGCCGGCGCCGTCGATCGTGACGTCGCCGTCCCACGGCCGGACCGGGACGTCGTTGCCGCCGACGCTGATGAGGCCGTCGCGGTCGCCGATGACGATCGTGTTCGCGGCCGCGCCGCCCGTCAGCTCGGCCAGCTCGAAGATGCCGCCGGTCAGCTCGAGGGTGGAGCTGCCGGTCCACACGCCGGCCATGTGCAGCAGCGTCGACTCGTCGAGGCCGAGCGTCGCGAACACCGCGTCGAGCTGCGCGTCGGTCGGGATCCCGACCGAGCCGGCGATGAACGCGTTGTCGAACAGGCCCATGTCGAGGTCGAACGTCTCGACGAGCTTGTCCGACGCGCCGCCGGCGTCGATGAACGTGTCGAGCCCGAAGCCGCCGGTGTACGTGTCGTTGCCGAGGCCGCCGTTGAGGACGTCGTTCCACTTCGTGCCGATGAGCGTGTCGTTGTCGTCGTCGCCGACCAGCGTCACCGCGATGAGGTCGGCGTTGCCCGCGTTGAGGCCGGAGGCGTCGAGCAGGTCGTTCCCGTTGCCGGCGTCGATGGTGAGCTTGTCGCCCTCGCCGCGCACGCTCGACTTGAGCAGGACGTCGTAGAGCGTCGTGCCGTTCGTCAGGTCGCGGTTGACGGTGATGACGCCGCCCGTCTGGCTCATCGTGAACTTGTCCGCGACGGCGTCGCCGCCGTAGATCGTCACCGAGTCGCCGCTGACGTCGGGCGAGACGACCTCGTTCGGGACCTCGCGCGTGTAGGTGTTCGGCGCGGTGCCCTTCGTCTCGCTGCGCGTGCCGTTGATGACGACGCGCTTGCCGAGGTCGAGCGTCAGCTCGGTCAGTCCGCTGTCCCGGATGTCGCGGATGACGAACGTGTCGGCACCGGCGCGGGCGTCGATCGACAGCTTCTCGATGCCCAGCAGGTCGCGGTCCTTGTTGTTGAGCTTCATCCGCAGCGACGAGGCGCTCAGCTTGCTGAGGTCGATCGTGTCCGCGGTGTCGCCGAGCGTGATCTCGAGGCGGTCGGTCTCGGTGCCGCCGTCGATGACCAGGTCGTCGAGGGTCGTGATGAGGACCTGGATGAGGTCGTCGCCGCCCTCGCCCTTGAAGGTCTTGCCGGGCCCGACGAGCGCGTCGTTGCCGGCCCCGCCCTCGAGGACGTCGCTGGTCGTCCCGCCGAAGATCTGGTCGGCGCCGTCGCCGCCCTTCATCGTCGCGGTGCCCGTGCCCGTGTGGATGAGGACGTCGTTGCCGTCGTTGCCCTCCATGAGGACGTTCGCCGCCCCGCTCGTCTCGAGCAGGTCGTCGTTGTTGCCGCCCTTGAGGACCGACGCGTTGTTGCTGCCGCCGTAGACGATGACGTCGTTGCCGTCCTCGCCGTCGATGTCGACGGCGACCTTGACGGAGTCGGCGATCTTGACGATGTCGTTGCCGCCGCCGAACCGGCCGATCACCTTCGTGACGTTCGGGTAGATCTGCGTGCGGCCGAACGCGACGAGCTTGATCGTGCCCTTGGTCGCGTCGCCGTCGATCTGCTCGATGAGGATCTCCTCGTCGGTGATCTCCTCCGCGATGTCGCGGTTGCTCGTGCGGCCGCCGAAGTTGAGCCACAGGTCCCCGCCGCTCTCCGGCCAGGTCTGCGGCGAGCCCTGCTGGCCGCCCAGGTAGATCGGCGGCGGGCCGAGCTCGATGTAGCCGATCGTGAACGTCGCGGTCTTCGAGACGGTGCCGAGGATCAGGTCGATCTCGACGGTCACGGAGAGCTCGACCTTCACCTTCCCGCCGGAGCCCTCGAGCTTCGCCGAGAAGCTGACGCCGAGCCCGCCGAAGCTGATGCCGAACAGCCGCGCGGACACGCGCGCGCTGCCGGAGATCTCGATGACGTAGTACGGGTTGGCGTTGACGATCGAGACCTGGTTGCGGAACCGGATCGAGAACTCGCCGACGATGCCGAACGACCGCGTGCCGAGGACGATCTCGCCCTTGAGCTGGAAGTCGAAGTTGCCGCGCGAGTCGAGGTAGAGCGAGCCGCTCAGCGACGCGATGCCGAAGAAGTCGAAGCTCGCGGTCGCCAGGAACGACCAGCCGCCGTTCTTGACCTCGACGCGCAGGCCGGCCTCGAACGAGATGACCTTGAGGATCGTGACCTTGCCGTGCAGGTCGAGCAGGAACGTCTTCGGGCTGATTCCCAGCTCGGTGCGGTTCATCGTGTTGAGCTGGAGCGTGCCGCTGGCGTCGATCTCGAAGACCGTGGCGTCGGCGGTCGCGTGGATGTTCAGCAGGAGCGCGAAGCCGGGGTTCGCCCCGCCGCGGACGACGGCGCCGCCGTCGGCGCGGAAGCTGAGGCCGCCGAGGGTGAAGCCGACGCCGAACGTCAGCTCGAAGCCCTCGGGGCCGAGCTTGATCTCGACGAAGCCGCTCGCGCTGGCGAAGCCGAGGAACTCGACCGAGCCGTCGATGCGGATCGTCAGGCCGCGGGCGACCGTGCTCGTCCCGAGCGTCTGCGTGCGCGAGGTCGTGTTGATGGCGACCAGCGCCGACACCGAGAACTTCAGGCCGATCTTCGAGCCGAACTCCGCGCCGAGGCTGACCTGGATGCGGGCGACGAGGCCTTCCTTCGTGATGCGGAAGCCGCTGTCGGTGAGCGTGATGCCGCCGATCGGCTCGAGTGCGAGCTTGCCGTTGACGATCAGCTCGATCCCCGGATCCGCACCGGCCAGCTCCACGCGGAAGTCGACGCGGCCCTGGATGACGAGCGTGTCGAGCACCACGAGCTCGCCCGACATGGTCAGGCGGAAGCCGGCGTGGACGCCCAGCGTCTGCGTCGTCACGACGAGGCCGCCGGCGGCGTTGCGCTCGAAGCCCGCGAAGTTGCCCTGCGCGTCGCGCTTGATCTTGAAGGTCTGGATCGTCGCGTCGGACGCCGAGGTGTTCAGCTCGAGCAGGAACTCGCCGTTGAACTTCACCCCCGGGATGCCGTTGGCGGTCAGCGCCAGGAAGATGCGGCCGGCGACCGACGGGTTCGGCCCGAGCGTGATCTCGAGGTTCAGCGTGCCGCCGAAGGCGCCCAGCGGCTGCAGCTGCATGCCGACCAGGCCGGTCACGGCGAGGCGCAGCCCCGCGGACCCGGCGGCCGCCTGGATCTGGATGAAGCCGTCGAGGACGAGCGGCCCGATCTGGATCGTGGCCTGGATCGTCGCCGAGGCGTAGACCTCGCCCCCCGGAGGCGCGTTCGGGCGCTTGGCGCCGTCGAGGCCCGGCGCGGCCGCGTAGATCGTGATCGAGGTCGGGTCGCCCGGCTTGAGCAGCGGCAGGAACGCGTCCGGGATCTTGAACGTCTGGTCCTGGAGCGTCGTGTTGAACATCACCGAGACGCTGCCGCTGACCTTGAACAGGCTCCCGACGCCCGGCAGGCCGAGACCCGCGGACGCGCCGACCTTGACGTAGCCCGCCACGCCCGGGTTGCGGCCGGCCTCGAGGCCGGTCGAGACCACGATCAGCCCGGTCGCCTCGCCGTAGGTCAGCTGGGCGTCGCCGACGCCGAAGGAGATCTCCGCGGTGGCGTAGATCTGGACCTTCGCCGGGTCGATCGAGATGTAGTAGCCGCCCTGGAGCCGGACGAGGTCGGTGCTGGTGCCGGGCGGGCGGACGCGCAGCTGGCCGACGACCTCGAGCGCGAAGGACAGCGGCCGCAGGGTGAACGTGCGCGTGACGTCCGAGCCGTTCGGGCCGAGCCCCTTGAGCACCAGCGTCTCGGTCTTCGTCGCCGTCGTCGTGTTGATCTGCAGCGTGCCCTTGGCGAACAGGTAGATCCCGTACTGCTCGAGGGCCGAGAAGTTCGTCTCGAGCGTCGCGACGCCCCAGAACTGCGGGGCCGCGCTGAAGCCGCCGCCCATGTCGAGCACGAAGCGGCCGGACGTCGCGCCGACGGTGCCGAGCTTGATGATCTTCAGCTGGCCGCTGAAGGTCAGCGTGAAGACCTTGCGGTTCGTGTCGATCTCGAGCAGGACCTCGGCCTTGAGCTCGAGCAGCGGCTCGCTCGTCAGGCCGGCGGCCTCGAGGATGATCCCGCCGGACAGCTCGATGAAGAACGACTGCGCCTGCGCGATCGTCTTGAACGAGCTCGTCGAGGCGGTGCCGAGGTTGCCGTCGCTGTCGGCCCACTTGCCGGCCACGAACGTCGCGGTGATCGTGCCGGTCGAGACCTTGCCGGTGAAGAAGTAGCGCCAGGTCGTCGCGTCGACCTTGGTCGCGCTCGAGAACACCAGGCTCTCGGACCCTGCGCCGGAGAGCGTGAAGTCGTCGCTGCCGATCGTCGACTCGTTGACCGTCGCGCCCTGCGTCGGGGAGAACACGACGTCGAGCCACAGCCCCGCGACGTTCGGGGTGCCGGCGGTCGCCGTCATGGTCGTGTCGGGCCCGACCGTGGCGCCGGCGATGTCCTTGAACGAGCCGGCGACGACCGACGCGGTCAGGGTGCCGGTGCCCTTGTAGCCGGTGAAGAAGTACCGGAACACCGTGCCGCTGATCTGCAGCGGCTTGGCGTCGACGACGATCGTGTCGCCGGCGCTGCTCGAGATCGTGACCTCGGCGTCGCCATCGAAGAGCGTCTTGGTGTCGACGGTCGTGCCGGCGAACGTCACGTCGACGTAGCCGCGGCCGTTCAGGTCGCCCGCGTTGATGACCTGGCCGGCGATCGGATCGTCGAGCGCGGCGGTCGCGGCGACGACGGTGAGCTCCTCGACCTCGACCTGGTTCGGGATCCCTGCCGTGTCGCCGAAGCTGCCCGCGACGAAGGTGACGGTGTACTTGCCGAGCGCGAGCGGCGCGCCGAGCGTGTAGCGGTAGGTGTCGGTCTGGCCGACGCGGACGGGCGCGCCGGTGAACGGAACGAGCGTGCCGGCGGCGTTGCGGAGCTCGAGCTCGCCGCCGTTGATGGAGCCGTGGTCGACGGCGTTGCCGCTGCTCGGGCGGAACGTGACCTCGAGGTAGCCGAGGCTCGTGATCCGGTCGAGGCCGATCGCCCCGCCGCCCAGCGCGACGATCTTCTCGCCGGCGGTCGCGGTCGCGGGGATCGTCCGCACCAGGTCCGCCGTCGCGCCCGCGACGAGGAAGGTGCGGCTGAAGCCGAGGTTGGAGATCGGGCTGGCCGGCGGTCCGGTCGACGGCGGCTTGGACTGCCACGTGGCCGCGGCGAAGCGGACCTCGACGGCGCCCGGCGCGAAGTCGCCGTCGAGCATGTACCGCCACGTGTCCGAGCTCACCCGGATGACCGGGATGTTGCCCGTCGCGCTGAAGCCGCCGGCGCCGATGCCGAAGAGGTCGAGCTCGTCGCCGCCGATGGTCGCCGGGTCGAGGTCCCAGCCGGTGACCGGCGAGAACTTCACGTCGAGGAAGGTGCGGTTGTTGACGGAGTCGCCGACCTGCGACGCCAGCCAGCTGGTCGTGTCGGACGTCACCGTCGTCGCGCCCTGGGTGCCGCCCGTCGTCGTGCCGGTGAAGCCGATGCCGACCGTCAGGTTGCCGGTCTTGTCGAGCAGCGGGGTGAACGTGACGCTCATCGCCGTCGGCGCCGGGTTGAACGTGACGAGGATCGGCACGTCGTACTGCGTCGTGTTCGGCACGCGCACGAGGTCGCGCGTCTCGTCGATGGTGACGATCCAGCCGTTGCCGACGTAGAGCTGGACGCCCGCGCGGTTCGTGTCCTGGTCCTCGAACTCGGTCCCCGGATCCGTGATGGTGATGTGGTCGAGCGTGAAGCCGCTGGTCGGCTCGGTCGGCGGGAACGTGACGCGGATGGTCGTCGGCAGGCTCTGCGACAGGATCAGCGTCTGGCGGATCGCGGCGTTCGTGTTCGGGTTCTCGAACGCGTCGGAGGCGGCGCCGTTGTCGGTGGACGAGCCCGTCCCCCACTTGCCGTCGTTGAACTTGTACTGGAGCACCAGCGTCGCGGTCGTCGGCGTGCCGCTCGGGGTGATCGTCAGCTTGTAGCGGAAGACGCCGGCCTGGAGCTTGGTCGGCGCGACCGCGGCGAGCGCGACCTGCCAGCCGAAGCGCGTCACCGACGTGCCGAAGGTGAGCGTCCCGTTCGGGTCGTTCGGGTCGACGATCGCGATCTGGATCTCCGAGTCCGCCGCCGACCCCGGGACGTCGGTGACGGACGCGTCGTTGACGTTGGCGGCGTCGGGGAAGACGACCGTCAGGAAGTTCTCGCCGGTGCTGAGGTCGAGCGTCTGCGAGCCGAGCGTGAACGTCTGCTCGAGGTTCCACGACCAGCTGTCCGCCAGGTAGGTCAGAGAGACCGCGCCGCCGTCCGGGTTCCAGCGGCCCGTCAGCCAGAAGCGGAACTTCTTCGACCCGGTCGGCAGGCCCGTCGGGTCCAGCTCGACCGGCGCGCGCGAGTCGTCGACGCGGATCGTGCCGACGCCCGGCCCGTTGAGGATGAACTCCGGCGTCAGGTCGAGGACGGAGCCGGCGTCGATGCCGAGCGCGATCGTCTGGCCCGGGATCGTCGGGACGAGGAACTGGACGTCGATCCAGTTGCGGTCGTTGAGGACGTTGACGTCGATCGTGCCCCCGTTCGTCGGGTCGACGATCTGGGCGGTCGGGCCGTTGACCCTGAAGGTGAGCGAGATGCCGGCGGCGTTCTTGGCGCCCGGCACCGGTCCGGCGTCGGTCGTCACGTCGAGGTTCTTGAACGCCTCCGCGTCGAAGCTGACGGTGACGTCGCCGGGCTGGAAGGCGGCGCCCGCCTGCAGGACGTAGCGGAAGCGGTTCGAGCCGGTCTTGCGCATCGCCGCCGCCAGCAGCTGCGTGTCGTTCATCTCGCCGTTGAGGTCGTCGGAGGTGAGGACGACGTCGGTGCCGCGCATGACCTGCTTCTTCGCGCCCACGGTGACGACGGTCAGCTCGACCGCCTGCAGCAGGCCGTCGCTGGTGGCGACCATCACGATCGGGACGACCTTCTGGATCGTCGCGCCGGTGATGCCGGTGCCGCTGACGTGGACCTTGCTCGCGTTGCTCAGGATCCACGCGTGGTCGAGCGTCGCGCCCGCGGGCGGCGTGTAGACGACGTCGATGTAGCGCTGGGTGCCGTGCAGGCTGTTGTTCGCCGCGTTGACGTCGATGACGCCGGCGGACGACGGGCCCGCCACGGCCGGGGTCGGCGGGCTGGAGCCGCCCGCGGAGCTCGAGCCCGGCAGGACCACGTCGAACGTGACCTCCTGGTTGCTCGAGTTCCGGAAGCCCATCTTGAGCTTGCCGTAGACGGTCAGGATCCGGACCTGGTCGGGCACGTCGGCCAGGAACAGCACGGTGACGTTGCCGCTCGAGACCTTCGAGAGGTCGGCGTAGAGCTTGCCGCTCAGCGAGATGTTGTCGCCCGCGAAGTTGAGCTTGCCGACGATCAGGAACTTGCCGTCGGTCGAGATCTTCACGATCACCTGGCCGTTGAAGACCTGCTGCGACGTGTAGATCGAGTAGATCTTCGCCGAGCCCGTGATCGTCATCGGCGCGGTGAACGCGGCGAGGAAGCCGTTCATCGACGGGTTCTCCGCGATCCGGCGCGCCTGCAGGGCGACCTGCTGCTGCAGCCCGGTCAGCCACTGGTCGGCGGTGAGGTTCGTCGGCAGCCCGAACTCCGGGTTGCGCAGCGCGAACGGATCCTCGATCGACGGCAGCGTCTTGAAGAACTCGACGCCCGCGGCGAAGTTGTTGATCGTCAGGCCGGTGTTCGGCTCGAGCAGGATGCCGCCGGGCACCTCGACGCTGATGAACGCCTGCAGCGGGCCGAGCTCGCTGAGGCCGACGCGGATGGTGAACCCGGCCATGCCGGCGAGCGAGAAGCCGCCCTCGATGCCGATGTAGAAGACCCGCTTCGCGACCGGCGTGTTCGTGTCGAAGACGGGGATGATGTTGTAGTTCGCGTCCAGCTTGAGGATGCCGCCGAGCAGGCCGGCGTCGATCTGGCCGCCGAACATGTTGCCCTTGACGCGGACGGCGATCGCGTCGATCCCGATGATCGGGAACTTGCCCTGGGCCAGCAGCGACGGCTGGATCTTGATGCCCTGGATCGAGCCGGAGATCTCGAGGCCGGGAACGCCCGCGATCGACGTGACGCTGGCCGACAGCGTCAGGACGAAGTCGCCGGGCTTGTTCTCGATGTCGTCCCACTGGATCCCGATCGCGTCGATGCGGACGGGCAGGAACGACGGCCACTGGAAGCTGTCGCCCGTCGCCGAGCCGACGCTGAGGAAGACGCCGAAGCCCTGCTTCGTCTTGAACGACCCGTCGCCCATGAAGGCGAAGTTCCGCGCCTCGCCGGCGATCTCGAGGCCGCCGATCTTCACCTTCGCGCCGATCGCCTGGAAGGAGATGAGCTCCTGGGTGGCGCTGGCGCCGGTGTTGAGCTGGACCTGGCGCGCGGTCAGCGTGACGAAGCTGCCGAGCGTGATCTGCAGCGTGTCGATCTCGAACTGGAAGCTCTGGAACTTGCCGTCGGGACCGAACGTGATCTGCAGCCGGATCGCCTCGGTGTCCTGCTGGCCCAGCGAGTCGACGTCGTCCGCGGTCTGGCGGTCGCTGATCGTCGCCGAGATCGGGCGGCCGGGCAGGAACTTCACGCCGCCGGACGCGACGTAGATCGAGCCGGTGAACTTGACGTCGCTGCCGATCGTCACGTTCAGGTTGTTGACGCCGATGCGGATGTCGTCGAACTCGAGGATGTCGCCGAAGCGGATCTTCGGATCGGCCGTCGCGGCGGTCAGCGCGTTGCCGGGCGTCTGCGGGGCGGCGAGGCCGTACGCGAGCTCGGCGGTGCCGATCTGGAAGCCGTTGCCGCGGATGATCAGGCCGGGGATGACGCCCTGCTGGGTCTGACCCTCCGGCAGGTCCACGTTCTGGCCGGACGCCGTGTTGAACGGCCGGATCTTGCCGGTGATGTTGAACGACGGCATGACGATCGTCGCGCTGTTGATGCGGACGATCTCCTGGTTGACTGGCCCCTTCGGGTCGTAGGTGACCGCGATGCCGTCGGCCTTCAGCTGCATGACGCCCGGGATCTCCGCCTCGAGCGCGGCGATGCGCAGGCCGAACTTGCCGGGGACGTTGACCCGGAAGTTGCCGCTCAGCAGGCCGAAGGCGTCGACCTGGATGTCGAAGGTGCCGAGGACGCCGAGCAGGTCGACCTTCACCCCGCTGGTCGACTGCGCGGTCGGCGGCGGCGGGCCGCCGGCCGGCTGCGGCGTCTGGCCGAAGGCGAGGCTCGCCCGGTCGACGCCGATGGCGATCGTCAGCACGAGCATGCCGTCGGCGAAGCCGATGTCGGCGATGCCGATGCTCGGGCCCTGGAGCGTGAGCGGGCCGATGCTGATCGGCTTCTCGGTCGGGACCGCGCCCGGCGCCGAGGCCGACAGCGTGAACGTCTGCGACAGCCCGACGACGTTCTTCGTCGCCGGCGTCGTGCCGTTGCTCGTCGCCGTCGCGTCGGCCGACGTCGCGAAGAAGGAGTTGTTCGCGCCGACCGTGTCGTCGCGGACGAACTCGACCTTGACGTCGCCCGCCACGAACAGGTCGATCTGGTTCGTGGTCGTCTTGTCCTTGAGGAAGTACCGGTACGTGACCGACGTCGCGTCGGCCTTCGTGCCGGTGATGGGGATCGGCGTGCCGAGCACGTTGAGGATGCCCGCGCTGGTGACGTCGAGGTCGGCGACGCCGGAGCCCGTGACCCGCAGCTTGAGGTTGTTCGTGATCGAGCTCTTGAGGATCGGCTTGCCGTCGTTGCTCGTGAACGTGACGTCGATGTAGCGGCGCGCGTTGAGGTCGAGCGCGGTGATCGCCGTGCCGGCGCCCGGGTTCGCGAGCACCGCGATCGGCGGCGGCGCGGCCGTCGGCGAGGCGACGAGGAAGAACGTCTCGGTCTCGGCGATGTTCGGGACGCCGGTGCCGCCGGGGCCGCTCTGGTCCGAGAACCCGTTCGACTTGAAGATCACGGTGACGACGCCGTCGGTCGGGAACGAGCCCGTGAACTGGTAGCGCCAGGTGTTGAGCTTGCCCTGGACCGCCGTCGGCGTGCCGTTGACCGTGATCGCGGCCAGGTCGCCGTTGACGCGGACCTCGAACTCCTGGTCGGGGTCGATGATCGTCGAGGTCTTGATGCCGGCGCCGCTGCGGTCGTTGAACTGGACGTCGATGTAGTGCTGGACGTTGAAGTCCTGGCGGACGATCTTGCCGCCGTTCAGCGGGCTCGCGAGGTCGGCCGTCGGCGGCAGGCCCGGCGCCGGCAGCGTGCTGCCCGGCGTGACGGGGGTCGGCGCCGGCGCGGCGATGCCGACGTCGCCGAGGACCTTGAAGCCGGAGACCTTGAACGACTGCATCCGGAAGCCGGTCAGCGCGTTGATCTCGAAGAGCGCCGTGCCGCCGATCTCGAAGAGGTCCTGGCCGTTGACGACGATCTTCACGAACGCGTTGATGAGCGCGATGTCGAGCGTGCCGTTCGGCTGGCGGGTGACGACGACGCTGCCGCCGATGTCGAGCAGCGTGCCGACCTTGAAGTGCACGTTCGTGCCGAGGAAGGCGAAGGAGCCGGGCACGACCGTGCGCGTGACGCCGCCGGCGCTGAGGCCGGTGCCGAGCGTCGCGTCGCCCGTGTTCATCGAGAACTCGACGTCGCCGCTGAGCTGCAGGCCGTCGAGCCCGATGAGCGCCAGGTGGCCCTTGACGAGGATCGCGAACTGGCCCGCGCCGGCGGTCTTGACGTGGATCGAGGCGCCGGTGATGAGCACGCCGATCGCCTTCGGGTTCGGCGAGCCGTCCGCCAGGCGCGACGGGCCGCTGCCGACGAAGACCTCGAGCGAGTCGCCGGAGAAGTTCCCGCTCGACAGCTTGAAGTTGCCGCGGATCTCGAAGTAGCCGCCGAAGTCGAAGTCGACGTCCTGCAGCAGGAACTGGAACGTCGGCGACGCCTGGAGGTCGATCTTGATCTCCTGGCCGTTCACGACGACCGTCTCGTTGACGATCGTGCTCGTCGTGTTGATCGAGAGGCCGATGCTGGCGCCGAACGAGAACCCGCCGCCGTCGGCCGAGCCGTTGCTGCCGGCCTTCCCGAGGAAGACGCCCGCGACGCCGACGCCCGGCTTGACCACGAACGCGCCGTAGGCCTCCTGGATGATCCCGTTCGCTCCGTCGTCGAACTTCAGGTGCGCGACGCCGATCTTGAGGATCGGGGTCGTCGTCCCCTTCTTCACCGCGCGCTCGAAGAGGAAGTCGCCGGAGATCGTCTTGCCCGACAGCGTGATCTGCGTCTGGTAGGCGGCGACGCGCACGAACGGTCCAACGGGGACGCTCAGCGTCTTCGTGACGGCCGTGCCGTTGTCGTCGCGGAAGGTGAACTGCTCGTTCACCGCGCTGGTGAGCGTGTTGAACTCGACGATGAGGTTCGCGGAGAAGTTGAACCCGCTCGGGAGGCCGACGAGCTCGAAGCCGGGGCTGCCGGAGGTCGACTTGCCGGCCGTGATCGAGCCCGCGATGCCGAGCGGCGTGATCAGCAGCAGGCCGGTGACATTGGTGAACCGCACGCCCGCGTTGTCCGTGCCGGCGAACCCGTCGTTGTCCGCCCCCGGGTCGCCCAGGAAGAGGTTGACGCCGGTCATGCCGATGCGGATGACCTTGGCGCCGGCCTTCGTCGTCTGCTGCTCGAAGAGGAAGACGCCCTCGAGGCTCTGGCCGAAGACGGCGACCTTGGCCTTCGTCGTCGGCGAGCCGACCTGCACGCGGAGGTACGGGCCCGCCGCGACGTTGAGCGTGAACGAGTCCGCGCCGATCGTGAACGAGCGGTTGACCGCGACGTTCGTCGTGTTGATGACGAGGCTGATCGGGCCGGTGTTGAACGTGAAGTTCGCCGCGAGCGTCGGCCCGAGCGCGAGCGCCGCGGTCATGTCCGCCGCGATGCCGGCGTTCGTCACGAGGATCGCGCCGCGGATGTTCTTGATCGTCAGGAACGTCGTCGTCCCGTCGCCGAGCACGACCTTCGCGCCCGCGGTGCCGTCGCCGTCGTCGTCCGGCCCGCTGATCGCGATGGCGATGACGGACTGGCCGTTCGCCGTCGTCTTCTCGAAGGCGAAGTTGCCGCTCAGCGTCTGGCCGGCGATCGTCAGGAAGACGTTCGTGCCCGCGACCTTCAGGAACGACGTCGCCGTGCGCGTGTCGAAGTCGACCCTGAACGTGCCGCCGGCCGCGACGCCCGGGATGTCGACGGTGATCGTGGCGTTGATCGTCCCCGTGATGCCGCCGGCCCCGATGTTCACGGTGCCGGAGCCGTTGCTCACGACGACGATGTCGCGGTCCGGCGTGCCGAGCCGCAGGCCGACGTTCGCGAACGAGATCGTCTTGTTCACGCCGTTGACGCCCGAGCGGATGAAGGTCACGTCGCCGCTCAGCGACTGGCCGGCGATCGAGAACTGCAGGCCGGTGACGGCGACCTTCAGGTACGGGCCCGCCGGCAGCACGAGCGTCTGCGTCTGGCCGCCGACGCTGAAGGACTCGTTGACCGCGACGCCGGCGCCGCCCGCGCCCGTCAGCTGGTTGAGCTCGAGCGTGACGTTGGCCGTGATGCCCGCGCCCGGCAGGAAGCGGATGGTCGCGTCCGCGCTGACGCGGCCGGCGATGCCGTTCGGCGTGACGAGGAAGAGCGCGGTGCCGTTGCTGACCGTGACGCCGATGTCGTCGTTCGTGCCGGCCACGCCCGCGTCGCCGAGGAAGAGGCCGACGTTCGCCGCGGCGATCCGCATGACCTGCGTGTCGTCGGCGGTGCCCACGACCTTGTCGGGCCCGGCGCTCGTGATGCGCTCGAACGCGAAGTCGCCGGTGAGCGTCTGGCCGAAGATCGTCAGCCCGGGCGCCGGGAGGTTCAGCTCGGCGCGCAGGTACGGACCCTTGGGCAGGACCAGGTGGAGGTCCGGCGAGCCGGTGATCTTGAAGGTCTCGTCGACGGCGGCGGTCGTCGTGTTGATCTTCAGCGAGAACGTCGCGCCGGCGGGCAGCGTGACGAAGTCGTCGATGCCGCGCAGCTCGAACTGCACGGTGAACGAGCCGGCGATGCCCTGCGGCGTGATCAGCAGCTGCGCGCTGCCGTTGTAGAGGCGGATGCCGAGGTCGTCGTCGATGTCGGCCGGCAGGTTGCCGGGCGTCCCGCCGTCGTCGCCGAGGAAGATCTCGACGTTCGTCGCCGCGAGCTTCGTGACGCGCGCGGTGAACGTGCCGTCGGCCGCCTTGCGGGTCGTCTGCTCGAAGAAGAAGTCGCCCTTCAGCGTCTGGCCGGCGACGCTCAGCGAGATCCCAGTCGCGCCGACGCGCAGGTAGTTGCCCGCCGTCATGCCGTTCTGCGCGATGCCGGTGGTGTTCAGCTCGAGGGCGAGCGTGCCGCTGAGCGTGACGCCCGGGATGTTGAGCGCGACGGTCGCGCTCAGCTTGCCGGCGAGGCCCGGGTGCGCCACGGTCCGGTCGATCAGGAACGAGCCGGAGCCGTTGGTCACCTTGACGATCTCGGTGGTCCCGTCGCCGAGGCTCAGCGAGACGTTCTTGGCGGTCAGCAGCGTCGAGGTCGTGGTGAGCTCGATGGCGAAGTCGCCGGTCAGCGTCTGCCCCGCGACGGCGAGCCGGACGCCGGTGCCGGAGACCCGCGTGAAGTTGCCGCTCGTCAGCTTGAGCGAGAGCGTCTGGCCGCCGACCGTGACCGTCTCGTCGACCGCGATCCCCGTGCGGTTGATCGCGAAGCCGAACGTGCCCTGCAGCGAGAAGGGCAGGCTCGCCGGCAGGTTGACCGTGCCGGAGAGCTGGCCGGCGAGACCCGCGGTCTGGATGACGAAGATGCCCGAGGCGTTCTGCAGGACGTTCTGGAAGTCCGGCCCCAGCGAGACGGTGACGCCGCTGAAGGCGAGGATCGTCTTCGCCTGGCCGGTGCCGTTCGTCGTCTGCTGCACGAGCAGGCTGCCCGACAGGACGATGTCGTCCGTCGTCCCCGGACCGCTGACGTCGATGCGGATCTCGACGGTCTGGCCCTCGATGCGCAGGTACTTGCCGGACGGCAGCTGCGTCCCGTCCTTCAGCACGATCGGCGTCGTCGCGGTGTTGATCCGGATCTCGAGGCCGCCGCTGACGGTGATGCCGGTGCCGAGCGCCAGTGAGGTGCCGACCGTGAACTTCGCGCCCAGCCCGGCCTTCGTGACCGTCAGGTCGCCGTTGACCGTGATGTCGCCGATCCCGGTCAGCGCGAGCTTCGCGTTCTCGACGTGGACGGTGACGATCCGTGAGCCGTCGTTCGTCGTGAACTGCGTCAGCTCGAAGGTGTCGATCGTGAGCGTCTGCTCGAGGATCGTGAGCGAGACGTTCGAGGCGCTGATCGCGAGCAGCGGGCCCTTGGCGACGCTGAGCGTCACGGCGCCGAGCGTGCCGCTGCGGGTCAGGGCGCCCTCGCCGTCGCCGAGGAGGACCTGGCTGCCGGGCGCGCCGGTGTTGGCGACCACCAGGTCGGCCTTGCCGTCGCCGTCGAAGTCGCCGAGCGCGAGCGCGACGGTCGAGTCGGCGGCGCCGCCGTCGATGTCGACGGGGTTCTCGAAGCCGCCCCACGTGCCGCTGACGCCCTTGTTCTCGTAGAGCTTGTTCGCGGCCGACGGGCCGTTCCCCTCGACGACGTCGAGGTCGCCATCGCCGTCGATGTCGAGGATCGCCAGCGACGACGTCTTCGTCGCGGTCGACCCGGCGAGCGCCGTGCCGGCGAGGAAGCTCGTGCCGTTCGCACCCGCGAGGAAGATCTGGTCGTCCTGCGCGTCGTTGCCCTGGACGAGGTCGAGGAAGCCGTCGCCGTTGACGTCGCCGACCGCGAGCGCCTTCGTCGCGGCGGTCGCCGCACCGAGCTCCGTCGGCGGCGTGGTGAACGGCGTCGCCGCGTCCTTCGCGTTGCGGTAGACCTGCGTCGCGCCGCCGGCGTTGCCGACGATGAGGTCGTTCCAGCCGTCCTCGTTGAGGTCGGCGAGCACGAGCGCGGTCGTCTTCGCGCCGGCGGCGATCGCGCCGAGGTCGGCGCCGGCGGCGTAGCCCTGCCACGTCGTGCCGCTGACGCCCGCGTTCTTGAAGAGCTTCGGCGCCGCGTTGTCGTTGCCGATGACGATGTCGGCGAAGCCGTCGTGCGTGACGTCGCCGACCGCGACGGCGGTGCCGCCGGAGCCGAGGCTCACGCTCGTGTTGCGCGTGAAGACGCCGGTGCCGTCGTTGAGGTAGAGGGCGTTCGCGCCGACGTTCGCGACGACGAGGTCGAGGTCGCCGTCGTTGTCGACGTCGGCCAGCGCGACGGCGTTGCTGTCGGCCGCGTCGCCCGCGGTGGCGCCGATCTCGATCGCGTTCAGCAGGTCGTACGGGTCGCCGTCGCCGTCGTTGAGGTACAGCAGGTTCTTCTGGTCGGTCGCGCCCGCGGTCGCCGTCGCGACGACGAGGTCGGGCCGGCCGTCGCCGTTGACGTCGCCGACCGCGACGCCCCGGGTCTGCTCGGCCTGCGGGCCGAACGTCATCGTCGACGTCACGGCGACGGTGAGCGTGTTGATCGTCAGCGAGAAGTCGCCGCTGAGGTCGACGCCGGGGATGGTCACCGCGACGGAGCCGCCGATCTTGCCCGCGACGCCGGCCGCCAGCGGGTTGCTCGGGCCATCGGGATCGCCGAGGACGAAGAAGCCCGAGCCGTTGGACAGCGTGGCGAAGGTGTTCGTCCCGTCGCCGAAGGAGGCGCTGACGTTGCGCGCGACGATGCGCGTGACGACGTCGGTCGCGGTGGTGCCGGTGCGGGCCTGCTCGAAGGCGAAGTCGCCGCTGATCTTCTGGCCGGCGAAGCCGAGCTGGACGCCGGTGCCCTCGATGCGCAGGTACGGGCCGGCGGGCAGCGTCAGCGAGATCTGGTCGCCGTCGACCGTCAGCGTCTCACTGACCGCCTTGCTGCCGGTGTTCACCGCGATGCCGAACGTGCCGGTGAAGGTGAACGGATCGCCCGGGATCCGGACCTCGAGCGTCCCGCCCAGGCGCCCGGCGAGGCCGGCCGGCGAGACGACGAAGAAGCCCTCGGCGTTCTTCAGGTAGACGCCGGTGTCGTCGGTGTGGACGGCGGGGTCGGGATCGCTGCCCTTGACGCCGACGAAGAGCTCGGCGTTGAGGACCGCCACGCGGACGACCTTCGGCGGCGCGCCCGGCGAGCCCGGCGCCTGCGCGCCCTGGACCTGGTCGAAGACGAAGATGCCGCTGAGCTTCTGGCCCGCGATCTCGAGGTTCAGCGGCGAGCCGGCCGAGCCGATCTGGACGCGCACCGAGTTGGCCGGCAGCACGAACGGGCCGGTGACCGTCTGCGGGTTCGGCGTCGTGTTGAACTCGAGCGTCCCGGCCCCGCTGTCGAAGATGACGCCCGGCACCGAGGTGACGACGCCGACGCCGGTGAAGCGGCCGAACACGCCCGTCGAGGCGATCGTCAGCTCGCCCGACGCGATGGTGACCTTGACCGGCGGCTGGCCGCCCGCCGGGGCGTCGCCGAGCTTGAGCTCGACGCCCGAGAGCCCGATCTTCGTGGCGAGCGTGACCGCGTCCTTGCTGAACGAGAAGGTCCCGTTCAGCTCCATCCCGGCGACCGCGAGCTTCACCGTGCCGGAGGCGGAGCGTGCGTTGTTGAGGACCTCCTCGGACGTGCCGGTGAACTGCGTCGCGCCGGTGTCGTTGAACTTCACGACGAAGTCGGTGCCCTCGAACGTGACGCCCGGGATGCCCTGGAGGCTGACCGAGCCCTTCGCGTAGATCGCGCGACCCGTGCCCGCCTCGATGACCTTGCCGGTCGTGACGGCGACGTAGAGCCCCTTGGCGTCGGGGTTCTTCAGGAAGACGCCGGGCGCCGGGGACGCGACGTCGAGGAAGCCGGGGCCGTTCCCGATGAAGATCGTGACGTTCGAGAGCGACGTCGCCGTCGACCCGATCGTGATGTTGCCGGCGGCGATCTCGACGAAGTTGCCGAACCGGATGATCCCGGAGCCGGAGATCTCGACGAACGCGCTCGGGGAGCCGGTCTCGGTCGACGTGAACCTGACCGGCACGGTCACGCCGCCGACCTCGATGACCTCGTCCCAGGACCGGCCGGTGTTGTTGAAGCGGACGCCGGCGACGATGTTCGCGCTGAACGGCCCGACGGTGCTGTCGACCTTCGCGGAGAACGATCCGGCGACGCCGCCGTTGGCGAGGATGAACGCACCCTGGCCCTGCGACAGCGACAGCGGGCTCGCGCCGCTGCCCGACCCGGCGCCGGTGCTCGGCGTCAGCGAGACGGTGATGTTCGAGAGCCCGATGCGCGTGAGCGGCTCGGGGACGTTGCGCACGAGGCGCGTGCCGTTCGCCGAGGAGGTGAGGAGCAGATCGCCGTCGCTGTCGGTGTCGACGTTGGCGATGACGACGGCGGCGTTGTCGGTGGCGACGCTGCCGGCGGGCGCCGGGTTCGGGGCCACGTCGATGCCGTCCTTGAAGCCGAGCCAGGCGCCGGAGGCGTCGACGCCGCGGTTGAAGTAGGCGAGCGGCCCGTTCGCGCCCGAGCGCGACACGACGACGTCGAGCCGGCCGTCGCCGTCGAGGTCGCCGAGCGCGAGGCCGGTCGAGGTCGAGGTGGCCGGCAGCGTCGCCAGCGCCGCGGCGGCGGCGAAGCCGTCCCACGTCGTGTCGGCGCCGTAGCCCTGGTTCTTCAGCAGCTCTGTGGCGGCCCCGCTGCGGATGACCACGATGTCGAGGTCGTCGTCGCCGTCGACGTCGCCGAGCGCGGCCGCGACCGCGTTGTTGCCGCCGTTGACGGTGGTGCCCGTCGCGAAGCCGAGCCAGCTGCTCGTCACCGAGGCGTTCGCGTCATGCGCGACCTTGGCCGTCTGGTTGGCGCCGCGGGTGACGCCGGTGAACTTGTTGGCGTCGGCGGTCGTGTCGACGCCGGTGTAGGTGACCTGCTCGGTGCCGATCGTCAGCGTGCCGTTCGTCGTCGCGAAGCCGGCGACGGTGGCGACCGGGAGGTCGCTCGCGTTCTCGTCGACCGCCGTGCGCAGCGTCGTCGTCGCCCGCGCGTTGTTGCGCAGCAGCTGGTGGTTGCCGTTGGCGACGGTCGCGAGGAGGTCGAGGTCGCCGTCCGTGTCGACGTCGCCGAGCGCGACCCCGATCACCGTGCCGGTGACGGCCGGGCTCTCGCCGGCGAGGAAGCCCTGCCAGCCGGACACGATCGTCTCGCCAGCGGTGTGGGCGACGCCGTTCGTGCGCGTCGCCGTGGTGATCGACGGCGGCGTCCCGGGCGCCGTGGCCGTGTAGGCGACGGTCTCGGTGCCGCCGATGGTGATCGTGCCCGTGCTCAGGAAGCCGGCGAGCTGCTGCACCTTGACCGACGTCGCCGTCGCGTCGAGGTCCAGGGCGAGCGTCGTCGTGGCCACGCCGCGGTTGCGGAAGAGCTTGATGCCCGAGGCGCCGACGCCGACGACGATGTCGACGCGGCCGTCGCCGTCGACGTCGCCGGTGGCGACCGAGTTCGCGCCAGCGGTCGACAGGTCGATCGGCGACGCGGTGGCGAAGCCCTGCCACTGGCGGACCGGCGTGCCGATCGGCAGCGCCTTCGTGACGCCGGTGACGCCGGTGAGCTGCGAGAGGCCGGCGTTGACGCCCGTGTACGTGACCGTGATGTCGCCCACGCGGGCGGTGTTGGTGCCGGTCGTCTTGAGGCCGGTGAGCGAGCCGACGGTCAGCGTCGTGGCGCTCTGCGCGGCCGCTGCGCTCAGCGACGTCGCGGCCGTGCCGCCGTTGAGCAGGACCTTCGTCGTCTCGTTGACGAGGATCGCGTCTTGGTCGCCGTCGCCGTCGACGTCGGCGAACGCGATCGCCTTCGCCCCCGACGCCAGCAGCGTCGAGCTCGTGAAGGTGCCCGTCCCGTCGTTGAGGAGCAGCTGGGTGGAGCTCGCGCCGCCGACGATCGCGTCGAGGTCGCCGTCGCCGTCCACGTCGGCGGTCCCGAGCGAGACGCCGTTCTGCCCGAAGGACGCGGACACGGCACCGAAGCCCGGCTTGCTGCTCTGGTCGAGGACGAAGTTGCCGCCGAACTTGATGACCGCGCTGCCGCACGGGCCGATGCAGACCTGCGCGCCCGTGAGGGCGACCTGCAGCAGCGGGCCGGCGGCGACGTCGAGCGTGATCGAGCTCGTCGTCCCGTTCGGCAGCTCGACGCTGAACGTCCGCTTCACCGCGGCGGGCCCGGTGTTGATCTTCAGATCGATCGTGCTGACCGTGACGCCGAGGCCCGGCAGGTTGAACGTCGGCGACGACGCGGTGAACTGCGCCGCGATCCCGAGCGGCGTGATGAGCAGCGCGCCGGTGATGCCGGTGACGCTGACCAGCTCCGTCGCGCCGGCCATCAGCTTGAAGCCGACGCCGGAGACGGCGACGCTGACGATCGCCTGGCCGGGCGACGGCTCGGTGCGCTCGATCGCGAAGTTGCCCTCGAGGACCTGGCCGGCGACCGTGAGCTTGACGCCGATGCCGCTGATCCGCAGCGACTTGGCCTTCGCGGTGGTTCCGTCGACGGTCTGGTCGGACGCCGACGTGTTGATCCGCACCTTCAGCGTGGCGTTGAACGCGACGTTCGGGACCTGGATCTGGACGGTGCCGTTGAAGAAGCCGTAGACGACGCCGACGCCGCCGATGGTCTCGAGCGTCAGGTCGCCGGCGCCGCCGGTGACCTTGACGAGGTCCGCGCCGCCGACGCTCAGCGCGAGCTCGACGTTCGCGAGCGTCAGCTGGACCTTGTTCGTCGTCCGCTTGAAGGTGAAGTCGCCGCTCAGCGTGATCGTGTTGAAGAGCGTCAGCGAGACGTCGGTGCCCTGGACGCCGAGCGTGTTCTTCGCGACCGTCAGCCGGCGCGGCAGGCCGCCGACGACGAACTCCTCGTCGACGTCGGTCGTCGTGCTCGTGTTGAGGTCGAAGGCGAGGGTCCCGGAGAGCGCGACGCCCGGGACGTTCTGCAGCACCGCGGTCGCGGAGACGTGCGCGGCGACGATCGTGCCGCTGAGGAGGAAGAGGCCCTCGCCGTCCTTCAGCTCGACGAACGTCTTCGTGCCGTCGCCGAGGCTGAGCGAGACGTTGGTCGCGGCGATCCGGACGCGCGACAGGCCGCTCGTCGTCGTGACCTTCTCGATGGAGAAGTCGCCGCTGAGCGACTGGCCCGCGACGTTGAGCGTGACGCCGGTGCCCGCGACGCGCACGTACGGGCCGGCCGGGACCGACAGGCTGACCGTGCCGTTGCCGACCTGCATCGTCTGGTTCACCGCAGCGGCGGTGGTGTTGAGCAGCAGCTCGAAGGTGCCGCCGAGCGTGACGCCGGGGACGTTCAGCGCGACGCCAACCTGCAGGCGGCCGGCGATGCCGTCGGGCGCGACGACGAAGAGGCCGGTGCCGTTGCTCAGCTGGACCGCGCCCGCGAGGTCGACCGCGACGTTCGCCGCGCCGACCCGAACGACCTGGCCGGTCGCGCTCGTCAGCTGCTCGAACGCGAAGTCGCCCTTGATCGACTGGCCGAGGATCGTGAGCTCGGCCTTCGTCGCGTTGACGCGCAGGTACGGGCCGGCCGGAAGCGTGGTCCCGGCGACCGTCTGCGCCGTCGTGGTGGTGTTGATCGCGATGCTCAGCGACCCGCCGTTCTGCAGCGCGAGCGTGATGCCGGGCAGGTTCACCGCGAGCGTGATGCTGATCGCGCCGGCGACGCCCGCCGGGGTGATGACGAACTCGGCCGGCGTGCTCGTCTGATCGACCGACACGATCGGCGAGGCCTGCGTGCCGCCGAGGCGCAGCTTGACGTTCGCGAGCTTGATCTTCGTGGTGACGACGCCCGCCGGGCTGGTCGACCGGGTGAAGATGACGTCGCCCGCGAGGCTCTGGCCGGCGATCGTCAGCGTGATGCCGGTGCCCGCGACCTGGAGGTACGGGCCGGCGACGAGGTCGAGGACGACGCTGGTCGTCCCGACCTTCAGCGTCTCCTTGACCGCGCTGCCGGTCGTGTTGATCTGGATGGCCAGCGTGCCCGCGAGCGCGACGCTCGGGATGTTCACCGCGATCGTGCCGGCGAACGAGCCGGCGATGCCCGTGCCGTCGAGCAGCAGCGCGCCGCTGCCGTTGGTGACGGTGAGGATCGGCGTCGCGCCGCCGAAGGCGAGCGAGACGTTGGCGAGCGCGACGCGAACGACCGTGCGGTCCTCGGCCGGCGTGCCCGCGGCCCCGCCCGGCACGCCGTCGCTGCCGAGTGCGGTCGCCTTCTCGATCGCGATGTCGCCGGACAGCGACTGGCCGAGCACGCTGATCTGCAGGCCGGTGCCCTCGAAGCGGACGTACGGGCCGGCGGGCACGTTGACGCGGACCGTCCCCGCCCCCACCTCGAGCGTCTGGTCGACGGCGGCGAAGGTCGTGTTGATCGCGACGGAGACGTTGCCGGTGAAGGACACGCCGGCCGGCAGCGTCAGCGAGACCTGGCCGCTCAGGCGCCCGGCGACGCCGGTCGCGCCGAGGACGAGCGCGCCCTCGCCGCCCGTCAGCTTCGCGATGTCGGTCGACCCGGCGGTGAGCTTCAGCTCGACGTTGGCGAGCGCGATCGTCGTGACGGTCGTGCCGCCGGTCGTCGTCCGCCGCTCGACCGCGATGTCGGCCTTGAGCGACTGGCCGGCGAAGTTGAGCGAGAGCTGCGTGCCCTCGATGCGCAGGTACGGGCCGGCCGGCAGGTCGAGCGCGATCGTGGTGCCGCCGACGCCGACGGTGCGGTTGACCGGCGCCGCGGTGGTGTTGATCGCGAGCGCGAGCGTGCCCTCGAAGATGTCGTTCGGCAGCTCGACGTGCGCCGAGATCGTGGCCGCGGCGCCGGCGGCGGTGAGGACGAAGGCGCCCTCGCCGTCGGAGACCGTGACGCCGCCGAGCGAGAGGCCGAAGTTCGCGACCCCGACGGTGACGTCGCCGGAGGCCGTGCGCTCGAAGCTGAGGTCCGCCGTGATGCTCTGGCCGGCGACCGAGATCTGCGCGCCCGTGACCTCGAAGCGCTTGACGGTGAGGCCGTCCGTGAACTTGACCTCGACGCCGGACCCGTTGCTGCCGGGGATCGTCAGCGTCTGGTCGATCGCGGTGCCGAGCGTGTTGATCCGGACGCTGACCGTGCCGCCGATCGTGATGCCGGGGATGCCGACGAGGCTGACCGTGCCCTCGGCGACCAGCGCGTAGGTCCCGGCCGCCACGTTCTTGACGAGGCCGATGCGACCGCCGGTCAGGGCGACGCCGGTGGCGAGCGGGTTCGTCGTGCCGTCGTCGAGCTTCAGCGGGCCGCGGCCGAGGAAGATCGTCAGGTTCTCGCCGGCGAAGACCTTCGTGCCGGGGACGGCGCCGTCGGTGTACGAGACGCTGCCCTCGATCGAGACGAAGTCGGCGATCGTGATCCGCGCGTTCGAGACGGCGACCTCGATGACGTTGCCGGTGGCGAACTTCACGACGAGCGTGCGCGTCCCGACGGTGACCGTCTGGTCGACCGCGCCGGCCGTCGTGTTCAGCCGCAGCAGGACCTCGCCGCTGACGCCGACCGCGCCACCCGCGCCGACCGACACGGTGCCGGAGACGAAGCCGGCGACGCCGGTCGGCAGCACGATGAACGCGCCCTCGCCGTTGGTGAGCTCGGGGTTGTTGTCGCCGTCGAGGTCGGCCTTCAGGCCGGTGACGCCGACGATCGTCGTGGTGCCGGACCGCTCGACCAGGAGCGTGCCGCTGAGCTTGGCCGTGCTGAGCACCGTGAACGGGGCGCTGTCCGGGATGACGATCTGGATCCGCAGGAACGGGCCGGCCGGCAGCTGCAGCGTCGCCGTCGTGCCGCCGATCTCGAACGTCTCGTTGACCGGGCCCGGCCGCGTGTTGACCTGGACGGCGACCGCTGCCGTCGCGGTCATCAGGCCGGGGATGTTGACGCTCGCGTTGGCGTTGATCTGGCCCGCGACGCCGTCGGGCGCGATCACGAACTGGCCGGAGGCGCCGCTGATGGTGACGAGGCCGCTGCCGAGGTTCAGGTTCGCGTTGGAGATCGCGATCTTCACGACGGCCGCGGTCCCGACGACGGAGCGCTCCAGGACGAAGTTGCCGTTGATCGTCTGGCCGGCGATCGTGAGGTTGATCCCGGTCGCCTCGAGGCGGAGCTTCTGCGTCGCCGGCCGCGTGTCGATCGAGACGTTGAGCGCGGCGCCGAACGAGACGCCGGGGACACCGATCGAGACGGTGCCGGAGAAGGTGCCGAACGTGCCGGTCGGGGCGATCGTCAGGTTCGCCGCGACGTTCGCCATCGAGACGAGGCCGCCGCCGATCGACAGCGCGCCGTTGGCGATCGTGATCGTCGTCGTGGCGCCGTCGCGCGTGAAGGACACGTCGCCGGAGAGCTGCTGGCCGAGGACGTCGAGGCTGAGCCCCGTGCCGGTGAGGCGCAGGTACGGCGTCGTCGGGCTCGCCGGCGCCGGGACGGCGAGCAGGAGGTCGGCGGTCCCGACCTTGATGACCTCGTTGACCGCCGCGCCGGTCGTGTTGAGCTGCAGGCGCAGCGTGCCGGTGAGGCCGACGCCCGGGATCGAGACGGCGATCGTGCCGCCGATGTCGGCGGCGACGCCGGTGCCGTTCAGCAGCAGCAGGCCGCTGCCGTTCGTCAGCGTCACGACCGGCTGGCCGCCCGCCGTCAGCGCGAACGAGACGTTCGTCGCGCCGACCCGGACCACCGGGACGGCGCCCGTCGCCGTCGTGCGCGTCGTGCGCTCGAACGCGAAGTCGCCGGAGAACGTCTGGCCGAGGAAGGACGCCGACACGCCGATCGCCTCGACGCGCAGGTACGGCCCCGCGGGCAGGTCGCCCACCGCCGCGCCGGTGCTGTTGACCGCGATCGAGAGGCGGCCGCTGAGCGCGAAGCCGGGGACGTTGCTGACGGAGACGTCGGCGCTGATCCGGCCCGCGACGCCGGCCGGCGTCAGGAGCAGGCTGCCCTCGCCCTTGGTGAGGCTCAGGAAGGTGGTGGTGCCGTCGCCGAGGGTGAGCGTGACGTTCGACGCCGTGACGCTGGTGGTCGTCGCGCCGCCGACCGTCGTGCGCTCGATCGTGAAGTCGCCCGACAGCGTCTGGCCCGCGACCTTGAGCGACGCGCCGATGCCGGTGATCCGCACGTACGGGCCGGCGGGGATCGTCGTGATGCTCCGCGTGCCGGCGGCGTTGAGCACGAACGGCCCGGGCACCGCGCTCGGCGTCGTGTTCAGCAGGACGTCGAACGTGCCGGTCAGCTCGACGCTCGGCAGGTTCACGGCGATCGTGCCGCCGAAGCCGCCGGCGATGCCGGCCGGCGTGACGAGCAGCTCGCCGACGCCGCCGGTGAGCGAGACCGCCGGGTTGGCCGGGTCGCCGAAGGAGAAGGCGCCGTTCTTGACGCCGATGCGCAGGCCCTCGGCGTTGCGGACGAAGGAGAAGTCGCCCGAGACGCTCTGGCCGAGGATCGACAGCTGGAGGCCGAGGCCGCTGACCGACGCGAACGGCTGACCGGCCGCGGTCTTCTTCTCGCTGTCGAGGAACTTCACGACGACGTCGCCGCCGTCGCCGGGGATCGTCAGCGTCTGCTCGATCGCGAACCCGAAGCTGTTGACCCGGACGCGGATCTCGCCGGAGAGCGTCAGGCCGGGGAAGCCGAGGACCTGGATCGTGCCGCGCGCGTCGAAGGCGTAGGCGCTGCCGTCGGCCTTGCGGATCATCCCGACGGTGGCGTCCGAGATGAGGATGCCGCGGGCGAGCGGGTTCGGCGAGCCGTCGTCCATCGTCGCCGGGCCGTCGCCGAAGAACACCTTCAGGCCGGTGCCCGCGAAGACCTCGACGCTGCCGAGCGACCCGCCGAGGTTCTTCGTCTCGAACGAGACGTTGCCGTCGACGGTGACGACGTTGGCGATGTTGATCGAGGCGCCGGTGACGGAGAACGCGAAGACGTCCGTCGCGCTCGGGCCGAACGAGACGACGAGGTCGCGGCCACCGAAGGACACCGTCTGGTCGATGCCCTCGTCGATCGTGTTGACGCGCAGCAGGACGTTGCCGCTGACGCCGACGGCGCCGGTGTTCACCGCGACCTTGCCGCTGACGTAGCCCGCGAAGCCGGTCTCGGCGGCGGTGCCCGTCTTGAGGATGAAGACGCCTTCGCCGTCCTTGAGGATCGGCTCGCCCGTGCCGCCGACCCAGGCCTTCAGGCCCGCGACGGCGACGATCGTCGTCGCGGTCTGCTGCTGGAAGAAGAAGGCGCCCGCGATCTTGCCCGCGCCGCCCGCGATGGTCAGCGGCGTCGCCTCGGGGATGAGGACCTCGACGCGCAGGAACGGCCCGGCCGGCAGCGACAGCGTCTTCTGGGTGCCGCCGACGAGGAACGTCTCGTTGACCGCGGTCGGCCGCGTGTTGACCTCGATGCCGACGGTGATGCCCGTCGCGGTGATGAGGCCCGCGGCGTCGATGTCCGCCGTGGCGGAGAGGCGGCCGGCGATGCCGTCGGGCGCGAGCACGAGCTCGCCGGACGCGTCCTCGATCGTGACGAAGTCGCCGAACGAGAGGTGGCCGCCGGAGAGCGCGGCCTTCACGACCGGGACGCCGTTGACGAGCGAGCGCTCGAAGCTGATGGTGGCCTGGCTGAGCTCGATCCCCGCGACGGTCAGCGAGAGGTTCGAGGCCTCGACGCGGAGGTGCTGGGTCGCGGGCCGCGTGTCGATCGAGACGTCCATGTCCGCCTCGAACTGGACCGCGGGCAGGTTCACCGCGACCGTGCCCTGGAACGTCCCCTCGATCCCGGCGGGCGTGACCGTCAGCGAGGCGTTCGCGTCGCTGAGCGAGACGATGCCGCCGGCGAGCGAGAGCGACGCGTTGGCGACCGTGAGGGTGGTCGTCGTGCCCGCGCGCTCGATCGTGACGTCGCCCGCGAGCTCCTGGCCGAGGACGTGGAGGACGATGCCGGTCCCGGCGAGCCGCAGGTAGGGCGTCGAAGCGTTGACCGGCGCCGGCAGAACGAGCGTCTGGTCGACGCCCGCCACGCTGAAGGTCTCGTTGACGTTCGCCGGCGTCGAGTTGAGCTGCACGCGGAGGCTGCCCTCGAGCGTGACGCCGGGGATCGAGACGCTGACCGTGCCGGCCAGGTCCGCCGCGAGGCCGGTGGAGAGCACGAGCACGGTGCCCGTGCCACCGGTCAGCGCGGCGACTTGCTGCCCGCCGGCGGTGACGATGAAGGACGCGTTGGCGACCGCGATCTTGAGCTTGCCGCCCGCGAGCTGCTCGATCGACGCGTCGAAGCTGAGGACCTGGCCGGCGACCGCGATGGTCGCGCCGGTGACGTCGATGCGCAGGTACGGCCCGGCCGGGAGGCCATCGACCGCGGCGCTCGTCGTGTTGATCGCGACGGCGGCGGTCGCGGCGAGCGAGAAGCCGGGGATGCCGGTGACGGCGACCGTGCCGGAGACGGTGCCGGCGATGCCGCCCGCGCTGACGCGGAGGCTGCCGCTGCCGTTCGAGATCTCGACCGGGCCGAGGTCGATCGCGACGTTCGAGAGCGTGAGGCGCGTGACCTCGACGCCTCCCTCGACGCGCTGCTCGAAGCCGAGGTCGGCGGCGACGCTGACGCCCGCGATCGAGAAGTTGATCGACGTGCCGTTCAGCCGCAGGTACGGCCCGGCGGGGATGCCGGCGATGGTGCGGCTGCCGACCGTGAACGGGCCGACCGCCGCCTGCGGGGTCGTGTTGACGAGGACGTCGATGGTCGCGCCGTTGAGGCCCGTGACGCCCGGCAAGGTGACCGAGACGGTGCCGCCGAAGCCGCCGACGATGCCCGCCGCGGAGACGCGCAGGTCGCCGGCGCCGTTGGTGAGCGTGAAGAACGGAGGACCGCGCGCGCCGTTGGCGCCGGTCGCCGGGCCGACCGCGATCGTCACGTTCGACACGCCGATGCGCAGCTCGCCGCCCGAGCGCCCGAAGCTGAAGTTGCCCTGGATCGTCTGCCCGAAGACGTCGAGGCGGAGGCCCGTGCCGGTGACCTGCGTGAAGGCCGTCGTGCCGGTCATGACCTCGCCGCCGGTGAACTGGACGAGGACCTCGTCGTCGGTGCCCGGCAGCGCGATCGCGTGGTCGACCGCCGAGGTGAACGTGTTCACGCGGACCTCGACCTCGCCCTCGAAGGACGCCTCGGAGAAGCCGACGAGCTTGATCGTGCCCTTGGCGTAGAACGCGTACTTCGGAGTCACGCCGTCGACCTTGATGACGCCGATCGTCGCGTTCTCGAGCATGACGCCGCGCGCGAGCGGGTTCGGCGCGCCGCCGTCGATCGTCGGCGGGCCGTCGCCGAAGAAGACGGTCAGGCCGGTGCCGGCGAAGACCTGCGCGGTCCCGAGCCCGGCGATCGTGTCGGTCGTGTACGTCACGTTGCCGGTGACGAAGACCACGCCGGCGATGCTGATCGAACCGCCGGTGATCGACGGCGAGAAGTAGTTGCCCGACTGGGCGGCGGTGAACTCGATGACGAGGTCGCGGCCGCCGACGTTCACGGTCTGGCTCACCGCGCCGGCCGTCGTGTTGACCCGAAGCAGGATCGTCCCGCCGAGCTGGACGCTCTCGTTCGCGAACGCCGCCTTGCCGGAGAAGAAGCCGGCGACGCCGTCCGGGGCGACGAGGAAGGCGCCCTCGCCGTCGGTCAGCGTCGGGTCGGTCGCGGTGCCGACCCACGCCTTGATGCCGCTCAGCGCGATGATCGTCACCGCGGCGCTGCCGGGCAGCTGCTGGCGCTGGAAGAGGAACGCGCCGGCGAGCTTGCCGATCGTGGTGCCGCCCGGCGCGAGGACGAGCGGGCTCGCCTCGGGGATGACGACCTCGACGCGGACGAACGAGCCCTCCGGCAGCACGAGCCGCGCGGACGACGTGCCGACCGTGAACGTCTCGTCGACCGCGCCCGGCCGCGTGTTGACGAGCACGCGCACGCTGATGTTCGTCAGCGTCATGAGATCGGGCACCGTGCCGTTGACCGTCGCCGAGAAGCCGCCCGCGACGCCGTCCGGCGCGATGATGAGCTGGCCCTGGCCGGCCGAGACCGTGAGCGGCCCGAGCGACAGGGTCACCGCGGAGGCGGCGATCGCGACGACGGCCGCGCCGTTGACCGTCTTCTTCTCGAGCGTGAACGTGCCGCTCAGCGACTGGCCCGCGATGGTGAGGCCGCCGCTGGCGGTGATCCGGACGTAGCCGGTGGTCGTGTTGATGTCGCCGGTGACGTTCGTCGCGAAGGAGACGCCGGGGACGGCGAGCGAGGCGGCGCCGGAGAACGTGCCGCTGATGCCGGTGGCGCTGACGGTGAACGACGCCGAGGCGCCCGAGACGGCGGCGAGGCCGCCGGCGAGCTTCAGCGACGCGTTCGCGATGCCGATCGTCGTGCCGCTGTTCGTCCGCTGGAAGACGACGTCGCCGGCGAGCTCCTGGCCGAGGACCGAGATCACGAGGCCGGTCCCGGTGAAGCGCAGGAAGGACGTGCCGGCGGGGCTGCCGTCCGGCAGGACGAGCGGCGTGTCGATGCCGCCGGCCTTGAACGACTCGTTCACGGGGGCGCCGGTCGTGTTCAGCTGCAGCGTGATCGCGCCGCTGATGGAGACGCCCGGCAGGACCGAGGCGACCGTGCCCGACAGCTCCATCGCGCGCTTCGTCGCGTCGAGCAGCAGCACGTTGCCGGCGCCGTTGGTGAGCGTGAGGGCCGGCTGGCCGCCCGCGAGCAGCGAGAACGCCACGTTGCGCGCGGCGACCCGGACGACCGGGGAGGTGCTGTTGCCGACCTTGCGCACCGTGCGCTCGAAGGAGAAGTCGCCGGTGAGCGACTGGGTGACGCCGCTGATCGTCACCGACAGCGTCAGCGCGGTCGCGTCGATCCGCAGGTACGGCCCGGCGGGCAGGTCGCCGGCGGCCGCCGACGTGGTGTTCACCGCGACCGCGAGCTTGACGCCGGCGGAGAGGCCGAACTCGCTCAGCGCGGTCCCGGCCGTGACGGTGACCTCGATGCGGCCCGCGACGCCGTCGGGGCTGATGGTCAGCGCGCCGTTGCCGTTGTTGAGGCTGAGGAAGGTGGTGGTCCCGTCGCCGATCGAGACCTGGAGGCTGGCGACGGCGAGCTTGGTGATCGTGCCGGCGCCGCTCGGCTGCTGCTCGAAGCTGAACGTGCCGGAGACGGACTGGCCGGCGATCGAGATCGAACCCGAGAGCGCCTTGAGCTTGAAGTACGGGCCGCCGGGGACGGTCACCGCGGTGCCGCTGTCGGCCGGGTCGGTCCGCAGCGAGAGCGCGTCGGTGGCGGTCGTGTTGAGGAACAGCTGGAAGCTCTGCGACGCCGGCGTGATGCCCGGGACGTTGATCGTCACGGTGCCGCCGAAGGCGCCGGCCGCGCCCGCGCTGGAGACGCGCAGCTGGCCCTTGCCGTTGGTGAGGCTGAGCAGCGGGGGACCGCGGGCGCCCGTGGTCGGGTCGGCGTCGCGGAACTGCAGCCCGACGTTCGTCGCGGAGATGAGCATGCCGGCCGCGGAGCGCGTGACCTCGACGTCGCCGCTGAGGACCTGGCCGAGGACCTGCAGCTCGATGCCCGTGCCGGTGACCGACACGAACGGCACGCCGCCGCTGCTCTTCTCGCTGCCGGTGAACGCCATCGCGACGTCGACGGTCGTGTCGCCATCGACGTCGACGTTCGCGGTGAAGGTGTTGCTGTAGCCGTTCGCGCGGACCTGGATGTGGCCGCTGACGGTCACCGACGGCAGCCCGAGCAGCTGGACGTCGCCGACCGCCTCGATCGCGTACACGTCGTCGGCCGTGAAGTGGATGAGCTCGACGCTCGCGTTCGTCAGCAGGAAGCCGCGGGCGAGCGGGTTGGGCGTGTCGTCGGCGAGCGTCGGCGGCCCGTCGCCGAAGAAGATCCGCAGGCCGCTGCCGACGCTGACGGTGGCGGCCTTGGTGTCGATCGTGGCGTTCGCCGGAGTGCCGAACGAGCCCTCGATCGTGAGGAAGCCGCCGATCTGGATCGCGGCGTTGCTGAAGCTCAGCGCGAACACGTCGCCGTCCGCCGCGGTGAACGCGATCGTGATCGTCTTGCCGCCGACCACGACGGTCGCGTTGACCGCGTCGCCGGTCGTGTTGACGCGCAGCAGGCCCGTGCCGCCGGCCTTCACGCCGTCGGTGAGGATCTGCACGGTCCCGGACAGGTACCCCGCGATGCCGGCGTCGGTGACGAGGAACGCGCCCTCGCCGTTGTCGACGTTCGGGCTGACGCTGCTGCCGACGTAGATGCTCACGCCGGTCATCGCGATGACCGTGCGCTCGAGGCCCTCGGAGGTCGACTGCTCGAACAGGAACGCGCCGGTCAACTTGCCGACCACGTTGCCGTCGCTGTCCTCGACGGTGAGCGCGTGCGCGGCGTCGAGGACCAGCTCGACCCGCACGAACGGGCCGGCCGGCAGCCCGAGCACCGGCGCCGGGCGGGTGTTGACCTGCACCTTCACGGTGCCGCCGTTGAAGTTCAGCGTCGGGACGTCGAGCGTCGTGATCGTCGCGTTGAGCGAGCCCGCGATCCCGTCGGCGCCGACGAGCAGCTGGCCGCTCGCCACGTCGACGGTGACGACGTCGCCGATCGACACCGAGAAGCCGGTGGTCCCGATCTTCAGGTCGTCGCCGGCGGCCTCGAAGGTGAACCCGCCGGTCAGCGTCCGGCCGGCGATCGTCAGCTCGAAGGCGTTGCCCGTCGACAGCGTGACCTTGTCGTTCGTCTGGTTGAGGTCGTCGGGCGTGAACGCCACGCCGATCGTCACCGTGCCGGACACGCCGACGCCGGGGAGGTTCACGGCGACCGACGCGTTGGCCGCCGACAGCGTGACGCTCTTCGGGTTGAACCCGATCGTCGCCGTGGCGGTCGGGACGTGAGCGGTGACGACGCCGTCGAGGAGGCTGACGTCGGTGTTGGCGATGGTCACGGTGAGGTCGTCCGTGCTGACCTCGACGGTGATGTTGCCGAGCAGCTTCTGACCGAGGACCTCGAGTGCGACGCCGTCGCCGCCGAAGCGCTGGCGCGGCGTGCTCGAGTTGGTCGCGCCCTCGACGTCGATCGTGCGGGTCTCGTCCGCGACGACGACCTCGCGGGTGATGCGGTCGGTGCTCGTGTTGCGCTTGAAGCTCACCGGGCCGGCGAGGGTCACGCCCTGGATCCCGAGGATCTCGGCGGTGCCGCCCGCCTGGAGAGCGTACTCGCCCTTCGTCGCTCCGAGGACCAGCACCAGCGAGCCGTCGCGCAGCCGGGCGCGGATGCCCGTGGCGCTGCCGATCGTCGCGGTCGCGTTCGTCGCCGCCAGGACGACCTCGCCGTCCGGCGTGCGCTGAACGAGCAGGTCGGCGGTGAGCGTCGCGACGTTCGCGATGGTCAGCGTCAGCCCGGTGGCGGTGAGCTGCTTCGTCCCGGGCGCGATCGTCGCGGTCGCGAGCGTCACCGCGTCGGCGGTCGTGTTGATCGCGAGGACGAACGGCGCCGAGAACGTCACGCCGCTCACGCCGAGGATGCCCGCCGTGCCGGAGAGGCGCAGCGCGAAGGCGCCGCCGCCGAGGATCCGCGCGTCGAGGCTCGCGCTCGTGATCGACAGGCCGGCGTCGTCGGTCGCGTCGCCCGGCGTGCCGCGGTCGCCGACGAAGAGCGTCAGGCCGCTGCCCGTCGCGGTCGTCACGCCGGTCGCGAGGTCGCGGGCGAGCTGGAAGCCGCCGCTGATCTCGCCGAACTGCGTCGACAGCGTCGCGTTCGTCGCGGTGGCGCGGAAGAGGTTCGTCTCCCCCGCTCCGAAGCCGACCGTCGCGCCGCCGGGCACCGTCGTGTCGGCGATCTCCGTGCCGGTCGTGTTGATCTCGAGCGTGAGCGTGCCGCTCAGCGTCAGCCCGTTGACGAGCGGCGGCAGCGTGCCGCTGATCGTGCCCTCGGCGGCGAACG
The DNA here is from genome assembly GCF_056863335.1 of Parviterribacter kavangonensis. Classification (NCBI taxonomy): domain Bacteria; kingdom Bacillati; phylum Actinomycetota; class Thermoleophilia; order Solirubrobacterales; family Parviterribacteraceae; genus Parviterribacter; species Parviterribacter kavangonensis. The sequence goes on along the minus strand of NZ_JBXPJA010000002.1, from coordinate 729,930 downwards.
TGCCGTCGGAGAAGAGCAGCAGGCCGGTGCTGACGGCGGGGCTCGTCTTGCTGAAGCCGAGCTTGACGACCTTGCGCGACGTGCCCTGCTCGGTGCCCGCGCCGATCGCGAAGTCGCCGGAGAGGTCGAGGAAGCCGCCGATCGCCAGCGAGCCGGTGCCGGAGAGCAAGAACGACGGGGTCGCCGTGTTGAACGTCGCGTCGAACGTCCCGGTGAGCGTCAGGCCGGGGACCCCCTCGAGCGACACGGCCCCGTCGTCGATCGTCCCGGACGCGCCGCCCGAGGTGATCGAGATCTCGACGAGCGCCGCGCTCACCTTCGCCGATGCGCCGCCGGCCGCTACCCGTGCGGCGGCGGAGGTGATGTCGACGTCGAGGTTCGACCCGTTCAGCGCCAGCGCGTACGTCCCCTCGAGCGTCCCGAGGTCGCCGACCTGGAGCACGCCGCTGCCCGAGAACGAGGGGCCGGCGCTCGCCGCGAGGTCGATGACGATCGCGCCCGTGCCGCCGGTCGGGACGCTGATCGCGTTCGCGCCGGAGAAGTCGGTCGTCAGCGTGTTGCGCGAGACGTGCCACCCGGTGCCGCCGAGCGTGACGCCGGTCGCGCCGGTGACGGAAACGGCGCCGTCGACGACGACCGCGTAGGCCGTCGAGCCGCCGGTCGGCTTGCGGGCGACGAGGCCGAGGTCGCCGGTGACCTTGGCGACCGGGCCGGTGCCGACCGTGATCTGCGCGCCGGTTGCACCGAGGCGCAGCTCGGTGTAGCTCGCGGTGTCGGTGACGCGCAGGGCGACGGTCGCTGCCGACAGCGACGCGAAGTCGCCGGTCAGCGAGAGGTTCGTCGCGGTGAGGATCCAGGTGCCGCGGTCGGCCGCCTCGTCCGTCAGGGTGTAGCTGCCGCTGATCGTGCCGATCGTGCCGGTGAGCCCGCCGGCGGAGATCGACCCGGTGCCAGTGCTGGCGACGGCGATCGATCCGCTGAACTTGGCCGACGCGCCGGTGCCCTTGATCACGACGTCGCTGTAGGTCAGCGTCACGCCGCCCCACGTGAACGAGCCGCCGCCGAGGTCGAGGGAGTCGGGAGCCGCCGGAGCGGAGACGTGGATCTTGATGCGGTCGCCGTCGAGCCGGCTGATCGCGACGGTCCCGGAGATCTCGTCGAAGGACCCGAGCTTCAGCGTCGCGGTGCCGGTCAGCGACATCCCGTTCGCGTTCATCGCCAGCTGCAGCGTCGGCGTCGTCGCGTCGCCGGTGTTCACCGTGATCGCGTTGCCGCCCGAGAGGTCGCCGAGCTCGTTGAGCTCGCCCGTCCAGGACGAGTTGCCGCCGATCGTGAGACCGGCGATGTCGGCACCCGCGATCGCGACCTTGGCGGTGATCCGCAGCGCGGTCTTCGCGCCGCTCTCACCCGTCGCGCGGCGGAGCGCCAGCGCGAGCGTGCCGTCGGTGAGCGTCGCGTGCGGACCGGTCTGGCTGCCGATCCGGCCGGTGACGCCGACCGCGCCGACGCGAACCTCGGTCGTCGTCGACGTCGTGTGCAGCTCCAGCCGGGCGGACGTCGCGCCGAGGTGGGCGAAGTCGGACGGGTCGAGGACGAGGTTCGCGACGGTGAGGGTCAGCGTGCCGGCGTCGGCCGCGCTGCCGCTCAGCGTGTAGGTGCCGGTGATCGCTCCGGTGGAGCCGCTCGACGCGCCGCCGCCGAACGTCGCGCCGGCCGAGCTGATCGTGACGGTGCCCGTGAACGTGCGCGAGTTGCCCGTGCCGCTCCAGCTGATCGAGCTGAACGTGAGCGACGGCGCCGAGATCGACACCACGCCGCCGAGGTTCACGTCGGAAAGCGTCACCGGCGGCGGGGTGACCGGGCCGGCGCCGCTCGTGCCAAGGAGGATCTCGGCGATCTTCTGGACGAGCGAGTCGTTTATCGGCGAGCCGCCGAACGTCCGGCCGGAGAGCCCGGTGCCGTTGGCGCCGAAGTCGAGCGCGACGGTCTCGGTGCCGGTGTCGACGCTGATCGCGTTCGCGCCGGAGAGGTTGCCGAGCTCGTTGACGAAGGCGCCCCAGCCGTTGCCGGCGAGCGGGAGGGCGGTGAGCCCGCCGACCGCGACGTCGCCGCTGACCTTCAGCGCGACCTTCGGGTCGGTGTCGCTCGAGGTCTTGCGCGAGGCCAGGCCGATGCGGCCGTTCGTGATCGTGATCGTCGGGCCGGCCGCCGGGCCGAGGACCGCGGTGATCCCCGAGGCGCCGATGAGGACCTCGGAGGTCGTGCCGTCGTCGTGGGCGCTGAGCCGGACGAGCGCGGCGCTCACGGTGACCAGGTCCGTGACGGTCAGGTCGAGGTCGGTCAGCTCGAGCGAGAGCGTCCCGCGGTTCGCGGCCTGGCCGGTCAGCGTGTAGGTGCCGGTGACCGCGCCCGCGGTGCCCATCGTCCCGAACTTCACGCTCTCGGCGGTGATCGTGATGACGCCCGTGTAGGGCCCCGACCCGGTGACGCTGCCGGTGAAGTGCGGGTTCTTGATCGTGAGCAGGCCGCCGATCGAGTACTCGCCGGCGGCGGGCAGCTGGCCGCCGATGTAGTCGGCGAGGAGCTGGTAGAGGATCGTCCCGGCGACGACGGCGAAGGTGCTGAAGTGCGGGAGGCCCGCGGTCAGCGCGCCGGTCGACTCGTCGTAGCTCGCCGCGATCTCCTCGACGGCGCCGGACGGGTCGAGGTACAGCAGCTGCGACGGCGTCCCCGTGAGGATCGTGAGCTGCGGCGGGATGTTGAAGAGGTGGATCTCGGTCCCGGTCTCCGCGTCGAACGCCTGGAGGTCGTACGTGCGGCTCGGGATCCCGGTGCCCGCGACGGTGGTGGTGGAGATGGTCACACGCACGAACGCGTCGGCGGGGAGCGCACCGGGGGCGAAGGTCAGGCGGGCGTCACCCGCGACGATCGATCCACCCTCGGCGGCGAGGATGAGCTGACTGCCGGCGGGCGGGGGGCCGCGGGCGGTCTGCGTGTCGACGGCCGAGGAGATGAGGTCCTGCGCCGCGGCGGTGATGAGCGCGTCCTCGGTGGTGGGCGGCGCCGCGGCGGCGGCCGAGGTCGATCCGAGGGCGTTGTCGCCGCCGGAGCGCTCGCCGGTGCCCGAGCCCGTCGTCGTGATCGCGGTCATCGTCGGGCCGGCCGGCAGCAGGTCGTCGGCCGGGTCGGCCGGCGCGGCGGCCTGCAGCGTGAGGTCGCCCGCGACGTCGTCGGCGACGATGCCGGTGATCGAGTCGCCGGTGGCGGCGGCGCCGGTCGCCGTCGTCGAGGACCCGGGCTGCTGCGACGTGATCGCCGCCTGCTCCGGGGTCTCGATGACGAGGCCGGTGTCGTCGATGAGCGCCGCGTCGGCGAGCGTGTCCGCACCGACCGCCAGCAGCTCCGCCGAGACCGGCGGCGGCGGGGGCGGGGCGAGGACGACGGAGACCATGACCGGGGCGGGCGCCGGAGCCGAGACCACGACCGGCGCGGGAGCCGGAGCGGGCGCGGCGGCCGGAGCGACCGTCGTCGTCGCCGGAGCGACATCGGCGGCGCCGGACGGCTCGTCGCCGGCGGCAGTCGAGTCGTCGGAGCCGCTCGCGGCGATCGCGTCGCCGGACGACTCGGTCGTCGCGGCGGGAGCCGGGGTCGAGTCGGCCGGCGCGACGGCGGCGGCCGGAGCCGGGTCGGTCGCGGCGACGGGAGCGGCGGAAGAGGGGTCGGTCGTCGCCGCGGTGATCGCGGCGGCGTCGCCCGCCGGTGCGGCGGCGATCGTCGTGTCGCCGGCCGGGGCGGAAGAGGCGTCGGTCGTCACCGCGGCGAGGGCGGCGTCCGAGGAGGAGTCGCCGCTCGTCACGTCGCCGGCCGGGGCGGCGGCGGTGTCGCCGCTCGTCGCGTCGCCGGTCGTGGCGGAAGAGGAGTCGTCCCCGCTCGTCGCGTCGCCGGCCTTGGCGGAGGACGAGTCGTCGCCGCTCGTCGCGTCGCCGGCCGCGGTGGAGGAGGCGTCGCCGGTCGCGACGTCGGCCGACCCGTCCGCGACGAGCGCGGCGGCGGTCGTGGCCGGAACCACCACGACGATCGGCTCCGGGTCCGGGGCGGTGATCGCCTTCGCGAGGAGCGCGGCGGTCGCGTCGTCGTCGAGCTTCGGGTCCTTGGCGTGCTCGGCGCCGGTCGCCGACCGGTTGTCGCCGGCGGCAGCGGAAGCGGCGGCGCCGGTCGAGCTGGCGTTGTCGCCGGCGGCGGCCGAGGCGGCGGCGCCGGTCGAGCTCGCCTCGCCGGCCGTGAGCGACCGCTTGGCGTTGCCGTTGCCGTTCGACTTGGCGGCGTTGCCGTTCGCCTTGCCCTTGCTCTTGGTCTTCGCCGCCGAACGGTCGGCGGCGGGCGTCGTCTGCACGACCGGCGAGACCTTCGCCTTCGCTGTCGGGCCGGCGGCGGCGACGAGCTCGCCGAGCGACGGGTTGTCGTCGCCGGTCTGGGCGTGGGCCACGAGGACCGGGTCGCTGAGCTCGGTCGGCATGCCGCCGGTCGAGTCCTCGACGGTCGGCAGGCCGGCGAACGGATCGCGCTGCTCGGCGTCGTCGGACGACTTCGCCGGAGCGGCGATCTCGCCGTAGCGGTTGTCGATAATCGGGAGCGTCGCCGGCGCCGTGGCGGCCGGAGCGGTCGCGGCGGCGGTCCGATGCGGCCCGGCCGCCGTCGTGCCACCCGCCGCGGCGGTGTCCCGGGAAGCGGCGCCGGACCTGCCGGCCGTCCCGTGCTCGGAGCCCGGCTGCGTCGCCGCACCGGCCGCGCCACGCGGCGCATCGGCGGCGGTCGAGGAGCTGCGCGTCGCGGTCGCGCCGCGGCTCTGCTCGGCCCCGGGGACGGTCCCGGCCTTCGCCGCGTCAGCCTTGCTCTTCCCTGCAAATGACGGGAACTGGAACTCGGGCGTGGTCAAGCCGGGAAGCCGGTGCGGCGTGCTCGTGAAGAACGAGTCGACGGGCGGCGCGGCGTACTGGCAGACCAGCGCGATGAGCCCCACGATCGCGATGACGCGTGCCATGCGGCTGCGACGCTCGAACACGAGCGTGCGGTGGAACGGAGGGTTGAGCGCGGCGGCGGCTGTCACGGCGTGGGTAGTGCCGGACGAGTGCGACGGGGGGGCAGTCGAACGTTCGTCCTTGAACCGAGCCAATCCCTAACAGGACGCCGAGGGGCCGTGGGAAAACTTCGCCGGCCGCCTGTTGCGAGGACGTCAACACCTTGTGAGAGAACCGATCTACTGGATTACGGGGTGGTAGACGGCAACGGCACCGCCGCGCCAACCCTCGACTCCGGATCGAGGTCTGACGAGGTTTCAGTTTGGCGCGTTGGCGTTCTATGGACGCTCGTTCGATGCCACGCGGGGTGGCCACCTGATTAGAGTCGTCCGATCGCCTCCGGAGACCGTCCCATCGCGCTGCTCGCGCGCGCTTGCGCGCGCTCGCTCTGCCTCGCCTTCGCGGCGCTGCTGCTTGTCACTGCGTCCGCTTCGGCCGTCACGAAGACCGGTCTCGCGACCGATCCGACGGGCGACGCGGCGACCCCGGGACGCGACATCACGGGCGCCCGGATCTTCTGGGACTCGGCCGGCTCGTTCGTCGTGACGGCGTTCTTCGCGGGCCCCGTCAGCACCGCCGACCGGGCCCAGCTGACGGCCAACGCGCGCGCCGCCGTGGACGGGAAGTGCCTCACCGAGAGCCAGGATCTGTACCTCCTCCTGAGCGGCTACACGGGCCCCGATTCGAGCGATGACCGGGGCTTCGGGATCGGCTCCCCGGGGTGGCTCTCGCTCGACGTCCAGCGGGTCATCGGCGACGACAAGAAGTCGGTCACCGTGTTCCTCGACGACCCCCGGATCGGCGAGTACGACCTCGGCTGCGTCGACATCCGGCTGAGCGCCGACGGCGCCCAGGTGGACGGCCTTCCGCCCGTGTTCTTCGGCGACGGCGTCGACACGGACAGCGACGGCGTGGACGACAGCAAGGACCTCTGCCCGCAGATCGCGGCGCGCACGGCCGACGGCTGCCCGACCGCCACGGGCAACACCGGGACGACCTCCTCGCCGCTCGCCACGCAGCGCCGCCCGCCGCCCGCCGGGCGCGTCTCGTCGTCGTCGGCATGCCTCGTTCCCGACCTCCGCGGCAGCACGATCGCGGGCGCGAAGCGGCGCCTCGCGAACGCCAACTGCACGCTCGGCAAGGTCATCCGCGCGAAGCCGAAGCACGCGAAGGGCCCCTGGAAGGTGCGGTCGCAGCGCTCGAAGCCGGGCGCCGAGAAGGCCCCCGGCGCGCCCGTGACGGTCGTCGTCGCGCGCCGCCGCGCCGCCTGATCGAACCCCTCGGCGGCCGCCGCCGCGCCGCCCGATCGAGCCCCTCGGCGCCGCCCGCCGCGGCCTCTCCGGACGCCCCTCAGCGAGGGTCTTCGGGCGCGCCCCGCAGGACCGTGATGGTCTTGAACGAGGGGTCGCTGGCGCCGTGCAGACGGGCGCCCACGTGCACCGTCTCCCGCAGGTAGGAGACGGTCTCCGCGGTGATCCTCTCGCCCGGCAGCAGCGCCGGGATCCCGGGCGGGTAGCCGGCGATCGACTCGCACGAGATCCGGCCCACCGCGTCGTCGACGGCGACGCGCTCGGCCTCCCCCAGGAACGCCTCGCGCGGGGGCACGCTCATCTGCTGCTCGAGGGACGCGGGCGGGGCCATGATCGCGGGCGTCGTGCCCGGTTGGGCGATGCGCTTGACGACCTCCTCGACGTCGCCGCCGACGCGCTCCAGGGCGCTCGGCTGTTCGGCGATCCCGACCAGCAGGACGACCGTCGCCTGCGTCGCCAGCTCGACCAGCACGTCGTACGTCTCGCGCAGCGCATCGGCCACCTCGTACCCCGTCCGGCCGGTCCCGCGGACGTCCATGACGATGCGCAGCGGGTCCCAGCTCTCGACCCCCGGACGGCCCACCATCTCGGGTCCGATCACGCGGATCCCGGGCACGCTGGCGAGCTTCGCGCGGGTCCGCGCGATGTGCTGGAGCGTCTCGTGCAGGAACGCCTCGCCGTGCACCGCGAGCTGCCTGCGTCCGGCGTCCAGCGAAGCGAACAGCAGGCTGCTCTGCGACGTCGAACGCACCAGCCGGATGGCCCGCGCGAGGCGGTCCTCGTCGACGCGCGAGCCCGGCGCGACGTGCAGCATCGCGCTCTGCGTCAGCGACCCGACGATCTTGTGCGTGCTCGTCAGGACGGCGTCCGCACCCTGGTGCAGCGCGCTGTCCGGGACGTCCTCGTGGAACCCGAAGTGCGGTCCCCAGGCCTGGTCGACGACGAGCGGAACGCCGGCCGCGTGGGCCACCTCCGCGCACCCCGCCACGTCCGCGCCCATGCCGTAGTAGGTGGGCGACACGATGAACGCGGCGCGGGCCTCCGGCTGCTGCGCGAGCGCCCGCTCGAGCGCCTCCGGCATCACGCCGTTCGCCATCCCGAGCTCGTCGTCGTACTCGGGAGCGACGAAGCGCGGCATGCCCCCGCTCAGCACGAGCCCGTCGACCAGCGACGCGTGCGAGTTGCGCTGCGCGACGACGCACGTCCCGAGCGGCGCGAGCGCGAGCGCCAGCGCATGGTTGCCCTGCGTGGCGCCATTGGTCAGGAACCAGGTCCGCGACGCGCCGTAGGCGTCCGCGGCGAGCTTCTCGGCCCGCTCGTACGGCGTCGGCGACGGCCCGATGTCGACCCCCGGGATGTCCTGCGGGATGTCCACCGCAAGCGCCCGATCACCAAGCGCGAACCGCAGCGCGGGGTCCGCGCCGGGCCCGCCCTTGTGACCGGGGACGTGGAAGCGGCCGGAGCCGCGGAAGCCGTACGCGGTGACCGCGTCGAGGTACGGAGCGGTGGGCTGCTCGCCCGCGCTCACGCCGCCGCTCGGCGCTGCAGCTCGGCCCGTACGAACGCGTCGAGGTCGCCGTCGAGGACGCGCGAGGTGTCGCCCACCTCGTACTCCGTGCGGTGGTCCTTGACCATCGAGTAGGGGTGCAGGACGTACGAGCGGATCTGCGATCCCCAGCCGACGTCCATCGCCTCGCCCTTCTCCTTGGCGAGCTCCTCCTGGCGCTTGCGCTCCTCCAGCTCCAGCAGCTTCGCGCGGAGCATCGCCATCGCGGTGGCACGGTTCGAGGACTGCGAGCGCTCGTTCTGGCACTGCACGACGATGCCGCTCGGGCGGTGCGTGATGCGCACCGCGGAGTCGGTCTTGTTGACGTGCTGGCCGCCGGCACCGGACGCTCGGTAGGTGTCGACCTGGAGGTCGTCGTCGATGATCTCCACCTCGGCGGTGTCCTCGACGACGGGCGCCACCTCGACGCCCGCGAAGCTCGTCTGGCGGCGGTGCTGGGCGTCGAACGGGCTGAGCCGGACGAGCCGGTGCACCCCCTTCTCCGCGCTGTACAGGCCGTACGCGTTCTCGCCCTTCGCGCGGAAGGTCGCCGACTTGATGCCGGCCTCCTCCCCCGGGCTGACCTCGAGCAGCTCGACGCCGAAGCCGCGCTTCTCCGCCCAGCGCATCTCCATGCGGAGCACCATCTCGGCCCAGTCCTGGGCGTCCGTCCCGCCGGCGCCGGCGTTGATCGTCACGAGCGCGTCGCCCGAGTCGTACTTGCCGGCGAACAGCCGCTCCTCCTCGAGCTCGGCGAGCTTGCCCTCGACCTGCAGGAGGCGGTCGTCGAACTCGCCGGCGAGCTCGGGATCCTCGGCGACGAGCTCCGCCAGGCCCTCGAGCTCCTCGCCCTCGGCGTTCAGCTCCGTGAAGAGGTCGAGCCGCCGCTTGACCCGCGCGTACTCCGTGTTGACCTGCGCGGCGCGATCGGTGTCGTCCCAGAAGCCGGGCGCCTGCATCTCGGCCTCGAGGTTCCCGACGGTGCGGTCGAGCGCCGCGGGATCGATGTGCTCGCGCAGCAGCGCCAGCTGGTCGCGGATCGCCGCGATGCGCTGCGGATAGGACTCGGGGACGGGACCGGACACGGCATGGCAGCATACGATCGAGCCCGCTCGTGAACCCGTTCCTGCTGCCTCCCCGTCTGCTGCTGCGGGCCCTCGACGACCTCCACGCCATCGCCGTCGCGGCCACGCGGCTGGAGGAGATCGAGGCGTCGCTGACGCGCACCGTCGACGCCCGCGCGGCGGAGATCCTCGCGCTGGGCGACCGGATCGACATGCGCGCGGCGGAGATCCTCGCGATGGGCGACCGGATGGACGCGCGGGCCGAGGAGGTCGTCGCGGCCGCCCGCGACGTGGCGCGCGAGGGCGCCGCGATCGCCGAGCTGATGCCTGTGCTGGGCCGCGCCGTCGAGATGGTCCAGCCGCTCGAGGGCGCCGTGGAGCGTCTCGGGCGCATCGCTGATCGCCTGCCCGGCGCCCGTTCGCGCGGCTGATGCGTTCAGCCGTGCCGTCGGGCTACTGGAAGGAGCCGGCGAGCTCGCCGTCGTGCTCGTACGCGCGGGTGCGCGCGGCGCGCTGGGTGCGGCCGCCGCCGCGGACCTCGATGACGCGGGTGCCCTTCGGAGCGCGCAGCTGGTAGGCGCGGCAGGCCGTCAAGCGGTGGGGCCCGACGCGCTTCGTGCGGCCGTGGCCGAGCCGCGCGATCAGCCGCACGCGCACGGTCCGGCGCGCGCGGAACGACAGCACGCGGCCGCGCAGCCGCAGCGCCGAGACCGCACGCCCGGTCTTCGCCGGCTTGCAGCCGCTGCCCGTCACCGCGGGCGGCTTCGCGGGCTCGGCCGCGTTGCCGAAGACGTCGTCGCCGAACGGCTTCAGTCCCGCCCGCGCCGCATAGCCGAGGTGGCTGAGGCCGAAGACGTCCTCGATCGTGCGCAGCAGGCCGTAGTGGTTGTACGGCGTGTCGTTGACCGTCCCCGGCTTGACGAACGGCGAGATCACGACGCTGCCCGTGCGCCCGCCGCCGGGCCCGACGACGCCGGGCATCGGCGTGTTCAGGCCGGTGGGCTGGTCGCAGCAGGCGGCCGAGCTCTCGCCCTCGCCGATGTTCGCTTCGTCCCACGTGATGACGAGCATCCCGTGCTCGGCGAAGCCCGGCGACGAGGTGATGACGGGAACCCACCGCTTGAGGAACGCGTCGGCGGCGATCAAGCCGCCCGGGCCGCCGTCCGCGCACGATGCGTCGTGGCCGTCGTTGCAGAGGTCGGGCGTGATGAGCGCGTAGTTCGGCGTCGTCTCGGGACGCTTGATGTCCTCGATCAGCTGCGACAGCGGCACGTCGTTGCTCGCGCAGGACGGCGTGTCGATGACCGAGTGGAAGTAGACGAACGGGTTGTGCCGCGTCGCGTACTGGTCGGTCGGCCGGGCGCCCTGGGTGTCGTCGGCGCTGCCGATGGCGGGATGGCGGCACGTGGTCGGAGCACCGGGCGTGTTGCCCATGTCCTCCTCGTAGCCGCGCCACGTCAGCCCCTTCTCCTCGAGCTGGTTCGCGACCGTCTTGACCGCCGCCGGGTAGACGCAGCCCTGCCCGATCGCCTGCCCCTCGGGGCCGATCGTGCCGGGGAAGAACTCGTTGAAGTTCTGGCAGTCGGCCTGCGTCTGCGGGTTCGCGGCCTGCCCGGAGACCATGGTGATGTAGTTGCCGAGCGAGGCGTGCGACGTGCCGTAGTACTGGCGCAGGAGCTGGCCGCTGCGCGTCAGCTCCCTGGCCAGGTACGGCGCCTCGGTGTCGGGGCCGAACGAGTCGTCGTAGTCCTTGTTCTCGAGGACCACGACCCACACGTGCCGGATGTCGGGCATCCCCGCCGCGGCACCGGCGACCGCGGTCGGAGCGAGCAGCGCCGCCGCGACCAGCGCGGCGGCGAGCGTCAGGCTCCGTGGCACTTCTTGAACTTCTTGCCCGACCCGCACCAGCACGGGTCGTTGCGCCCGATCTGCTCCTCGTCGGAGAGATGGCGCTGCTCCACGAAGGGAGCCGCGGGGCCGTCGGCCTCGCCGTTGCCCTCGTAGCCGTCGGGCGCCATCGCCGCCGCGCCGGCCGCCGTGGCCAGGGCGCTCGGCTGGGCGGTGCCCGCTCCGCCGGAGTAGGAGACGCTGCGCGCGCCGGTGCTCGAGGACGAGCTGCCGCCGCCCCAGCGCCGCTGCGGGGCCGGGTGCTGCTCGCCGCCCTCGACCTGCACGTCGACGTTGAAGATCATGCGCGCGAAATCAGACCAGATGGTGGTCATCAGGTCTGTGAACAAGTCGTAAGCCTCGTTCTTGTACGCGACCAGCGGGTCGATCTGGGCGAACCCGCGCAGGTGGATGCCCTCGCGCAGGTAGTCCATGTCGTAGAGGTGCTCGCGCCAGCGCTGGTCGATGATCTGCAGCAGCAGGTAGCGCTCGAGCGCGCGCATGAGCTCGTCGCCGAGCTCCTGCTCACGCTCGTCGTAGAGCTTGATCGCGTCCTCGCCGACCAGCCGCACGAGCTCGTTGCGGTCGACGTGCTCGGCGTTCATCTGCGCGATGTCGATCTCCGACGGCCACAGGTCGGCGATCGCCGTGGACAGGCCGGGGAGGTCCCACTCCTCGATGAAGTCGCCCGGCGTGTACTCGTCGACGAGCTTCTCGATGACCTCCTCGAGCTTCTCGCGCGCGGTCTCGCCCATGTCGGTGCCCTCGAGCACCTGGTCGCGGTAGGCGTAGACGATCCGCCGCTGCTCGTTCATGACGTCGTCGTACTCGAGGACGCGCTTGCGGATGAGGAAGTTCTGCTCCTCGACCTTCTTCTGCGCCTTCTCGATCTGCTTCGAGAGCATCCCGGCCTCGATCGGCTCCTCGTTGCCCTCCTCGTCGGTGGTCCCGAGGCGGTCGAGGATCTTGTAGATCCGGTCGCCCGCGAAGAGGCGCACGAGGTCGTCCTCGGCGGAGAGGAAGAAGCGCGACTCGCCGGGGTCGCCCTGGCGGCCGGCGCGGCCGCGCAGCTGGTTGTCGATCCGGCGCGACTCGTGGCGCTCGGTGCCGACGATGTAGAGGCCGCCGGCCTCCATGACCTTCTCGCGGTTCTCCTCGAGCTCGCGCTCGAGCGACGGGAGGATCTGCTGGAAGCGCTCGTCGTAGTCGGGATCGCCGGGCTTGAGGCCGAGCTTGGCGAGTTCGAGCTGCGTCTGGTGCTCGGCGTTGCCGCCGAGCTTGATGTCGACGCCGCGGCCCGCCATGTTCGTCGCGATCGTGACCGCGCCGGGGCGGCCGGCCTCGGCGATGATCTCGCCCTCGCGCTCGGCGTGCTCGGGCTTCGCGTTGAGGACGGTGTGCGGGATGCCGCGCTGCGTCAGGCGGCGGCCGAGGTCCTCGGAGACCTCCACGGAGATCGTGCCGACGAGCACCGGCTGGCCCGCCTCATGGCGCGCGGAGATCTCGCGGATGACCGCGCTCCACTTGCCGTCCTTGGTCTTGTAGACCTGGTCGTTCTGGTCGTTGCGGACCATCGGACGGTTGGTCGGGATCTGCACGACGGGCAGCTTGTAGATCTTCATGAACTCGGTCGCCTCGGTGAGGGCGGTGCCGGTCATGCCGCTGAGCTTGTCGTACATCCGGAAGTAGTTCTGGAGGGTGATCTGGGCGAGCGTCTGGTTCTCCTCCTGGACGCGCACCCCCTCCTTCGCCTCGACCGCCTGGTGCAGGCCCTCCGACCAGCGCCGGCCGTCGAGGATGCGGCCGGTGAACTCGTCGATGATCTTCACCTCGCCGTCGATGACGGCGTAGTCCTTGTCGCGGTGGTAGAGCGATTCGGCCTTCAGCGCCTGCTGGAGGTGGTTGACGAGGTGGCCGTTCTCGGCGCGGTAGAGGTGGTCGACGCCGAGGAAGCGCTCGGCCTTCTCGACGCCGCGCTCGGTGACCGAGACGGACTTGTGCTTCTCGTCGAACTCGAAGTCGAAGTCGGCGACGAACTCCTTCTTCGCGCGCGGGTCCATGCCCTCGGGGCGCTTGCCCGCCTGCATGGTCTTGGCGAGGCGCGCGAACGTCTGGTAGAGGTCGGCCGCCTGCTCGGGCTGGCCCGAGATGATGAGCGGCGTGCGGGCCTCGTCGATCAGGATGTTGTCGACCTCGTCGACGACGCCGAACGGGTGGCCGCGCTGGACCTTCTCCTCCAGCGACGTGGCCATGTTGTCGCGCAGGTAGTCGAAGCCGAACTCGGAGTTGGTCCCGTACGTGACGTCGCAGCCGTACGCGACGCGCTTGTCCTCGTACTCCTGCATGTTCTGCAGGATCCCGACGGAGACGCCGAGCATGTCGTAGATCGGCGACATCCACTCCGCGTCGCGGCGCGCGAGGTAGTCGTTGACCGTGACGACGTGGACGCCGGTGCCGGGCAGCGAGTTCAGGACGACGGCGAGCGTCGCCGTGAGCGTCTTGCCCTCGCCCGTGCGCATCTCGGCGATGGACCCGTCGTGGAGCACCATGCCGCCGATGAGCTGCACGTCGAAGTGGCGCATGCCCATCGTGCGCTTGCCGGCCTCGCGGGTAACCGCGAACGACTCGTAGAGCAGCTCGTCGAGCGACTCGCCGTTGCGCGCGCGCTCGCGCAGGGCGTCCATCCGCGCGCGCAGCTCGTCGTCGGACTCGAGCTCGAGCTCCGGCTCGAAGGCGCCGATCCGCGCGACGCGCTTCTCGTACGTCTTGAACTTCTTGGCCTCGCCGACGTGCAGCGCACGAGTCAGGATCGACATGCACGTCAGGGTAGCGATGGAGGGGCCCCGTCAGGCGGGGCCCCGCCTGCGCTCAGAGGGCCGGTTGGATCCCCTCGGAGGCTCGCGCCTCGCGCCTCGCGCGGCGCTTCACGCGGTGCCGCTTCACCTGCCGGGCGAGCTCCTCGGAGCAGAGGTTCACGGAGTGGTCCATGTCCCTCGTGGCCTCCTTCGCGCGGAGCGTCACGCCCTTGAGGTACAGCGTCACCTCGGCCACCTGGGAATCCGGGTTCGCGGGGTTCCGCTCCTCGTACAGCTCGACCTCCAGCCGCGCGAGGTCGGACACCTGCTTCGCCACCTTGGCGAACCGCCGCTCGGTCTTCTCGCGGAGCTCGTCGGTGACGGGGCAGTTGCGGCCCTTGACCTCGATCTGCATGGAGGGACCTCCCTCTGGTCGTTTCGCCCCCCGATCGTGGGGTGGTCTCGCCATGTTGTCAAGCGCGTCGGAGCGTCCGTGCGTAAGTCACCGCAGCTATGTGTCGGGAACCCACGCTTCGGAGCGCGCTCGCGCAGGCGTCGAGCGTCGCCCCGGTGGTGTGGACGTCGTCGACCAGGAGCACGTGATCGGGCGCTTCGCGCGCAGCCACACGGAATCCCTGCACATCGGCGCGCCGGCGCGCGCGCGACCGGCCGAGCTGCCGCCCGCTCGCCCCGTCGCGGACGAGGCAGCGCTGCAGCCGCCGCCCGGTCCGCCGCTGCAGCGCCCGTGCCAGCTCGAACGCCGGGTCGATCCCGCGGCCGCGGCGCCGCTCCCGCGTGGAGGGGACAGGCACCAGCACGCCATCCGCGAACGGCAGGCGGGCGGCGATCTGGGCGGCCATGACGTCGGCCGCGGCCGGCGAGCCGCGCAGCTTCAGCGCCAGGACGAGGTCGCGCGCGGCGCCCTCGTGCTCGACGGGCGCCCACGCGGCGTCGAACGCCGCCCGCGCCGCCGGGCACCGCCGCCGGCCGCATGGCCGCGGCAGCCCGCACCGCGGGCAGGGATCGCGCAGCCAGGGGATCGCGCCCCGGCAGTCGCCGCACAGCTCCTCCCCCGCGTCGACCGGCGCCCGGCAGGCCAGGCACGCCGGCGGGGCGAGGAGGTCGAGGAGCGTGGAGAGCACGCACCGCAGCGTCCCGGGCGAGCTGTCACGTGGGTGTCACCGAACGTGCCACAGTGATCGCGTGTCTCCGGACGCCTCATGGAGCCTCTCCCCCGGCCCGATCGTCCTGCTCGTCTCGGCGACCGCGCTGTACGTGTGGCGCTGGCGCCAGGTCGACGAGCCGTGGTGGCGGCTCGCGCTCTTCCTCTCCGGCATCGCGTGCGTCGCGATCGCGCTGATCTCGCCGATCGACCGGCTCGGGGAGCAGCTCTTCGCGATGCACATGACGCAGCACCTGCTGCTGCTCGACTTCGCCCCGATCCTGATCATCCTCAGCTTCACGAAGAAGCTCCTGCGCCCGGTCACGCGGCGGACGGTGGACGTGGAGAAGAAGGCGGGCTTCCTCGCGACGCCGACGTTCGCGATCACGCTCTACGTGGTCACGATGTGGGTCTGGCACATCCCGGCGCTGTACGACGGGGCGCTGGAGAACGACTTCGTCCACGTCGCCGAGCACTTCGCGTTCTCGATCGCCGGCGGCCTGTACTGGTGGCACGTGTTCTCGCCGATCCGGCCGCGGGCGAAGCTCATCGGCCTCGGGCCCGCCGCGTACATGGCGTCGACGAAGGTCTTCGTCGGGCTGCTCGGCGTGCTGCTCACGTTCAGCTCCACCGCGTTCTACGACTTCTACTCCGAGCAGCCGCGCTACTGGGGCTGGTCGCCCTCCGACGACCAGGCGATCGGCGGCGCGATCATGGCGCTCGAGCAGATGATCGTCATGGGCGCGGCGTTCGCGTACCTCTTCGTGCGGATGCTCGGCGAGGCGGACAAGACCGACGAGCGCGCCGAGCGGTACGGGGAGCGCCGGGACGAGACGGCCCTGACGACGTCCCTCCCGCGGGTCTTCGCCCCCTTCACCGGCGATGCCGAGAGCGTCCCGCTGAGCGGCCGCGAGACCCGCAGCGACCTCGCCGAGCACGGGATCTCGCTGAGCGAGGGCCTTCACGTCCGGCTCTGGAACGACGACGCCGGCGAGGCCGACGCCGTCGCCCACTGGGACCCGCAGTGGGGCGGCTGGGTCGCCGAGCTCGTGCGCGAGCCCGCGCCGCAGGCCTGAGCCGCGCGGCGGGCCTCAGCCCTCGAGGACCGTGCCGTCCGCGATCTCGGACGGGCCGTCGACGACGACCTCGCCGCGCACGACGACGTCGCGGCCGAACGTCACGTCGCCGCGGACGGTCAGCCGGTCGCAGGCGACGAGCGACGGCGGCCCGGCGGGGAACCGCTCGTCGAAGTCGGCGACGAGCTTGTACACGTCGTCCAGCGACACGAGCGGCGCCGCATCCCGGCCCCGCGCGAGCTGCAGCCGCGCCTGCTCGTCGAGCACGTAGGCGTCGGAGCGCACGACGAGCAGGTCGTTCGTGGTCTTGACCGGGATGAACCGCTCCCGCGGGACGCGCAGCGCGCGGGCGCCGTCGAAGACGTCGATCGCGGCGCCCATCGCGGTCTCGAGCTGGATCACCGCCGGCGAGCCCTTGTCCGTCGGGTCGACCGTCTTGCGGTTGACGATCATCGGCAGGCCGAGCACGCCGCCCCGCTCGCGCAGGACCGTTCCGAGCACCTCGAGGTTCAGCCACAGCGTGTTCGCGTTGAAGAACCGGTGGCGGCTGATGTCCTGGAACGCCTCGAGGTCCTCGTCCGGCGTCTGGGCCACCTCGCGGAGCACGAGCCCGCCGCCGTCGCGGCGCCGCGCGATGTGACCGCCCTTGCGGTCGGCCTCGGTGCGATCGATGACCTCGGCGAGGAACGGGATCTCCTCGCGCGCGAACCAGCCGAGCGTCCGCGGCTCGAAGACCGCACCAAGGTTGTCGGAGTTCGAGACGAACGCGTACTTGAAGCCCTGCTCGAGCAGCGTGTCGAGGATCCCGCTCGTCACGAGCGCGGTGTAGAGGTCGCCGTGCCCGGGCGGCGCCCACTCCTTCGCCGGGTCGTCGGGCCACGTCGCGGGGACGAGGTCGTCCGCCAGCAGCTTCGGGACCTTGTTCTGCACGAAGTCGAGCGGCACCCCGTCGACCTCGATCCCCTCGTGGCGCCGCACCGCCGTGAGCGAGTCGTCGCGCGTGCTGAACGAGTTCATGAGCACGAGCGGCAGCCGCGCCCCCGTCCGCGCCCGCAGGTCGAGCACCTGCTTGACGATCACGTCCAGGAACGTCAGGCCGTCCTTGATCGGCAGGAGCGACTTGGCCTGCGTCATGCCCATGCTCGTCCCGAGCCCGCCGTTGAGCTTCAGCACGACCGCCCGGTCGAGGGCCTCGCCGGGATCCTCGTCCGGGAGGTCGGCGAAGTCCGGGATCTCGTCGACGGGCTCCAGCGCGGACTCGGGCAGCGTGCCGGTCTCGCCGGAGCGCAGCAGCTCGTAGTAGTGGCGGAAGGTCTCGACGGCGGCGTCGCCGAGCCCCTCCGCGCGCATCTTCTCGACGCTCGCGGTCAGGCCATCCGGGTCGGTCACGCCCGCGATCGTAGAAGAGCGGCCGCCGCGCGAAGCCCCCGCCGCCGTTCAACGTCGGATCGTTGGTCCATCCGCTCAAGCAGCGAGCGGGAACGCGCCGATAGCGGTCCCATGCCGACGCGATGGACCGAGAACCCGACCAACGGACCAGACCAGCCCACGGCCGTCCCGCGACGCCTCCGGATCGCCCGGATCTGCCTCGCGGCGACGCCGCTGATCCTGCTCGCCCTCCTGCTCGGCTCGGTCCGCTGAGGCTCAGCTGCGCCAGCGGTTGAGGTACTGCTCCTGCTCCGGCGTGAGGGCGTCGATCTCGACGCCCAGCGACGTGAGCTTGAGCTGCGCGACTTCGGCGTCGAGCTCCGCGGGAACCGGGTGGACGCCGGGCTCGAGCTCTGAGCGGGCGAGCAGCTCGGCGCTCAGCGCCTGCAGCGCGAAGGAGACGTCCATGACACCGGCCGGATGGCCCTGCGCGGCGGCGAGGTTGACGACCTGCCCTCGCGTGAGGAGATGGAGGTGGCGGCCGGGGGCCACCTCATAGGCCTCGACGAGTGGGAGCACCTGCTCGACCGCGTCGCCCGCGAGCGCGCGTAGATCGCCGCGCGAGATCTCGACGTCGAAGTGCCCGGCGTTGGCGAGGACGGCGCCGTCCTTCATGCGCTCGAAGTGCTCGCGGCGCAGGACGTCGCGGTTGCCGGTGACGGTGATGAAGACGTCGCCGCGCTCGGCCGCCTCGAGCGCGGTCATGACCTCGAAGCCCTCCATCCGCGCCTCCAGCGCGCGCAGCGGATCGACCTCGCAGACGACCACGGACGCGCCGGCGCCGCGGGCGCGCAGCGCGACGCCGCGGCCGGTCCAGCCGTAGCCGATGACGACCACCGTCTGCCCGGCGAGCAGCAGGTGCGTCGCGCGCAGGATCCCGTCGAGCGCCGACTGGCCGGTGCCGAAGCGGTCGTTCAGCGCGCGCTCGGCGCTCGCCTCGTTGACGGCGAGCACGGGACAGCCGAGCTCCACCGACCGCAGGTGGGCGAGGCCCGTGCGCGTCTCCTCCGTGGCGCCGCGCAGCGAGCGGTGCAGCGTGGCGATCAGCTCGGCGCCGTCGTCGAGGACGAGGTGCGGCTCGGCGGCGGCGACCGCCTTCAGGCCCTCGTCGTAGTCGCCGACGTGGACCCCCTCGCCGAGCGCCTCGGCGACGTCGTGCTGCGTCGCGAACGGGTTCGCGGCGCAGAGGTGCACGTCCGCTCCACCCTCGCGCAGCGCGAGCACGAGGTTCGCCGTCTCGGCGGTGACGTGCAGGCACGCCCCCACGCGAACGCCGCCGAGCGGCTGCTCGGCGGCGAAGCGGGCGCGGATCGAGCGGAGGACCGGCATCTGCCCGCCCGCCCACGCGATCCGCGCGAGACCGTCTTGGCCAGAAGCGGCCAAGGGAGTTCGTCTCTAGTAGCGGTAGTGGTCCGGCTTGTACGGGCCGTCGACCGGGACGCCGATGTAGGCGGCCTGCTCCGGCGTCAGGCGGGTCAGCGACGCGCCGAGCGCCTCGACGTGGATCCGCGCGACCTTCTCGTCGAGGTGCTTCGGGAGCACGTAGACCTGCTTCTCGTACTCGTCGTTCTTCCCGAACAGCTCGATCTGGGCGATCGTCTGGTTCGAGAAGGAGTTCGACATCACGAAGCTCGGGTGGCCGGTCGCGTTGCCGAGGTTCAGCAGGCGGCCCTCCGACAGGACGATGATCGCCTTGCCGTCCGGGAAGACCCACTCGTCGACCTGCGGCTTGATGTTGATCTTCTGGATGCCGTCGGTCTTCGCGAGGCCGGCCATGTCGATCTCGTTGTCGAAGTGGCCGATGTTCCCGACGATGGCCTGGTGCTTCATCTTCGCCATGTGGGCGGCGGTGATGATGTCCTTGTTGCCGGTGGTCGTGACGAACACGTCGCCATGCTCGACGACCTCGTCGAGCGTGCGGACCTCGTAGCCCTCCATCAGCGCCTGCAGGGCGTTGATCGGGTCGATCTCGGTGACGATCACGCGGGCGCCCTGGGCGCGCAGCGAGGCGGCCGAGCCCTTGCCGACGTCGCCGTAGCCGCAGACGACCGCGACCTTGCCGGCGAGCATGACGTCCGTCGCGCGGTTGATGCCGTCGACGAGCGAGTGGCGGCAGCCGTAGAGGTTGTCGAACTTCGACTTCGTGACCGAGTCGTTGACGTTGATCGCCGGGAACAGGAGCTGGCCGGCCTCCTGCATCTGGTACAGGCGATGCACGCCGGTCGTCGTCTCCTCCGTGACGCCGAGGATGCCCTCGCCGATGCGGGTGAAGCGCTGCGGGTCCTCCTGCAGCGAGCGCTGGAGGAGGCGCAGGATGACCTGGAACTCCTCGCTGTCGGCGGTCGCGGGATCCGGCACGGCGCCGGCCTTCTCGAACTCCGCGCCCTTGTGGACGAGCAGCGTCACGTCGCCGCCGTCGTCGAGGATCATGTTCGGGCCGAGGCCGTCGCCGAAGTCGAGCGTCTGCTCGAGGCACCACCAGTACTCCTCGAGCGTCTCGCCCTTCCAGGCGTAGACCGGGACGCCGGTCTCGGCGATCGCCGCCGCGGCGTGGTCCTGCGTCGAGAAGATGTTGCAGCTGGCCCAGCGGACCTGCGCACCAAGCGCGGTGAGCGTCTCGATGAGCACCGCGGTCTGGATCGTCATGTGCAGGGAGCCGGTGATGCGGGCGCCCTTGAGCGGCTGCTGCGCCGCGTACTCCTCGCGCAGCGCCATGAGGCCGGGCATCTCGTGCTCGGCGAGCGTGATCTCCTTGCGGCCGAAGGCGGCGAGGGAGAGGTCGGCGACCTTGAAGTCCTGCGTGCGGGTGCTGTCGGCGGTGGTTGCCACGGGGAGGTCTCCTCGTTGGGGAAGGGTCAGGCGGCCAGGAGCTTCTGGTGCTTGCGCTGCTCCCATGCCAGCCAGTCGTCGGCGGGCACGTGCTCGGGACGCTCGGCCTCGGCCTCGAACCACGCGTCGATCGCCGACCGGAGCTCCCGGTCGCGGCGCAGGCGCAGCGCGAAGCCGATCTCACCCAGGCTGACGTCGTGGTCGCCCAGCAGCTCGCGCAGCGTGCGCAGGCGCTGAAGCTCGGCCGGACCGTACAGCCGGTACCCCGACGCGGAGCGATGGGGCTCGACGAGGCCGGCGCGCTCGACGTAGCGCAGCATGCGCGCCGACCAACCGGTGGTCTCCGCGGCCTCGTGGATGGTCAGGGCGTCCGTCACAGCGCCCAAACCTTACCACGATCGTGTCAAGGTTCGCGAGCAACGGGGCGCGCACGCACGGTGCCTGGCCCCGTTGTTGCGCGTCAGGAGGTGGCGGTCAGGATGCTCTTGCGCTTGCGGTGGGTCTGCTCGTAGAGGCGGACGACGGCCTTCTCCGCGGCGTTCGCGCTCTTCACCCGCGCGACGACGTCGGACGCCTTCATCTTGTCGTAGCCGTCCCACGGGGCGTCGACGCGGATCGTCGCCTTCGGGGCGGCCGCGCCCTCGGACTCGACGAGCCCGGTCGGCTCGGCGGCCTCCGCCTCGCGGATCTCCTCGCGGCGGCGGTCGATCTCGGCGCGTGAGGGCTCGGGGGTGGGGACGTGGGGCTCGGGCGCCGTGTCGCGGACGCGGCGGTTCCCGGCGGGCGGCCGCGGCGGCGTCGCGGCGCGGGCGGTGCTTCGCGGCGGGCGGACCGACGGCCGGGCGGCCGGTGGCGCGGGCGGCGGCGGCACCGGGACGTCGACGGGGCGCGGACGATCGGCGACGGGGCGCGGACGATCGGCGACGACGGTGGCCGTCGCCTGCTCGTCGTGGTGGTTGCCCTGGAGGAGCTGGAGCGCGAGTCGGGGAGCGACAGCCGCGAGCTTGAAGGCGCCGGTGGTGAAGGCGATGTAGCGCTCGAGGATGCCGAAGGGATCAAGCGGGTTCATGACCGGGGGGCTGCCCGATCCGGCGAGCCGCGAACCCGCGCAAGGCGAAGACCGACCTCGCGGCGGCGGCGAAGACGAGTCTTCGGAGGCGGCCTAGCGGTGGATGCTCTCGCAGCCGATGAGGAAGTCGTCCTTGTCGGCGTAGGCGACGTCGCGGCCAGTGCCGCAGTCGACGATGTCGCGGCCGCCTCCGAGCGCGTAGACGACGTCGTTGCCGTCGCCGCCGACGACGCGGTCGCGGCCGAGGCCGGGACGGACGCGGTCGTTGCCGGGACCGCCGCGCAGGACGTCGTCGCCGGTCTCCCCCTGCAGGTAGTCGTCGCCGTCGCCGCCCTCGGCGAGATCGGGGCCGCCGCTGCCGTAGAGCGTGTCCTTGCCGGCGCCGCCGAAGAGCTGGTCGGGGCCGTGGTTGTCGGGCAGGTAGTCGCCCCAGATGAGGTCGTCGCCGACACCGCCGAAGAGCAGGTCGGACCCCGCGCCGCCGAGCAGCTTGTCGTTGCGGCCCGTGCCGAAGCGGATCGAGCCCTCGTCCGGCGTGATGATGACGAGGCCGAGGTTCGGGTCGACCGGCGCGGGCTTGCCCTCCGCGACGTGCTCGCAGCCGACCACGTCGCCGCGCTTGATGACCGCGAGGTCGGCGGCGCCGCCGGGCATCGCCTTCGGATCGATGAGGAGCGTGTCGTTGCCGGGGCCGCAGTCGACGCTCTTGTCGCTGCCGCCGTCGGTGATGTCGACGACGTCGTCGCCGGGGCCGCCCTTCACGACGTCGCCGCCCGTGCCGCCCAGCACCCGGTCGTTGCCGGCGCCGCCGTCGACCGTGTCGGGTCCCGAGCCGCCGTCGACCACGTCGTCGCCGAGGCCGCCGTGGACCTCGTCGAGCGCCTCGTCGGCGTTGAGCCTGTCGTTGCCGGCCCCGCCGTCCAGCTTGTCCATCCCGTAGCCGCCGCTCGCGGTGTCGTCGTCGGCGCCGCCGAGCAGCGTGTCGCCGCCGGACCCGCCGGAGAGCGCATCCTTGCCCGCGCCGCCGTCGAGGCGGTCCGGGCCGGTCGCGCCGCTCAGCGCGTCGTCGCCGGCGCCGCCGGCGATCCGGTCGGCGCCCTCGTCGCCGCGCAGCACGTCGCGGCCGGAGCCGCCGTCCATCCGGTCGGGGCCGGTGTTGCCCTCCGCGCTGTCGTTGCCGGCGCCGGCCGAGATCGTGTCGGGGCCGCGGCCGCCGAGGATCGTGTCGTCGCCGAACCCGCCGAGCAGGAGGTCGATCCCGCTGCCGCCCTTGATGCGGTCGTTGCCGGCGCCTCCGTCCACGCGGTCGTTGCCGGTGCCGCCGAGGAGCACGTCGTTGCCGCCGTGGCCGAAGACGCGATCGCGGCCGCCGAGCGCGTTGATGTGGTCCGCGGTCGCGCCGCCGGACCGGCGCTCGTGCCGGATCAGCCGAGAGGCGGGAGAGGCGGCGCGCGCGGTGGGACCCGCCCCCTTCGCCGCGGCGGCGATGGCCTTCGGCGAAGAGCCGTTGTTGGAGGCGGCGTGCGCCTTCGGCGAGGCGCCGTTCTTCGAGGCGGCGCGGGCCTTCGTGCTGGTCGTGCCCGGCGAGCCGATCGGGAGGACCGCGGCGCGGAGGATCGTCTTGCAGCCGGTGACGGTGTCGGTGATGTTGGCCGAGACGCTGTCGGCGGCGTCGCAGCGGACGACGTCTCGCTCGTTGTCGAAGGCGCCGATCGCGTCGGTGCCGGGGCCGCCGGTGACGTCGTCGGCGCCGGCACCCGCGAAGACCGCGTCGTCGCCCGCGCCGCCGTCGATGCGGTCGCGGCCGGCTCCGCCGCTCAGCGCGTTGGGAGCGGGGCTACCGATCAGGACGTCGTCGCCGGCGCCGGCGAGCACGTCCTCGACGTCGGGCTCGACGTCGTCGCCCTCGCCCGTCGCTCCGTCGTCCGTGCGCCCGTCGAGGCTGATGCGCAGGGGCTCGGTGCGCGACGCGTAGTCGGCGACGTCGCGGCCGGCGCCGCCGGCGAGGCGGTCGGGACCGCCGGCGCCCCCGAGGAGGTCGTCGCCGGGGCCGCCGTCGAGCGCGTTCGCGGCGCCGTCGCCGGTCAGGGTGTCGTCGCCGGACCCGCCGATGACGTTCTCGACGTCGGCACGGTCCTTGTCCTCGGCGGTGCCGTCGTTGCCGTCCGCGGCGCCGTCGAGCACGACGCTCACCGCGGTCGTGCTCGCGCCGTAGTCCGCGGTGTCGCTGCCGTCGCCGCCGATGAGGCGGTCCGCGCCCGCGCCGCCCGCGAGGACATCGTCGCCCGCACCGCCGTCGAGCGTCTCGTCGCCCGCTCCGCCGGTGAGGCGATCGCCGGCCGCGCCGCCGGTCACGCTCTCCACGTCCGCGCCGACCCGGTCGCCCTCCCCCGCCTCGCCGTCGTCGGCGCGGTCGTCGAGGGAGACGCGGACGGGCGCGGTTCGCGCGACGTAGTCGGCGCGGTCCTTGCCCGTCCCGCCGTCGAGGACGTCGGCGCCCGCGCCGCCGTCCAGCACGTCGTCGAGCTCGTCGCCGGCGAGCGCGTCGTCGCCCTCGCCGCCACGCAGGTCGTCGTAGCCGTTGCCGCCGCTCAGCCGGTCGGCGCCGGAGCCGCCCTCGAGGCGGTCCTCGTTGTCGCCCGCCGTCAGCGTGTCGCCCCCGTCGCCGCCGGTCAGCACGTCGTTGCCGGCCGCGCCGTCGAGCGCGTCGCCGCCGTCGCCGCCCGCCAGCGCGTCGTTGCCCACGCCGCCGCTCAGCGTGTCGTCGCCGCCCTGACCGTCCAGCCCGTCGTTGCCGCCGAGGCCGAGCAGCACGTCGTTCCCGGCGGCGCCGTACAGCGCGTTCGTCCCCGCGGTGCCCGTCAACCGGTCGTCGCCGCTGCCGCCCAGCACGTTCTCGGCGTTCGTCGCCGTGTCGCCCTCGCCGGCCTCGCCGTCGTCGTTCTTGCCCGCCGACAGGGTCACGGTCAGCGCGGCGGAGCGCCCGCCGTAGTCGATCGTGTCCGTGCCGCTGCCCCCGTCGAGCGTGTCCGCGCCGGCGGCGCCGTCGAGCACGTCGTCGCCGCCGCCGCCCGCGAGCCAGTCCGCACCCGGACCGCCGATCAGCCGGTCCGCGGCCACGCCGCCGCCGAGGCCCTCCATGTCCGCCTCGATGACGTCGCCCTCGCCGGAGGCGCCGCTCGCCGGCGTGCCGTCGTTCGCGAGGCGAACCGGGACGGTGCGGCTGCCGTAGACCGCGTCGTCCTGGCCGGGGCCGCCGCTCAGCCGGTCGGCGCCGAGGCCGCCGTCGAGCTTGTCGTCGCCGGCGCCGCCCACGAGCGACTCCGCCGCCGCCGACCCGGTCAGCCTGTCGCTGAAGCCCGAGCCCTCGATCCGCTCGATGCCGGCGCCGACGTTGTCGAGCTCGTTGTAGACGCCGTCGTTCGCGGCCCCGTCGACCGAGACGGTGACGCCCGCGGTCGCCGCCGCGTAGGAGAGGACGTCTGCGCCGGGCCCGCCGGTGAAGACGTCGCGGCCGGAGCCGGTGACGAACGTCGCGCCGCCCGCGCCCGCGATGAAGGTGTCGTTCCCGGCGTCGTTGCCGAGCGTCGCGAGGCCGCCGCCGCCCGTGATGCGATCGGTGCCGGAGCCGTCCAGCACGGTCACCGGGACGGCCACATCGGCGCCGATCGCGACGGTGTCGTTCTGGTCGCCCGCACGGATCTCGATGCGATCGGGCAGCGGGCAGGCCACCCGCCGGGCAACGCCGGACACCGCGACGCACGCCGCGCCGTTGGTCGTCACCGCGTCGTCGAGCGTGAGCCCGCCGTCCGCGGCGGCGTCGACGACGATCGCGTTGCGCTCGAACGTCGCGGCCTGGAGGGTCAGCACGCCATCGGCGAGCGTCACGGTGGACGCCGACGCCGGCGCGGCGAAGAGCAGCAGCAGGAAGAGGGCGGCGAGCGCCGGGAGGGACGGGCGGCGAGCAGGCATGGGGACGGTGCGGCCGGGGAGCCGCACCCCGGTTCATCGGCACCTCACCCACTCGGATGAACCCCCGCCCGCAGCGCTGACGCGCCAGGGTGACTGCGGTTCAGTGCGACGCATGCATGGGGTCAGACCCCATGCATGCGGCCTAGCGCTCGGCGAGCTCGCGCTTGAGGCGATCGAGCACCGTCACCGGCGCCGGGTCGATCCCGCGCAGGATCGCCACGTACACCGAGACGAGATCGCCGAGCAGCACGAGCGAGAACACGCGCTCGACCGGGTTGCGCCCCTGCGTCTCGATGCGGAAGCTCGCGACGGCGTTCGGCTCCACCAGCCAGTCGGTCAGCTCGATCCGCGCACGGACGCGCGGGTGCAGGTCGGCGTCGTCGAGGAAGATCGCCGAGAACGGGCCGAGGTCGCCGATGCCCTCCCAGGCGACGATCTCGTTGTGGTCGAGCTCGGGCAGCTCGTGCGAGAAGGCCGGCAGCTTCGCGTTCTCGTTGAGCTGCGTCTTCCAGCGGTACGCGATCGGCGCCGTCAGGCCTGCGCCCGCGATGACCGGGATCGAGCCCTGGATCGCGCGCGCGATCTGCTTGGGAAGCACGTCGTCGGCGCCCTCGGGGCCCCAGTCGCGCGCGAGCGTCTCGACGTGCGACGCGGCGACGTCGACCTCGGAGGTCATGCGCGAGCCGCACCCGCACAGCGCCGCGACCTCCAGCGTCGCGACGGTCAGGTAGGCGACCGCGCTGCGCGGCTGGAACCCGCCCGGGATCGGGATGACCGGGACGCCGTCCTCGCGGGCCTGCGCGGCGAGCTTGCCGCCGCTCGTCACGACGACGCGGCGCGCGCCGACGAAGCCGGCGGCCTCGTAGCAGGCGAGCGTCTCCTCGGTGTTCCCCGAGTACGACGCGCAGAGGACGGTGGTGTCGGGCGTCGCCCACGGCGGCAGCCCGTAGCCGCGCACGACCGCGATCGGCCGCGACGCGTGGTCGCCGAGCACCGCGCGCGCGAGCCCGCCGCCGATGGCCGAGCCGCCCATGCCGGCGACGATGAGGCCGCCCGGCGAGTCCCAGCCCTCCATGAGCCCCGACGCGCTCTCGACGCGCCAGAGCGCGTCGCGCAGGTGGTCGGCGATCGAGAGCACGTCGGCCAGGAGGCCGGTCCGGTCGACTGCCGAGATCGCCTCGGCGCTGAGACTGCCGGCCTCGCTCATCAGAAGCGCACTCCTCCATCCGGGATCTCGACGTGCGGGAACACCTTGACGCCCCGCGTGAGGAGGTTGTCGGCGCCGATCGTGACGCCCTCGCCGAGCACCGCGCCGCCGTTGACGACCGTCCGCGCTCCGACCCGCGCGCCGGCCGCGACGATGCAGTCCTGCAGCACGCAGTCGTCGCCGATCTCGGCGCCCTGCAGGACGACCGACCGCTCGATCCGCGCGTTCCGCCCGATCCGCACGCCGTCACCGAGGACGACGAGCGATCCGACCCTGGCCCCCTCACCGATCGTGCACGCTCGCTCCACCACCGCGGGGGGCACGATGCGGCCCTGCGACTTCACGTCGCCGGCCACCGCCGTGTACGTCTTCCCCAGCCGATCGGTCACTGCCGTGTGCACGTTGCCCTCGATGATGTCGAACGTGGCCTGCAGGTAGCGGTCCGGTGTCCCGATGTCGAGCCAGTACGCATGCTCGTGCGGGAACCCGTGCAGGCCGTCGCCGACGAGCCGCGGCCAGATCTCGCGCTCGATCGAGACGTTCTTGTCGGGCGGGATCATGTCGACGATCTCGCGCTCCAGCACGTACGCGCCCGCGCTGATCAGGTTCGTGTCGATCTGGTCGGCGGGGGGCTTCTCGACGAACTCCTTGACCGTCCCGTCGCCGTTGAGGCGCACGAGGCCGAACGAGCTCGGGTCGGCGACCGGGACGAGCGCGAGCGTCCCCTTGGCGCCGGTGCGCTCGTGCTGCTCGAGCTGGGCCGTCAGGTCCATGTCGGTCAGCGTGTCGCCGTTGAGCATGAGGAAGCGCTCGTCGAGCACGGACTCCGCGTACTTGAGCGCGCCGGCGGTGCCGCGCGGCTCCGGCTCCTCGAGGTAGCGGATGCGCAGGCCGTACGCCGACCCGTCGCCGAGCACGTTGCGCAGCGCGGTCGCGAGGTAGCCCATCGAGAAGACGACGTCGTCGACGCCGTGGCGGCGCAGCCACTCGAGCATGAACGCCATCAGCGGGCGGTCGACGAGCGGGACGACCGGCTTCGGGACGGTCGAGGTCAGCGGCCGCAGGCGGGTCCCCTCCCCGCCGACGAGGATGACGGCCTGCACGGCGCCTAGCCGGGGCCCGCGCCGAGCGAGGCGGGCGCCGCCTCGGCGGCGGGATCGGCGCTGGCGCCGCGGCCCACGCCCTCGTAGCGCAGCCCGGCGGCGGTGACGGCGGCGCCGTCGAGCGCGTTCCGGCCGTCGATGAGCACGTTCCCGCGCATGGCGGTGGCGACCTCGCCCCAGTCCAGCTCGCGGAACTGCGGCCACTCGGTCACGAGCACGACGGCGTCGGCGCCGCGCACGCAGGAGAGCGCGTCGTCGGCGAAGTCGACGCCGTGCATGAGCTTGCGCGCCTCCTCCTCGGCGATCGGGTCGAACGCGACGACCTCGGCGCCCTCGCCCTGCAGCCGGCCGGCGAGCACGAGCGAGGACGCCTCGCGCATGTCGTCGGTGTTCGGCTTGAACGCAAGGCCGAGCAGCGCGATGCGCTTGCCGGTCAGCGCGCCGAGCGCGCGCTTGAGCTTGCCGATCACGCGGCGCTTCTGCAGCTCGTTGACCTCGATGACCGAGGAGAGCAGCTGGAAGTGGTAGCCCGAGTTGCCGGCGAGCTGCTTGAGCGCGCTGACGTCCTTCGGGAAGCACGAGCCGCCGAAGCCGATCCCGGCCTGCAGGAACTTCGGGCCGATCCGGTCGTCCAGGCCCATGCCTTTCGCGACCTCGACGACGTCGGCGCCGGTCTCCTCGCAGACGTTGGCGATCTCGTTGATGAAGGAGATCTTCGTGGCCAGGAAGGCGTTCGAGGCGAGCTTGACCATCTCCGCGCTGGCGATGTCGGTGCGGACCAGCTCGGCCTCGCCCAGCAGCGGGCTGTACAGCTCGACGACCGCCTCGCCCGCCCAGTCGCCGTCGTCGCCGACGACCACGCGGTCGGGGTCCAGGAAGTCCTTGACCGCCGAGCCCTCCTTCAGGAACTCGGGGCACGACACGTAGCGGAAGCCCGACCGGCCGGTCTCGGCGAAGCGGCGCTTGATGTCGCGGCCGGTGCCGACCGGGACGGTCGACTTCATGATGAGCGCGTAGTCGCCCTCGGAGGGCATCGCGTCGACGACCGCGTACACCGCGCTGAGATCGGCGTCGCCGGAGTACGTCGGCGGGGTGCCGACGGCGACGAAGAGCAGCCGGGCGTGCTCGAGCGCGTCGGCGATGTCGGTCGAGAAGTGCAGGCGGCCGCGGTGGCGCTCCACCAGCTCCTCGAGGCCGGGCTCGTAGATGGGGATCTCGCCGCGCTCGAGGCGGGCCACCTTGTCGGCGTCGATGTCGATGCACCAGACGTCGTTGCCCAGCTCCGCGAAGCCGGCGGCCGTGACGAGGCCGACGTAGCCGGTGCCGATGACGCCGATGGGTTCACGAACGGTGCTCATGCGAGCGGGGGAGGTTAGTGGACGGCGGAGCGTCAGCCGCCGAGGCGCGACAGGGACCGGGCGATGCCGATCATCTGGCGGTTGGTCATCGACCGCAGGAGCGTGTTCGTGACCCAGTACGTCGCCCGCTTGGTCTTCCAGGCGACGAGCCGCAGCCGGCTGCCGTCCGTGAAGAGCAGGAGCTTGCGGCCCTGGACCGTCTGCGTCGCGGACGGGCTGCGGACGATCGGCGGGTCCTTCCAGTCCGTGCCCTCGATCCCGTAGTACTCGCCGAGGCCCGGCGCCTCGACCGTCATCCGGTAGGCGCGGTGGAGCTTCTTGTCGCCGTCGCGGACGGAGTACGTGCGCGGGGCGGTCGACGAGAAGCCGTCGTAGAAGCGACCGCCGCGGATGATCGCCTTCGGGAAGTAGACGGGGAACTTCAGCTTCGGCGCCGCGATGACCGCCTGGTCCTCCGCGGCGGTGCCGGCCGGCACGAGGCCCGGCGCCAGGCCGCTCGAGCTGCCCTTCGCGCCCTTCTTGCCGCGGTTCGCGCGCGGCTTGGTCGTGCCCTTGCTGCCCTGCGACGCCTGTGCGTTCTCGAACTCCTGGCGCACGCGGCGCAGGTTGTCGTCGCTGATCGTCACGTACGTGTCGCCCAGGTCCGCGCGGAACTTCACGCGGCGCAGCGGATTGCGCGAGGACTCGTACGTCAGCTTGAGCAGCCGCAGGACCGCCGCCGACGAGCGGATGTCGGTGTCGGTGTACTTGCCGAACAGGCGCAGCAGGCGCTTGCGATTCGAGAAGAGCTCCCCGATCCCGGTCTGGTCCTTGGCCATGCCGAGGAAGTGCTGCTGGCGCGCGCCGCGGACGATGTCCGTGTCGAGGTGGCGGAAGCGCACGAAGTCGAGCGCGTCCTGGCCGCACATCTTCTGGTAGCCCGGCTTGAGGTCGATCGCCGCGTACCGCGTCGGGCTGGCGACCGGGGGCTTGTTGTCGTTGAAGTAGCGCCGGTCGACGTCGATGTAGAAGCAGCCGAGCGCGTTGACGGCCTTCTCGAACGCGCCGAAGTTGATGTTCACGACGTGGTTGATCGAGAACGGCTTGCCGTTCGCGCGCTCCATCAGCTGCTTGACCTTGCGGACGGTCGCGCGGGGGCCGCCGATCGAGTAGGCGGCGTTGATCTTGTCCTCGTAGACGCCGTTCGGGCCCTGGTAGGAGACCTTTAGGTCGCGCGGGATGTTGAGGATCGCCGTCGCGTCCTTCGACGAGTCGAGGCGGACGAGGATGATCGTGTCGGAGCGCGGCTTGATGCCCGCGGCCTTGTCGGCGAACCGCCGGTCGGAGCCGAGCACGAGGATCGTCTGCGGCTTCCCGCCGTCGACGTCATCCAGGACGTCCTCGACGCCCCTGATCGGCGTGTTCTCCTCGAGGAACGCGTTGAGCGAGTCGTCGACCTCGAGCAGCACCGCGGTCGCCGACCCGGCGGCGGTCAGGAAGACGATCGCGACCATGGCCGCGAGGAAGCGCTTCCACATGCTCCACGCGAGGCGCGGAGGGTCTTCGTGGAAGGCGCTCACTTCGTCGTGAGCGACGCCGCGAGGGCGAGCATCTGGTCGTTGTCGAGCCGGAGGTTCAACGTGTTGCTGATCCAGTAGGCGGCAGCGCTGGTCCGCCAGGCTACGAGGCGCAGCCGACGTCCGGCCCGGAAGAGCTCGAGCGTGCGGCCGTTGACCACCCGTCGCTCGCTCGGTTCGGCGAGCAGCGGCGGGGTGCGCCAGGTCGTCCCCTGGACACCGTAGTACTGGCCCTCGACGGCGTTCTCCACCACCACGAGCCGGTACGCGCGCTGCAGCGTGCCGCTGCGGTCGCGGATCGCGTACGTGCGCACCCCGCCGCCGCGCTGGTCGTAGTGCCCGTCGGGGGTCAGGTACGCCGGGAAGCGGACGAGGAAGTGCGCCTTCCGCTTGATGCCGGCGGTGAACGCGCGGCCGGCCGAGCGGGCCGCGACGAGGTCGGCGTCCTCGGCGAGCTGCTTGGGCTTGCGCTTGACGGTCGTGCGCGGCTTGGCCTTCTGCTTGCCGCCGCCGTGGAGGAACTTGTCGACGGTGGCGGCGATCTGCTCCTGCGTCGCCTCGACGTACGAGCCGGTCTCCGTGTCGGCGAAGGTCGCCGGGAAGGTGAGCTGGCGGATCGGCTTGCCCGCCGCGCCGAGAGCCAGGCGCGACAGGCGGATGAAGCCGCCTACGGTCCGTAGGTCCTTGTCGCTCTGGGCCGAGCGCCAGAACGCGCGCGCGAGCTTCTTGCGGTCGTCGATGAGCGAGCTCGTCGAGACCTGGTCCTTCGCCGCGCGGAGGAAGTCCTGCTGGCGGGCGGCCCGCACGAGGTCGTTGTCGCTGTGGCGGAAGCGGACGTAGTCGAGCGCCTTGGCGCCGCACAGCTGCTGGTAGCCCGCCTTGATGTCGATCGCCGCGTAGCGCTGGCCGATCGGGACGCCGACGTTGGAGTGGTAGTAGCGGCGGTCGACGTCGACGTAGAAGCAGTCGAACAGGTTCACGACGCCG
This sequence comes from Parviterribacter kavangonensis, assembly GCF_056863335.1. Classification (NCBI taxonomy): domain Bacteria; kingdom Bacillati; phylum Actinomycetota; class Thermoleophilia; order Solirubrobacterales; family Parviterribacteraceae; genus Parviterribacter; species Parviterribacter kavangonensis. Next base: position 698,503 of record NZ_JBXPJA010000002.1, on the reverse strand, counting down.
CGGAAGCCCTTGAAGTTCACGTTCAGGACGTGGTTGATCTTCAGTCCCGTCAGCGTCTTGACGACCTCGGTGGCGAGCTTCGGGCCGCCCTCGGCGTAGGCATCGTTGATCTTCGTGGAGCCGACGCCGGGGACCGGGACACGCAGGTCGCGCGGGATCGAGAGGACGGTGGTCGCATCCTGCTTGGGATCGATCCGGACGAGCATCATCGTGTCCGACCGGGCGGGCTCGTCGTCGCCGTCGGCCCAGCGGTGGTCGGAGCCGAGCAGCAGCAGCGTCTGCGGCTTGTCGGGCTTCGTCGGCTCGGTCGGGACCTTGATCGGCTCGAGGATCGTCGGGTCGCCCTCGTCGGGGAGCAGGTCCTTGATCTCCATGAGCCCCGCCGTCGCGCTCGCGCCGGCGGTCAGGAGGACGATGAGGAGGGCCGCCGCGAACGAGCGCAGCAGCATGCGCCGGCCGGGCCGCTCGGGCGGCCCGTCCAGCCCTTGGGTCACGCCAGCCCGCCCTCGACGGCGCGCAGGCCCTGCTCGCCGGGCGCCGCGAGACGATCCGGCAGGTTCGTGATGAAGTCGCCGAGCGCCTGGCGGTAGCGGGTCAGCGAGGACACCGAGACCCACTCGTCGGGGCCGTGGTGGCCGGCGCCGACGGGCCCGAACTCAACGGCGGGGATGCCCGCCTCGAGGAACGTGATCGCGTCCGACGCGCCGTCACGCCCGACGCTCATCGTCTCGCCGCCCGTGTACTTGCCGACCGCGGCGCGCAACGCCAGCACGTACGGGTTCGTGCGCGGGACGACGGCCGGCGGCCAGGTCGCGCACCGGACGATCTCCGTGTCGGGCAGCGCGCGGATCTGGGCGAGGATCGCCCCCGGGTCCTGGCCGGGCAGGTAGCGGATGTCGACGTCCATCTCGCAGCGGTCGGGCACCTTGTTGAACGCGTCGCCGCCGTTGATCCGCGCGAGGTTGATGCTCGGGCGGTCGAAGAGGTCGCTCGACTCGCGGGAGAACGGCAGGGTCTCGATCCGCCGGAACGCGTCGTGCGCCTTCAGGATCGCGTTGTCGCCGAGCCACGGCGTCGAGCCGTGCGCGGCCGTCCCGCTCACCTGGACGCGCACCGCGAGGACGCCCTTGGCCTGGACGCCGATGTGGAGGTCGGTCGGCTCCCCCGTGATCGCGAAGTCGCCCTGCACCTTGCCCTCGCGAACCACCTCGTCGATCGAGTGCGCCTCGACGTCCTCGGACTCCTCGTCGGGGACGCAGACGAAGCGGACGCGCACGCGGTCCTGGGACGCGGCGTCGTGGACGGCGCAGATCATCGCCGCCAGGCCGCCCTTCATGTCGTAGGCGCCGCGGCCGATGAGGCGGTCGCCCTCGATGCGCGGCTGGAACTGCTCCGGATGCGCCGGGACGACGTCGAGGTGGCCGTGGAGGATGACCGTCGGAGCGTCGCGATCGGGCGGCGCGCCCACCTCGGCCATGAGGATCGGGAGGCCGTCGAAGTCGTGCTCGGAGACGTCGATGTCGCGCGCGTCGAGCCACCCCTTGACGAACTGCGCCGCTCCGCGGATGCCGTCCACCGTCGACGTGTCGGCGGCGATCAACCGCTCCGCGAGCACCCGTTCGTCCATCCGGCCGAGTCTAGTTGCGGTGCCCCGGCCGCCCGTGCGGTACATCTTCCCGATGGCCGTCATCGCGATCCACGGGGGCGCCGGGGCCTGGCGGCGCGACAACGAGGCCGAGGTCCTGGAGGCGCTGCGCGACGCGCTGCGCGCCGGCGCCGCGATCCTCGAGCGGCGCGGGCGCGCGCTCGACGCGGTGCAGGCCGCCGTCGAGTCGCTGGAGGACGCGCCGTGGTTCAACTCCGGCCGTGGCGCGGTGGCGACCGCCGACGGGACGGTCGAGCTGGACGCGGCGATCATGGACGGCACGGGCCGCCGCGCCGGCGCGTGCGCGGCGGTCACGCGGCTGCGCCATCCGGTCGCTCTGGCCCGCACGGTGCTCGACGGGACGCCGCACGTGCTGATGGTCGGGCCGGGTGCGGAACGGCTGGCCGACGAGGCGGGGCTCGAGCGTGTCGACGACGAGTGGTTCGCGCGGGCCGCCGAGCTGAGCGGGCCGGAGGCGATCCCGCCGGGCGACGGCGCCGCGGCGCGGCAGGCCGCGATGGCCGCCGCCGGCGACTGGAACCGGCCGCCCGCCGACCTCATTCCCTTCGACCAGGCCGAGACCGTCGGCGCCGTGGCGCTCGACTTCGCCGGCCACCTCGCCGCCGCGACGTCGACGGGCGGCATGCGCGGCCAGCTGCCCGGCCGCGTCGGCGACGCCCCGCTGCCCGGCGCCGGGACCTACGCCGAGGACGGCGTCTGCGCGGTGTCCGGCACCGGCGACGGCGAGGCGTTCATCACCGCGTTCGCCGCCCACGAGGTCGCCGCGATGCTCCGCCACACCGAGCTCGGGATCGAGGAGTGCTGCCGCCTCGTGCTCCGCGGCCGCGTCGGCGGGACCGGAGGCCTCATCGGCGTCACGCCGCGCGGCACCGTCGCGATGCCGTTCACGACGCCCGCGATGGCCCGCGGCGTCCTGCGCGTGCGCACCGGCGAAGAGCCCTGGGTGGCCGTCGGCCCCGGCGACCCGCCGGCCTCCTGACGTCGCCCGACCTCGTTCGCCGCGCGCGAAGGCGCGCGGTCCTCCGCCTCCTGGCGCTCGTTGCCGTGGGGGCGGCGGCGTTCGCGGCGTTCTGGGTCTTCGACCTGATCGACGCGGATGAGGTGCGCGACTGGCTGGAAGGGCTCGGGTGGGTGGCGGTGCCGGCGTTCGTCGTCGTCGGGGCGCTGCTGGGTCTCGCGCTGGTGCCGGGGCCGGTGCTGGCCGCGACGAGCGGGTTGCTCTTCGGCGTGGGCGTCGGGACGGTGGTCACGCTCTGCTCGGCGGTGCTGAGCGCGGTGCTCGGCGTGCTCCTCGGCCGGCGCGCGGCGGCCGCGGACGTCGAGGCGCTCGCCGGCGACCGGATGAAGGGTCTCGCCGAGCTCGCGCGCCGTCACGCCTTCGAGGCCGTGGCCGTCCAGCGGCTCGCGCCGGGGATCCCGGATGCGCCGGCGACCTACCTCTTCGGCGCGCTGCGCCTGCGCGTCGCGCCCGTCGCGCTCGGCACCCTCCTCGGCACCGCACCGCGCGCGTTCTCCTACACGGCGCTCGGCGCCTCGCTGGACGAGCCGGGCTCGCCGCTCGCCTGGATCGGCCTCGCGGGCGTCGTGATCAGCGCGGTCCTGGGCGCGGCGGTCGCCCGCCGCACGTTCACCGTGCGCCGAGCGACGTCGCGCGGTCTGCCGCGCGGCTGAAGGCCTCGCGGAGGTCGGCGACGAGATCGGCGGCTGCCTCGACGCCGCAGCTCAGCCGGACGAGGTCGGCGGGGACCGCCGCGTCGGAGCCTTCGACGGACTGGTGGGTCATCGCCTGCGGGACCTCGATGAGCGACTCGACGCCGCCGAGCGACTCGGCGAGCGTGAAGATCGACGTCGACGAGGCGATCGCGACCGCGTCGGGGTGGCGGAACGACACCATGCCGCCGAAGTTCGGCCAGCGAACGTCCTCGACGCCCTCGGCGCCGCGCAGGAAGTCCGCGACGGCCCGGGCGTTCTCGGTGTGCGCGGCGACGCGGAGGTGCAGCGTCCGCAGCCCGCGGTGGACGAGGAAGCAGTCGAACGGCCCCGGTACGGCGCCGACGCTGTTCTGGACGAAGCGGACCTGCTCGTGCAGCGCGGCGTCGCGGACGACGACGGCGCCGCCGACGGTGTCGGAGTGCCCGCCGAGGTACTTCGTCGTCGAGTGCACGACGGCGTCGGCGCCCAGCTCGAGCGGTCGCTGGACCGCCGGCGTCGCGAACGTGTTGTCCACGGCGACGAGCGCGCGGCCGCCGACGACGCGGACGACCTCGGCGACGTCGATGACGTTCAGCAGCGGGTTCGTCGGCGTCTCGACCCACACGACCCTCGTCTCCGGCCGCAGCGCCGCCGCGACGTTCGCGGGATCGGTCTGGTCGACGAGGTCGTAGGCGAGCCCGAACCGGCTCAGCACCTTGTCGACGAGCCGGTACGTCCCCCCGTAGAGGTCGTTCGGGAGGATCACGTGCGCACCGGCGTCCGTCGCCGCGGTCAGCAGCGCGTGGGTCGCGGCCATGCCGCTCGAGAACGCCGAGCCGTGGCCGCCCTCGAGCTCGCCGAGCGCCCGCTCGAGTGCCGCGCGCGTCGGGTTCGCCGACCGCGAGTAGTCGAAGTCCTCGACGAACTCGCCCGGCGCCGGCTGCGCGTACGTCGACGTCTGGTGGATCGCCGGGATGACCGACCCGTACGACGGATCCGGCTCCAGCCCCGCGTGGACGGCCCGCGTCGCGAACTCCGTCATCGGGCGAGCGCCTCGAGCAGGTCGGCGCGCGTCACGATCCCCGTCGCCCGCCCGTCGACCGTGACGAGCAGCGCCTGCCGGTCGCCCGTGAGCAGCGCGACCGCCTCGGTCACCGCGTCGTCCGCGGAGACGGCGGGGAACGGCGGCTCCATGACGTGCACGACCTCCTCGCCCAGGACGTTCGCGTCCGCGACCGCGTGCTTGAGCAGCCCCGTCTCGCTGACCGACCCGACCATCGTGTGCGGGTCGTGCGCGCTGACGACCGGCAGCTGCGAGACGCGGTGCTCGTGCAGCAGCGCGACGGCATCGCGCACGCGGCTGTGCGTCTCGACCGCGACGAGCGGCGGCGGCGCGCCGTCGCCCTTGCCGCGCAGGACGTCGCCGACGGTCTCGTCGGTCGTCCGGTCGAGGAAGCCGTACTGCGTCATCCAGGTGTCGCTGAAGATCTTCGAGAGGTAGCTGCGCCCGCCGTCGGGGAGGATGACGGCCACGAGCGCGTTCGGGTCGTCGATCTCCGCCGCGACCGCCAGCGCGGCGTGCACGGCCAGCCCGCCCGAGCCGCCCGCGAGGATCCCCTCCTCCAGCGCCAGCCGGCGCGTGGTGAGGAACGCGTCGCGGTCGGACACCGTCACCCAGCGGTCGACGATCGAGCGGTCGAACGTCTCCGGCCAGAAGTCCTCGCCAACGCCCTCGACGAGGTACGGGTGCACGTCGTCGCTGGAGTAGATCGAGCCCACGGGGTCCGCGCCGACGATCTGGATCGCCGGGTTGCGCTCCTTGAGGTACCGGCCCGTGCCGGTGACCGTGCCGCCGGTGCCGACGCCCACCACGAGGTGCGTGATGCGCCCGCCGGTCTGCTCCCACAGCTCGGGCCCGGTGCTCGCGTAGTGCGAGGCCGGGTTGGCCTGGTTGAAGTACTGGTTCGGCTGGAACGCGCCCGGGATCTCCTCCGTGAGCCGGTCCGCGACGCGGTAGTACGACTGCGGCGAGTCGGGCGCGACGTCGGTCGGAGCGACGACGACCTCGGCGCCGTAGGCGCGCAGGAGGTCGATCTTCTCCTTCGACATCTTGTCCGGCATGACCGCGATGACGCGGTAGCCCTTCAGACGAGCGGCGATGGCCAGGCCCGTGCCGGTGTTGCCGGACGTCGGCTCGATGATCGTGCCGCCGGGCTGCAGCTTGCCGTCGCGCTCGGCCGCCTCGATCAGCGCGACCGCGACGCGGTCCTTGATCGAGCCGCCGGGGTTGAGCGCCTCGACCTTCGCGACGAGCTGCGGCGTCAGCCCCGCGCCCATGCGCGACAGCCGGACGAGCGGGGTGTCGCCGATGGCGTCGAGGATCGAGTCCTTGATGACCGTGTCGGTGTGGGTGGCTAGGGGCGTCATGACCGTCGGAGTGTGCCACGTGTTCGGCATCTCCACCACAGGGCCGAACATCTGGTCTAGGATCGCGATCAATGCCGAACATGGTTCAGCTCGACGCGCTCGACCTGCGGATCCTCGAACTTCTGAGCGTGGACGCGCGCCTGCCCAACAACCAGCTCGCCGAGCGGGTCGGCGTGGCGCCCTCGACGTGCCTCGCGCGCGTCCGCGCGCTGCGGGAGTCCGGCGTGCTGCGGGGCTTCCACGCCGAGATCGATCTCGCCGCCCTCGGCCGGCCGCTGCAGGCGATGATCGCCGTGCGGCTGACCGCGCACGCCCGCGCCGAGATCGAGGACTTCACCGCCACGGTGCGCGGGCTGCCCGGCGTCCTCTCGGTCTTCCACATGACCGGGGTGACCGACTACCTCATCTGGGTCGCCGCCGGCGACATGCACGAGCTGCGCGAGTTCGTCGTCGACCACCTCGCCACGCACTCCGCGGTCGCGCACGCGGAGACGTCGCTCATCTACGAGCACCGCCGCGGGCCCGGGATATGGGGAGCCGCGGACCCAGCTCACTAGTGCGCCGCGTCCGCGGCTCCCCATGGTCCCCCCACCCGCCGCCGACCCGGCCCACTGACGGGCGAGCTCAGTGAGGGTGGTCGTGCGGGTGGTCGTGCGGGTGGTCGTGCGAGTGCCCGTTCTCGTCGGCCTCCTGCAGCGTCTCGAGGAGGCTCAGCGCCAGCAGCTGGGCGCTCGTGCCCTCGACCTCGTCGTCGGACACCTGCCGCAGGTCGGGCGTGAAGGCGACGCCGACCTCGACCTCCTCGCCGCCGTGGTCGGAGAACGTGATGACGGCCCGGCCGCCCGGGCCGGCGGCGCCGCCGGTGAGGTTCGCGTGCACGGTGGCGAGGACCTGCTCCACCTGCGCGCGCCAGTGCTCGCGCGCCTCCTCCTGCTCCTGCTCGGTCATCTGGCCGAGATGGCGGCCGTGGATGCGCTCCATGGCCGACAGGCCGGCCTGGATGGCGTCGTCGGACAGCAGCAGGTCGCTCGGGATCTGATCCATGGCCTCCACCCTAGGTCACGCCGCGTGGAAGCGGCCACGTTGGACCCCAACGGCGGATGCGACTGACGAGCGGTCGCCGGGCATGCTCCGGCCACGCCGACCGCTTCCGATGCCGCCGCACCGGTGGCCGCGTGGCTCACGGGAGGCCCAACGGGCCGGCCCGGCCCTCCTCCCCGGGCCGGCCCGTCCCGTGCCCCTTCCTACGAACGGCCGGCGGGGTCCTCGCCGCGGGCGACGCGGATGAACGCCTCCCAGCGCTTCTTCGCGCGGGCGGCGCGGCGGGCGGCCTCGGAGTCCTCCTCGGCGTCGGACAGCTCGTCCTCCGCCTCGCGCAGCTTGTTCTCGAGGTCGCTCACGTCGAGCTGATCGGGGTCGATCGCCTCCTCGACGAGCAGCAGCACGCCGTCGGGGGTGACCTGGACGTAGCCCTCGCCCTGGGCGAAGCGCGTCACGTCACCCCCGTCGGACTTGTAGAGCCGCAGCTCGGTGGGCTCGAGCAGACCCAGGAGCGGCTGGTGCCGCGCCAGGATGCCGATCGAGCCCACGCCCGTGCGCGTGGAGACCTGCGTGACCTCGTCGTTGAAGACCTCGCCCTCGGGGGTGAGGACCTCGACCTTGAAGGTCTCGTGGGCCACGCTCAGTCCTTCTTCGCCGCGGCGACGACGTCGTCGATGGTGCCCTTCAGGAGGAACGCCGACTCCGGCACGTCGTCGTGCTGGCCGTCGAGGATCTCCTTGAAGCCGCGGATCGTCTCCGCGATCGGCACGTACGTGCCCGGCGTGCCCGTGAAGGCCTCGGCGACGTGGAACGGCTGCGACAGGAAGCGCTCGATGCGCCGCGCGCGGCCGACGACGATGCGGTCCTCGTCGGAGAGCTCGTCGATGCCGAGGATCGCGATGATGTCCTGCAGCTCCTTGTAGCGCTGGAGGACCTCCTTGACTCGGTTCGCGACCGTGAAGTGCTCCTCGCCGAGGATGTCCGGCTTGAGGATCGTCGAGGTCGAATCGAGCGGGTCGACCGCCGGGTAGATGCCCTTCTCCGCGATCGAGCGCGAGAGCGTCGTGGTCGCGTTGAGGTGGGCGAACACCGAGGCGGGCGCCGGGTCGGTGAGGTCGTCCGCCGGGACGTAGATCGCCTGGATCGACGTGACCGAGCCCTTGCGCGTCGAGGTGATGCGCTCCTGCAGCTGGCCCATCTCCGTCTCCAGCGTCGGCTGGTAACCGACCTGCGACGGCATGCGGCCGAGCAGCGCGGACACCTCGGAGCCGGCCTGGACGAACCGGAAGATGTTGTCGATGAAGAGGAGCACGTCCTGGCCCTCGACGTCGCGGAAGTACTCCGCCATCGTCAGGCCGGTCAGGGCGACGCGCATGCGGGCCCCGGGCGGCTCGTTCATCTGGCCGAAGACGAGCATCGTCTTGTCGATGACGCCCGACTCCTTCATCTCGAGCCAGAGGTCGTTGCCCTCGCGGGAGCGCTCGCCCACGCCGCAGAAGGCCGACAGGCCGCCGTGCTCCTGGGCGAGGTTGTTGATGAGCTCCTGGATGAGGACCGTCTTGCCGACGCCGGCGCCGCCGAACAGGCCGACCTTGCCGCCCTTGGCGTAGGGCGCGAGGAGGTCGACGACCTTGATGCCGGTCTCGAACATCTCCGTCGTCGGCGTCAGGTTCTCGACCGTCGGGGCGTCGCGGTGGATCGGCCAGCGCTCCTCCGCCTCGACCGCGTCGCCGAGGTCGATCGGCTCGCCGAGCAGGTTGAAGATGCGGCCCAGCGTCGCCTTGCCGACGGGCACGCGGATCGAGTCGCCGGTGTCGACGACCTCCGTGCCGCGGCTGAGGCCGTCGGTGGTGTCCATCGCGACCGCGCGGATGCGCTCGTCGCCGAGGTGCTGCTGCACCTCGCACACCAGCGTGGCGTCGTTGCCTTCGGCGTCCTTGATGGCGACGGTGATGGCGTTGTTGATCTCGGGCAGCTGGTCGGGGAAGACCGCCTCGATGACGACGCCCTGGATCTCCTCGATCCGGCCGACGTTCCGGTCGCGGCCCTCGGTCTGCTGCTGCGGTTCGATGGTCGTGGCCATGTGGTTCTCCTAGCTCAGCGCGTTGGCGCCGGCAACGACTTCCATGATCTCCTGGGTGATCTCCGCCTGGCGGGCGCGGTTCATCTCCAGGGTGAGGTCCTCGATGATGGTCGAGGCGTTGTCCGAGGCCGAGCGCATCGCTGTCATGCGCGCGCCGTGCTCCGAAGCAGTCGATTCGAGCAGCGCGCGGTAGATCGAGATCTCCACGTACTGCGGCACCAGGCGGCCGAGGATGACCGAGGCGTCGGGCTCGTACTCGACGAGCGCGTGGTGACCGCTCTCGCCCTCGGCGCCTTCGTTGTCGCGCTCGTTGCCCTCGAGGATCGTCGCCTCCTGCAGCGGCAGCAGCGTCTCGCGGCGGACCTCCTGGGTCAGCGCCGACACGTAGCCGTTGTAGAAGATCTCGACACGGTCGACCTCGCCGTCCACGTAGGCGGAGGTGAGGTCGTCGGCGATCTCGCGGGCGTTGGCGTACGCGGGACGGTCCGTGAACCCGGTGTAGGCCCCGGCCGGCTCGCGCTTGCGGAACGTCAGCGTCGACACGCCGCGGCGGCCCGAGGCGTAGAAGACGACCTCACGGCCCTCCGACTCGTGCTCCGCCGCCGCGCGCAGGCCGGCGCGGATGATCTGCGAGTTGAACGCGCCCGCGAGGCCGCGGTCGCCCGTGACGAGCAACAGGGCGACCTTGTTCTCGGACTCGTGCTGCTGCAGCACCGGCAGGCCGGAGATCTCGCTGCCGGCCGCCTCGGCGGCCTGCCGCGTCATCCGCCGGATCGCACCCGCGTAGGGCCGGAGCGACGCGATGCGCTGCTCGGCCCTGCGCAGCCGGGCGGCGGCCACCATCTCCATCGCCCGGGTGATCTTCTGGATGTTCTTGACCGACCCGATGCGGTTCTTGACGTCCCGCTGACTTCCGGCCATTACGCGGGCTGCGCCTCCCGCTCGGACGACACCGCGCCGCCCTCGTCGCCGTTGTCGTCGCCGCCGGTCTCCTCGTCGGAGCGCGACGCGCCGTTCTCGCCGCGGACGTTGCCGCCGGCCGCGTCCTCGGACAGCGGCTGGCCGTCCTCGTCGAGGTCGTAGCCGAAGTCCTCGGTGTAGTCCTTGACGATCTTGTCGACGGACTCGACGGTCGAGTCCTCCCAGTCGCCGCCCGCGATCTTGTCGAGCAGCTCGGCGTTCTCGGAGCGCAGGCGCTGCTGCAGGCCCTCGTTGAACTCCTCGACGCGGTCGGTGCCGATCCGGTCGAGGTAGCCGTTGGTCGCGGCGTAGATGATGACCGCCTGCTCGGCGACCGGGATCGGCTGGCGCTCGTTCTGGTTCAGCGTGCGGACCAGGCGCTCCCCGCGGGCCAGCGTGCGCTGGGTGTCGGCGTCGAGGTCCGACCCGAACTGCGCGAACGCCTCGAGGTCGCGGAACTGGGACAGCTCGATCTTCAGGCGACCGGCGACCTTCTTCATCGGCTTGATCTGCGCGTTGCCGCCCACGCGGGACACCGAGATGCCCACGTTGATGGCCGGGCGCACGCCCGAGAGGAAGAGCTTCGACTCGAGGAAGATCTGCCCGTCGGTGATCGAGATGACGTTCGTCGGGATGTACGCCGACACGTCGCCCGCCTGCGTCTCGATGATCGGCAGCGCCGTCATCGACCCGCCGCCGAGGTCGTCGTTCAGCTTGACCGAGCGCTCGAGCAGGCGGCTGTGCAGGTAGAAGACGTCGCCCGGGTACGCCTCGCGGCCCGGCGGGCGCCGCAGCAGCAACGACATCTGGCGGTACGCGTACGCGTGCTTCGTCAGGTCGTCGTACACGCAGAGCGTGTGCTTGCCGTTGTAGAGGAAGTGCTCGGCCATCGCGGCGCCGGCGTACGGCGCCATGAACTTGATGGGCGCGGCCTCGTCGGCGCCGGCGGCCACGATGATCGTGCTGTCGAGCGCCCCGGCCTCCGACAGCGTCTCGGCGAGCGCCACGACCGTCGCCATCCGCTGACCGATCGCGACGTAGACCGAGATGACGTCCGAGTCCTTGTTGTTGATGATCGTGTCGATCGCGATCGCCGTCTTGCCGGTCTGGCGGTCGCCGATGATCAGCTCGCGCTGACCGCGGCCGATCGGGATCATCGCGTCGACGGCCTTCAGGCCGGTCTGCAGCGGCTCGGTCACCGGCTGGCGCTGGACGACGCCGGGCGCCTTGAACTCCGCCGGGCGCGTCTCGGTCGTCTCGATGTCGCCCTTGCCGTCGAGCGGGTTGCCGAGCGGGTCGACGATGCGGCCCAGCAGGGCCTCGCCGACGGGGATCTCGAGCAGGCGGCCGGTGCGCTTGACCGTGTCGCCCTCGACGACCCGGTCCCACTCGCCGAAGAGCACGACGCCGACGTTGTCGGACTCGAGGTTCAGGGCGAGCCCCGTCACGTCGTGCGGGAACGTGAGCATCTCGAAGGACTCGCAGTTCTCGAGGCCGTGGACGCGCGCGATGCCGTCCGCGACCGAGAGGACCGTGCCGACCTCGGTGAGCTCGGCCTGCTGGTCGTCGAGCCCCTGGATGCGGCTCTTGAGGATCGAGGTGATCTCGTCGGGCTTGATCTGCATTGAAAAGCGGTTCCTTTAGGTCGCCCTGGAACGGGGTTCCTTCACGCCGCCCCGCGGGCGACTTGCTTGCGGAGGTTCTCGAGGCGGTTGCGGATGGAGGCGTCGAGGACGTTGTTCCCGACGCGAAGCACGAGACCGCCGAGGATGTCGGGGTCGACGTCGCTGCGCAGCTCGACCTTGCGGCCGGTCTTCTCGCCGATGCGGTCGCCGATGGAGCTGACGACGTCGTCCGACAGCCGGACCGCCGAGGTGATCTGCACCGGCAGGACCTTGTTCTCCTCCTGCCAGAGCGCCTCGAAGCGCTGGCGGATGCGGAACAGGGCCGGCGTGCGGTGCTTCTCGATGAGCAGCGCCAGGAAGTTGGCGACGATCGGGTCGGCGCCGTCGAGGGCCTTGCCCAGCCCCTCCTTCTTCTCGTCCGTCGAGAAGTAGGGGCTGAAGAAGAAGACCTGCAGGTCGCGGCTCTCGCTCAGCGCGTCCGCGACCTGCCCCAGCTGCTCGCGCACCTCGTCGAGGTTGCCCTGCTCCTTGGCAACCTCGAACAGGGAGCGCGCGTAGACCTCGGCGATCTCCTCCATCGCTAGCGGGCCCTCGCGTCCCCGGCCAGCGCGTCGAAGTCGAGGTCGGCGAGCGCCTCCTCGACCAGGCGGCGCTGGTCGTCCTCGGTGAGCGACTTGCGCGTGACCTTCTCGGTCGCGAGCACGGTGAGGTCGGCGACCTCGTTGCGGATCTGCTGGATCGCGCGCCGCGTCTCGGCCTCGATGTCCCTGCGGGTCTGCTCCATCATCTCCTCGCGCGTGCGGCGGGCGTCCTCGAGCGACTCGCGCTCGTGGACCTCGCCGGCCTTGCGGGCGCGGGCGACGATCTCCTCGGCCTGCTGACGCGCCTCCTGGAGGCGCTGGCGGTACTCGGCGAGGATCTCCTCGGCCTCCACCTTGGTCCGCTCGGCCGTGTCGATCGAGTCCTCGATCGCCTTCTGGCGCTTGTCGAGGTTCTCCGCGATGCGCGGGAACGCGAGCTTGCGCAGCAGGAAGAGGAGGATGCCGAAGGCGACGAGCGTCCAGACCATCAAGCCGATGCCCGGCTTGACGAGGAAGCTGCCTCCCCCGCTCTCCTCGGCGGCGAGGACGGTCGGGACGAACGCGTGCATCAGAGGAAGAACGCGATCAGGCCGAAGATGAACGCGTAGAAGACGATCGCCTCGGTCAGCGCGAAGCCGAGCCACTGGATCGACGTGATCTCGTCACGCATCTCGGGCTGGCGGGTGACCGACTCGATGACCTTGCCGAAGATGTAGCCGACGCCGACGCCCGGGCCGATGGTGCCGAGGCCCGCGCCAACGCCGAGCGCGACGGACTTGAGGCCCGCCTCGACGTCGCCTTCGACGGCGGCGAGGACAGGAGTAGCGAGCCCGATGAGGTCCATGGATGGGTCTCCTAGTGATGCTCGGAGGTCGCGCCCCCGAGGTAGATGGCAGTCAGGGTGGCGAAGATGAACGCCTGGAGCGTTGCGACCAGGCCCACTTCGAAGAGGAAGAAGACGATGGCGATCGGCAGCGTCACGACGCCGAGCGCCGCGAGGCCGAGGATGACGGCGAGGCCGCCCGCCATGAAGAGGATCAGGAGGTGGCCCGCGAGGATGTTGGCGAAGAGACGGACGCTCAGCGACACGATCCGGACGAAGTGCGAGATCACCTCGATGACGAAGAGCACCGGCTTGAGGCCGTTCGGCGTGCCGGCCGGGATCCAGCTCTTCAGGTAGCCGGTGACGCCCTGCACCCGGATGCCCTCGATGTGGTAGGCGAACCACACCATGAGCGTCAGCGCGAGCGGCACCGAGATGTTCGCCGTCGCGGCGTAGAGCGCGAACGACGGGACGCCGACGCCGAAGACGTCGATCTTCTCGTGCGTGTTCGTCGGCAGCGGGATGTAGCCGATGAGGTTCGAGAACCAGATGAAGAGGAAGAGCGTCCCCACGAACGGGAACCACTTCTTCGCCAGCTCGCGGTCCATGTTGCCGCCCGCGATGTTGTCGCGCATCAGCTGGTAGAGCGCCTCGACGGCGGTCTGCACGCGGTTCGGCCGCGCTTGCATGCGCTTGGCGATGTAGATCATCGCCGCCGCCGTGAGCGCCGTCGCGAGGAAGATGTAGAACACCGCGCGGTTGATGTCGAACGGCCCCAGGTCGATCCAGGCGTCGAGCTTGAACTCCTCGGTGGGCTGGAACTCGTCGTTGCGGCCGGAGGAGCCCGCCGCGAGCCCGATGAGGCCGGTGAGGAGTCCGAGGCCGAGCAGGCCGAGCAGGACCTTCGCGCGTGTTGTCATGTGGTGGTGGTCCTCCGCGGCTCGCCGGGCCGCAGGATGAGCTTGAACGTGAAGTGCACGGTGAACAGGGCAAGGGCGAGGATCGCCGCCGAAAGGCCGACGTCGTCCCCTGCCAGCAGACCGACGCCCAGGAGGATAAGGCCCAGGAGCCAGCCGCGTCCGATCATGGAACCGGCCGCGATCCCGGCCATCCGCCGGGGGTCCGACTCGGCGGTCGCCTTGCGGTCGGACCACTCGCCGATGCCTCGCCAGAGCAGCCAGATGATGGCCGCGGCCAGCCAGCCGAGCAGCGGGAGCCCGGCGACCGCGAAGATGGGCAGCGCCAACGCGAGCAGGGCAAGGTCGAGGTTGCGGACGAAGGTCATCGTGAAGAACGTCTCCACCGGGCGATGCCCGGCAGTCTTGCGATTCAACGCCTTGAAGGCGTTGCTCCTAAGTCCGTCGCTTCCGGGGGACCTTGGCCGACGGTGGCGAATGCCAGTGTAGCGCGACTTTGTGACAACTTTGTGACACCCGCCACCCACGCTCATCAGAACCACGAACACCACCACCACGCGGTCGCGCACGACGCCGACCGGCGGTGGCTCACGCTCGCCCTGGCGATCGTCGTCGGCTTCATGGGCGTCGAGATCGCGGCGGGCATCATCGCGTCGTCGCTGGCGCTGCTTTCCGACGCCGCCCACATGCTCACCGACGCGGCGGCGCTCGGGCTGGCGCTCGTCGCCGCGCATTACGCGGCGCGGCCGGCCGGCGGCGTCTTCACGTTCGGGCTCGGGCGCGCGGAGGTGCTGTCGGCGCAGCTCAACGGCGCGGCGCTGCTGGCGCTCGCGGGGATCATCGCGTGGAGCGCCGGCCAGCGGATCGTCGACCCGCCGGAGGTCGAGGGCGCGATCGTCATCGTCGTCGGGGTCGTCGGCGGGCTCGCGAACGTCGGCGCCGCGTGGGCGCTGTCGAAGGCGGAGCGCCGGTCGCTGAACGTCGAGGGCGCGATGGCGCACGTGCTGACCGACCTCTACGCGTCGATCGCCGCCGCGCTCTCCGGTCTGCTCATCCTCGTCACCGGCGTGTACGAGCTCGACGGCATCGCCGCGCTGTTCGTCGCCGCGCTCATGGTCTCGTCCGGCTGGCGGCTGCTGCGCGACGCGTCGCGCGTGCTCCTCGAGGGCGCGCCCGAGGGCGTCGTGCCCGACGAGATCGGACGCGCGCTGGCGGCCCAGCCGGGCGTCGTCGAGGTGCACGACCTCCACGTCTGGGAGGTCACCGCCGGTTTCCCCGCCGTCGCGGCGCACGTCATCGTCGCGCCCGACGACGACTGCCACGCCCGCCGCCGCGAGCTGCAGGCGGTGCTGCGCGAGCGCTTCGACATCGAGCACACGACGCTGCAGGTCGACCACGCGCCGGCGCGGCAGCTGCTGACGATCCGGCCCGGGCCGGACGGCTAGCGCCGGTCGTCCTCGACGATCGGAGCAGCCTCCTCGTGCTTGCGCACGACGGAGAAGCGCTCCTCACGGCGCACGACGTCCTCGGTGTCGACGATCTCGTGGCCGGGCGTGACGACGAACGCGCGCGGGTCGCCGCGGACCACCTCGTACTCGACCGCGGTCAGCTCGACGGGCAACGTGCACGCCGACCGCCCGCACTCGCAGACGAACGGGATCCGCCCCTCGTCGACCTCGTGCCGGCGGAGGTCCGCGTTGAGGCGGTCGTTGATGCTGCGGAACCGGGCCTCGTTCTCGGCGATGCGGCGCTTGCGCTCATCCATCCGGGCCGCGAAGCCTAGTCACTCGCGGCACTAGGTCCCGGCGTGGCGCGGACCGCGAGCAGCGCGATGTCGTCGCGCGGCTCGCCGCCCTGCAGCTCGACTGCGCGCCGCTCCACCGCCGCCACGATCCCCTCGGCGGGCTCCCCGCGGTGCGCGGAGAGGACCTCCTCGAGCGCCTGCTCGCCCGCGTTCCCCCAGCCGCCGTCGCGCGAGCGGATCTCGGTCACGCCGTCGGTGAAGAGCAGCAGCAGGTCGCCGGGGGCGAGCAGGACGTCGCGCTCGCCGAACTCGGGCCGAGGGAGGCCGCCGACGATCGAGCCGCGCAGCTGCAGCCGCTCGACGCGGCCGCCCGCCCGCAGGATCGCGGGAGGCAGATGGCCGCCGGTCGCCAGCGTCACGCGCGCCCCCTCGTCGTCGGGACAGACGCGCGCGTAGAGGACGGTGCAGAAGCGGCCGGCCGGGTCGCGCTGCGACCACAGCGCGCGGTTGAGCAGCTCGAGGTTCTCCTTCGGCTCGAGCTCGCGCAGCGACGCGGCGCGCAGCGTGTGCCGCGTCAGCGACGTCAGCGCCGCCGCCTCGGCGCCCTTGCCCGAGACGTCGCCGATCACGACCGTCCAGACGCCGTCGGCCGCGCGGAAGACGTCGTAGAAGTCGCCGCCGACCTCGTTCTGCTCCCCCGCGGCGCGATAGCGCGCCGCGAGCTCCAGGCCGGGCACGTCGGGCAGCGCGGGCGGCAGCAGCGAGCGCTGCAGCGTGCGGGCGATGTGGGACCGCTCCGCGTAGAGGCGCGCGTTCTCCACCGCGAGCGCCGCGCGGCCCGCGAGCGACTCGGCGAGGCTGACGTCGTCGGGGCCGAACGTCCGGCCGGAGCCCGAGGCCATGAAGCTCAGGACGCCGATGGGCCGGCCGGACGCGCGCAGCGGCACGATGAGCGCGGACGTGAAGCCGAGCGAGCGCAGCGTCGCGAGGTGCTCGTCGTCGTGCGCGACGCTGCGCAAGACGTCGTCGTCGACCGCGGAGAGCAGCTGGGCCCGGCCGGTCGCGATGGCCCGTGCCGTGATGGAGCCGTCGGCGACGCGCTGCGGGAAGCGCTCGGTCATCTTCTTCGCACGCGCCCGGAGGTCCTCATCGTCGGTGGCGATCGCGACCAGTCGGACCCGCCCGCGCGGATCGAGCAGGCCGAACGTGCACCAGTCGGCGATGCGCGGCACCGCGATCTCGGCGATCTCCTGCAGCATCGCCTCGTAGTCGCGCGCCAGGCGCACGAGCCGCTCGCCGGCCTCCGCCAGCAGGGCCATGCGGGCACGCGCCGCCTCCGCCTCGGCGAGCGCCGCCTCCGCGCGCACCTGCGCGGCCTCGGCCTGGGCCCGCGCGGTCAGCGCGTCGCGCAGCAGCCGGGCGCGCTCCTGGTCGATCTCGTGCTGCGCGGAGACGTCGCGCACGACGCCCGCGACGCCGACCGGCAGGCCTGCGGGCCCGAGAACGGGGAACGCGGTGACCTGGCGGTACTGGAACTCGCCGTCCGGCGAGCCCGCGATCTCGCGGTCGAGCACCGGCGCGCCGGTGCGCACGACCTCCTCGAGGATCGCGACCACCGCGACGCCGAGCTCACCGAAGAGCTCGTCGGGCCGGTGGCCGACGTGGGCCTCGGCGGGCAGGTGGTTGAGCTCGGCGAGCGCGGCGTTGACGCGCTCGTAGCGCAGGTCGCGGTCCCAGACGGCGAGGCCGACGGGGGCGCCGGAGAACACGACGTCGAGCAGCGCGGTGGCGGTGCGCTGCTCCGAGCGGGCGATGTGCTCGCTCGTGACCTCCAGGACGACGGCCGCGACCCCGAGCGGCGTCTCGTCGACGCCGGTGACCGGGTAGTAGCTGACGCGCCAGTGGCGGGTCTGTCCGGGCGCCGCCGGCGTCTCGCCGGACACCTCGACGTCGCGCAGCGCGATGCCGGTGCGCAGCACCGTCTCGAGCTCGACCGCGACCTCCTCCCCCAGCCGGCCGAGCAGCTCCTGCGGCGTGTGCCCGAGGTTGTCGGCGAGGGGGATGCCGTTCATGGCGGCCAGCGACGCGTTGATCCGCTGCAGGCGGAGGTCGGCGTCCCAGAACGCCAGCCCGAGCGGCGCGTGCTCGAAGAGCGCATCGACGAGCGCGCCGGCGTCATGAACGTCTGTCATCCCGGTCCGACTCTACGTCGAACCCACGGCCACCACGCGGAACTCGACGCGGCCCGCGGCGACGTCGGCGAGCCCCATCGTGTGCCGCGGCTGGCGGCGGCGATCGGTGGGGCTGCCGGGATTGAAGATCTGGAAGCCGTCCGCGTCGCGTTCGTGCAGCGGGATGTGGCTGTGGCCGAAGACGACGGCGTCTGCCTCGGGGAACCGGGCGCGCATGCGGGCGAGCCGGCCCTTCGCCGGCCCGGCGTCGTGGACCATCGCGATGCGGACGCCCTCGACGTCGATCTCGAGCTGCTGCGGCAGGCGGGCGGCGAGCCTCGGCTCGTCGACGTTGCCGAGCACGGCCCGGACGGGCGGTCCGAGGCGTTCGAGCTCGTCGAGCACCGCCTCGGTCGCGACGTCGCCGCCGTGGAGGATGAGGTCGGCGGCGCGCAGCTCGGCGACGCAGTCGTCCGGGAGGCGCCGCTGTCCGCGCGGCAGGTGGGTGTCGGAGATGATCGCCAGCCTCAACGGCGGCGCTTCTTGGCCTTCGCGCGGGCCAGCTTCGTCCGGAGCGCGTTGAGCTCCTTGACGAGCACCCGGTACGCCGGGCGGGCCTTGCGGTCCCAGCCGATGAAGCCGGAGTCCCAGCTGTCGAACCGCGTCGAGCTGTTCCAGTGGTACAGGTAGACGCGGGTGATCCGCCTGTTCAGCGGGATCACCTTCTCGAAGAGGTACCTGGTCACGCGCGCTGCGTGCTTCGTCGACTCGGGGATGCCCTTCACGCGGTTCTTCTGGATCTGCGGCGTGCCGCGGCGCCGGACGAGCCCGCCGACCTCGGTGAGCCAGATCTTGCCCTTCACCTGCTTGAGCAGCCTGCGCAGGCTCTTCGTCGTGAAGCGGTTCGCCTCGACGTAGTTGTGCAGGCCCCAGTTGGCCGGCTGCTTCCTGGCGTGGCGCAGGAAGTCCTTGACCCACTTCGCCATGCTCGGCAGGTCGAGCATCTCGGCCGCGAGGATCTTGCACGTCTTGCAGGCCTGCTGGAGCTTGCGCCAGTACGACGCGACGAGCTTCGGGCGGTGGCAGACGGGCTCACCGCAGTGGTTCGCCTCGTTCCACGTCGCGAAGTTCGTGACCCACGGGTAGCGGGCGCGGAACGCCTTGAACTCGCGCTGGAACTGGACCGGCGTCGGCAGCTGGCGGCGGTTGACGCGCGAGTGCTGGAAGGAGATGAGGGGGTAGACGCCGTCGAGCTTGGCCAGGAACAGCCACTGGTTGAGCTCCTGGATCTGCCAGTCGTACTTGCGCCAGTCCCACGGCACGGCGAGGCGCGCGTGCTTGATGCCGAGGTCCTTGAAGCGGGCGTCGGCGAACATGTCCGGCTTCTGGTCGGCGATGCCGACGACCACGGCCTGCGCGGACGCGGGCGCGGCCAGCGCGACGGCCGCGGCGATGAGGAGGAGGAGCCGCCTCACTCGGTGATCACCGTGTCGTCGTCCGTGTAGGCGGGGGCGCAGCAGCACAGCAGCCGCAGCGGGACGTCGCCGGTGTTCCACAGCTTGTGCTCGGTGCCGGGCGGCAGCAGGACGCAGTCGCCGGCGCGGACGTCGCGCTCCTCGTCGGCCACGCGCACGCGGCCCTCCCCCTCGGTGAAGAGGTAGAGCTCCTCCGAGACGCGGTGGAAGTGCGCCTGCGTGGTCGCGCCCACCGGCACGGTGGCCTCGGCGAGCGATTGGTTCTGCGCGGGCAGCGAGACGCGGCCCACGACCTCGCGGATCTCGGAACCGTCGAGCGTCGTGAAGGGCCGTGCCTCGTCGAGACGTCCGACGTGCACGGCCGATCACGGTAGCGACCGGGTCAGACCGCGGGTGCCGCCTCTTCCGGCTCGGCCTCGAAGAGCGAGACGCCGATGACCTTCAGGCGGCGCGAGAGCGCGGTGAACGCGAACTGGTTGGTCTCGGCGGACTTGTAGCCGAGCAGCTCGTAGTCGAGCGGGTCCTTCGCCGTCGGCGGGACGAGCACGCCGCCGGCGACCGGGATGAGCTCCTGGAGCTTGGCCGTGATCCGGCGCCGCAGGGCGGGATCCGAGGCCTTCTCCTTGAGGAACCAGGTGCCGTAGGCGACGTGGCGGTGCTCGTCCTGGGCGACCTTGCGGAAGCCCTCGGTGAAGCCGGGCAGGATGCCGCGCTTCTCGCAGTAGTCGCCGAGGAAGAACTGGCCGGTCAGCGCGAGCGTCCCCTCGATGATCATGTGGTACGTCGTGATGAAGTCGACCTTCGCCTCGACGTCTGCGGGGTCGTCCAGCAGGCGGTCCTGGGCCTCGACGAGGTGGCCGTCGAAGAGCTCGAGGAACGCGGGGTTGAGGTCCTGCCGGGCGCGCTCGAGGCGGTCCTCCATCGAGCCATCGATGCCGAGCACCTGCTCGTAGAAGCGGTTGAAGTGCTGCGCGTGGCGGGCCTCGTCGACCTGCTGGGTCGTGAGGTACGCCTCCTCGCTCTGGTCCTCGTAGGCGCGGACGAGGCCGGAGAACTGCGTCGTCACCCGCTCCTCCCCCACGAAGAACGCGGCGAAGTTGTAGGCGAGGTCCGCCTTGTCGCGGTCGCTCAGGTTCGCCCAGTCCTCGACGTCCTGCGTCAGGTCGATCGCGTGGGCCGACCACGGCTGCCGCTCCCACAGCTCGTAGAGCTGCTGCGGGTTCATGAGCTTGACCTGGCTCAGCTTGGACTCGTCGGTGATGGTCCCGACGTCGCCCTGGGCGGTGAGTTCGAGCAGTGTCGCCATGTGCCCTAGGCTGCCCGTCGTTTGACAGGGTGTCAAGGGGGTCGCGTATCGTTCCGGCCCCATGGCGGTGCCGGGACGGCAGAGCGAGAAGCGCCAAGCCATCGAGGCCGCGGTCCTCGAGGCGACCGAGGCGCTGCTCGCCGAAGGCGCGTCGTTCGCCGAGCTCAACATCGAGCGCATCGCGACCCGCGCCGGGATGACCCGGACGGCGTTCTACTTCTACTTCAAGGACAAGCGCGAGCTGCTCGTCCGGCTGACCGAGGACGTCAACGAGCAGCTGATGGCGGCGGCCGCCACGTGGTGGTCGGGCGACGCGGACATCCGCGAGGCGCTGTCGAACATCGGGGCGCTGTACCGCGAGCACGCGGCGCTGATGCGGGCGACCGTCGAGGTGTCGACGTACGACGAGGAGGTCGCGACGTTCTGGCGCGCCCTCGTCGGGCGCTTCGTCGACGCGACGCGCGAGCGGATCGAGGCCGAGCAGCGGGCCGGCAACGCGCTGCCGCTGCCCGCGCATGCAACCGCGATGGCGCTCGTGTGGATGGTCGAGCGCAGCTTCTACGAGCAGGTCGTGCAGGACGAGCCGGTGAACCACGACGACCTCGTCGAGGCGCTGGCGACGATCTTCAACCGGTCGGTGTACGGCGACGACCGGTGACCCGCGTCTGGGTCGACGTCACGAACACCGCGCACGTCGTGGTGCTGCGGCCGCTGGTCGAGCTGCTCGAGTCGCGCGGCGTGCCGGTCGCGATCACCGCGCGCCCCTTGTCGCACACGGTCGAGCTGCTGGAGGACTGGGGGCATCCGTTCACGGTGCTCGGCGCGTACGGCGGCGTCCGGCGGGTCGACAAGGCGCGTGCCGCTGCGGACCGCGTGCGGCGGATGGTGGCGTTCGGCCGTACCTCGGGGCCGTTCTCGGCCGCCTTGGCGCACGGGTCGACCGATCTGCCCGTCGCGTCGCGGCTGCTGCGGATCCCGAACGCGACGATGTTCGACTACGAGTGGGCGACGCTGCAGCACAGCGTCAACTGCCGGCTGGCGAACCGCGTGCTCGTGCCGGAGGCGATCCCGGCGGAGCGGCTGCGGCGCTACGGCGCGCGCGGTTCGAAGCTCGTCCAGTACCCGGGGCTGAAGGAGGAGTACGTCCTCCACGACTTCGTGCCGGATCCCGGCGTCCTCGCTGCTCTGGGAGTCGACCGCTCCCGTCCGCTGGCGGTCGTCCGGACGGCGCCGTCGTACGCGTTGTACCTCGGCGGGAGCGAGACGCCGCTGCTGCCGCGGCTGCTGCGCCACCTCGACGCGCAGGGCGCGCAGACGGTGGTCCTCGCGCGTACGCCCGAGCAGCGCGCCGAGGTCGACGCGCTCGCGTTGTCGTCCGTCATCGTCCCCGAGCGCGCGATCGAGAGCCGCTCCCTCGTCGCCTTCGCCGACGTCCTCGTCTCCGCCGGCGGCTCGATGAACCGCGAGGCCGCCGCCCTCGGAACCCCCGTCTGGTCGATGTTCGAGGGCCGCCCCGGAGGCGTCGACGAGCGCCTCATCGAAGAGGGCCGCCTCCGCATGCTCACCGACCCCACCGAAGTCGTCCTCCCCTCCGCCGGAACCGGCGAAGCTCGCCGCCCCGCGACGACGAGAGACCCCGCCGACCTCCTCCGCCTCGCCCTCGGCGGCTGGGTCGAAGAGGCCGGCTAGAGCCGCGCCGAAGGACCTCGCGGAGGTTCTCCGCCCCTACAGGCGGGCTTCTTCTCGCAGGCGGTCGAGCCACGGGCGGCCGGCGCCGCAGGCGCGGAGGATCTCGGCGGCCTCGTCGAGCTTCTCGCGGCCCGCGTCGCCGCCGAGCGCTCGGCCCCAGTGGAGGAGCGTCTCGGCCTCGTCTCCTCGCAGCCTCCTCGCGGCGAAGATGTCGCGGGCGGTCGCGAAGGCCGTCTCGTCTCCGCCGGCCACCGCCTCGGCGAGGGCGACGTGGCCGAGGCGCCCGCGCCAGTCCTCGCCGTTGCCCGTGATCTCGCGGCAGCGGTCGACGTCCTCGCGGGCCTCGGCGGTGCGACCATCGCCGGCGAGGACGAGCGCGCGGTCGCCGCGGACCCAGAGCTCGAAGTAGGTGGCGCCGCCGTCGACGACGATCTCCAGCGCGCGGTCGAGCAGCGGCAGCGCGACCTCGGCGTTCCCGCGCAGCGTGTGGACGCGGGCGGCGAGGTGCTGGGAGGCCCACTCGTCCCAGCGGTTGCCGCTCCGGCGGCTCGTCGCGAGGATCTCGGCCGCGAGCGCCTCGACCTGGTCCCAGCGGCCCTCCCAGAGATCGAGCAGCGGCTTGAGCGCGTGGCTCGCCCACGAGGCGCGCGCGTCGCCGAGCTGCGCGCGCGCGTCCTCGACCTCTCCGCGTGAGAGGTGGCAGCGGCCGACCCCGTCCGCGATCTCGCGCCGGTAGGTGGTCTTGCCGAAGTACGCGAGATCGAGCGGGCGCTCGAGGTGCGCCTGCGCCTCGTCGGGCGCGCCGAGGCCCCAGCTCAGCTGACCGCTCGTGTTCGCGGCCATCCACGCGACGAAGGTCTGGCGGTGGCGGTCGGCCGCCTCGAAGGCGCGGTCGTTGAGGCCGAAGCCCTCGGCGAGCTCGCCGCCGATGATCTTGTGCCACCCGAGGCACTCGGCGCCGGACGCCCAGAGCAGCTCGTCGCCGATCCGCTCGCCTATCTCCATCGCGCGGGCGCCCGCCTCGCCGCCCTCCGGGATCCGCAGCCCGTAGGTCAGCGCCGCCGAGACGCCGGTCTCGAGGTGGCCGCGGGCACGGCTCGCCGGCTCGCGGTCGAGCACCCGCCGCGCCGCGTCGAAGTGCCGGAACGCCGCGCCGATGTCCATGTGCTCGGCCGCGATCGAGTCGATGAGCGCGTGCGCCATCCCGAGCCGCGAGTGCACACGGGCGGCGCGCGCCTCGTCGCCGAGCCGCTCCAGCGCCTCGAGCGCCGCCTCGAGGAACGCGATCTGGCGCCCGAGGTCGCCCGCGACGACCATCAGGTCCGCGAGCGCGACGAGCAGCCGCGCCCGCTCCGCCTCCCGGCCCGGCACGCGAGCGAGCACGTCGGCCGCGCCCTCCCAGTGCTCGGCCGCCTCGTCCCACGCGGCGAGAACCCGCGCCTCCTCGCCCGCACGAAGAGACCACATAACCGCCGCCTCCGGATCCGCCGCCGCGCCCGCGAGGCGAAGATGGACCGCGATCGCCGCGGCCTCCGCGCCGCCCTCGCCTTTCTCCGCGCCCCCACCTCGCATCTCTCCGCCCCCGAGCGCGGCGGCGGCGCTTGCGTGGAGCTTCTGGCGGCGGGGGGTCGAGAGGGCTCCGTAGAGGGTCTCGCGGACGAGGGCGTGGCGGAACGCGTGGGCCGGGACGGGGCCATCGCCGGCCTCGAAGACGAGCTGCGCGGCAACGGCTTCCTCGAGGGCGGCGATGACCTCGTCCTCGTCGCGGCCGGTCATCGCGACGAGGACGGGGAACGTGAACCGGCGGCCGAGGACGGCGGCCTGCGCGAGGACCTCGCGGGAGGGCGCGGCGAGGCGGCCGAGCCGCTGCTCGAGCACCTCCTTGACGCCCTCCGGGACGTCGGTCACGCAGCTGCGGAGGCCGTCGGTCTCGACGAAGTGCTGGACGAGCTCCTCGACGAAGAACGGGTTGCCCTCCGTCCGCTCGCGCACCCTGTCCACGACGTCCTCGGGCAGCGCGCGGCCCGCCTGCGCGTCGGCGAGCTCGCGCACCGCCTCGTCGGCGAGCCCGCGCAGGGCGACCCGCGCCACGAGGCGCTCGCGGCGCAGGTCGGCAAGCAGCTCCGCCAGCGGGTGGGCCGTGTCGACCTCCGCCTCGCGGTACGTGCCCACGACGAGCAGCGCGGCGTCGCGCGGCGCGCGCATGACGTGGCGTAGCAGGTGCAGCGTCGCGCGGTCGGCCCAGTGGAGGTCGTCGAGCAGCAGCACGACGGGCTGCCGCCCTGCGAGGTCGGCCAGCAGATCCGCGACCGCCTCAAACAGGAGGTACCGCAGCGTCCCCGGATCGTCCGAGGCCCCCGACGGCGCGGGGAACGGCGCGACCGGCTTCAGCGCCTCGACGAACGGCTGGTACGAGACGAGCGCGTCCTCCTGGCAGCCCGCGTAGAGCACCATGCCGTCGCCGCCGACCGCGGACGCGAGCTCGCCGGCGAGGCGCGTCTTGCCGATCCCGGGCTCGCCGCTGACGACGATGAGCCGCCGCCGGCCGCGCAGCGCGTCGCGCCAGCCGTCGAGCAGGACCTCCAGCTCGGCCGTGCGCCCGACGAACGCCGACCGCCGCCGCGGCGCGAGAACGGGCGGAAGGGCCTCACCCGGAGACTCCTCGCCGAGCCGTCCCTCGCGACCGCCGCCGGCGAAGTCGGGAGCGGAGGCACCGCGGGGCGGGGCGCCGCCTCCCGTCTCTCCCCGCAGGAGCCGGGCGTGGAGCGCTTGCACCTCCGCCGCGGGCGTCGCGCCGAGCTCGTCGCGCAGGAGCACGCGGAGGCGCTCGTACGCGCGCAGCGCCTCGGCGACGTCGCCGCGCGCGGCATGAGCCTCCATGAGCAGGCGGTGGCCGGACTCGCGGAACGGCGCCGCCTCGACGAGCGCGCGGGCCGCGGGCTCGTCGCCGCCGCTCGCCGCGAGCTCGAGCGCCTCGATGCGCAGGTCCGCCAGCTCGCGCCGGCGCTCCTCCACCCACGGGCCCTCGTGGCCGCTGAGGAACCCGCGCTCGGCGATCGCCAGCGCCTCCGCCGCGTGGGTCCGCGCCGCCGCGCGATCGCTCGCTTCCAGCGCCATCCGGCCGGCGCGCACCGCGATGCCCGCCCGCTCCCAGTCGGTGCGCACGCCGTCGGCGAAGACGAGCTGCAGCTCGCGCCGTCCCTCCAGCACCTCGCGGCCCAGAGCGCGCCGCACCTTCGACAGCAGCGCGGCGAGCGCCTCGACCGGATCGGCCGGCGACGTCTCCGGCCACAGCGCCGCAGCGAGCTCGTCGCGCGTGACCGGCCGCGCGCGGTGGACGGCGAGGTACGCGACCACCAGCCCGCCCTTCAGGCCGGGCAGCGTCACCGGCGTCCCGTCGACTTCGACGGCGAGCGGCCCGCAGACCTCGATCCGGGAGACGCGCATGGGGCGCGACCGTACGTCGTTCACCCCCGTCCGGGCAAGCGCTGCAGGGTTCGCGAAGGGTTCGTGCAGGGTCGCGACGCCACCGTCCCGGCCCATGAAGACCCCAACCCTCGACCGAACCGCCCCGCGCCGAAACTCGACGAGGATCGTCCGCCCCGCCCCCGGAGACAGCGGGCCGGCGGCGCCGCGCGTCGTCGCGACCGACGAGGTCGTCATCGGCGCCCGCTTCAACGGCCCGCCCTCCTCCGCCAACGGCGGGTACGCCGCCGGGCTCGTCGCCGAGGCGATCGGCGACGCCGCGCGCGTCACGCTCCTCAAGCCGCCCCCGCTGCGCACGACGATGGTCCGCGAGCGGCTCGAGGACGGCGGCGTGCGGCTGCTGCACCGCGACGCCGTCGTCGCGACGGGCGCCCCGGCCCGGCCGAAGCTCGAGGTGCCCGAGCCGCCCGACCTCCTCTCCGCCGTCCTCGCGTCGCACCGCTACGCCGGCCATGACCCGGCCCGTCACCCGTGGCCGTCGTGCTTCGTCTGCGGCCCGCACCGCGTCGACGGCCTGCGGATCTTCCCCGGCCCGCTCCACGACGACCGCCCGCTGCTCGCCGGCACGTGGACGCCGCGCGACGAGCACGCCGACCGCGACGGCTTCGTGACGCCCCGCTTCGTGTGGGCCGCGCTCGACTGCCCGTCCGGCTTCGCGTGCATGCCGCCCGGCGAGCAGGTCGTGCTCGCCTCGATGACCGCCGCGCTCGAGCGGCCCACGCGCGCCGGCCAGCCGCTGCGCGTCACCGCGTGGAAGCTCGGCAGCGAGGGCCGCAAGCACCGCGCCGGCGCCGCCCTGCACGACACCGACGGCCGGCTCGTCGCCAAGGCCACCGCCCTCTGGATCACCCTCAACCGCCCCTTGGAGGCCTCATGACCACGCAGGTCACCGATCCCGTCGCCGCGCTCAAGACCGTGCACCGCACGGTGTGGGCCAGCGGCGACTACCCATCGATCGCCGCCCACATCGCGGTCGACCCGCCCACCGACGCGTTCCTGGCCGCCGGCATCCAGCCGGGCGACCGCGTCCTCGACGTGGCGACCGGCTCGGGCAACGCCGCGCTCCTCGCCGCCCGCCGCGGCGCGCAGGTGACCGGCCTCGACCTCGTCCCGGAGCTGCTGGACGTCGCGCGCGAGCGCGCCGCGGACCAGGGTGTCCACCTCGAGCTCGTGGAGGGCGACGCGGAGGCGCTGCCGTTCGCCGACGGCTCGTACGACCGCGTCACCTCGGTGTTCGGCATCCAGTTCGCCCCGCGCCACCAGGTCGTCGCCGACGAGCTCGTCCGCGTCGTCAAGCCGGGCGGCACGATCGCGCTCGTCAACTGGACGCCGAGCGGGCTCATCGGCCGCGTGCTCAAGGTGCTCGGCGGCTACCTGCCCAAGCCGCCCGAGTTCGCCTCGCCGCCGCCGCTGTGGGGCGACGAGGACCACGTGCGCACGCTGTTCGCGCCGCACCCGGTCGAGGTCGACGTCGATCGCGGCGTGAACCACTTCCGGTTCCCCACGGCCGACGCGTTCCTGGCGTTCTTCGAGGAGCGCTACGGCCCGATGATCGCGGCCCGCAAGCGGCTCGAGGGCGAGGGGACCTGGGACCGCTGCCGCCGCGACCTGCACGCGATGCTCGCGTCCTCGGACGAGGCGACCAGCGGCCCCTTCGACGGCGCGTCGGAGTACGCCGTCATCACGATCCGGAAGCGCTAGCGGTTCAGCGTCCGCATCCCGGACTGGTCGTACCGATCGCCGGCGGCCTGCGGCAGCTCCTCGTCGATGCGCCGCAGGTCGTCGTCGGTCAGCTGCACGTCGAGCGCGGCGAGGTTCTCCTCGAGGTACTTGCGGCGCTTGGTGCCGGGGATCGGCACGACGTCCTCGCCCCGCGCGAGCACCCACGCCAGCGCGAGCTGCCCCGACGTGCAGCCCTTCTCCGCGGCGAGCTCCTCCACCTTCGCGACGAGCTGCAGGTTCTTCTCGAGCGCCTCGCCCGTGAAGCGCGGGCCGGTGCGGCGGAAGTCGCCCTCGTCGAGGTCCTCGGGCCGCTTGAACCGCCCGCTCAGGAACCCGCGCCCGAGCGGCGAGTACGGCACGAAGCCGATCCCCAGCTCGCGGCAGGTCGGCAGGATCTCCGCCTCCACGTCGCGCGTCCACAGCGAGTACTCGGTCTGCAGCGCGGTGATCGGGTGCGTCGCATGCGCGCGGCGAAGCGTCTCCGGCGCCGCCTCGCTCAGCCCGAGATGGCGGACCTTGCCCTCGGTCACGAGCTCGGCCATCGCGCCGACCGTCTCCTCGATCGGCGTGCCCGGGTCGACGCGGTGCAGGTAGTAGAGGTCGACGTGGTCGGTCCCGAGGCGCTTGAGCGAGCCCTCGATCGACCGCCTCACGTTCTCCGGCGTGCCGTCCTGGACGCGGCGGTTGGGCTCGTCGTCGGTGGGAGCGAAGCGAATGCCGAACTTCGTCGCCAGCTGCACCTCGTCGCGGCGGCCCTGCAGGGCCTTGCCGAGCAGCTCCTCGTTCTTGTACGGCCCGTACATCTCGGCCGTGTCGAGGAACGTGCACCCGAGCTCGAGCGCCCGGTGGATCGTCGCGATCGCTTCGCCTTCGTCCGCCGTCCCGTAGAACGCGGACATCCCCATGCAGCCGAGGCCCATGGCGGAGACCTCGAGGTCCCCGAGCTTGCGCTTGTCCATCCGCCGAGGCTACTCGCGAATCGGTCCCCGCCCACTCCCGGCGTGGAGGAGCTCCTCGACGGCCTCCTCCTGCTCCTCCTCGGCCTCCGGCGTCGTGCGGCGCAGGCCGATCTTCGAGAAGTGGCGGGCCTTGAGGATCTCGAGCTCGTAGACCATCCAGATGCTCGCGAGCACGACCACGACGCCCGCGACGGCGCAGATGATCGTGTTGCTCGTGTCCCAGATGCCGAACGGCCGCGGCGGGACGAAGCGCAGCAGCAGCGAGTACGCCGCGAGCAGCGCCGCCCACGCGTGGAGGTACGCCGCGGTCTTGCGCTGTGACAGGCCGATGCGCATGAACCGGTGGTAGAAGTGGTTCTGGTCCGGCGCCCACGGGCGGCGCTTGTACTTCAGGCGCTTGGCGACGACGAACGACGTGTCGAGGATCGGCACGGCCATGATCAGCAGCGGCGCCGCCAGCGCGATCGTCGCCGGCGTCTTCAGCACGCCCTCGACCGCGAGCGACCCGAGCACGAAGCCGAGCGTCAGCGCCCCGCAGTCGCCCATGAAGATCTTCGCCGGGTGGTAGTTGTGCTGCAGGAACCCGATCGTCGCGCCGGCGACGATCGCCGCGACCGCGGCGGCGCTCGTGCGGCCGAACGACATCGCGAGGATCGCGAACGCCAGGGCGGCGATGCCGACGATCCCCGCCGCCAGCGCGTCCATCCCGTCGATGAGGTTCACGAGGTTCGCGACGAGCGCGATCCACAGCAGCGTGATGGGGATCGCCAAGCCGGTCGAGATGTCGAACGAGACGAACGGCAGGCCGATCCGGTCGAAGTGCATGTCGTAGCCGAGCACCGGGATCAGCGCGGCGGCCATGACGGCGAGCAGCTTCGTGCTCGCGCTGAGGCCCTTGGGGAGCAGGTCGTCGGCCAGCCCGATCGCCGCGACGATCGGCAGCGCGATGACGATCCCCTGAAGGGAGCCGTCGAGGTCGACGAAGAGCAGGACCGGCACGAGGATCCCGATCGCGATCGCCAGGCCGCCGATCCGGGGGATCGGGCGCTTGTGCACGCGCGGCCGGTCGCGGTCCGGGACGTCGTAGACGCCCGCGCGGATGGCGATGCGCGAGACGAGCGGCGTGAGGATCGCGACGATGAGCGCGGCGGTGAGGAGGCCCCACGCCACCGCGCTCTCGTGGACCAGCCGGTCGAGGGTCTCGCCGAAGGTCATGTGCCGTGGGATTCTAGGTCCGGCGCCCGGCCCCTACGCCCGGCCCCTACTCTTCGCGCGCGTGGCGCGCCTTCTCGTTCTCGGAGCCGGGTACCTCGGCGGGGCCATCGCCGCGCGTGCGCTCGACGCCGGCGACGAGGTCGTCCTGGCCGACAACTGGTACGCGACGGAGCGCTCGCAGCTCGACGAGCTCGAGGCACGCGGCGCCCGGGTGGTCGACCTCGACGTGCGCGACGCCGACGCGCTCGACAGCGTGCTGGGCGAGCGGTTCGACGTCGTCCACCTGACCGCCTCGCAGGCGTCGCGGCCGCTGTCGTTCGAGGACCCGGACTACACCGAGGAGACGAACGTGCTCGGCATCCGCCGCGTCGCCGAGCGCGTCCGCTCACCGGTGGTCTTCGCCTCGTCGCTGCACGTCTACGGCGGCCCGCTGAGTGGCGAGGTC
Organism: Parviterribacter kavangonensis; assembly: GCF_056863335.1. Taxonomy (NCBI): domain Bacteria; kingdom Bacillati; phylum Actinomycetota; class Thermoleophilia; order Solirubrobacterales; family Parviterribacteraceae; genus Parviterribacter; species Parviterribacter kavangonensis. Next base: position 668,476 of record NZ_JBXPJA010000002.1, on the reverse strand, counting down.
GGCGCCGACCGCCCGTACGGCGAGCAGGGCGACCTCGCGCACCTCTCGAAGGTCCACAACGAGCTGGCGCTGAAGCTCTTCGCGCGGCGCAACGGGTTCCCGCTCGCGCTGCTGCGGCTCGGGATCGTCTACGGGCCGGGCCCGGTGGTCCACGACCGCCCGGAGTCGGTCACCGTCGTCGACAAGTTCCGCCGCCTCGCCGCCGCGGGCGAGCCGCTGCCGCTCGACGACGGCGGCCGCGCGACGATCGGCGTCGTGCACCTCGACGACGCGGCGCGGATCTTCCACGCGTGCCGGCCCGACGGGATCTCCGCCGCGAACGTCGCCGCGGAGACGATCACCGTCGGGGACGTCGCCGCGCTCGCGGAAGGGCGAGAGCCGGCGGGAGAGGCGACGTGGACCGTGACCTCTCCCTTCCAGTACCACTGCGGCGTGAGGGAGTACCTGGCGGGATGAAGGCGCTCGTCACCGGCGCGACGGGGTTCCTCGGCTGGCGGACGGCCACCCTCCTCGCCGAGCGCGGCCACGACGTCGTCGCGCTGGCGCGTCCCGGGCGGGCCGAGCGGGCGATGGCGCGCGAGATGGAGGTCGTCGAGCGCGACGCCGGCGATCCGGCGATCGGCGACCTCGTCGCCGGCTGCGACCGCGTCTTCCACTTCGCCGGCGTGCCCGACCCCGCGCGGGCCCGCGCCGACCCGGCGCGAGCGGTGCGCGAGAACGCGGGCACGACGCTGGCGCTGCTTGAGGCGTGCGCCGCGCACGGCGCCCGGCTCGTCTACCCGTCCTCGCAGCGCGCCGCCGAGGCGCCCGATCCGTACGGCATCTCCAAGCGTCTCGGCGAGGAGGTCTGCCTGCTGCACGCCGCCCCGGCCACTGTCGTGCGGCTGACCAGCGTGTTCGGCCCCGGCCAGGTGAGCTGGGAAGGCGCGACGGGAGCGATCGCCGCGTTCGCCGCCCGGGCGCTCGACGGGCGGCCGATCGGGATCCCCGGCAACCCGCGCCGCACGCGCGACTTCCTCTACGTCGACGACCTCGTCGACGCGATCGAGCACACGACCGACGACGGGGTCGTCAACGCAGGCAGCGGGATCGCGACGCCGCTGCTGGAGGCGGCCGAGCTCGTGTGCGAGGCGGCCGGCGTGGCCCCCGAGATCGACCTGCCGGGAGGGGATCTGCCGCCCGGCGAGAACGACAGCTACGGCCTGGATCCGCAGGGGCCGCGGCTAGCATTGGCCGCGCGTCCGCTGCGTGAGGCGGTCACCGCCTATGTCGACTGGCTCCGCCTGCATCCCGCTGCTCAAGGCCGCGCCCGAGCCTGAGCAGGTCGCGGAGCGGCTCGAGGGCGGGCCGTGGCGCGGCTTCGAGCTCGCGCTCCTGCCGCGGCACGTCGCCGACGACGCGGCGACCGCGCGCGCGGCGCAGGTCGTCAACGACGCCGTCGAGGGCCGCGACCTCGTCGTGCTCGCCGAGTCGCCCGTCTCGTGGGCGAGCGGGAACCACGTGCGCGTCGACCGGCTGGACGACGAGGCGAAGGCGGGGATCGAGCGCAGCGCGTCGTTCGCGCACGCCATCGGCTCCCCCGTCCTCACGATCCACCTCTACATCCCGCGGACGGCCGAGGACTTCCGCGCCGGCGCGCCGGTCGACGAGGACGCGGTGCAGGCGTTCCTCGAGGCGTTCGCGACGGCGTGCACCGACCGCGGGATCACGCCGCTCATCGAGAACGTCCCGCCCGTCCTGCGCATGCGCACCGGCGGCGCCTTCTACACGCCGATCGGCGGGCACTGGGAGGACCTCCTGCACTGGCGCGACCGCGTGCCGGCGCTGGGGTTCACCCTCGACACGTCGCACGCGGCGCTGTTCCGGGCGTTCGCCGCCGCGTACCCGTCGCTGTTCGGGCTGGCCGGCGACGAAGGGCTCGAGCTCGAGCGCTACGTCGAGGAGCTCGGCCCCGCCACCGAGGTCGCGCACGTCTCGAACGCGAGCGGCATCCTCGGCGAAGGCCTCAACTACGACGACCCGCACGGCGACCTCGACCTCGACCCGGTGGTCGCGCGGCTCGGCCGGCTCGTGCCGTACGCGGTGGCGGAGATCAACGAGCCCGACCACAGCGTCTCGCCGAACATCAAGGACGGCTACCGCCACCTCGAGCGCGCGCTGGCCGCCGACGCGGATGAGTGGAAGCGCCCGCCGCGCCGCCTGCCGCCGGAGGGCCTGGACTGGCAGGGCGTCATCGGCCGCCGCGACCCGGTGCCCGACGTACTCGGGCTGGCCGACGCGGTCGCGGACAAGCGTGTGCTCGTCACCGGCGGCGCGGGGTCGATCGGCAAGTCGCTGACGAGCCTGCTGGCGGCGGTCAAGCCGTCGCTCATCACCGTCATCGACTCGCACGAGGCGGCGCTGACCGCCGACCGGCACGCGAAGGGCGCGCTGCGCCTCGCCCGGTTCGAGCACGTCCTCTGCGACGTCCGCGACCGTGCGCGGCTGGAGGAGGAGACGGCGCGCGCCCGCCCCGACCTCGTGTTCCACCTCGCCGCGTACAAGCACGTCGACTGGGCCGAGCGCTACCCGGTCGAGTTCGCCGCGACGAACCTGGACGGGTCCTGGAACGTCCTGCGCGCCGCCGAGCAGGCGGGCGCGTCGTCGGTCGTCGTCGCGTCGACCGACAAGGCGGCGCGCGCCGTCAACCTCTACGGGCGGACGAAGCGGCTGATGGAGACGCTGACGCAGCTGGCGGCGGAGCGGTCGGGCCGCGGCCGCGCCGCGGTGCGGCTGGTGAACGTCCTCGGCAGCGCGGGGAGCGCGACGGAGCTGTGGCTGCGCCAGGCGCGCGCCGGCGTCCCCCTGACGCTGACCGATCCCACCATGGAGCGGTTCTGGATCACGATGGCGCACGCCGCGTCGCTCGTCGCCCACGGCGCGCTCGCCGCGTCCGAGGGCGTGCGGCTGGTCACCGCGGCCGACCCGATCGAGCTGCCGATCGGCCTCATCGCGGAGCGCATCTGGGACCAGGCCGGGACCGGGGCGCCGCAGCTGCACATCGCCGGCGTGCGCCCGGGCGAGACGATGAACGAGGTGCTCGTCGGGCCCGGCGAGGAGCTCGGCGGCGAGCTGCGCCAGGGCGTCGCCGCGATCACCGGCGAGGTGAGCCCCGGCGACGCGGCCGCGCTCGTCGACGAGATCGACGCGTGCGCCGGCGCCGAGGAGCGCCGCCAGGTCTGGCTGCGCGCGATGGCCCCGGCCGCCGCCGTGTCGTGACGCCCGGCGACGTCCCTCCCCCGCCCTCCGCCTCTCTGAGGATCCTGCTGGTCTCGCAGTTCTGGCCGAGCGACGACGATCCCGACTACGGCGTCTTCGTCAAGCAGGTCGCCGACGGCCTCGTGGCGCGCGGGCACGTGCTGGAGCGCGCCGTCGTCGATCACCGCGGCGCGGGGCGCAAGGGCGACGCCCGCCTTCTGCAGGAGGCGGCGGCGAAGGCGCGGGCGTTCAAGCCGGACGTCGTGTTCGGCCACTTCCTGCTGCCCGCGGGCGTCGCGGCGGCCGCGGCATCGGTGGCCGCGCGGGCGCCGCTCGTCGTCATGGCGCACGGCCAGGACGTGCGCAACGCGGTCGACAGCGCGGTGATCCGCCGCGGGACGGCGCTCGTCGTGCGCCGCGCGGACACCGTCATCTTCAACTCCGCCCACCTGCGCGACCTCCTGCCGCTGGCGCCGAAGCGCACCGCGGTCATCGACTGCGGCGTCGACCTCGAGGCGTTCGCGCCGCACGACGGCGCGGCCGCCCGCGCCGGGCGCGGACTCGCGGACGCCGAGCGCCCCGTCTTCCTCTTCGCCGGCAGCCTCATCGAGCGCAAGAACGTCGTTCGCCTGCGCGACGCGTTCGCGGAGTACGGCCAGGGAACGCTGGTCGTGTTGGGCGACGGCCCGCTGCGCGACGAGCTCGAGGGCCGCGCGAGCATCCGGCTCGAGGGCCGCGTCGCGTACGCCGACGTCCCCGGCTGGATGGCCGCGGCCGACGTGCTCTGCCTGCCGAGCCTCGAGGAGCCGCTCGGCCAGGTGCTGCTCGAGGCGATGGCGAGCGAGCGGTCCGTCGTCGCGACGCGCATCGGCGGGCCGCCGGAGTTCGTCCCGCATGAAGCCGGCGCGCTCGTCGACCCGCACGACACGCGGTCGATCCTCGCGGGGCTGGAGCACGCCGCGGGGCTGCCGTCGCCGAACCCGGCGGCGCGCAGGGCGGCCGCCGAGCACGACGTCAAGCGTCAAGTCGCACGCATGGAGGCGGTGCTCGCGAGCGCCGCCGGCCGCGCCTGAGCGGCGAAGTCCGCGATCAGCGCGGCGATGCCGTTCGGGTCGTCCCACATCGGCGTGTGCCCGAGGCCCGGCAGCTCCCGGTACTGCACGCCGGGGATCGACCGGCGGAAGTACTGCGAGTGCTTGCCGAGCGGCAGGATCCGGTCCTTCGTCCCCCACGCCAGCAGCACCGGCACGTCGATGCGGTCGAGCTCGAGCAGGCGCGCCTCGCCCGTGCGGATGGTCTCGAAGACGGCGTCGACGACGGCGCAGCGGATCGACGAGCGCGCGAGCTCGACCGCGTCGTCGGCGGGCACCTGGTCGCCGCGGGCCATGACGTCGCGCAGCGCGAGGCGGCGCATGCCGGGCCGGCGCATCACGCGGACGAGGTGCTTCTCGGTCCGCTTGCCGAGCGCCTGGTTGCGGGCGAACCACTTGACGATGCGCTCGGGCTCGACCGTGTCGTGCTCCTCCCAGCCGCCGCCCGGCGAGATCGCCACGACGCTGCGCGCGCGGCCGCGCTTGGCCATCTCCAGCGACAGCGCGCCGCCCATCGAGTTGCCGGCGAAGTGCGCGGTGTCGATCCCCTGCTCGTCGAGCAGCGTCTCGAGGTGGTTCGCCGCCTCGGCGATCGTGTGCGCCGGCCCGTCCGGCACCTCCGGGCCGCCATCGTGGCCGTGCAGCGTCGGGGCGAAGACGTCGAAGCGCGGGACGAGGTCGGCGAGGACCGGCTTCCAGCACTTCCACGTCGCGGTGAAGCCATGGACGAGGACGAGGGGCTCCCCCTCGCCGGCCCGGTAGCGGGCGCGCGAGATCTCGGGCATGGCCGGCGATGATGCCAGCGGTCCTACTTCCGGTGCGGCACTTAGGTCAGCGCGTGCTGGCCCAGATGGGCGTAGAGCGGGTAGCGGTCGGCGATCGCCGTCACCCGCTCGGCCAGCTCGCCGCGGCGGTCGTCGAACTCGGGCTGCAGCGCGGCGGCGATGATCGAGCCGACCTCGCGGAAGTCGTCGGCCTGCAGGCCGCGCGTCGCGAGGGCGGGCGTGCCGATGCGCAGGCCGCTCGAGACCGCCGGCGGGCGCGGGTCGAACGGGACCGCGTTGCGGTTGACCGTGATGCCGATGTCATGCAGCCGGTCCTCGGCCTGCTGGCCGTCCAGCTCCGACTCGCGCAGGTCGCAGAGCACGAGGTGCACGTCGGTGCCGCCGGTGAGGACGCTGACGCCGTTGCCGGCGCCCAGCAGCTCCTCCGCCACGGCCTTCGCGCCGTCGAGGGTGCGGCGCTGGCGCTCGCGGAACTGCTCGGTCTGCGCGATGCCGAACGCGATCGCCTTGCCGGCGATGACGTGCATGAGCGGGCCGCCCTGCTGACCGGGGAAGACGGCGGAGTCGATCTTCTTCTGGTGCTCGGCCCGGCAGAGGATCGCGCCGCCGCGCGCGCCGCCGAGCGTCTTGTGCACGGTCGTCGTGACCACGTCGGCGTGCTCGACGGGGTTCGGGTGCAGCCCGGCCGCGACGAGGCCGGCGAAGTGCGCCATGTCGACCATGAGCAGCGCACCGACCTCGTCGGCGATCTCGCGGAAGGCGGCGAAGTCGAGCTGCCGCGGGTACGCCGACCAGCCGGCGAGGAGGAGCTTCGGCTTGCGTTCGCGCGCGACCTGGCGGACCTCGTCCATGTCGATGAGCGAGTCGGACTCGCGCACGTGGTACGGCGCGATGTCGTAGAGCCGCCCCGACAGGTTGATCTTCATGCCGTGGGTCAGGTGGCCGCCGTGCGGCAGCGCGAGGCCCATGATCGTGTCGCCCGGCTGCAGCAGCGCGTGGTAGACGGCGGCGTTGGCCTGCGCGCCGGCGTGCGGCTGCACGTTGACGTGCTCGGCGCCGAAGAGCTGCTTGGCGCGGTCGATCGCGAGCTGCTCCGCCACGTCGACGAACTCGCAGCCGCCGTAGTAGCGGCGGCCGGGGTAGCCCTCGGCGTACTTGTTCGTGAGGACGCTGCCCTGCGCCTCGAGGATCGCCTGCGGGACGAAGTTCTCGGACGCGATCATCTCGAGCGTCCGCTGCTGGCGGTCGAGCTCGTCCTCGAGGACCTTGGCGATCTCGGGGTCGACCTCGGCAAGGGGGCGGTTGAAGAAGTCCGGCGGCAGCTCGGTCACGCCGCCAAGGGTACCCCGCCGCACGGCGCTACGGCCGGGACTTCGGCCCGTTCGGCCCGAGCGCCGTCTCGATGTCGCGCACGACCTCGAGGTGCTCCTCCAGCCGCGTCACCTGCAGGACCCGCGACACCGCGCGGCTGCCCTTCAGGATCACCAGGCGCCAACCGCCCTTACGCGCGCGGCGGTGCGCCGAGACGAGGCGCGCGAGGCCCGCGCTGTCGAGCATCGTCACGCCGCGCAGGTCGACGCACACGACGTCGGGATGACGGGCCTCGACGTCGAGCACACGGCGGTCGAACGTGTAGGCCGACTGCAGGTCCAGCTCACCGCTGAGATGGAGGTGCACGACCCCGTTCCGCGGCTGAGATTCAGTCAGCTGGAGGGGTGTCACGATCGCCTGAGCGTACGCTCTCCGGCGGCGCGACGCGGCGCGTTCCCACTCCGGATCAGAGACCGCTGAGGCGCTCCCGGATGGCTTCGCGATCGACCATCCCGTCGCGCACGACGGCCCAGTCGCGCGTCTCCTCGAACGTGCGCAGATCGATGACCGTCGACGGCACGCCGGGCAGCGGCCCGGCGTCGAGCACGAGGTCGACCTCGTCGCGGATGTGCTGCGGAACCTCACCGACTTCTCGCGCATCGGGACCGCCGCTGGCGTTCGCGCTGGACTGCAGGACGGGCCACCGGACGGCGGAGAGCGCGGCGGCGTTCGGCGGCAGCGAGGGAACCCGGACGCCGAGCACGTCGCCGCCGCCCGCGAGCGGGAACCGCCCGGCGGGGTTCGGCACCAGCAGCGACACGCCGCCGGGAAGCAGCGCCTCGAACGCAGCGCGCGTCCGCTCGCCGAGCTCCGCGAGCGCGTCGAGCGCGACGCCGACCGAGAAGAACATGACCGCGGCCGGCTTGTCCGGCCGCCGGCCCTTGATCGCGTAGAGCCGCCGCACCGCCTCGTCCGTGTCCGGCTCGCAAGCCAGCCCGTACACCGTGTCCGCCGGGAACAGCGCGACGCCGCCGACGCTCATGCACCGCGAGAACGTCGCCGCGTCGTCGGGCGTCAGCACCTTCTGGCCACCACCCTCCCGATCCCGCGCGTCATCGCCGCCCCACCACGACCCTCTCGATCCCCGCGAGGTCCCTGCGCGTCTCCGCGGCGAAGCCGCGTTCCTCCAGGAGGGCGGCGACGACGGTCGCCTGCCCTTCGCCGATCTCCATCGCGACGAACGGGACGCCTTCTTCTTCCACCCGGTCGACGATCCGCCGGACGACGTCCAGACCGTCCGCCCCGCCGAACAGCGCGAGGTGCGGCTCGTTCCGCACGTCGGGCGGCAGGCGGTCGCCCGTCGCGACGTACGGCGGGTTCGAGATCACCGCGTCGAACCGGCCGGCGAAGAGGTCGCGCTCCTCGAAGGCGACGTCGAGGCCGAGGCGCTCGGCGTTCGCGCGCGCGACCGCGAGCGCGTCGGCGCTGACGTCGGTCGCGACGACGTCGAGGTCGGGCCGCTCGTCCTTCAGCGCCAGCGCGACCGCGCCGCTGCCCGTGCCGACGTCGACGACCCGTGCACCCTGCGGCAGGGACAACCCGACCTCGACGAGCAGCTCGGTCTCCGGCCGCGGGACGAGCACGCGACCGTCGACCTCCAGCTCGATCCGCCGGAACCCCTTGACGCCGACGAGGTACGCGACCGGCACGCGCTCGACCGCGCGCCGGCGCACGAGGTCGCGGAACGACCGCGCCGCCGGGCCGGCGACGTCGAGGTCGCGGTCGATGTACAGCCGCGACCGGTCGACGCCGAGCGCGTGGGCGAGCAGCAGCTCGGCGTCCAGCCGCGGCGAGTCGACACCGGAGGCCTCGAGCGCGACGAGCGCCGAGTCGAGCGCGTCGCGCACGGGGGTGCCGGTCAAGCGGCCTGCGCGTCGGCGCCGCCCTGCTGCTCGAGCTTGCGGCGCTTCTCGTCGTTCTGCAGGGCGTTCGTGAAGCCGTCGAGCTCGCCCTCCAGCACCTGCTCGAGGTTGTGCTGCGTGAGCTTGATGCGGTGGTCGGTCACGCGACGCTCGCCGTAGTTGTACGTCCGGATCTTCTCCGCGCGGTCGCCCGTCCCGACCTGCGAGCGGCGGTCGGCGGCGTGCGCGGCCTGCTGCTCGGCGAGCGCGGCCTCGTACAGGCGCGCGCGCAGGACGCGCATCGCCTTCTCGCGGTTCTGCAGCTGCGACTTCTCGTCCTGCATGGAGACGACGACGCCGGTCGGCTTGTGGGTGATCCGCACGGCCGAGTCCGTGGTGTTGACCGACTGGCCGCCGGGGCCGGACGAGCGGTAGACGTCGATCTGCAGGTCGTTCGGGTCGACCTGGACGTCGACCTCCTCGGCCTCGGGCATGACCGCGACCGTCGCGGTCGACGTGTGGATCCGGCCCTGCGACTCGGTGACCGGCACGCGCTGCACGCGGTGCGTGCCGCCCTCGAACTTGAAGACGCTGAACGCGCCGTCGCCCTTGACCGCGAAGGTGTACTTGCCGTCGCCGACGTCCATCGCCTCGGTGCTGAAGCCGCGCCGCTCGGCGTACTTGGAGAGCATCCGGTACAGGTCGCCGGCCCAGATGCCGGCCTCGTCGCCGCCGGCGCCGCCCTGGATCTCGACGATGACGTTCTTGTCGTCGTTGGGGTCGCGCTCGACCATCGCGAGGCGGATCTCCTCGTCGAGCTCCTCGAGCCGCTGCTCCGCCCGCTTGACCTCCTCGCGCATCTCCGCGTCGTCGGTCTCGTCGAGCAGCTCCTTCGCGCCCTCGAGGTCGCTCTGCGTGCGGCGCCACTCCTCGGCGAGCTTCGCGGCGGGCTCGAGCTGGCGGTACGTGCGACCGACCGCGGCGTAGCGCTCGCGGTCGCCGATCACCTCGGGATCGCTCATCTCACGCTCCGCTTCGGCGAAGCGCGTCTCGATCTGGTCGACGAGCCGCTCGATCACCGTTGGGAGGCTAGCGCCGGGCCCGCCTCCTACTCTGCCGCGGTGCTCGCGATCGTCCTCGCCCTCGGGACGTCGGCCGCCTACGGCGCCGGCAACTTCCTCGGCCCGCTGCTGGGACGCCGCCACGCACTCGCCGCGATCCTCCTCACCGGCCAGGCCGCCGCGCTCGCCGGCGCCGCGCTGCTCGTCCTCGCGTCCGGATCGGCGGCGCCGTCGATGCACGCCGTCCTCTTCGGCCTCCTCGCGGGCGCGGGGAACGTGCTCGGCCTCGCGACGTTCCTGCGCGCGTCGCAGGAGACGTCGGTGTCGGTCGTCTCCGCGATCGGCGCGTCGGCCGGCACGGCGATCCCCGTCCTCTACGGCGTCGCGACAGGCGAGGCGCTGTCCGCGGTGCAGGTCGCCGGGATCGTCGTCGCGCTCGGCGGCGGCGTCCTCACGGCGCAGAGCAGCGACCACGCCGTCGTGACCACCGGCGGCGTCATCTGGTCGCTCATCTCGGCGGTGGGGTTCGGCGTGCTCCTCACCGCGCTGCCCGAGGCGGCGGAGGGCGGCACCGCGTGGGCGATCCTCGACGCCCGCATCGCCGTCGTCGTCCTCCTCGTCGCCGGCCTGATCGTCCTGCGCGCGCCCGCCCGCGCACCGGTCCGCGACCTCCCGGTCCTCGCGATCCCCGGCCTCCTCCTCCTCTGCGGAACGCTCCTCTACGCCGAGGCGACCCAGCACGGCCAGCTCAGCGTCGTCGCCGTCCTCGCCTCGCTCTCGACGGTCGTCACGGCGGTGCTGGCCTTCGGCCTCCAGCACGAACGCCTCAGCCGCGTCCAGCGGGCCGGGATCCTGCTCGCGACCGCCGGCGTCTGCCTGCTCGTCGCCTGACTCAGCGCTCGGCGTCGCGCAGCCGGCGGCCGAGCTGCTCGATCACCGCGAGCGCCGCGCGCGGCGTGCGCCCGAGGTACGAGCGGAACTGGTTGGCCGGCACCGTCAGCACCTCGACGTCGCCTTCGGCGGTCACCGTCGCCGAGCGCGGGACGTGATCGACGACCGACATCTCGCCGACGAGCGAGCCCGGCCCGCCGCGCCCGATGTCGGTGCCGTGGCGGCTGACCTTCACGGCGCCCGCGAGCACGACCAGGACGCAGTCGTCGACCTCGCCGGCCTCGAGCAGCACGTCGCCGTCCTCGCGGCGCTGCACCGTGCCGACCGCGCGCAGCGCGGCGCGCTCCTCGGCGTTCAGCTGCTGGAGGAACTCGCGCGGCGCGATGGGCACGCCGCTGAGCCTACGTCAGGCGGCGACCTCGATGCCGATCTTGTCGGCCTCGGAGATCGACTCCGGCGTCTCGACGGCGAGCACGGCCTCGAGCGCGGCGATCGCCACGGCGAGCTGGTCCAGCGACGGCTCCCGGGTGGTGAGGCGCTGCAGCTGCAGACCGGGCCACATGAGGATCCGCGCCCAGCGCTTCGCGCGGTTCTTGCCGAACCACTTGATCGCCTCGAAGGCAAGGCCCGCGACGATCGGGATGCCGATGACGCGCGAGATGAACAGCCAGTGCCACGGCAGCTGGCCGAACGGCGCGAAGACGACGATCGCGACGATCATGACGATGAGCAGGAAGCTCGTCCCGCAGCGCGGATGCAGGCGCGAGAAGCGCTGCGCGTTCGCGGGCGTCAGCTCGAGGCCGGCCTCGTAGCAGGAGATCGTCTTGTGCTCGGCCCCGTGGTACTGGAAGACCCGCTGGAGGTCCTTCATCCGCGAGATCAGCCACAGGTAGGCGAGGAAGATCGAGATGCGGATGAGCTTCTCGACGACGACGAACACGACGCCGCTGTCGTCCTTGGCGGGCGAGAGCTTCGCGAGCGTCGCGGGGAGCAGGAAGAAGAGGCCGACGGACAGCGTCAGCGCGAAGATGATCGTGCCGGTCCACGCCTTCGAGGAGATCTGCTCCTCCTCGTCGGGCATCTGCGCGTTCGCGGCGATGCCGAGCGCGCGGAAGCCGATCGCGAGCGACTCCCACAGCGCGACCATGCCGCGGATGACGGGCAGGCGCAGGTAGCGGTGCTTCTTGAGCACCGACACGAGCGGGAACGACTCGACGGCGATCGGCCGATCCGCCTCGGGCACCTCGTCGGCGCCCTCGGCGTTCGGCTTGCGGACGGCGACGGCCCACGTGGAGACGCCGCGCATCATCACGCCCTCCAGCACCGCCTGACCACCGATCGGTGCGTCCTTCTGGGCGACGAGGGTCCCGTCGGCCAGTCGCTCGGACTGCTCGGTGGCCATGGTGCGGAGGGTGAGGGCTACTTCGCCTGGCGCTTGGCCGCGCGGCGCTTGAACCGGTCGATGCGGCCGCCCGTGTCGACCATCTTCTGCCGGCCGGTGTAGAACGGGTGGCAGTTGGAGCAGATCTCGACGTGGATCTCGGGCTCGGTCGACCGGGTGACGAAGGTGTTCCCGCAGGTGCAGGTCACGCGGGACTCGACGTAGTCGGGGTGGATTCCGGTCTTCATGCCTATCGAGTCTATCGGCCCTATCCAGCGCTTCCTGAAGCCTCGGAGCACAGCCGGACCGACCCGTTGTCGCGCTCGTCGGACTCCTTCACCTCGCCCTTGACGTCGACGTGCACCTCCAGCCGGTCACCGAGCGCGCACGCCGGTGCGGTGATCTCGACCGTCGTCCGCTCGCCCGCCGCCAGGCCGGCCACCGCGCGGACGACGTCGCGCCCCGGCGTGGTGAACCCGACGCTGAACGGGCCCGCCGCCGTCAGGCCGTCGTTGACGATCGTGACCGCGTAGCGGGCGTCGCCGCCGGGCGCCGGCGACACGGTGAGCGTCTCGACGCGCAGGTCCGGCCGCTGGTCGGGCTGGACGCAGCTGGCGGTCCGCCGCCGCTGCTCGCCCTGCAGCTTGCCGGAGGCGTCCCACCAGCGGAACTTCACGACCGCCTGGTACTCCGCCGCCTGCCGCAGTCCCTCGACGCGCTTGGTGTAGATGAAGCCGGACTTGCCCAGCTTGCTGCGCTGCCAGCGGCCGAAGCGCGGCGCGTGGACGACCCGCCACCCGCGCGTGCCCCGCTGGCGGCGCTCCAGCAGGTCGAACCGCATCGACATCCGTGCCGTCCCCGCGCGCGCCGGCATCGACCCGACGAACACGGCGAAGCGCTGGGACGGCTTCGGCCCCGCGTTGCAGCCGGCGAGCGTCGCCGCGAGCGGCGGCGGGTCCTCGGCCAGCGCCGGCGCGGCGAGGGCGAGGAAGAGCGCCAGGAAGATCAACGGGGTGCGGCCCATGCTCGTCACCGAACAGGACCACACCCCGTGAAGTTGCGCAATGAGGTCCCGAGGACCCCGCGCCGCCCGCCGCGAAGAGCGGCGGTCGCTGGTGCGACTAGGTCAGCTGGTAGAGCGGCCCGTCTCCGCCCTCGGGGGTCGTCAGGCGACCGCCCTTCGCGGTGATCGCGCCGCACTGCACGCAGTTCGTGTAGTTGACGATCACGTCGACCTCGCCCTGCTCGGGCGCGTCGTCCGGGATCTCGTACACGCCGGCCGGGCACATCCAGACCCACGTCTCCGCGACCTCGCGCGGGACGCGCTTCTGCACGCGGATGTGGTTCGGCGCGTCGTCGCGCGTCTGGTTGCCGCTGATGAAGACGCTCGAGAGCTTGTCGAACGTGTACTTGCCGTCGGGCTTGACGTACCGCTTCTTCGTGTTCCCGACGAACATCGGGAGGCTGTCGTTGCGGTGCCACTCGAGACGGCCGGGCGGCAGCTTGCCCTTCGTGATCTGCGCGATGCCGGACAGCGGGCCGCCCTTGATCAGGCCCTTCTGCAGCGGCTGGCGCGCGTTGCGGACCTCGTAGAGCTCCTTGCCGACCGACGACTCCTCGATCGCGCGGGCGTAGCTGTCGAACGACTGCTCGCCCCGCTTGATCGCCGAGTAGATCGACTCGGCCGCGAGCATGCCCGACTTGATGCAGTGGTGCACGCCCTTGAGCGCCATCGTGTCGACCATGCCGGCCGCGTCGCCGACGAGCACGGCGCCCGGCATCGACACCTTCGGCATCGACCAGTAGCCGCCGCCCGGGAGCGCCTTCGCACCCCAGCCGACGCGCTCGCCGCCCTCGAGGATCTTGCGGACCAGCTTGTGGGTCTTGAACGTCTGGAGCAGGTCGTGCGCCGACGTCGTGGCGTCCTTGTAGTCGAGCTCGACGACGAAGCCGATCGAGACGAGGTCCTCCCCCGTCTTCTCGTTCTTCATCGGGTAGAGCCACGTGCCGCCGACCTGGCCGTTCTTCGCCGACAGCGAGAGCGGCCACGGGCCCATCGTGTGGATGAGCCGGTCGAGCGGCTTGGGGACCTTCCACAGCTCCTTGACCCCGAGCTCCCACACCTGGGGCTCGCGCCCCTCGGCGAGGTCGAACTCGCGGATCGCGGCGCCGGTCAGCGAGCCCCAGCAGCCCTCGGCCAGCACGACGGCCTGCGCCTTGATGTCGGTCCCGGGCTCGAAGTTGCCGAGCGGCTCGCCGTCCTTGCCGCGGCCCTTGTCGCCGGAGCGGACGCCGACGACGCGACCCTCCTCGACGATGAGCTGCGTCGCGGACGTCTCCGTGAGGATGTACGCGCCGCCCTCCTCGGCCTGCTGCTGCTGGTAGCGAGCCAGCGCGGAGACCGAGATGACCTCGTTGCCGTGGTTCTTGAACGGCGGCGGCGGCGGGATCCGCAGCGACGTCTTCGCCGTCGGCGTGAGGTAGACCGCCTCCTTCGTGACCTCGCCGAAGGCGAAGCCCTCCTTGCGCCAGTCCTCCCGGGTCAGGTCCGGGAAGAGCTCCTGCAGCGGCCCCGGGCGGATGACCGCGCCGGACAGGTTGTGCCCGCCGCAGACCTTCGCCTTCTCGATGACCGCGACCGGGACCTCGCCCAGGCGCTCCATCAGATCGGGGTCGTCGCCCAGGAGCTGCAGCAGGCGGTTGGCGCAGGCCAGACCGGCCGTGCCACCGCCGACGATGGCGATGCCGACCTCGATGATCTCGTCCTCGTCGTCGAGCCCCCGCTTGATGAACTCGTCGGGCGAGTTCACCGGCGGCGGGTACGCCGCCGGCGCCGTGGGGTACCGACCGTTCCGGCCCGCCATTCGATCAGCCGCCCTTCTTCGCCTTCACCGCGTCGATGAGCTTCGGCACGATCTTGTTCAGGTCGCCCACGATGCCGAGGTCGCTGAACTCGAAGATCGGGGCGTTCGCGTCCTTGTTGATCGCGACGATGTTCTCCGAGGACTGCATGCCGACCTTGTGCTGGATCGCGCCGGAGATGCCGGCGGCCAGGTAGAGCTTCGGCGCGACCGTCTTGCCGGTCTGGCCGATCTGGGCGGCGTACGGGTACCAGCCGGCGTCGACCACCGCGCGGGTGGCGGCGACGGCGCTGTTGCCGCCGAACGCGCCGGCGAGCGTCTCGAGCTGCTCGAAGCCCTCGGCCTTGCCGAGGCCGCGACCGCCGGCCACGAGGATGTCCGCACCCTCGATGTCGACGTCCGCGCCGCGCTGCTCGCCGCGCTGGACCATGCGGGCCTTCGTCGACCACGGCGAGAACTCGACCGCGGTGTCGACGACCTCGGCGGTGCCGGAGCCCTGCGACGCCTCGAACGCGTTCAGGCGGCCGATGATGATGCCCTTGCCCTTGTAGCGGGACTCGGAGATCGACGAGTCGCCCAGGATCGGGCGCTCGGCGACGAGCTTGCCGCCCTCGACGGAGACGGCGGTGACCTCCATGGTCACGCCGGCGCCGAGGCGCGCGGCGAGGCCGGCGCCGATCTCGAAGCCGAGCAGGCCGCCGCCGAAGAGCGCGTAGTCGTGCCCCTCGTCGGTCATGATCTTCGCCATCGCGTCGATCACCGGCTGCGCGAGGCCCTCGGGGCCCTCGACGCGGAAGACCTTCGACGCGCCGTACGCGCCGAGCGAGGCGCAGAGGTCGTCCGAGAGGCCGCTCTTCTCGCCGACGACGACGACGTGGGCCTCGGTCCCGAGCTCACCGGCGAGCTTGCCGGCCTCGGTGACCGCACCGAGCGAGTTCTTGTTGAACGCGCCCTCGTAGTGCAGCGCGTAGACCAGGATCCCTGCCATCTAGATCAGCTTCCTCTCGTCGAGCCAGGCGATGATCTTCTCGACCGTCTCGTTGGTGTCCTCGTCCTCGATGATCTGGCCCGCGGCCTTGCTCGGCGGCGCCTTGAACGAGCCGCAGTCGACCTGCGAGCCGTCGGCGCCGACCTTCGAGGTGTCGATGCCCGCGTCGCCCGCGCCGACCTTCTCGAGCGGCTTCTTCTTCGCGCCCATGATCGCCTTGAGCGAGGGGTAGCGCGGCTCGTTGATCGCGTCGCCGACGGAGATGACGGCGGGGAGGTCGACCTCGACGGTGTCGTAGCCGTACTCGGCCTGGCGCTCGCAGCGCAGCGACGAGTCGGACGCGTCCATCTTGATGACCTGCGTCAGCGACGGCATCTGCAGGTGGTCGGCCACGACGGCGCCGATCGTGTAGCACTCGCCGTCATCGGACTGCTGGCCCAGCAGGACCAGGTCCGGCGACTCCTTCGCGAGGATCTGCGCCAGCGCGTAGCCGGTCGCGGCGACGTCCGAGCCCGCCAGGGCGTCGTCGGTCAGCTGGATCGAGCGGTCGGCGCCGAGGGAGACGGCCTTGTGGAGCGCGCGCGTGGCGCTCTCCGGCCCCATCGTCACCGCGACGATCTCGTCGACCTGGACGTTCCCGCCCTCTTTCAGCTGCATGGCAGCCTCGATCGCGTGCGTGTCGTACGGGTTGAGGTTCTTCTCCCCGGAGCGGTCCAGACGCCCCGTCTGCGGGTTGATCCGCTTCTCGACGGCGGCGTCCGGGACCTCCTTCACCAGGACGCAGATCTTCACTTTCAGCCTCCTTGACGGCAAACGTGCGTTCGAGACTGTACTCGGCGATTGACTCGCGAGTCAGTCCGAACTTCAAGCGTGGCTCGAGGCCACGGAACTGCGGATGAAGTCGACGATGTCCTGCGTCGGCGCACCAGGGGTGAACACCTCCGCGACGCCCAGCTTCTTCAGCTCCGGGATGTCGTCGGCCGGGATCGTCCCCCCGACGGTGACGACCACGTCCTCGGCCTCCTGCTCGCGCAGGAGCTCGACGACGCGGGGGACGAGCGTCATGTGCGCGCCGGAGAGGATGGAGAGGCCGACCGCGTCGGCGTCCTCCTGCAGGACCGTCTCGACGATCTGCTCCGGCGTCTGATGCAGCCCGGTGTAGATGACCTCCATGCCCGCATCGCGCAGAGCGCGAGCGATGATCTTCGCGCCGCGGTCGTGACCGTCCAAGCCGGGCTTGGCCACGACGACGCGGATCTTGGTGGCAGTGGGGTTCTGTGACATCGACGCGCGCCCCGGCCGTCAGGTCGGACCGGAGCGCGCGGAAGTGTACGAAAGCGCCGTGGGAGAAGCGCCGCCGGCCTACCGGACCTTGAGGGTCATCTCCATGCCGGGGTGGATCGTGCAGACGATCTTGTAGGTGCCGCCCCGGCGCATCTTGTGGCGGTAGGTGCCGCTCGTCTTCGTGCCCGAGCGGAACTTCTCGCGGCCCTTCGTGACGGTGACGTTGTGGGGAGCGCGGCCCGTCCAGCTCCACTTGACGATCGTGCCGCTGTTGACGGTCAGCGTCTTCGGCTTGAAGAAGTTGTCGCCGACCTTGACGGTCTTGGTCGCGCCGAAGGCGGGGATCGCGAAGACGGCGATCGCGGCGAGGGCGGCGGCGAGGAGGATGAGCTTGCGCACGGGGATGGACTCCTGTGGAGGGCTGTTGGGGTGTGTCAGAAGACCGGCGTCTCGGTGTAGGCGCCCCAGACGGTCTGGAGCGCGTCGACGATCTCCCCTTCGCTCGCATGAACACGCGCGGCGTCGAGGAGGACCGGCATCAGGTTGCGTCCTGCATCGGCCGCGGCCTTGACCTGGTTGAGGGCCTCCTCGACCGCGGCGCCGTCGCGCTTGGCCCGCACGGCCTGCACGCGGTCGATCTGCTTGCGCTCGAGCGTCGGATCGATCTTCAGGATCGGCAGCGGCGTCTCATCGGCGTGGACGTGCTTGTTGACGCCGACCACGATCCGCTCGCCGTCGTCGATCTCGCACTGCAGCTCGTACGAGGCGTCGGCGATCTCCCGCTGGGGGTAGTTCTGCTTGACCGCCTCGACCATCCCGCCGAGCTCGTCGATCTTGGCGAAGTAGGCGTACGCCTGCTCCTCCATGCGGTCGGTCAGCGCCTCGACGAAGTACGAGCCGCCGAGCGGGTCGGCGGTGTTCGCCACGCCGCTCTCCTCTGCGATGATCTGCTGCGTGCGCAGCGCGATCCGCACCGCCTCCTCGGTCGGCAGCGCGAGCGCCTCGTCGTAGGAGTTGGTGTGCAACGACTGCGTGCCGCCGAGCACGCCGGCGAGCGCCTCGATGGTCGTGCGGATGATGTTGTTGAGCGGCTGCTGCGCCGTCAGCGACACGCCCGCGGTTTGCGTGTGGAAGCGCATGAGCCACGAGCGCGGGTTCTTCGCGCCGAACGTCTCGCGCAGCTCGCGCGCCCAGATGCGGCGCGCGGCGCGGTACTTCGCGATCTCCTCGAAGAAGTCGATCTGCGCGTTGAAGAAGAACGACAGGCGCGGCGCGAAGTCGTCGACGTCGAGGCCGCGCTCGACCGCCTCCTCGACGTACGTGAACCCGTTCTTCAGCGTGAACGCGAGCTCCTGCGCGGCGGTCGCCCCCGCCTCGCGGATGTGGTAGCCGGAGATCGAGATCGGATGCCAGCGCGGCATGTCGGTCGAGCACCACTCGACCATGTCCCCCACGAGCCGCATGGCCGGGTCGATGGGGAAGCACCACTCCTTCTGGGCGATGTACTCCTTGAGGATGTCCGTCTGGATCGTCCCGCCCAGCGCCGTCGCCGGGATGCCCTTCTCCTCCGCGGCGACGACGTAGAAGGCGAGCATGATCGCCGCCGGCGCGTTGATCGTCATGGAGACGGTGACCTCGCCGAGGTCGATCCCGGAGAAGAGCGTCTCCATGTCGTCGACCGTGTCGACGGCGACGCCCTCGCGGCCCACCTCGCCCAGCGAGCGCGGGTGGTCGGAGTCGTGGCCCATCAGCGACGGCATGTCGAACGCCGTCGACAGGCCGGTCTGCCCGTGGTCGACGAGGTAGCGGAAGCGCTCGTTCGTCTCCTCGGCGGTGCCGAAGCCGGCGAACTGCCGCATCGTCCACATTCGGCCCCGGTACATGTTCTCGTACACGCCGCGGGTGAACGGGTACTCGCCGGGCCGCCCGATCGTCTCGAACGGCGGCAGGTGCTCGGGGCCGTACAGAGCCTCGATCGGCTCCCCCGACAGCGTCGTGAACTTCGACTTGCGCTCGCGCGGGCGCGACCTCTCCTCCGTCGCCATGAGCAGGAGCCTAGTCCGTGTCGACGAACCGCCTTCGGGAGCGGGAGCAGGAGTAGCCTGCGGCAATCGCAGTCGAGAGGGATCTGGAGGGCACGGTGGCAACAACGCGCGGCACGGGCGCCGGCGGGAAGCGCCGGACCGGTACGACCGCCGCCAACGGCAGCGGCGACGGAACGGCGAACGGCAAGGTCGACGAGAAGGCCCTGGAGGAGCTGCTCGTCGCGCTGCAGCGCGCCCAGGACGGCGACTTCACCCTGCGCCTGCGCGCACGGCGCGGCGACATCGTCGGCGACCTGCAGCGGGCGCTGAACGGTCTGCTCGAGCGCAACGCAGCGCTCACCCGCGAGCTCGACCGCGTCGGGCGCGTCGTCGGCCGCGAGGGCCGCATGACCGAGCGCGCATCGCTCGGCAACGTCGAGGGCGGCTGGGCGACGACGATCGAGTCGGTCAACTCGCTCATCGACGACCTCATCCGCCCGTCCACCGAGGTCGCGCTCGTGATGGAGGCGGTCGCGCGCGGCGACCTGAACCGCAAGATGGCCATGACCATCGAGGGCCAGCCGGTCAAGGGCGAGTTCGCCCGCATCGGCACCACGGTGAACACGATGGTCGACCAGCTCTCGTCGTTCGCCGACGAGGTCACCCGCGTGGCCCGCGAGGTCGGCACCGAGGGCCAGCTCGGCGGCCAGGCGAAGGTCAAGGGCGTCAGCGGCACCTGGAAGGACCTCACCGACTCGGTGAACTCCATGGCGACGAACCTGACGACCCAGGTCCGCCAGATCGCCCAGGTGACGACCGCGGTCGCGACCGGCGACCTGAGCCAGAAGATCACCGTCGACGCGCGCGGCGAGATCCTCGAGCTCAAGAACACCATCAACACGATGGTCGACCAGCTCTCGTCCTTCGCGGACGAGGTCACCCGCGTGGCGCGCGAGGTCGGTACCGAGGGCGTCCTCGGCGGCCAGGCCGAGGTGAAGGGCGTGTCCGGGACATGGCGCGACCTGACCGAGTCGGTGAACGGCATGGCGTCCAACCTGACCGATCAGGTGCGCCAGATCGCCAACGTGACGACCGCGGTCGCGAACGGCGACCTCGGCCAGAAGGTCACCGTCGAGGCCCGCGGCGAGGTCGCGGCGCTCGCCGACACGATCAACTCGATGACCGAGACGCTGCGGACGTTCGCTGACCAGGTGACCGGCGTGGCGCGCGAGGTGGGCACCGAGGGCGTCCTCGGCGGCCAGGCCGACGTGCCGGGCGCCGCGGGCACGTGGAAGGACCTGACCGACTCGGTCAACTCGATGGCGACGAACCTGACCGACCAGGTGCGTCAGATCGCGGTCGTCACGACTGCAGTCGCGAACGGAGACCTCTCCCAGAAGGTCACGGTCGAGGCCAAGGGCGAGGTCGCCGCGCTCGCCGACACGATCAACGCGATGGTCGAGACGCTGCGGACCTTCGCCGAGCAGGTCACCACGGTGGCGCGCGAGGTGGGCACCGAGGGCGTCCTCGGCGGCCAGGCCGACGTGCCCGGCGCCGCGGGCACGTGGCGCGACC
The DNA here is from genome assembly GCF_056863335.1 of Parviterribacter kavangonensis. NCBI lineage: Bacteria > Bacillati > Actinomycetota > Thermoleophilia > Solirubrobacterales > Parviterribacteraceae > Parviterribacter > Parviterribacter kavangonensis. The sequence continues at coordinate 648,086 of NZ_JBXPJA010000002.1, read as the reverse complement.
TCACCGACTCGGTGAACGGCATGGCGACCAACCTGACGAACCAGGTCCGCAACATCGCCCAGGTCACCACCGCGGTCGCGAACGGCGACCTCAGCCAGCAGATCACCGTCGACGCGCGCGGGGAGATCCTCGAGCTCAAGCGGACGATGAACACGATGGTCGACCAGCTCTCGTCCTTCGCGGACGAGGTCACCCGCGTCGCCCGCGAGGTGGGCACGGAGGGCGTCCTGGGCGGCCAGGCGGACGTCAAGGGCGTCTCGGGAACGTGGCGCGACCTCACCGAGTCGGTGAACGGCATGGCGTCCAACCTGACCGACCAGGTCCGCCAGATCGCCAACGTGACGACCGCGGTCGCCAACGGCGACCTGTCGCAGAAGGTCACGGTCGAGGCCCGCGGCGAGGTCGCCGAGCTGGCCGAGACCATCAACCGCATGGTCGACCGCCTGTCGCGGTTCGCCGACGAGGTCACGCGCGTGGCGCGCGAGGTGGGCACGGAGGGCCGCCTCGGCGGCCAGGCCGAGGTGCAGGACGTCTCGGGCACGTGGAAGGCGCTGACCGAGTCGGTGAACGGCATGGCGACGAACCTCACGGACCAGGTGCGCTCGATCGCCGCGGTGACCACCGCGGTCGCCCAGGGCGACCTGTCCGGGAAGATCACCGTCGAGGCGCGCGGCGAGGTCGCCGCGCTCGCCGACACGCTGAACACGATGGTCGACCGCCTGCGTTCGTTCGCCGGCGAGGTCACCCGCGTCGCCCGCGAGGTCGGCACCGAGGGCAAGCTCGGCGGCCAGGCGGAGGTCGAGGGCGTCAGCGGCACCTGGAAGGACCTGACGGAGTCGGTGAACGGCATGGCGTCGAACCTGACCGACCAGGTCCGCCAGATCGCGCAGGTGACGACCGCGGTGGCCGACGGCGACCTGACCCAGAAGGTCACGGTCGAGGCGCGCGGCGAGGTCGCGGCGCTGTCGGACACGATCAACCGGATGGTCGACCAGCTGTCGTCCTTCGCGGACGAGGTCACCCGCGTCGCGAAGGAGGTCGGCACGGAGGGCGTGCTCGGCGGCCAGGCGGACGTCAAGGGCGTCAGCGGCACGTGGCGCGACCTCACCGAGTCGGTGAACGGCATGGCGTCGAACCTGACCGAGCAGGTCCGCCAGATCGCGCAGGTGACGACCGCGGTCGCCAACGGCGACCTCTCGCAGAAGGTCACCGTCGAGGCCCGCGGCGAGGTCGCGGCGCTCGCCGAGACCATCAACCGGATGGTCGACCAGCTGTCGTCGTTCGCGGCGGAGGTCACCCGCGTGGCGCAGGAGGTGGGCACCGAGGGCCAGCTCGGCGGCCAGGCGCAGGTCGAGGGCGTCAGCGGCACGTGGCGCGCGCTGACCGAGTCGGTGAACCAGCTCGCGGGGAACCTGACGACCCAGGTCCGCGCGATCAAGGACGTGTCCGCCGCCGTGACCCAGGGCGACCTGACCCGTCAGATCACGGTCGAGGCCGCCGGCGAGGTCGCCGAGCTGAAGGACATCGTCAACCAGATGATCGAGAACCTGCGCGCGACCACGCAGCGGAACGCGGAGCAGGACTGGCTCAACTCGAACCTCGCGCGCATCTCCGGCCTCATGCAGGGCCAGCGCGACCTCAACCAGGTCTCGCGGCTGATCATGTCCGAGGTCACGCCGCTCGTCTCGGCGCAACACGGCGCGTTCTTCCTCGCCCAGCACGGCGGCGAGAACGGGAACGCGGCCGAGAGCGAGGACCACGTGCTCTCGCTCATCGCGTCGTACGGCTACAAGCAGCGCAAGAACCTCTCGAACCGCTTCGCGATGGGCGAGTCGCTCGTCGGCCAGGCCGCGCTCGAGGCGAAGCCGATCATGATCACGCACGCCCCCGCGGACTACGTGAAGGTCACGAGCGGCCTCGGCGAGGCGTCGCCGCAGAACATCATCGTGCTGCCGGTCCTCTTCGAGGAGCAGGTCATGGCGGTCATCGAGCTCGCCACGCTGCACGAGTTCTCCGACGTCGACCAGACGTTCCTCGAGCAGCTCGCCGAGACGCTCGGCGTCGTGCTCAACGCGATCATCGCCAACCAGCGCACGGAGCAGCTGCTCGAGCAGTCCCAGGAGCTGACGCGCGAGCTGCAGGAGCGCTCGGAGGAGCTGCAGTCCCAGCAGGAGGAGCTGCGCCGCTCGAACGCGGAGCTCGAGGAGCAGGCGCAGTCGCTGAAGGCGTCCGAGGAGCTCCTGCAGACCCAGCAGGAGGAGCTGCGCCAGACCAACGAGGAGCTGCAGGAGAAGGCGGCGCTGCTCAGCCAGCAGAACCGCGACATCGAGCTGCAGAACCGCGAGATCGAGCTGGCCCGCCAGTCGCTCGAGGAGCAGGCGCGCGAGTTGGCGCTGACCTCGAAGTACAAGAGCGAGTTCCTGGCGAACATGAGCCACGAGCTGCGCACGCCGCTGAACTCGCTGCTGATCCTGTCGAAGCTGCTGGCGGACAACCCCGAGCAGAACCTGTCCGACAAGCAGATCGAGTTCGCGCGCACGATCCACCAGGCCGGCTCGGACCTGCTGGCGCTCATCTCCGACATCCTCGATCTGTCCAAGGTCGAGGCGGGCAAGATGGAGGCCCACCCCGGGCCGCTGCCGCTCGTGGACGTCCGCGACTACGTCGACCGCGCGTTCCGCAACGTCGCCGAGCAGAAGGGCCTCACGCTGGGGGTCGAGCTCTCCCCCGACGTGCCGGCGCAGATCGTCACCGACGAGCAGCGGCTCCAGCAGATCCTCCGCAACCTCCTCTCGAACGCGTTCAAGTTCACCGAGGAGGGCTCCGTCACGCTGGAGATCCGGCCCGCCGATCCGCCGTACGCGGTCTGCATCGCCGTGACCGACACCGGCATCGGCATCCCGCAGGACAAGCTGCGCCTCATCTTCGAGGCGTTCCAGCAGGCCGACGGGACGACGAGCCGCCGGTACGGCGGCACGGGCCTGGGCCTGACGATCTCGCGCGAGATCGCCCACCTGCTCGGCGGCCGGATCGACGTGACGTCGACGCCGGGCGAGGGCAGCACGTTCACGGTGCTGCTGCCGCCGACGCTCGAGATCGTGCCCGACGAGCTCGAGGACCAGCCGCTGGCCACCCTCGCGCCGCCGCCCGTCCTGGCGGGCGGCGACGGCGAGATGCTCGAGACCACGCCGTTCGACATCACGGCCGAGCCGGAGCTGGCGCGGACCGCGGCGGCCGACGACCGCGAGGACCTCACGCCGGGCGACCGCGTGCTGCTGATCGTGGAGCCGTCGGAGGACGCGGGCGGGCAGATCGCCGAGCGCGCCCGCACGAGCGGGTTCAAGGTCCTGATCGGCGCCGGCGGCCAGGCCGCCATGGGCCTCGCGCGGGAATACGGGCCCGACGCGATCCTGCTCGACCTCGACGTCGAGAAGGGCCTGCTCGAGCGCCTCAAGCAGGAGCCGCGCACGCGGCACGTGCCGGTCGTCGCGATCGGCGACGCGGAGAGCCGCCAGACCGCGCTGCGCTGCGGCGCCGCCCAGCACCTCGAGCGGGCGGCCCTCGACGCGACGCTCGACCCCGCGCTCGCGGACCTCGTGGCGTTCATCGACCGCCCGGTCCGCCACGCGCTGATCGTCGAGGACGACGAGACCGAGCGGGACGCCATCGCCGAGCTGGTCGGCGGCGAGGGCGTCGAGGTCACGACGGCGAGCTCCGCCGACGAGGCCGCGACCGAGCTCGAGGGCCGGCGCTTCGACTGCATCGTGCTCGACCTCAAGCTCGGCGGCGGCAAGGGCAGCGCGTCCGGGTTCACGCTGCTCGAGCGCCTCAAGGGCGACGAGCGCCACCGCGACGTGCCCGTGATCATCCACACCGGCAAGGCGCTGACCCGCCGCGAGGAGACGCGGCTCGCCCGCTTCGCGGAGTCGATCATCGTCAAGGACGCGGGCTCGCCCGAGCGGCTGCTGGCCGAGACGGCGCTGTTCCTGCACCGGCCGGAGTCCTCGCTGCGCGAGGAGGACCGGCGGACGCTCGAGGGCATGCACCAGGCCGACTCCGTGCTGCAGAGCCGGACGGTGATGATCATCGACGACGACGTGCGCAACGTCTTCGCGCTGACCTCCGCGCTCGAGGCGCGGGGCATGACCGTGCGCTTCGCGGAGAACGGGCGCGACGGCATCCAGCAGCTCGAGGCCGACCCCGAGGTCGACCTCGTCCTGATGGACGTGATGATGCCCGAGATGGACGGGTACGAGACGACCCGGGCGATCCGGCAGATGCCGCAGTTCGAAGGGCTGCCGATCATCGCCCTCACCGCCAAGGCCATGAAGGGCGACCGCGAGAAGAGCATCCAGTCGGGCGCGTCGGACTACATCACCAAGCCCGTCGACGTCGAGCAGCTCCTCTCGCTCATGCGCGTGTGGCTGTACCGGTAGGCCCCCCTCCCGTTCCCCTCGTCACCGAGGAGGATCCCGAGCGGATCGAGGTCGAGCTGCTGCTCGAGGCCGTCTACCGCCGGTACGCCTACGACTTCCGCGGCTACGCGCGGGCGTCGCTGCGCCGGCGACTGTGGCGGCGCGCGCACGAGGAGGGGGTCCGGACGCTGTCGGGGCTGCAGGAGCGCGTCCTTCACGACCCCAACGTGATGGAGCGCCTGCTGCGCGACCTCTCGATCAACGTCACCGAGATGTTCCGCGACCCCGGGTTCTTCCGGGTGCTGCGGGCGCAGATCGTGCCGATCCTGCGCACGTACCCCTACGTGCGCATCTGGAACGCCGGCTGCTCGACGGGCGAGGAGACGTTCTCGCTGGCGATCGTGCTGGCGGAGGAGGGGCTGCTCGACCGCTCGCGGATCTACGCGACGGACATGAACGACGACGTGCTGGCGCGCGCCCGCCGCGGCGCGTTCCCGGTCGAGCGCATGCGCCGCTACACCGAGAACTACCAGCGCGCCGGCGGCCTCGGCGACTTCTCGCAGTACTACGCGGTGCAGGGCGACCGGGCGGTGTTCTCGCGGTCGCTCATCGAGGGCGCCGTCTTCGCCCAGCACAACCTCGCGCAGGACAGCTCCTTCAACGAGTTCCAGCTCATCATCTGCCGCAACGTGCTGATCTACTTCGGCAGGCCGTTGCAGGAGCGCGTCCACGACCTGTTCCTCGACAGCCTCGCCCGGTTCGGCGTGCTCGCGCTCGGGCACAAGGAGTCGGTCGTTGCAAGCCATGAGGACCGCTACGAGGTCCTGGATGCACCTGAGAAGGTGTACCGGCGCAAGCGCTGAGAGAAGCGATGACGGACTACGACCTCGTGGTGATCGGAGCGAGCTGGGGCGGCATGCGGGCCCTGGAGACGGTGCTGGGCGGACTGCCCCGCGACTTCCCCGTTCCCATCGCGGTCGCGCAGCACCGCGACCCGGACGCCGAGGACGACCTGCTCGCCAACCTGCTCGCCCGCCACACCGACCTCGAGGTGGCCGACGCCGACGACAAGGAGCCGCTGCGCCCCGGGCGCGTGCTGCTCGCGCCGCCCGGCTACCACATGCTCGTCGAGGACGCCTGCGTCGGGCTGTCGGTCGACGAGCTCGTCCAGTTCGCGCGGCCCTCGATCGACGTGCTGTTCGACTCGGCGTCCGAGGAGCACGGCGCGGCGGTGGTCGGGGTCGTCCTCACCGGCGCCAACGCCGACGGCGCCGCCGGCCTGACCGCGATCAGGCGCCGCGGCGGCTACGCCATCGTCGAGGACCCGGCGACGGCCGAGCGGCCGGAGATGCCGCGCGCCGCGCTGGCCGCCGAGCCGGACGAGGTCCTGCCGCTCGCCGAGATCCCGGTGCGGCTGTGCGAGCTGTGCGGCAGCGAGGTGCCGTCGTGACCCAGCCGCCCAACGTGCTCCTGGTCGACGACCGCGCGGAGAACCTGCTCGCGCTCGAGGCCGTGCTGCAGCCGCTGCGCTGCCGGCTCATCAGCGTGACGTCGGGCCAGGAAGCGCTGCGCCGGCTGCTGCACGACGAGTTCGCGCTCATCCTGCTCGACGTCCAGATGCCCGACCTCGACGGCTTCGAGACCGCCGAGTACATCAAGCGCCGCAAGAAGACGCGCGCGATCCCGATCATCTTCGTGACCGCGATCTCCAAGGAGCGCGAGCACGTCTTCCGCGGCTACGAGACCGGCGCCGTCGACTACGTCTTCAAGCCGTACGACCCGCAGCTGCTGCGCGCGAAGGTGCAGGTCTTCCTCGACCTCTACGACGCGACGCGGACCGTGCGGCGCAACGAGGAGCTGCTGCGCGCGACGTTCGACAGCGCGCCGATCGGCATGGCGCGCATGGACGACGCCGGCGTCTTCCTGCAGGTCAACCGCGCGCTCAGCCAGGTGCTCGGCGTCCGCGAGGGCTCGCTGCTGGGGCGCACGCTCGACTCGGTCACGCACCCCGACGACGTCGGCATCGACTCGAAGCAGCGCGGCGACCTCCTGCGGGGCCGGCTCGAGACGTACGACGTGCAGAAGCGCCTCGTCACGGCGCAGCAGGCCGAGGTGCCCGCCGAGCTGAGCTTCTCCGTCGCGCGCGACGAGGACCAGGCGATGCGCGCGCTGCTCGTCCAGGTCCAGGACATCCGCGAGCGGCTGCGCGCGCAGGCCGCGCGCGAGCAGCTCGTCCGCGAGCAGTCCGCGCGCGCGGAGGCCGAGGCGCTCGCCGAGCGCCAGCGCGCGATCAGCGCGATCACCGACGCCGCGCTCGCGTCGCTCGGCATCGAGGACCTCCTGCGCGAGCTGCTGGCGCGCGTCAGCGACCTGCTCGGCGTCGACGGCGCCGCGGTCCTGCTCGAGGAGGGCGAGCAGGGGCACGTCGTCGTGCACGCCGCGGGCGAGGCGGCGGCGTACGTGCAGGAGCACGGCTCGCCGCAGGGCGGGTTGGCGGAGCGGATCATGCGGGAGCGCCGGCCGATCGTCGTGCGCGACATCGCGGCCGACGGCCAGCTCGGGGCGCACCCGCTCGGCAAGACCGTGACGTCGCTGCTCGGCGTCCCGCTCATGGTCGGCGACGAGGCGATCGGCGCGCTCGAGGTCGGCACGTTGTTCGAGCGGCGCTTCAGCGCCGAGGACATCGACCTGCTGCAGCTCGCCGGCGACCGCGCGGCGCTGGCCATCCAGCGCATGCGCCTCTTCGAGCGCCAGCAGGGCATCGCGGAGGAGCTGCAGCGCTCGCTGCTGCCCGACTCGCTGCCGATCGTCCCCGGCCTGTCGATGGCGGCGCGCTACTTCGCCGGCGGCGCGGGCACGCGGGTGGGCGGCGACTGGTACGACACGATCCCGCTGCCGGGCGGTCGCGTGGCGATCGTCATCGGCGACGTTGCCGGGCGCGGCGTCAACGCCGCGGCGATGATGGGCCAGCTGCGCAGCGCGCTGCGCGCGTACGCGCTCGAGGACCCGCGACCGTCGACCGTGCTCGAGCGGCTGAACCGGTTCCTCCTCTCGCTCGCCTGGGACTCGATGGCGACTGCGCTCGTGATGCTCGTCGAGCCGGCCACGGGCCGGATCACGTACGCGAACGCCGGCCATCCGCCGCCGCTCGTGCTCGGCGCCGACGAGGTCGTGCGGCCGCTGAAGGACACGCTGTCGGTGCCGCTCGGCGCGCTCGACGTCGCCGGCTACGAGGACGCGACGTCGGCGCTCGAGCCGGGGGCGACGCTCGTGCTCTACACCGACGGCCTCGTCGAGCAGCGCGACGAGCTCATCGACCGCGGCATCGAGAAGCTCGAGCTCGCGCTCGTCGACGGCGGCGTCGCCGAGCCCGAGCAGCTCTGCGAGCGCGTCATCCGCAAGACGATCGGCGGCGAGGCGAACGACGACGTGACGCTCGTCGTCGTCCAGGCGTCGGCCGCGCTCGGCGAGCGGCTCGACATCGAGCTGATCGGCGAGCCGGGCGCGCTGGCGTCGTTCCGGCAGTCGCTGCGGCGCTGGCTGTCCGAGGCGGGCGCGGACCCCGAGGAGGTCCAGGACGTCGTCATGGCGGTCAACGAGGCGTGCCAGAACGCGATCGAGCACGCGTACGGCCTCTCCCCCGAGCCGTTCGAGGTCGTGCTCGACCGCGACGACGGCGAGGTGTCGGTCACCGTCCGCGACCGCGGCGGCTGGCGCGACTCGGTCTCACGCGACCGCGGCCGCGGCCTGCCGCTGATGCGCGCGCTCGTCGACGTCGTCGACATCGAGCAGCGCCCGACGGGCTCGACGGTGGTCCTCCGCCGAGCCCTCCGGGCGCCGCATGCCGTCGAGGCTGGCGCTCCCTCCTAGGCGGTCGCCGGCACCGCTCCCGCCTCGGCGCCGCGAGCGCTTCCGATCCCGGGCACGAAGAGCGCCGCGATCGCACCGAGGAGCAGCACGGCGGCGCCCACGTTCAGGGCGGGGAGCAAGCCGTCGACGAACGCCTGCGGGGTCTCGTAGCCGCCGTTCGCGCTGAACACCGCGGCGAGGATCGCGACGCCCATGACGCCGCCGAGCTCGCGGATGGTGTTCGTCGCGCCCGACGCCTGGCCGGCCTGATCCGGCCGGACCGAGCGCAGCACCGCGTTCGCGGCGGGCGCGAAGACGAGCGCCATGCCGGCGCCGGCGAGGATGAACGGCAGCACGTAGGAGCCGTACGGCGTGTCGACGGCCGTGATCCGCTCGAGCCAGAGGACCGCGATCGCCTGCAGGCCGAGGCCGGTCGCCATGAGCGGGCGGGAGCCGATCCGGTCGGACAGCAGGCCGGCGATGGGCGCGACGAGCATCGGCATCCCGGTCCAGGGCAGCGTGCGCAGGCCGGCCTCGAAGGGCGAGTATCCCTGCACCGTCTGGAAGTACTGCGCGAGCAGGAAGATCGACCCGAAGATCCCGAAGGTCATCGCGATCGACACGCCGCTCGTGGCGGCGAAGCCGCGGCTGGCGAAGAAGCTCATCGGCAGCATCGGCGCCGGCGCCCGGCGCTCCCACGCGACGAACGCGGCGAGCAGCAGGGCACCGCCGGCGAGCAGGCCGAGGACCTCCGTGCTCCCCCAGCCGAGCCCGTTGCCCTTGACCAGGCCGTAGGTCAGCGTGAGCAGCCCGGCGCTGCCGAGCGCGAGGCCGGGGAGGTCGAGCGCGCGGCCCGGACCGCGGCTCTCCATCAGGCGGCGGGCGGCGAGCGGCAGCAGCGCGAGCCCGACCGGGACGTTGACCCAGAAGATCCACTGCCACGACATCCCGTCGACGACCGCGCCGCCGATGAGCGGCCCGAGCGCGACGCCGAGACCCGAGACGCCCGACCAGATCCCGATCGCCATCCCGCGGCGCTGGCCGGGGAAGGCCTCGGAGAGCAGCGTCAGGGTCAGCGGCGCGACGGTCGCGGCGCCGACGCCCTGCAGGGCGCGCGCGGCGATCAGCGTCGCGGTGTCCGGCGCCACTGCAGCGGCGGCGCTGGCCAGCGTGAAGAGCGCGAGGCCGCCCATGAAGACGCTGCGGCGGCCGAGCCGGTCGCCGAGCGCGGCGCCGGTGAGCAGGAAGACCGTGAAGGCCAGCGTGTACGCGTTGACCGTCCACTCGAGGTCCTCGATCGACGCGCCGAGATCGGCGCGGATGCTCGGCAGCGCCGTCGTGACGACGAGGTTGTCGAGCGTGACCATGAAGAGGGCGATCGAGACGATCGCCAGCGTCCAGCCGGGCGAGCGGCGGGCGGTTTGTGAGTCGCGGCTTACATCTCGCATGCCGCCAAGGTAGCGAAGTGAGTCGCGACTCACAAGTGCAGTGTGACCGCTACCACATGGCGGTGGTGCCGCCGTCGATGACGAACGTGCTCCCGTTGCAATAGCTGCTCTCGTCCGACGCCAGCCACAGCGCGCCGTAGGCGATCTCCTCGGGCGTGCCCGTGCGCCCCAGCGGGTTCCACGTCGGCGCGAACGCGGGCTCGTTCAGGGCGTCGACGACCGGCGCGATCATCGGCGTGTCGATGAAGCCCGGGCAGAGCGCGTTGGTGCGGATGTTCTCCGGCCCGTACGCGACCGCCATCGAGCGCGAGAGGTTCACGATCGCGCCCTTCGCCGCCGTGTAGGCGTGGGCGTCGGCCGCGCCGGCGAGGCCCCAGATGCTCGCGACGTTGATGATCGACCCGCCGCCGCGCTTGCGCAGCTCGGGGATCGCGTGGCGCGCGACGTACGCGACCGAGTTGAGGTTGATCCCGAGGACGTGCTCCCACTCCTCCGGCGGCGTGTCGGCGATCGGCTCCATCGACTTCGGCCGGACCTCCTTGTAGGAGTAGCCGACCCCGGCGTTGCTGACCACGATGTCGAGCCCGCCGCCCTCGCGGGCCGCGGCCTGGATGACCTTCGCGGCGTCTTCGTCGCGTGAGAGGTCGGCGGAGACGACGATGCCGCGGCCGCCCGCTCCCTCGACCGCGGCGAGCGCCTCGTCGAGCTTGCTCTGCGTGCGCGAAGCGCCGACGACGAACGCGCCGGCCTCGGCGAACATCTCGAAGATCGCGCGGCCGATGCCGGTGGACGCGCCGGTCACGACCGCGACCTTGCCCTCGAGCCGGCCCGCGACCGTCCTCCTGCCCTGCGTAGCCGTGCTGGCCATGGTTGCTCCTCCCGATCCGACGGACGTTCCACGGCATGAGACCGGAGGCGGCCGACTGCCAACGCGCCAGCCGCGCCGGGCGCTGTGAGGACCCCGAAGGGGGCGCGGAGAGACCGCGGGTTAGCGGCGGACCGCGCGGCGAACGGCGCCGCCGGACGCGCGGCGCGTGGCGACCTCGCGGCCGATGCCGCCGACGGCGGCCATGGCGACGCCGGCGGCGACGACGCGCAGGCGGCGGCCGAGTCGCTCGAACCGCATGACGTCCCAGCCCTCCTCGCGGGCGGTTCGCAGCAGCGCCGCGTCGGGGTTCACCGCGACGGGATGGCCGACCGCGCGCAGCATCGGCAGGTCCGACTCGCTGTCGGAGTACGCGTACGAGGCGGCGAGGTCGATGCCCTCGCGGGCGGCCAGCTCGCGCATCGCGACCGCCTTGCCCTCGCGGTACGTGAACGGGCCGTCGGGGCGGCCCGTGTAGCGGCCGTCGGCGATCTCCGACCGCGCGCCGATGCCGCCGTCGAAGACGAGCACCTGCGCCAGCAGCTCGGCGAGCTCGTGCGACGCGGCCGTGACGATGTACGCGCGGCGTCCCTCGTCCTGGTGGCGCCAGGCGACCTCGAGCATCTGCGGGTAGACGCGCGGCAGCACGCCGGCGAGCACGCGCGGCCCGAGGCGCTGGAGGTCGATGACGCGAGTGTCCTTGATCGACGCGAAGATCCGGTCGCGCAGCTGGTCGGTCGCCTCGTCGGTCGAGCCTTGGAGGCGGAACTTCACGTTCGACCACGCGTCCCGGGCGAGCTGGCGACGCGAGAGCAGGCCCGCCTCGTAGCTCGCCCGGCCGAACTGGAACGCGCTCGACCCCGCCATGAGCGTGCGGTCGAGGTCGAAGAAGGCTGCGGCTTCGCTCACACCTTGATGAGCAGCGCGTCGCCCTGCCCGCCGCCCGAGCAGATGGCGGCCATGCCGTAGCCGCCGCCGCGGCGGCGGAGCTCGTGCACGAGCGTGCCGATGATGCGCGCGCCCGAGGCGCCGATCGGGTGGCCCAGCGCGACGGCGCCGCCGTTGACGTTGACCTTCTCCTCGTCGATGCCGAGCATGCGGATCGAGTTGAGCGTCACGGAGGCGAACGCCTCGTTGATCTCCCAGAGGTCGACGTCCTCGGCGCTCATGCCGAGCTTGTCGAGCAGCTTCTTCGCGGCGCTCGCCGGCGTGCGCGCGAGGTAGGGGAAGTCGTCGGCGACCTGGGCCTGCCCGACGATCTCGGCGAGGACCTCCTTGCCGTTCGAGCTCGCCCACTCCTCGCTGGAGAGCACGAGCGCGCCGCCGCCGTCGTTGACGCCCGGCGAGTTGCCGGCCGTGTGCGAGCCCTCCTTGCCGACGAGTCCGGGCAGCTTGGCGAGCGCCTCGAGCGACGAACCGCGGCGCGGACCCTCGTCGATCTCGACGACCGTTTCGCCCTTGCGGCTCTTCACCGTCACCGGGACGATCTCGTCGCTCATGCGGCCCTCGTCGATGGCGGCAAGGGCGCGCTCGTGCGAGCGCAGCGCCCAGCGGTCGAGGTCGGGGCGCGTCAGCTCGAGCTCCTCGCCGACCTCCGTGGCCTCCACGAACATCTGCTTGCCGCTGAACGGGTTCGTCAGCCCGTCGTGGACCATCGCGTCGAGCGCCTTCGCGTCGCCCATGCGGTAGCCGAAGCGCGCCTGCGGCAGCAGGTACGGCGCCTGCGACATCGACTCCATGCCGCCGCCGACGCCGACCGTCACGTCGCCGGCGCGGATCGCGGAGTCGAGGATGCCGACCGCGCGCACGCCCGACGCGCAGACCTTGTTGATGGTCTCCGAGGAGACCTCCTTCGGGATGCCGGCCTTGATCTGGGCCTGGCGCGAGGGGATCTGCCCCTGGCCGGCCTGCAGCACCTGGCCCATCACGACGTGGTCGACCTGGCCGGGCTCGACGTTCGCGCGCTCGAGCGCGCACTGGATCGCGGTCCCGCCGAGCTCGGTGGCGTCGAGGGTCGAAAGTCCCCCGCCGAGCTTGCCGATAGGAGTACGAGCGGTTCCGAGGATGACGGTCTTGGTCATGTCAAGCTCCGGTTTCGTGACGGGACGAACCCGCAAGACGATATCCGCGGCCCTCGCCGCGGCGCTGCTCGCCGCCGTCCCCGCTCATGCCGCAATGCCGGACCTCGTCGCCGATCCCCCTGTCGACGTCAAGGTCCAGCACGACACGACGAACGGGGATGCGTTGCTCCTGCGCTTCACCGGCTACGTCCACAACGCAGGACCCGGGGTCTTCGAGATCGACGGAACGCAACCGAACGATCTCCTCATGGGTCAGGTGAAACAGCGGGTCTACGACGGCGGTTCCTTCACCGACCTCGTCCTCTCGCCCCTCGCAGAGCTCCGCTACGAGACCAACGACACGCACGACCACTGGCATCTCATGCGCATCGCGTCGTACCGCTTGACGACGCTGGATGGGAAGACGGACGTCGCTCCCGCCATGAAGGTCGGCTTCTGCCTGATGGACAGCGACCCGGTCGAGACAGCCGGTTCGCCGACCTACACCGCTGACTGCCAGCGTCACAACACGAGTCCGAGCGAAGTGAAGATGGGAGTCTCACCCGGCTGGCGCGACGTCTACGGCTGGAGCCTCGCGTTCCAGTGGGTCGACGTGAGCGCGGTGCAGCCGGGGCTCTACCGGCTGCGCGCGGACATCGATCCCCAGAACGTCGTGCACGAGGCCAACGAGGTCAACGCGCCGGCCTACTCGGCGGCCGGCGTGACCGTGCCGGGCTACGTGGCGAAGCCGGTTCAGGCGAGCGCGCAGGACGTCGGGCCGGTGCCGGTGACGCTCGGCGCCGCGAAGTACGAGCGCGCGGACTGGGTGATGGGCGCCCCGGAGTGGCGGATCGTCGACCCGCCGCGGCACGGGACGCTCGACGTGCCGGCGGACGAGTGGTTCTCCGGGTCGACCATCCACTACACGCCGACCGACCCCACGGGCGACGGCGACACGTTCACGTACGCGGTCCGCGACGCGAGCTCGCCGCTGTTCCCCACCTCGCCCGCCACCGCCGCCGTCACCGTCGACTTCAACGGGAAGGGACCGGTGGCCATCTCCGGCGCGCCCGCGCGCATGGTGGCGGGGTCGAGTGTCCAGCTCAGCGCGTCGCGAGCGGTGACGTGGGCGGCGTCGGCCGGGTCGATCACCGCGGACGGGCTCTTCCGCGCGCCCGGGGACGGCACGGCGACGGTGACCGCGCGGACCGCCGGCGGGGCGACGGCGCAGACGACGATCGCGATCGACCCGCCCCCGCCCGTCGTCTCGCGGCCGGCGGCGCCGATCAAGACGTCCACGACGCCGAAGGCCCCGGTGCTGGAGGTCTCGACCACCCGGCGCGGGCCGTTCGTCGCGGCCAGCGTCCGGACCCTCCGCGCCGGCCGCGTCCGGCTGACGCTGCTGAGCGGCAACCGGAAGGTGCGGACGTGCTCGTTCCGCGTCGTGCGCAAGCGGCTGTACGGCTGCCGGCTGCGGGTGCCGAAGAAGGTGGGCAGGCTCACGGTGAGCGCGGTGCTGGTTTCCACCGGGCATGCACGGCTCGCGCGCCGGATCCCGGTCAGTTCGCCGCTTCGCCACTAGGCTCCGCGCCTTCATGCGCGTCCAGAGCACCACCGACTCCCCGCGCGAGACGAGCGCGGACACCGTCGTCGTCGGCGTCTTCGACGGCGAGGACATCGCCCACGACGTCGACGGCACCCTCCAGGGACTTCTCGACGGCGGCGAGGCCAAGCGCGCCTTCCGCAAGCTCGCGGTCGCCCACGCCGCCGGCAAGCGCTGGATCGTCCTCGGCCTCGGCGAGCGCGACCGCTTCGACGCCGAGCGCGCCCGCGTCGCCGCCGCCACCGCGCTCGGCCGCGCGAAGGAGCTCGGGACGACGACGCTGTGCTGGGAGGTCCCCCACCACGTCGACGACCGCGTCGTCGGCGGCCTCGTCGAGGGCACCGTGCTGGCGGACTACGCCTTCACCGCCTTCAAGTCGTCCGGGAACGACGACGACAACGGCGTCGGGGAGCTGCTCGTCAGCGCCCACCACGACGTCTCCGCGCCGGTCGACCGCGCGGCCGTGCTCGCCGCCGCGACGAACGCCGCGCGCGACCTGCAGAACACGCCCGCCAACCACATGACGCCGTCGAAGCTGGCCGAGCGCGCCGAGGCGCTCGCCGCGCAGCACGACGGGCTGAGCGTCGAGGTCGAGCGGCGCGACGGCATCGTCGCCCGCGGGATGGGCGCGTTCGCCGCCGTCGCGCAGGGCAGCGACGAGGAGCCCGCGCTCATCACGCTCGCATGGGCGGGCGCGAAGGGCGGCACGCCCGCACTGGGGCTCGTCGGCAAGGCGGTCACGTTCGACAGCGGCGGCATCTCGATCAAGCCCGCGGGCAAGATGCACGAGATGAAGTTCGACATGTCGGGCGGCGCCGCGGTCCTCGAGGCCATGGGCGCCATCGCGGCGCTCGGGCTTCCGATCGACGTCGTCGCGATCGTCGGCGCGACGGAGAACCTGCCGAGCGGCCGCGCGATGAAGCCCGGCGACGTCGTGACCGCGATGAACGGCACGACGATCGAGATCAACAACACGGACGCCGAGGGCCGGCTCGTGCTCGCCGACTGCCTGGCCCGGGCGGTCGAGCTCGGCGCCGAGCGGCTCGTCGACGTCGCGACGCTCACCGGCGCGATCGTCATCGCGCTCGGCTCGACGTACGCGGGGCTCATGAGCAACGACGACGCGTGGGCGGCCGAGATCGAGGAGGCGGGCCGCACGACCGGCGAGGTCGTCTGGCGCCTGCCGCTGCACGAGGAGTACAGCGACCTCATCAAGGGCCGCTACGCCGACATCACGAACGCGGTCGAGGCGCGCAAGGCGGGATCGATCACCGCCGCCGAGTTCCTCAAGCGCTTCGTCGGCGACACGCCGTGGGCGCACCTCGACATCGCCGGGACCGGCTGGGACTGGGGTCGCGCGTACTCCCCGAAGGCCGGCAACGGCACGCCGCTGCGGCTGCTCGTCGAGCTCGCCGAGCGCGTGGCCGACGAAGCCGGCGTCTGACGGCCGTCAGGCGACGCCGGCCGTCTGCTGGACGTCGCCCGCCATCCGGCGGGCGAGCTCGGTCCGCGAGCGGATGCCGAGCTTGCGGTAGATCGACGACAGGTGGTGCTCGACCGTCTTCGGGCTGAGGAAGATCGCGGCCGCCACCTCGCGGTTCGTCAGGCCCTCGGCGACGCGCAGGGCGACCTGCAGCTCGCTCGGCGTCAGCGTCTCGGAGTCCGAGCCCGCCCAGCCGGACGAGCGGCGCAGCGTCTGTCCGGTCGCGCCGAGCTCGGCGCGGGCGCGCTCGGCCCACGGCGCCGCGTTGATCCGCTCGAACGCCTCGGCCGCCTGCGCGAGCTGCTCGCGCGCGGCGACGCGCTCGCCCGCACGGCGCAGGCGCTCCCCGTACGCGAGCCGCGTGCGCGCGGCCGGGAACGGCTGGTCGGACTTCGCGTGGAACTCGAGCGCGCGCTCGAAGTGCTCGGCGAAGCTGTCGTCGTCGGCCATCATCCCGCGGCCGCGCGCGGCGACCGCGTGGGCCCAGCTGCGCCCGGTCCGCATGGCGCTGTCCTCGAGCCGCGCGATCGCCCGCTCCGCCTCGTCGCGCCGGCCGAGGCGCAGGTACGACTCGATGAGGTCGCTCTCGAACTGCAGGAACGACGGCTCTCGGCCCTGCAGCGCGAGGCGCGCGGCGTACGCGCGCTCGAGGTGCTCGATGGCGTCGTCGAGGCGCTCGGCGGCAAGCGCGGCGAATCCGATCGCCACCTCCGCGTAGACGATGAGCGGCCCTCCGAACGCGCTCGTGATCTCGAGCGCCTCCTCGGTGTGCCGCTGCGCGCTCTCGCCCTCGCCGCGCGCCGCCTCGAGCGACGCGAGCGTCGTCAGGGCGAGCGCGAGCTGCGGAAGCTGGCCGGTCTCGCGCGCGAGCGCCTCCGCCTCGGCGGCGTCGGCGATGCCGCTCGCCCACCGGCCGCGGCGGTCGCTCAGCTGCGCGCGGACGTTGAGCGGGAAGACGAGCCGGCCGACGGCGCTCGCGGTGCGGGCGGCGTCGAGCTGGCGGTTGAGGATCTTCTCCGCCTCGTCGAAGCGCTCCAGCCACGTCAGCTCCAGCGCGGCGAACGTGATCAGCTCGGACGCGTGCGGCAGCGGGTCGCCCTCGAGCAGCAGCGGCATCGCCTGCTCGAAGAACCACTCCGCGGCGACGGCCTCGCCGATCGGGACGAGCGCGAGCGCCTGCGCGAGCATCGCGAAGCGCTCGAGGTGCTCGTCCTTGCCGCCGACGAGCTCGAGCGCGCGCTCGGCCGCCTTGAGGTGGGCGACGGCATCGCCGGTGATCATGTCGCCGATCCCGAGCTCGATGAGCAGGTTCGCGGCGTCGAGCGGTGAGGCCTCGGCGCACCGCTCGGCCTCCTCGACGAGCAGCCGGCGACCCTCGGCGATGCCGCCGTGGCGGATCTCGATGCGGCCGCGCAGGATGCGCAGGCGGCTGGCGAGCTCCTCCGCCTCGGGGAGGCGCTCGGCCTCGTCGAGACGCGCGAGCGCCTCGGCGGCGCGGCCCTCCTCGGCGAGGTCGGCGGCGGCGGTGGCGAGGCGCTCGACGCGGGCGAGCGGGTCGGCGCTGAGCTCGGCCGCACGGGTCGACGCGGCGGCGGCCGCGCCGGGCGCGCCGCGGCCGCGGGCATCGGCGGCGGCCTGGTCGAGCGCACGGGCCGCGTCCTCGTCGGCGCCGAGCGCGGCGCTCGACAGATGCCATGCGCGGGTCGACGGGTCGGTGGCGACCTCGGCGAGCGCGCGGTGCGCGGCCAGGCGGGCGCTGCTCGTCGCGCTGTGGTAGGCGAGCGAGCGCAGCAGCGGGTGGCGGAAGCCGACCTCGCCGTGCTCGATGCGCAGCAGGCCGGCGGCCTCGCAGCCCTCGAGGTCGTCGAGCGTGAGGTCGACCTTGCGCAGCGCGGCGAGGGCCAGCGTCGCGGGGCCGCTCTCGAGCGCGGCGACGACGGTGAGCGCCTTGCGGGCGTCGTCGTCGAGGCAGTCGAGGCGCTCGCGGAACGATCGCTCGACGCCCGATCCCGGCGGCAGCCGCAGCGCCGGGCCGGTGCCGTGGCCGGCGAGGTCGCCGTTCGTCAGCGCCGAGGGCAGCTCGTGCAGCGCGAGCGGGTTGCCGCCGGCGGTGCGGACGAGCTCCTCGGTCAGCGTGCTCGAGGCGCGCGCACCGACACGCTCGCGGATCACCTTGCGCGCAGCGTCGTCGTCGAGGCGCCCGACCTCGCTGACGTCGAGGCCGGCGAAGGCCGGCATGAGCGCCTCGTCGGGGCGGCCGGCGAGGAGGAAGACGACGCCCTCGGCGCCGAGCCGGCGCGCGGCGAAGAGGATCGCCCGCAGCGAGCCGGGGTCGAGCCACTGCAGGTCGTCCACGACGGCGAGCAGCGGCTGGTCCTCGGCGGCGGCGCCGAGCATCGAGAGCACCGCGGCGGGGACGGCGAACGGGTCATGCGGCGCGGGCGGCTCGATCGCCAGCGCGGTGCCGAGCGCCCGTGCCTGGACCGGCGGGATCCGGTCGCGGACGTCGAGGATCGGCGCGAGCAGGGTGTGCAGCGCCGCGAACGGCAGGTCCCGCTCGGATTCGTAGCCGCTGGCGCGCAGCACGCGCAGGTCGCTCGCTCGTTCGACGGCAGCTTCGAGCAGGGCGGTCTTGCCGATCCCCGCCTCCCCCGTGAGCACCAGGGCGCCGCTGCGGCCGTCCCGGGCACACTGGAGCAGCTCGTCGATGCGAGCGAGCTCCGAGTCCCTTCCGTGGAGCATCGCGGGCAAGCCTACAGCCGCAGGACGCGGACGACCGAGTCGGCGACGCACACCGGCTTGTCGCCGCCGCGCAGCTCGACCGTGAACCGCTGGATCATCTCGACCCAGCCGTCGCCGCGCTCACGGACGTCCGTGACCTCCATCGTCGCGCGGACCTCGCCGCCCGACGGCACCGGCGCGGGGAACCGCACGCGGTCGTAGCCCATGTTCACGCCGAGCTTCGCGCCGGCCGGCCTCGGTCCGGCGAGCTCGTCGCGGAAGCCGTCGATGAGCGAGAGCGTCAGGTTCCCGTGCGCGATCGTCGTCCCGTACGGGCTCTCCGTCCTCGCCCGCTCGACGTCGACGTGGATCCACTGCCTGTCGCCGGTGAGCCGCGCGAACGCGTCGATCTCCTCCTGCGTCACGCGCCGCCACGCCGAGGGCCCGAGGACCGTGCCGACCACGATCTCCATCCCGCGCGGACCCTACTGACGCGATCGTCCCCGGGATGTGTCTATTGTTCCGATCAATGGAACTTCGGAGGACCACCGCATCGCAGGAGCTCTTCGCGGTCCTGCGCGACGAGATCCTCGCCGGGCGGTACGCACCCGGCGAGAAGCTGCCGCCGCAGCGGACGCTTGCGACGGAGTACACGCTGAACGCGACCACGGTGCGCGAGGCGATCAAGCGACTTGAGCAGATGGGTCTCGTCGAGGTACGCCACGGCGACGCGATGCGCGTCGCGGACTGGCGGACCGCCAGCGGCCTCGACGTCATCGCCCACGTCCTGTTCGACGCCTCGGGCCCGCGGCCGGACACGCTGTCGTCGCTGATGGAGGCGCGCCGGTTCCTCCTCTCGTCGGCCGCCGCGCTCGCGGCGGAGCGCCGCACGGACGAGCAGGCGCGCGAGCTCGTCGCCCTCGCCCGCGTCGCCGCCGCCGAGCAGACCGCCGACTTCACGTTCTTCGCCGCCCTCGTCGAGGCGTCGGGGAACATCGTCTTCCAGCTCATCCTCAACAGCGTCCGCCCCGTGTACTTCCAGCACGCGGCGCTGTTCGACGGGCTGATCACCGCCGACCAGGAGGCGATGTACGTGCGTGCGGCCGCCGCGGTCGAGGCGCGCGACGCGACGGCCGCGCACGCCGCGGTCACCGAGCTGGCGCTGCGGCAGGAGCGCGCCCTGGCGGAGGCGCTCCGATGACCGCCCGCGAGCGCCGCATGGTCGAGCGGCTCGTCACGGAGGCGGTCCGCCCCGCGGCACCGCTGCCGCCGGTCGAGCGCACCGACGCCCTCGTCGCCTTCGAGGCCTCCCTCGGCCACGCGCCGCTGCCGGTGCGCACGGCCCTGCGCCTCCTCATCGCCGCGACCGACGCCGCCCCGCGCCGCCTTGCCAACGCCCGCGTCCTCCTCCGCCGCTTCGCCGCGCAGGCCTACTACGGAGATCCGGCGGTGATGCGCGCGCTCGGCTACGACGCCGAAGCCGTCGTCGCCCGCGCGACCGCGGTGAGGATCGCGGAGGGACGGCCATGAGGAGCACGGGCGCCGCCTCGTACGGCGACGGACGGGCGATCTTCCATCCGCGCCAGGTCCGGGTCGAGCGGGGCTCCTCCATCTCCGGCCGGCGGCGGATCAAGGCGGACGCGGTCGTCGTGGGCACCGGGGCCGGCGGTGCGGTCGTCGCGAAGGAGCTCGCGGAGGGCGGGCTGTCGGTCGTGATGCTCGAAGAGGGCGAGTGGCTGCAGCCGTCGGACTTCACGGCGCGGCCGCGCGACGACGCTCCACGGCACTACCGCGACGGCGCGATGGTCACGACGCTCGGCAACGTGCCGATCGTGCTGCCGCTCGGGCGGGCGGTCGGCGGGACGACGATCCTCAACTCGGCCACGTGCTACCGGACGCCGCCCGCGCTCCTCGACGCGTGGGGGCTGTGGTCGGCGGAGGAGCTCGACCCGTGCTTCCGGCGCGCCGAGCGCATCTACAACGTCTGCCGCGTCCCCCGCGAGCTCGCCGGCCGCAACGCGCACGTGATGGAGCGCGGGGCCGAGGCGCTCGGCTGGTCGGGCGAGTACCTGCACCGCGCGTCGCGGGGGTGCATCGGCTCGGGCGTCTGCGGCTTCGGCTGCCCGTCGGGGGGCAAGCAGCACACGGCGAACACGTACGTCCCGCTCGCGTGGGACGCGGGCGCGGTCACCATCACCGGCGCGCACGCCGTGAAGGTCGAGCCCGGCCGCGGCGTCACGGCGCGCACGAAGGGCGGCGGGCGCCTGCGCGTCGACGCCGAGCTCGTCGTCGTCGCCTGCGGCACGATCCACACGCCGGTCCTGCTGCGCCGCAGCGGCCTCGACGCGCCCGGCCTCGGCCGCAACCTGTCGATCCATCCGGCGACGGGCGTGTTCGCCGAGCTCGACGAGGACGTCGACATGACGCGCGGCGTCCCGCAGGCCTACGCGGTCGACGAGTTCGCCGCAGAGGGCCTGATGCTCGAGGGCTGGGCGGGCTCACCGGACATGCTCGCCCTCTCACTGCCAGCGACCGGCGACGAGCACCGCGAGACGATGCTCGGCTACCGGCGCGTCGCGCACGCGGGCCTGATGATCCGCGACACCAGCCGCGGCCGCGTCCACCAGCTCGGCGGCCGTGCGCTCATCCGCTACGACGTCAACCGCGCCGACGCCGACCTGCTCGTGCGCGGGATCGCGCGCGCGGCGGAGCTGGAGCTCGCGGCCGGCGCGCGCCGCGTCCACGTCCCGATCCGCGGCGCCGCGCCGGTCACGTCCGCCGAGCAGGCGCGCGGGCTGACCGCCCGCGCGAAGGACCTCGGGCTGACGGCGTTCCACCCGCTCGGCACGGCGGCAGCGGGCACGGTCGTCGACCGCGACCTGCGCTTCGGCGGGCAGCCCGGGCTGCTCGTCGCCGATGGGTCGGTCGTGCCGTCGGCGCTCGGCGTGAACCCGCAGCTGACGATCATGGCGCTCGCCACGCGCGCCGCGTTCGCCGCGCTCGGCACGGCGCCGCCCGCGGACGAGCCGGCCTCGGAGTCGCTGGGCCGCGCGTTCGAGATGATGCGCGCATGAGCGGTCGACCGCCGGCGGAGCCGCGCTTCCCGCACGTCGCTGCGGACGCGCCGCACTACGAGAGCTACTTCCTCAAGGCCAACCATCCGGCGGGGCAGCGCGCGTTCTGGCTGCGGCACACCGTGCACCAGCGGCCGGGAGAGGCGCCGACGGCGTCGCTGTGGCTGACGCTCTTCGACGCGAGCGCCGCCGAGCCGGTCCGCGCGGGCAAGCAGACCGTCGGCGCCGAGGGGCTGCGCGTCCCCGCCGGCGGGCTGATCGGCATCGCGGAGGCGGAGCTGCGCGACGGCGCTGCCGCGGGCGCGGTGCGCTCGGCGACGCTGAGCGAGACGTGGGACCTGCGGCTCGAGGACGCGGGCGAGGAGCTGCGCCACCTCCCCGCCGGCTGGATGTACGAGGCGAAGCTGCCGAAGACGAAGTCGGTCACGCCGTGGCCCGCCGTGCGGGTGAGCGGCACGATGGCCGGCTGGGACGTCGGCGGCTGGAGCGGGCTGCTCAGCCACAACTGGGGCGCCGAGCACGCCGAGCGCTGGATCTGGACGCACTGCGGCCGCTTCGCCGGCTACGGGCGCGACACGTGGCTGGAGCTCGTGCTCGGCCGGATCAAGCTCGGCGGCTGGACGGTGCCGTGGCTCGGGAATGGGGTGCTCTCGCTCGACGGCGAGCGCCACCGCCTCGGCGGCCCGCAGCGCGCCCGCTCGACCGTCGTCGACGAGACGCCGACCGGCGTGCGGTTCCTCGTCACGGGCGGCGACGTGCGCGTCGAGGCCGAGGTGCGCGCGCCCCGCGAGCACTTCGTCTGCTGGCGCTACGCCGACCCCGCCGGGCCCGAGCACCACAGCGCCCACTCGTCGATCGCCGACATGACGGTGCGCGTGCGCTTGCGCGGCGAGGAGATCGTGCTCGACGGACGCGGCGCGGGCTCGTACGAGCTCGGGATGCACGAGACCGACCACGGTCTCGAGGTGCAGCCGTACGCTGACGGCGTGGTGGACGAGCCGGTCGGCACCTCCTGAGGCGGGCAGCCCTCCTGTGGCTGGTCCTCGTCGCGGCGTACGCGGCGACGATCGGGATCGACGCGTCCGGCGGGGCCCCGCTCGCGCCCGGCGAGGCGCGCGTGCTGATGGGCGCCGAATCGATCGTCTCCGACGCCGACATCGACCTGCGCGACGAGTACCGCGAGCGCGTCTACGCGGACTGGACCGACGAGCCGCTCGTGCCCGTCGCCGGGCTGACCGAGGGCCGGCTGCACGAGCCGCCGGGCGTCGGGATGGCCCTCCTGCTCGCGCCCGCGTACGCGCTTGCCGGCCGCGTGGGAGCGGAGCTCATGGTCGCGATGCTGCTGGCGCTCGGCTTCGTGGCGGCGGCCGCGATCGCGCGGCGCCTGGTGCCCGAGCCGTGGGCGACGCGCGCCGCGCTGGTCGGCGGCCTGTCGGCGCCGGCGCTCGGCTGGTCGACGGCGATCGCGCCCGAGCCGGTCGCCGCCGCGGCGATCGCGATCGCGGCCGTCTTCGCCCTGCGCGTGCGCGAGGCGCCCGCGCCGCGCCGCGCGGTCGGCGCGGCGGTGATGATCGGCGCGCTGCCGTGGCTGAGCGTCAAGTTCCTCCCCGCGGCCGTCGTGCTCGCGGCCGTCCTCGCGCGCTGGCTGCGCCGCCGCCGCCGCGGCCTGGCGGCGTTCGTCTCGCTCGAGGTCGTCCTCATCTCGGGCGTCCTGCTGCTGACGGTGTACGAGCGGCTTTACAAGGGGCTGTCGCCGTACGCCGCCGTGCCGGGACCGCCGACCGGCATCGACGACGCGGGCGATGCGATCGCACGCATCCCGCGCATCGTCACGGGCTTCCTCGATCCCGACGTCGGCCTGCTCGTGTGGGCGCCGTTCGGCGTGCTCGCCTTCGTCGCGCTCGTCCTGCTGGCGTGGTCGGTGCGAGAGCGCCTGCACGTCGCGCTGCCCGCCGTCGTCGACATCGAGGTGAGCGCGGCGCTGCTCGTCGTCCTCTGCGCCGCTCAGGGCGTCCTCGCGACGATGGCCACGCCGTCGCTCGACGAGCCTGCGTTCCCCGCCCGCGAGCTCATCCCGGTCCTCCCGATCGGGACCGCGCTGTGCGCCTGGGGCCTGCGTCACGCGCCCCGAGCGGGAGCCGCCCTCGCCGCCGCGACGCTCGGCGCGAGCGCCTGGCTGCTCATCGGCGGTCGCTTCGGAGGAGAGCTCGCCCCACCGTCCGGCCCGCTGCCGTGGGGCGGCGCCGAGACCGTCGTCACCGCCCTCGTCGCCGCCGCGCTCGTCGCGCTCGTCGCCGACGAGATGCGCAAGGAACGACTCACGGCGTAGGCGGCTCAGCTCTTCGCGAGCAGGCGGCGCACGTTGCCCTGGAAGGCGGCGGTCGTGAAGCAGCTCGGCTCGGCGAACTCCTCCATGGTCAGGGAGTGGTCCCAGGTCGCGTCGGCGGCGGCGCGCAGGAGCGGCTTGGACATCTCCAGCGCGTGCGGGGGGAGCTTGGCGATGCGGTCGCACCAGCGGTCGGCTGCGGCGAGGAGGTCGTCGTGCGCGACGACCTCCTGGACGAGGCCGAGCTCGTGGGCGCGCTGCGCGTGGACGTGCTCCCCGCCGGCGAAGAAGGCGAACGCGCCCTGGTAGCCGAGCGCGCGGGTCAGCGCCCAGCTCGTCCCGACCTCGGGCAGCAGGCCGAGCCGGCCGAACGCGGGAACGATCACCGCACGCTCGGAGGCGACGACGACGTCGCAGGTCAGCGCCCAGGCGAGGCCGACGCCGGCGGCGGGGCCGTTGAGCGCGGCGATGAACGCGGTGTCGCTGCGCGCGATCAGCCGCGCGACGCCGCCGAACTCGCGCCGGATCCAGCGCCAGATGTCCGCGGCGCCCTCGTCCTCGCCGGCGAGGTGCTCCTCGGCGAGCAGCATCATCTTCAGATCGCCGCCCGCGCTGAAGCCGGGGTCCGCGCCGGTGAGCACGATGCTCCGCACCGCCCGGTCGGCGACGAGCTCCTCGAGCGCGGCGCGCAGCTGGAACACGAGGCCGGCGCTGAGCACGTTCAGCCGCTCCGGCTCGCGCAGCGTCACGACCGCGCGGTCCTCGCGCCGGTCCACCTCGACGCGCCGCTCGGCGGTCGCCGCTCCTTCCTCGATCAGCTGGTCGTAGATGCCCATCGGGTCGCTCCTCTTCGGCGTTCAGGTCGCGAGGACGGCGCGGACGGCCGCCTCGAGCCGCCGCCGGTCGGCCGGCGGCGGGGTCGTTCGCCCGTCGAGGTGCCGGCGGGCGAACCCGTACGGCACGTCGATGCAGGCCAGCTCCAGCAGCTCGCGGTCCGCGCGGCGGGCGGAGCCGCGCGTGCGCCGGGCGATCGAGCGCAGCAGCTCGGCGATCGGCGCGTTCGCGCCGTCGAGGCTGCGCACCACCTCATCCGAGAGCGACAGCGCCTCGAGGTCCGCGGGCCGGAACGCGCCGAGCAGCAGCGCGTCCTCGCGCTCGGCGAGGCAGAAGTCGTAGATCGCCAGCGCGATCGCCACCGGATCCGGATCGTCGACGGCCAGCGCCGCGTCCTGGCACCGCCGGGCGGCGCGCAGCCACAGCCGCGCGATCAGGTCGTCGACCGAACGGAACCGGTGGTAGATCGACCCGTTCGTCGCCGAGGACGCCGCCGCGACCGACTGCAAGGTCACCGCCCGCGGTCCCCGCGCCACCACGACGGCCCGCGCGGCGTCGAGGATGTCGTCGTCGCTGAAGGCCGTCCGCGGCACGCACTAGAGACTACTCTCTAGAGAGAGTCCTCCACAAGCGGGCGGGACGACGGGTCAGCGGGACGTCGGCGGGGCGGCTTCGGCGGTGTCGACGCGCTCGAGCAGCTCGGCGGCCGCGGTCGCCGGGTCGATGCGGCGCGCGGCGACCTCGTCGATGAGCTGGCCGAAGCGCTCGTCGTCGTCGAGCGCCTCCTCCATCCGGCGGCGCAGCCGGCCGGTGCAGATGGCGAGGATCTCGTGGCGCAGGTTGCGGCGGCGGCGCTCCTGCAGCGTGCCCTCGGACTCGAGGTGCGCGCGGTGCTCGGCGATCGTCTCGACGAGCTGCTCGATCCCCACGCCGCGGGTCGCCTCGGTCTTGATGATCGGCACGCGCCAGCCGCGCTGCGGAGCCAGCGACAGCACGCCGCGGATCTCTCGGACCATCGTGTCGGTCAGCGGGTGGTCGGCCTTGTTGACGACGATGATGTCCGGGATCTCCATCACGCCGGCCTTCAGCGCCTGCACCGAGTCGCCGGAGCCGGGGATGAGCACGAGCACCACGGTGTCGGCGTGGTCGATGATGTCGACCTCCGCCTGCCCCACGCCGACCGTCTCGAGGATCACGTCGTCCTTGCCCGACGCGTCCATCAGCAGCGCCGCCTGCAGCGTCGCCTCGGCGAGCCCGCCCAGCGCCCCGCGGTTCGCCATCGAGCGGATGAAGACGCCGGGGTCGAGGAAGTGCTCGGTCAGCCGGATGCGGTCGCCGAGCAGCGCGCCGTGGGTGAACGGCGACGACGGATCGATCGACACGACGCCGACGGTGCGGTCCGCCGCGCGCTTGGCCTTCGTCAGCGCGGCGATGAGCGTCGACTTGCCGGCGCCCGGCGGCCCCGTGAGCCCGAGCAGGTCGGCCTTCCCCGTGTGGGGATAGACCTCCTTGACGATCTCCCAGCCCTCGGGCTCGTCGTCCTCCACGAGCGAGATCGCACGCGCCAATGCGCGCTTGTCCCCTCGGAGCAGGCGCTCCGCGATGGTCCCCTGAGGCGGCATGAGCGGAGGATCCTAGGATCTTCGCCGACACCGTGGTCGAGCCAGCCGTCCAGATCCCGATCGTCACGAGCCCGCCGAAGTGGGAGGTCCGCGGGGACCCGCCCCCGCTGCACGGCGGCCCGCTGACGTTCCTGCGCTTCGCGCGGCGCAACAAGATGCTCACGCCGGGCTACGCGTACCTGCTCGTACGGCTCGCCTGGCTGAAGCTGCGCTGGCGCGGCCGGCTGAAGGTCGACGGCATCGCGTTCGTCTGCCCCGGCGTGAAGTTCGAGATCGGCAAGAACGCCATGGTGCACCTCGGTCGCTGGTCGTGGCTCGGGAACGGCACGAAGGTCCGCGCGCACGAGGGCGAGGTCCGCATCGGCGCGAAGTCCGTGCTCGGCCAGGAGTGCACGATCTCCTCGTTCCAGCACGTCTCGATCGGCCGCGAGTGCATCGTCGCCGACCGCGTGATGCTCATCGACTTCGACCACGGCGTCGTCGAGGTCGAGCGCCCCATCCGCTTCCAGGGCATCTACAAGCGCGACGTCAAGGTCGGGAACAACGTCTGGATGGGCTACGGCGCTTGCGTGCTGCGCGGCTGCAAGGTCGGCGACAACAGCATCCTCGGCACCTACACCGTCGTCACGAAGGACATCCCGCCGAACTCCGTCGCCGTCGGCGTCCCCGCGAAGGTCGTCCGCAAGCGCGACCGTCCCCGCCGGATGAAGTGGGCGTAGACCAGCGCATCGAGGCGGCGATCGCCGCGCTGCTCGAGCTGCGCGACGCCGGCAAGACGATCTGCCCATCCGAGGCGGCGCGCGCGCTCGCCCCGCAGGACTGGCGCCCGCTCATGCAGCCCGTGCGCGAGACGGCGTTCGCGATGGCCGACGAGGGACGCCTCGAGGTCACCCAGCGCGGCGAGGTCGTCGACCCGCGCACCGCGCGCGGCCCGATCCGCCTGCGCCTGCCGCAGCGCCCGTAGACGCAAGTTCCCACCGCGCGGTGCGTCTCAGACGACGTGCACACGCTTCGGAGCCTCGTCCTCGCCTGCGCGCTCGCCGCGGGCGCCTCCGCCGCCGTCGCCGGGTCCGCGGCGGCGCAGAACCCGGTCATCGGCGTCGACATGAGCTGCTACGCCCCGGCCGGCAACCCCGAGCCGGGGTCGGCCGAGTGGATGCAGCGCGACCTCGAGAACCAGCGCTGCGCGTCGCTGCGCCCGCGCGACCAGCTCGCCAGCCCGGCGTTCGGGTTCGGCAACCAGACGCAGGGCGCGGAGCTCTACGCCGAGCAGACCGCGGACGAGCTGAGCGATCCGACCGACCCGCACGGCGGCGTCACGACGCGCGTCCCCGGCGCCAAGTCCGCCGATCCGTTCCGCACGGTGCGCCGCTGGGAGACCGCCGGCTACGGCCGCGTCAGCTCCGTGGAGCTCAAGGCGCTCAACGGCTCGACGCTGTCGGGCCACGTGTGGGCGCCGCCGGCCAGCGTCAAGCGCCCGAAGGCCGGCTACCCCGGCGTCGTCATCACCGACGGCTCGGTGCAGGGCTACGAGGAGCTCTACTACTGGGCCGCGCAGGACCTCGCGTCGGCCGGCTACCTGGTGCTCACCTACGACGTCCAGGGCCAGGGCGACTCGTCGCTGTTCGGCGACGACTGCCCCGGCGAGTGCTCGGGCGTCCCGTACCAGCAGGACTACAACTTCTTCCAGGGCGCCGAGGACTCGCTGAGCTTCTTCGTCTCCGGCAAGAACCCGTGGTCGGATGCGCTCGACCGCGACCGCGTGGCCATGCCGGCCACTCGCTCGGCGCGTCCGCCGTCAGCGTCGTCGGCCAGTGCGACGACCGCGTCAAGACGATCGTCGCCTGGGACGGGCTGCGCGCCATCGAGAGCTGCGACGGCGTGACGATCCCCGAGGAGCACCGGACGAGCAAGCTCATCAACGTCCCGGCGCTCGGACTCACGAACGACTACCTGTTCAACACGCAGCCGATGCCCGAGGCGCCGGACCCCGACGAGAAGGCGGCCGGCTACCAGCAGATCCGCGACGCGGGCCTCGACGCGCAGCTCGTCACGCTGCGCAACGCGACGCACCTCGCGTACACGTACATCCCGCTCGTCTTCCAGTCCAACCAGCTCGGCGAGCGGATGGCCTCGTACTTCACGAAGGCGTGGCTCGACTGGAAGCTGCGCGGCGACGAGAGCGGCTTCGAGCGGCTCGTCGCCGCGTCGTTCGACGACAGCGTCGACAAGACGTCGATCGGGGCCGGCACCTACGACCCGGCGAAGGCGAACCCGGCCGACCCGTACGCGGGGAACGTGCCCTACCTGATCAAGGGCATCCCGATCCGGGACGCGGTGTCGTTCTACTACCGGTCGGCGTTCTCGCTGCGCGACCCCCGCGCCGCCGGCGCGCCGTGGGTGTGTCCCGACATGCGCGCCGGCTGCCCGGCGAGGCCTGCGGCGGTGACGCCGAAGAAGCGCTCCGCCGCTACGAAGAAGCGCACACGGGCCAAGCGCTGCGCCCCTGCGTCTCGAGCAGCTGCGCGGCGAGGCGGTCCTGCTCGGCCTCGGGCGCAGCGGCGGGATCGCCGGTGCCGCCGAGCGACTGCCAGGTCGAACGGCTGAACTGGTACTTGCCGCGGTACTGACCGTCCGGCGAGATCGCGGTCGGGTCGCCGCCCGACTCGCATTGGGCGATGCGCGCGAGCAGGTCGCTCGGCGCGCTGCTGCTCGTCGCCTTCGCGGCCGACAGGCCGAGCGCGGCGAGCGTCTGCGGCCCCACGATGCCGTCGACCGTCAGGCCGTTGCGGCGCTGGAAGCGCTTGATCGCACGACGGGTCTGCGGGCCGGCGATGCCGTCGGCCGGGATGCCGAGCGCCTGCTGGACCTGCGCCGTCGTGCTGGTCCCGGACGAGCTCTCGCCCGTCGACTGGGCGAACGCCCCGCCGGCGCCGATCGCCAGCATCGCCGTCGCGGTCACGATGGCGCGCCGCCCGCCGCGGCCGGCGCGCTCGCGGCGGCGGCGCCGGGCACGGCGCTCGACCGCCGCGCGCAGCGAGCGGCGCACGTGGGTCTCGTCGGCGAGGTCGCGCGGCGCCGATATGGCGTGCAGAGGCTCCTCGTTGATGGGCACGTCGAACTGCTCCTTCATGTCGTCGCGGCGCCTACGAGGTGAGCTGACGGGCTCGCGCTGGACGTGCGCTACGCCAAGAGCACTTGGCGATTCGCCCCGTGAGCGTGCGCCGGTACGGCGCGCTCGCTCGGTTGGGTCCCCCGCTTCCGGGCATGCGACAGCCCGGAACTCGGCGTTGTTCGAGCGGCGGAGTGTAGAGGACTCGCTCGGCGGAACGCCGGTGCGCCTGCACGTGGGGTACGCGAAGCCCTAACACAACCTTTGCCTTCCGTTTGGGTTCGGCTAAGGGACGGCGACGAAAGTTCCGAGGCACGATGAGCCCGAACCCCCTCCCTGACCCCTCTGCCGACGGCCTCCAGGCGTTCCTCGAGGCGATCGGGAAGGTGCCGCTGCTGAACGCCGCTCAGGAGATCGAGCTGGCGAAGCGGATCGAGCGTGGCGACCTCGCCGCCAAGCAGCACATGATCGAGGCGAACCTGCGCCTCGTGGTGCACGTCGCCAAGCGGTACCGCCGCGAGCGGGAAGGCGAGGGCGCCCTGTCGTTCCTGGACCTGATCCAGGAGGGAACGCTGGGGCTCGTCCGCGCCGTGGAGAAGTTCGACTGGCGCAAGGGCTTCAAGTTCTCGACCTACGCGACGTGGTGGATCCGGCAGTCGATCGCCCGCGCGATCGCCGACAAGGGCCGGACCGTCCGCCTCCCGGTCCACGTCGTCGACCAGGTCAACAAGATCATGCGCGCCGAGCGCGACCTCGGCCTGCGCCTCGGCCGCGACGCGACCACCGAGGAGATCGCGGAGCTGCTCGACTTCGACACGGAGATGGTCGAGGATCTGCGCCGCGCGTCGCGCACGCCGGTGTCGCTCAACGCGCCGGTCGGCGGCGAGGAGGACACGGAGCTCGGCCACCTGCTGGCCGACGCCGACGCCGTCCGGCCGGAGGTCGTCGCCGAGGACACGCTGCGCGAGGACGCCGTCCGCGAGGCGCTCGACCAGCTCTCGGTGATCGAGCAGCGCGTGCTCACCCTCCGGTACGGCCTCTTCGGCGAGCAGGCGCACACCCTGCCGGCGATCGGCAAGCAGCTCGGCATCACCGCCAACCGCGCACGGCTCCTGGAGAACGCCGCGCTCGAGCGCCTCCAGCGCCTGCCCGAGGGCCGGGCGCTGCGCGAGGCCGCGTAGCTAGCGCAGGGCGGCGGCCATCGCCACGAGCGGGCCGCCGTCCGGCGTGACCATCGTCAGCTCGCGCTCGACCACCTCGATGATCACGCGCCGGGCGTCCCGCACGGCGGCGGCCAGCGCTGCCGGGTCGGTCGACGGCCACGGGAGCACCTGGAGGTCGGGCGCGTACGCCCGCAGCTGCTCGAGCTGGTAGTTGCCGAACGAGTCGCCGATGAAGAGCGTCCGGCCGCGCAGGACCGGCGCGCCCGGCGCGCGCTTGACGACCCGGGCAGGCGTGGTGTCGTCCTCCGGCGCGCCGCGAAGGATCGTCAGGTCGCCCTGGTAGCGCTCATCGGGCGCGGCCACGAGCTCATTCGGCCGGACCCGCACCCGCGAGCTCAAGCGGCCGAGGAGCGGCTCGAGTGCGTACGACGCACCGACGGTGTTCCAGTGCGCGTCCTTGCGCTTGTACAGCGGCTCGGGTGTCGCCCGACGCGCCGCCGCGATCGTCGTGCGCAGCGGCAGCAGCGTCGGGTTGTCGGCCTGCTCGAGCAGCGCCCACAGCTCGCGCCGGTTGCGGGTCGCGCAGCCGATGAGGTCCGACGGACCCTCGACCAGCTCGGCGTAGGCGGTCGTCTTGTCCGGCGGGACCATCAGCACCACGTCCTTGCCGAGTGCGGCGATCGTGGCGGTGACCGACTGGAGGTTCGCGGCGACCTGGCTCCAGGGCAGCTGCGGCGAGCACGCGCGCTGGAGGTCGGCCGTCAGGAACAGCCACCCGTCGGGGCCCTCGAGGACGGGACCGGCACCCGCACCGGGCGCGCCGGCCTGTTGCTCGTCCTGGCGCGTGTCCTTCGGACGCGCGCCCTCGCCGGCCGCCTCCCTCGCCTCTTGCGGCAGCGCGGCGGTGCCCGAGCCCTCGCCGGCCAGCAGGTCCTGCCGCCACGTCGGCGACGTGCCGAGCACCTCGCGCGACGTCCAGCTGTGCGCGCGGACCGCCTGCTCGCGCAGCGGCATCCGGTCGACGAAGAAGCGCGTCGTCTGGTCGAAGACGTCCCAGCCCGCGCTCAGCTCCGGCCGAGGGGCCATCGGGCGGTTCTCGAACGGGCGCGCCGTCACGCCGGCCACGCGCAGGCCGATCGGCAGCGTGAAGAAGACGAGCGCGGCGACGGCGATGAAGCGGCGGACGGTCAAGGTCTCAGAACTGGAAGTAGAGGAAGGGGCTGAACGAGCCGGCGGCCACGGTGATCGCCGCCCAGGGCAGCAGCGCGAGGACGGCGACGCGGGCGACGAGCGCGCGTCCGGTCCACGGGCCCTGCAGCAGCCGGCCGCCGACGAACGTGCGCGGGAGCAGGACGCTCGCCGCGCCGACGCCGAGCGCGAGCACGGTCTCGGTGTTGAGCGCGTCGCGCACCGCCGGGTCGAGGCCACCGCCGGCCGGGACGACCATCGCCTTCCACACGTCG
Organism: Parviterribacter kavangonensis; assembly: GCF_056863335.1. NCBI lineage: Bacteria > Bacillati > Actinomycetota > Thermoleophilia > Solirubrobacterales > Parviterribacteraceae > Parviterribacter > Parviterribacter kavangonensis. The sequence goes on along the minus strand of NZ_JBXPJA010000002.1, from coordinate 616,048 downwards.
GCCGCCTGCCCGAGCGAGCCGGCGCGGAACAGCGCCCAGCCGAACATCACGAGCACGAACGTCACGGCGCGGCGGAGGACGACCTGCCGGTCGTCGGCCCACGTGCGGATGCCGGTGAGCCGCTCGCCCACGAGCAGCAGCCCGTGGTAGACGCCCCACAGCACGAACGTCCAGCTCGCGCCGTGCCACGCGCCGGTGAGGAGGAAGACGCCCATCAGGTTGCGGACCGTCTCGCTCTGCGTCCCGCGCGAGCCGCCGAGCGGGATGTAGACGTAGTCGCGGAACCAGCGCGAGAGCGTCATGTGCCAGCGCCGCCAGAAGTCGGTGAGCGACAGCGACGAGTAGGGCCGGTTGAAGTTCTCCGGGAAGCGGAACCCGAAGAAGCGAGCCATGCCGATCGCCATGTCGCTGTAGCCCGAGAAGTCGAAGTAGATCTGCACCGTGTAGGCGAACACGCCGAGCCAGGCGGTCGCGCTCGACATGTCGCCGCCGCTGACCGCGAACGCGCTGTCGGCGACCGCGCCGGCCGGGTCGGCGATGAGCACCTTCTTCGCGAGGCCGTGCGCGAAGCGCGGGAACCCCTCGGCGACGTCGTCGACGCGCTGCGAGCGCGGCGGCGGCGCGAGCAGCTGGTCGTCGATCTCGCGGAAGCGGACGATCGGCCCCGCGATGAGCTGCGGGAAGAACGCCATGTACTGCGCGTAGTCGGCGATGTGGCGCAGGGGCCGGGCGTCGCCGCGAGTGATGTCGACGATGTACGAGATCCCGTGGAACGTGAAGAACGAGATCCCGATCGGCAGCGCGATGTCCGGCGCGTCGAAGCCGGCCTGGCCGACCGCGAACGCCGCGTACTTCCAGAAGAAGAGCAGCGCCAGGTTCGCCGCGACCGCGGCCCACATGACCCGCCGCACGGCGCGCTCGTCGCCGCGCTCGCGGAAGCGGTGGATGAGCCGCCCGGCGCCGTAGTTGAACGTGATGCTCCCGAGGAAGAGGAGCACCATCGCGTCGGCGCCCCACACGTAGAAGACGAGCGACAACGAGGCGACGACCGCGTTGCGCAGGCCCGGTCCGAGCGCCAGGTAGGCGACCAGCGTGACGGGCATGAACAGCCAGAGGAACTCGATCGAGGTGAAGACCACGAGCGCGCTCAGGCTAGGAGGCGAGCAGCGGTGCGGCGGTGGCCCGGGGCGCGATGCCGCGCGCGACGGCGGCGTCGTCGTCGCCCGCGAGCGCTCGCTCGAACTCGGCGAGGTGGCCGGCGGCGCGCTCGCGGCCGTACGGCTCGGCGAGGTCCTCGGAGACGACGAACGCCCAGTCGCTGGCCTGCAGCGCGAGGAGTGCACGGGCGGCGTCGTCGGTCAGCGCCGGCCCCGCGGCGAGCGCGCGCAGCTCGGCGTCGCGGGCGGCGAACGCCAGCTCGGCGACGGGCGGGCCGCTCCACGTCGACAGGTCGCGCCCGCGGCCCCACGTCGTCGCCGGCAGCCCCCCGTCGGGCTCGGGCACGGCCTCGGCGGTCTCGAGCGCGTCGTCGAGCGCGACGAGCTCGACGCCCAGCGCGCGCGCCTCCTCGACGACGAACCCGAGCCACGCGACGCCCTCGCGCCACCAGTGGCCGAGCAGCTCGGTGTCGACCGCGAAGACGGACAGGCCGCCGCGGGCGGTGCGCTCCCTCGCCCGGCGGACGAAGTCGGCGGCGTCGTCGCGCGCCTGCTCGAGCGCGCGGTCCGCGTCGTACGGCCCGCCCTCGACCGACCACGGCGTGTGCTCGTAGTCGGTCCGGCGATGGGTGTTGCAGTAGGCGCCGCGGCTCGGGTAGCCGGCGTCGCTCCACACGAGGTCGATGACGGCGCGGTCGATCGGGACGAGCAGCGGCCCGGCGGCTGAGCGGATCGGCTTGAGGTGCATCGGTGCGCCCATGCCGTACACGTCGGTCAGGTCGACGCACGTCGCGTGGACGCCGTCCTCCTCGAGCAGCGGGTCCAGCCACGCCGCGTGCGCGCACTCGGGGCTCCAGAACCCGCCGCGCCAGGGCCGGTGGGCGCCGAAGCGCTCGCGGTGGCTGACGACGCCGCTGCGCACCTGCAGCCGCACGCCCTGCTCGGTCGCGACGAGCGGCAGCACGGCGTGCGTCGCCGACGACGTCCAGGCGACGTGCGGGGCGAGCGCGCCGAGCAGGTCGCCATCGAGCGCGCGGAAGCGGTCCGCGGCGGCGGCGTACTGCCGCGCCGAACGCTCGAGCGCCGCGGCGATCGCGGGGTCGTCCGCCACCGCGACGTCGCGCCGGTGCGTCTCGGTGCGGATCTCGTCGAGGAAGCGCAGGAACCGCTCCCCCACACCCGGCGCCTCGAGCTGGTCGGCGAGCACCGGCGTCAGCGACAGCGTCAGCTCGGGCGCGGACTCGAGGACGTCGAGCAACGGCAGGTACGACGTGGCCATCGCCTCCCACAGCCACTCCTCGCCGAACGGCCACGTGCCGTACCCCTCGACGTACGGCATGTGGGTGTGCAGGACGATGCTCAGCGGCACACGGCGAGGAAGTCCAGCGCCCGCTCGTCGGCCGGGCGCAGGACGAAGTCGCGCACGTCGATCGCGGGGACGAACCAGTCGTAGAAGCGCTTGGTGATCCCGAGCTTGGGATGGACGCTGTCCCAGCCGAGCCGGATCGCCTTCTCGTGCACGAGCAGCTTGCGCGCGTGGTAGAGGCCGAGGATCTCGACGCGCTCGAAGTGGCCCTCGCAGAGCGCCCGGAACTCGTCGAGCGTGTACTCCTTGATGTGCCAGGGGTTGCCCGACCGCTCCTCGCCCTCGGGCGCGAGCGTCTTGACGTTCGGGGTCGAGACGTACGCGACGGGCGCGCTGCGCTTGAAGTTCTCGAGCACCGCGCCGGGGTCCTGGACGTGCTCGATCGTCTGCAGGAACGTCACGACGTCGGCGTCCTCGCCGTACGTCTCGACCATCGAGCGCTCGAAGCGCACCTTCGGGTAGCGCGCGACGGCGTGGGCGAACGCGTCCGGGTTGGCCTCGATGCCGACGACCTCGCGGGCGGTCTGCGCCATGACGTTCGCGCCGTAGCCCTCGCCGGAGGCCATGTCGATGACCTTCAACCCGCCCACGCGGTCGCGCAGCCACTCGTAGACGACGAGGTGGCGCTGGTACCAGTAGTTCTCCTCCGGCACGTCGGGCAGCGTCCGCTCGCCCGTCAGCTCGAGCGGCGGAACGCCGTTGGGCTGGTTCTGCTGGACGTAGTGCGGCATCGGCTCGGTGGCGGTCATGCGGCGCGAGAGGCTACTAGCGCCTCGGATCCTCGACCGGGGACGAGCGTGATCGTCCGGCGCGCCGTCGGCTCGCTGCGCGGGGTCGTCGCGCGCAGCTCGACCGACCGCAGGATCGTGCCGAGCACGGTCTGCATCTCGAAGAGCGCGAACGACGCGCCGATGCAGCGGCGTACCCCGCCCCCGAACGGCAGCCACGTGTACGTGCCCGGCTTCACGCCGAGGAAGCGCTCGGGCCGGAACGCGTCCGGCTGCGGGTAGACGTCGTGGCGGTGGTGGACGAGGTAGATGGACGGCGTGACGTGCGTGCCGACCGGCAGCTCGTACGGCCCGAAGGACATCGGCTGGTGCAGCACGCGGGCGACGAGCGGGATGACGGGCCGCAGGCGCAGGGTCTCCTTCGCGACCGCGTCGAGGTACTGGCCGTCGCCGCCGCGGGCGTCGTCGATCGCGTGGTTCAGCGCCTCCGGGTGGCGCAGGAGCCGCTCGAACGCCCACCCCAGGCCGGTCGCCGTCGTCTCGTGGCCGGCGAGCAGCAGCGTCATGAGCTCGTCGCGCAGCTCCTCGTCGCCCATCCCGTTGCCGTCCTCGTCGCGCGCCTGCAGCAGCAGCGAGAGGATGTCCTCGCGCTCGGCGAGGTCGGGCGCGCCGCGGCGCCGCCGGATCTCGGCCAGCAGCGCCTCGTCGACCGACGCCAGCGCCTCCTGGTAGGTGCCGAACATGCGCAGCAGATCCGGCTTCGTGATGGCGATCGCGAAGACGAGCATCCGCGACGGCGACTGGACCCAGTCGAGCAGCCGCAGCAGGCGGACGCGCAGGTCGGTGATGGCCTCGTCGTCGGTCAGCCCGAAGACGGCGCGCATGATCACGTCGAGCGTGACGGCCTGCATCCGGCGCGCGAGCTGCACGGGCTCCTCCGGCCGCCACGTCGCGACCTCGCGCTCGGTCGCCTCCTCGATGATCTCGCGGTAGCGCTGCATCCGCTCCCCGTGGAACGGCGGCAGCAGCAGCCGGCGCTGGCGCAGGTGGCGCTGCCCGTCGAGCAACAGCACCGAGTGCTTGCCGAGCACCGGCAGCAGGATCCGGTTCGCCTCGCCGGCGCGCAGGACGTCCGGATCGCCCGTGAAGACCTGCTTGACGTGGTCGGGGTGCGCGAGGACCGCGAACCGCTCGTTCCCGCGCAGCTGCATCGTGAAGACGTCGCCGTAGCGGGCGTGCGCGCGGCGCAGGAACGGCTTCGGCCGCGTGAGCCAGGCGAGGGTCTGGGCGGCCGAGGGCATGCTCGGCCCCGGTGGCATCCCGTTCGGCGGCACGGGTCGAATCTACTGAACGGGTGCGTCCGGAAGAGCAGGTGGCTACTAGACTCGCCGCCCTGATGACCGCGCCCGCCACCGTCGACGAGATCCTCGACGTCAACACCCGCTACCACGACGACGCGGCTGCGACGTACGACGCCAAGTGGGGCATCCAGTTCGGCCCCGTCGGCATCGAGCAGGTGGTGGGCAAGCTCCGCAAGGCCCTCGGCGAGGACCCGCGCGGGATCGGCGACTCGCTCGAGGTCGGCGCCGGCACGGGCTACTTCTCGCTCAACCTCCTGCTCGACGGGCGCGTGCAGCGCGCCACGTGCACCGACATCTCGCCCGGGATGCTCGAGGTGCTCGAGGGCAACGCGCAGCAGCTCGGCCTCGACGTCACGACCGCGACGGTCGACGCGACCGAGCTGCCGTTCGAGGACGGCTCGTTCGATCTCGTCCTGGGCCACGCCGTCCTGCACCACCTGCCCGACCTCGAGGCCTCGTTCCGCGAGTTCCACCGCGTCCTGCGGCCGGGCGGGCGGATCGTCTTCGCGGGCGAGCCCTCCCGCGTCGGCGACCGGATCGCGAACTGGCCGAAGCGCGTCGCGTACGAGGTCTCGCCGCTGTGGCGCCGCATGATGGGCGCGACCGAGGCCGAGCACAAGGGCCAGCACGGCGCCGCCGACCCGATCCTCGAGACGATGGTCGACGTCCACGCGTTCGTCCCCGAGGACCTCGAGGCGGCCGCCGGCGCCGGCGGCTTCACGAGCATCAAGGTCCGCGGCGAGGAGCTGCTGGCCAACTGGTTCGGCTGGGCGAACCGGACGCTCGAGTCGACGGCCGACCCCGAGGAGGTGCCGTGGCTGTGGAAGCAGTACGCCTTCCGCGGCTACCTGGCGCTGCAGGCGGTCGACCGCGCGCTGCTCGAGGGCCGGCTGCCGCCGGCGATCTTCTACAACCTCATGCTCGCGGCCGAGCGGCCGCGCTAAGCCGACTCCGCCGCCGCGACGGCCTCACCGAGCCGCTCGAGCTCGCGCACGGGAAGCCGGTCCTCCAGCAGCACGAAGAGCTCCCGCTCCTCGAACCGCACGTGCGCGTTGAGCCGCTCGCCGAGCTCCCGTGCGGCCGCCACCCCTTCGACCTCGCCGGCGGCCGCGCGGATCGCCTCGTGGTCGTCGAGCATCCGGCGAACCGCGCCCGACCACACCGGGTCGTCCGCGGGCAGAGCAGGGACGAGCAGCTCCTCCTCGATGCCGAAGTGCTTTCGCCCCTCGACATCGAAGAACGAGTGGAAGTGCGCGATGGCCGCCTCGACGGTGTCCGCCTCCGCGCGGCGGAGACGCAGCGCGGCGTCAAGCGCGTGCTGATGATCGCGGGAGAGAGGAGCGAGAGCCGCCGAGCGCTTCACGCCCGTCAGCTTCGCAAAGGGGGCGCGGCGGCCTCACCGCCCGCGGCGCGCGGAGACCGCAGCTCCGGACGGAGGCCTCGTCGTCGGAGGACGAGCGGCTCAGCGGTGGCGGCGGCCGCCGCCGGGACCGTGGAAGAACGGGAACCCGTCGGCGAGCGCGTCCTTCACCTTCTGCGCGTCGATCCCGAGGTTGGCGGCGAGCTTCTCCGCGAACGCGTCGCGCTCGGCCGTGCGGACCTCGTCGAACGCCTCCTCGAGCTCGTCGGTCGTCACGCCCAGCGCCTTCGCGAGGTCGGCGCCGCGGTCGCCGCGCTCCTCGCGCTTCGGCGGATCCTGCGGGCGCGCCGTCATGAGCGCCGCGCGCAGCTTGGCCGTGCTGACGCCGAGGTCCTTCGCGATCGCGCTCAGCGCCGCCGGAGCGCCGGGGCCGCCGAAGCGATGCCCGCGCGGGCCGCCCGGACCGCCGGGGCCGCCGAACGGGCCGGGACCGTGCCGGCCGTCCCTGTCGCCGGGACCCGGATCGGCCGGCCGATTCTTCTCGAACGCCGCCTTCACGTCGGCCGTGCTCTTGCCGAGCGCCTTCGCGACGGCCGCGTACAGGGCGGCCTCGCGCCGGGCGTGCTCGTCCTCGTGCGCCTGGCGCAGCTTGGCGAGCGCGTCCTTCACGTCGGCCTCGGACTTGCCGAGCGCCTTGGCCAGCGCGGCGGCGAGCTCCGCCTCGTGGTCGTCCTTGCTCTCGTCGGTGCGGAGCGCCTGGAGCGCGGTGCGCAGCTTCGCCGCGCTGACGCCCAGCTTGGAGGCCAGGCCGGCGAACGGATCGGGGCGGTTCCCGCGGAACCCGGCCGGACCGGGGCCGTAGCCGTACCCGGCGGTCATCTGCGCGGCGGCGCGGGTCTTGGCCGCCTCGGCGTTGCCGCCGCCGGCCTGCGACCCGACGGCGTACGCCGCCGATGCGACCAGGGCGGCGCCGCCGAAGACGGCAAGCGTGGTCCTCGTGCGTCCAGTCATGGCCACGAAGCGTCCCGGACCGCGTTGAGAGCACCGTAAGACGTTCCCGGGAGGAAGCTGAGAGCGCCGGCGGGACTAGGCTCCTCCCATGGCGGCCGTGCAGGAGCTCCCCCTCTTCCCGCTCCCCGTCGTCGCGCTGCCCTCGGAGCTGGTCCCGCTTCACATCTTCGAGGAGCGCTACAAGCAGATGATCGGCGAGTGCGTCGAGAACGGCTCGGAGTTCGGGATCGTCTGGCTCAGCGACGAGGGCCTCAAGCCGTCCGGCTGCGCGTGCGTGGTCGAGAGCGTCATCACCGAGCACGAGGACGGGCGGCTCGACATCGCCTGCCGCGGGACGCGGGCGTTCCGCATCGTCGAGCGGCTCGAGGACCGCGCGTACCCGGCGGGAACGGTCGAGTGGCTCGAGGACAAGGACGAGGCGGTCGACGAGGAGACGCTCATCGAGGCGCACGCCGCGTACGGCGAGCTCGTGCGCGAGGCGACCGACGACGAGCCCGACGTCGAGAAGCTCGCCGCGATGAGCGCCTACGACATGGCGGCGACGGTCGACTTCGGCCTCGACGCCAAGCAGGGGCTGCTCGACCTGCGGTCCGAGAACGCGCGGCTGCGGCTGGTCGCCCGGCTGTTCCGCGCCGCGGTCAAGCGGCTGGACTTCATCGAGCGCGCGCAGGCTCGGGCGCAGTCGAACGGGAAGGTCCGGTTCGGCTGACCGGCACGGGCACCGCGGCACGCTGCCACGGCGCCCTGCCCTGCGCGCCCATCCACGATCCGGCGAGGATCAGCAGCAGGCCGATCGCCGTCGAGACCGTGAACGACTCGTCGAGGAACGCGACGCCGTAGAAGATGGAGAAGCCCGGCGCGATGTAGGCCACGATCGACGCGCGCGCCGGTCCGATGTCCGCGTTGAGCGTGTAGAAGATGAGGAAGGCGATGCCGGTGCCGCCGGCTCCCAGCGCGACCATCGCGCCGACGGTGCCGAGTCCGGGGGCCTCGGACGGCACCGCCCACGGCAGCGCGGGGAGGAGGAAGAGCGCGCTCAGCCCGATGATGGAGCCGGCGACACCGACCGGTGGGACGTCCTGGAGCTTGCGCTTCGCGACGAGGCTGCCGACCGCGTAGCCGACGCTGGCGAGCAGGATGCCGGCGCCGCCGAGCAGCGCGTCGCCATCGCCGCCGAGGTCGACGCCGAAGAGCATCGCCACGCCGACGATGCCGAGGGCGACGCCGACGAGCGCCCAGCCGTGGACGCGCTCGTCCGGCACCACGCCCATGGCGATCAGCACCGTGAAGATCGGGGCAGCTGCGACGAGGATGCCCGCGAGCGACGACTCGACGTGGTGCTCGCCGATCGTGATGAGCAGGAACGGGGCGACGACCTGCACGACCGCGATGAGCGACAGCCAGCCGAGCCTGCGCCGCGCCGGGATGAACGCGCCGCGCTTGATCGCCACCGGCGCGAGCACGAGCGCGCCGAGCGCCGTGCGCAGCCAGACGATCGCGACGTCCGACAGGTCGTCGAGGGCGAGCTTGATGAACATGTACGACGCGCCCCAGAGGGCGGCGAGGCCGGCCATCAGGATCCACGAGCGTCGCGTCATCGACCGAAGAGGGTCGCACCGGAACGGTGCGCCGACAACGACTTCTGCTGTTCGCGGCCATCAGCGTTGCTTGCCGCAGGACTCCATGGCGATGCGCCGCGTGAGCTGGACGAGCTTGCCGAGCTCGGGCGGCAGGTTCGGGGAGGCGTCGGCGAACGTCGCCTCGCCGCTCTCCCCGGTGACGTGGAACCGCAGCAACGCGCTCTTGGGGATCGGCAGCCGCGGGTTCTCGTCGAGGACCGGCAGGAGGTCCCGCGTCAGCTCGCGCGCCTCGAGCAGGCGGTCGTTCTCGAGCGGCTTCTCCACCCCGTCGCACTCGACCGTCAGGCCGTCGGTGATGAGGAGCTTGAGCTTCGCGTCCGGCAGCGACCCCGACCGCTCGACGACGAGCAGGTCCGCCGTCTCCGTCCCGCACCCGCTCACCAGGACGACGGCGGCGAGGGCGATCGCGATGCGCCTCACGCGCTCACCGCGTGGCCGCCCCGTCGCGGGTCGCCCGCGCCGGTCATCTTCCCCGTCGCGAGGTCGTGCTCGACGGCCTGGGCGCCGCCGAAGAAGACGTTGAGGTCGCGGAAGCGGGTGACCGGGCGGCCCGTCTTCGCCAGCAGGTCCTCGGGGACGCCGGGCTCGGTGTAGAGCTGCCCGTCCTCGAAGTGCACGCGCGGCGCCTCGACGGCGTCGCGCGCCGGGAGGCCGTGGTCGACGACGCCGACGATCACCTGGAGGATCGCGGAGCGGATCCGGTTCGACCCGGCGGACCCGACGGCCAGCTCGACCGCGCCGTCCTTCAGCACCACGGTCGGGGCCATCATCGACGGCATGCGCGTCCCGGCCGGCGCGACGTGGAAGCCGAACGGGTTGAGGTCCTCCTCGCCCATGATGTTGTTCACGTGCACGCCGGTGCCGGGCACGACGATGCCCGAGCCCTCGCCGTTCGTGCACGTCACCGTCGCCGCGCGCCCCTCGCCGTCCATCACCGAGATGTGCGTCGTCGAGCCGAGCCGCGAGGCCATGAACTCGCGCGTGAAGGCGGGATCGGCGAGGCCGGTCGTGAAGTCGGGTGTGCGCTCGGCCTGCACGGCCTCCATGACGTCGACGAGCTCGGTCAGCTCGGGCGGCCCGTCGGTCGCGGCGAGCTTCGAGAGCGCGACGGCGAGCAGGACGCCGCCCGCGTTCGGCGGCGGGTTCGTCAGGACGTCGCGGCCGCGGTACCCGACGCGCACGGGCTCGCGCGGGATCGCCTCGTAGGCCGCGAGGTCGTCGGTCGTGAGCAGGCCGCCGTGCTCGCCGACCCATGAGGCGACCGCCTGCCCGATCTCTCCCGTGTAGAACGGCGCCGCGCCTTCCGCGCCGAGGCGCTCGATCGCGTCGGCGAGGTCGTCCGAGCGGAAGCGGTCGCCCTCGCGCAGCGGCGTGCCGCCGGGCGCGAAGAGCGCGGCGGCCTCCGGCGTCGAGACGAGGATCGGCAGCAGCAGCTCGAGGATCCAGGCCTGCGCGCGGCCGAGCGGGACGCCGCTGCGCGCGAGCTCCGCGGCCGGGGCGGCCAGGTCCGCCAGCGGGATCGTCCCCCACCGCCGCGCCGCCTCGCAGATCCCGGCCGGCGTGCCGGGGACCCCGCATGACGCCGCACCGCAGTTGAACGTCTGCAGCGCGTCGCCGAAGTCGACCTCGACGGGCAGGAGGTCGGCGACCGATCCGTTCCCGTCGCGTCCGTGGCCGGGCGCGGCGACGAAGAAGTCGAGCAGGACCGGCTCCTCCCCCGCTCCCGCCACCAGCAGGTACCCGCCGGCGCCGGGCCCGGTGAGCAGCGGCTCGGCCACCCACGACGCCAGCATCGCGCCGATCGCCGCGTCGACGGCGTTGCCGCCCTCGCGCAGCACGCGCGCCCCGGCCTCCGCCGAGACGCGATCGCCCGCGGCGACGATCCCCCGAGATCTCGCGCTCACGGGCGGAGACTAATCGCGTACTTCTTCGCCCGGAGGTTCGAGGGCCTTCGGCGGCGCGGCCGAAGGCCCCCTGTCCGTCTCAGCCCCGAGGGAGGAACTCCGGGACGTCGAGCTCCAACGAGCTGCGCTCGCGCGGCGCCGTGCGGCGCTGGACGCGCGGCTCGCCGACCGGCTCCTCGAAGCGGCTCGGCTCGCGGCGCTGGAGCCGCGGCTCGCCGTAGCCGGTCGCGACCACCGTGATCCAGCACACGTCGTCGGCGAGCTTGTCGTCGACCATGGCGCCGAAGATGATGTTCGCGTCCGGGTGAGCCGCCTCGGCAACCGCCTTGGCCGCCTCGTTGACCTCCCACAGCGAGAGGTCCTTGCCGCCCGTGATGGACAGCAGGATCTTCCGCGCACCCTCCATCGACGTCTCGAGCAGCGGCGACGACACCGCCTGCTCGGCCGCGGTGATCGCGCGGCCGTCGCCGGTGCCCATGCCGATCCCGAGCAGCGCCTGGCCCGCGTCGGACATGATCGTCCGCACGTCGGCGAAGTCGAGGTTGATGAGACCGGGGAGCGTGACGAGGTCCGAGACGCCCTGGACGCCCTGACGTAGGACGTCGTCGGCGACCCGGAAGGCCTCGACCATCGAGGTGTTCTTGTCGAGCACCGACAGCAGCCGGTTGTTCGGCACGACGATGAGCGTGTCGACCTCGGCCCCGAGCGCCTCGATGCCGCGGTCGGCCTGCTCGCGCCGGCGGGACCCCTCGAAGCCGAACGGCCTCGTGACGATGCCGACCGTGAGCGCACCGAGCTCGCGGGCGATCCGCGCGACGACGGGCGCCGCGCCGGTGCCGGTGCCGCCGCCGGAGCCGGCGGTGATGAACACCATGTCGCTGCCCTTGAGCAGCGCCTTGATCTTGTCGTGCTCCTCCATCGCCGCGGCGCGGCCGAGATCGGGGTTGGACCCCGAGCCGAGCCCGCGCGTGAGCGTCTGGCCGATGTGCAGCGTCACGTCGGCCTCGGACTGCTGGAGCGACTGGAGGTCGGTGTTGATCGCGAGGAACTCGACGCCCTCGATCGCCGCCTCGACCATCCGGTTGACCGCGTTGACGCCGGCGCCGCCGACGCCGACGACCTTGAGCACGGGCTGGCCGACGGGCATCGCCTCGCCGAACGCCGGAGCGCCGGAGCGCGCGTACGGATCCGCCGCGGGCGCCGGAGCCGGAGCCGCCTGCACGGGTGCGGGCGCCGGTGCCGGGGTCGGCGGGGCCATGACGTTCTCCGGGATGTCCGAGGAGAAGGCCTGGCGCAGCCGCTCCTGCGGCGAGGGGATGCGCGGCGCCTCCTCCGGGAGGTCCGGGGTCGGCTGCGAGAGGGACGGGTGCGGGCGCGCGGCCTCCACGTTGGCCTGGCCGGCCGGCGTCGCCGGCGCGGGAGCCTCGGCGCGGGGCGCCGGCTCCGGGGCGGGAGCGGGAGCGGGAGCGGGGGTCTCGGGGGCCTTCGCCTCCGTCCCGGCCTGCTGCTCCTCTTCCTCGGTGCGGCGGAACAGCGCCGCGAGCGGGCCCTCACGCATGCTCGCGCGGTCACCTCTCCTAGCCATGCGCCAGGACCTCCTTCGCCAGCTGGCGGTAGGACTCGGCGGCCAGGCCGTCCGGGTCGTACTTGAGCACCGACATCCCCTTCACGGGGGCCTCGGCGAACCGGATCGTCTTCTTGATGCGCGAGGCGAAGACCCGGTCTCCGAAGTTCTCCTCGAGGATCTCGATCGCCTCCTTGGCGTGGAGCGTCCTCGCATCGACGAGCGTGGGCAGGATGCCCTCGATCTCGACGTCCGGGTTCAGGTTCTCCTTGATCATCTCCAGGGTGTTCTGGAGCTGGATCAACCCGCGCATGGACAGATACTCGCATTGCACGGGGACGATCACCTTGTTCGCGGCCGTCAGAGCGTTGATCGTCAGCAGCCCGAGGCTGGGCGGCGTGTCGATGCAGATGAAGTCGTAGTCCTGCAGGATCGGCTTGAACGCCTTCTGCAGCGAGCGTTCACGACCGATCTGGGTCGACATCGCGATCTCCGCGCCCGCGAGGTCGATCGAGGCGCACGCGATGTCCACCTCACGCTTGCGGATCACCTGGCGGATGTCGACGTGGTGGACGAGGACGTCGTACATCGACAGCTCGAGCGAATCGGGGTCGATCCCCTGGGACATCGTGAGGTTGCCCTGCGGGTCCATGTCGCAGCAGAGCACGCGATGGCCCTTCTCGGCGAAGGCGGCCGCGAGGTTCAGCGTCGTCGTCGTCTTCGCCACGCCACCCTTCTGGTTGGCGAACGCGATCACCTTGGCCTTGGCTTCCATGAGGGGCGTGTTCGCGCGCATGGCGGGGATTCCTCCTAGCATCGCCGCCGGATGGCTGACCCGACGAGCACGAACCGAGCCCATTGGGACGCCCTTGCCGGGGTGCACGGCGAGGGGCGGGACACCTACTACGACGTCGACGCGCTCATCGCGGGCACGCGCGATCTGACCGTCATCGAGTCCGAGGCCGTCGGCGACGTCGCCGGCCTGGACGTCCTGCACCTGCAGTGCCACATCGGCTTCGACAGCATCGTCCTCGCCCGCCGCGGCGCGCGCGTGGTCGGCGCCGACTTCTCGCCCGCCTCGCTCGCCAAGGCCCGCGCGCTCGCCGAACGCTGCGGCGTCGACCTCGAGCTCGTCGAAGCGGACTCGACCGCGCTGCCGCCGCAGCTGCACGACCGCTTCGACCTCGTCTACGCCACGGTGGGCGTCCTGACCTGGATCGCCGACCTCGACGCCTGGTTCGCCAGCGCCAACGCCGCCCTGCGCCGCGGCGGCCGGCTCGTGCTCATCGACGTCCACCCGCTCTACAGCGCGATCGGATCCCTCGACCCGCTCGTCCTCGACTTCCCGTACGGAGGCGGGCAGGCGGTCCGCCTGGACGAGGAGGGCTCGTACGCGGATCGCGACGCGCACGTCGGCGCCACGACGACCATCGAGTTCCCGCACTCGATCGGCGAGATCCTCACCGCCGCCCTCCGTGCGGGGCTCCGCATCGACGCGTTCCGCGAGCACCTCGACGCCGACTTCGATCCGCGCGGGACCCTCCTCACCCGCGGCGACGACGGCCTCTACCGGCTCCGGATCGCGGGCACGACGCTTCCCGTGCTCTACACGCTCGTCGCCGCCCGGACGTGACCGTCCTCGAGAAGCGGCTCCTCTTCGTCACCGGCAAGGGCGGCGTCGGCAAGACGGCGGTGGCCGCGGCGCTCGGCCTGGTCGGCGCCCGGCGCGGGCTGCGGACGATCGTCGCCGAGGTGGCGCAGCGCGACGACGTGCACCGGATGCTCGCGGGCGGCGAGGGCGGCTGGGCGGAGGCCGAGCTGGGGAACGGGCTGCACGCGCTGTCCATCGACCCGGAGCGCGCGATGCGCGAGTACCTCGACGACCAGCTCTCGCGCCCGCTCGCCGAGCTGCTCTCCTCGAGCCGCGTCTTCGGCTACCTCGCCGCGGCGACGCCCGGCATGCGCGAGCTGCTGACGATCGGGAAGCTGTGGGAGCTCGCGCAGCCGGAGCGGCGAACGCCCGGCGCCGAGCCGTACGACCTCGTCGTCGTCGACGCGCCGGCGACCGGGCACGGGCTCGCGCTGCTCGAGGCGCCGCGGACGTTCGCCGACGTCGCCGCCGCCGGCCCCGTCGCGCGACAGGCGGGCATCATCGCGACGACGCTCGAGGACCGCGCCTTGACGGGCGTCGTCGCGGTCGCCACGCCGGAGGAGATGCCGGTCAACGAGGTCGCCTACCTGCGTGACGCGCTCGGCGACCAGCTCGACCTCGTCATCGCCAACGGCGTGCGCCCCGACCGCTTCACCGACGAGGAGGCCGAGCGGCTCGAGCGGCTGGCCGGCGACCCCGCGATCGACGTGTCCCTGGAGGCGCACGCTCGCGCGCGCGAGCAGCGCGCCCAGCTCGACCGCCTGCAGGCCGACGCGGTCCTCCCGTTCGCCGCCGACGCCGACGAGGGAAGCGCCGACCTCGACGCCCTCGCCCGGGCCCTCGACGAAGCGCTCTGACGCATGCATGGGGTCAGACCCCATGCATGCACGGGGCGGCCAGCACCCGCAATCGCTTGCCGCGGACGCGGAGGCGCAGCACGCCGTCGCGGACGCTCCACCGCTTCACGCTGACGCGGCACGGCCGGAACGGGCGGCGCAGGGTGCCGAGGGCGACCTGGACGTCGTAGGTGCGGGTGCGGGTTCCGTCGATGCGCAGGACCCAGCGGCGGCCGCGCTTCTCGGAGGAGACGATCCGGTCGGTGCCGAAGGCGCGGATGCTCGACCAGCCGCGCGGGAGGATCCGCAGGCCGAGCCGGTCGCGGCGGTCGTCGGCCCTCACGACGCCGGGCGCGCGCAGCGACGTGAGCGTGTCGACGTCGGGGCTCAGCAGCGGGAGGATCGTCCCGGCGCGGGCGAGCAGCGGCAGCTCGTCCGCCGGCGCCGGCAGCGTCGCGTCGCGCCCGCCGTGCAGCAGCAGCGGCCGCCGCAGGTCGAGATCCGCCGACGCGCTGCGCCACAGGTCGACCCACGTCCCCGGCGGCAGCTCGACGCGCCGCTGGCGCTGCTCGGGCCGGACGACCGGCGCGGCGAGGAGGTCGGGGCCGAAGAGGAACGCGTCGTCGACGCCGTTCAGCCGCCGGTCGCCCGGCCACGCCAACGCGAACGACCGCATGATCGGCATGCCCGTCCGTTGGTACTCGGCGTCGGCCGCCTGCAGGTACGGCAGCAGGCGCGTGCGCAGCCGCGCGTAGCGCCGCCACACCGGCAGGATCTCGGGGTCCTCGACCTGCGGACGGGCCTTGTCCGGCACGGCGATCCCCTTCGACTTCGCGCGCATCAGCCCGGAGACGGCGCCGAACTGGATCCAGCGCTGCAGCAGCTCGGGCGTCAGCTTGCGGGCGCCGAGCGAGAAGAACCCGCCGATGTCCGAGCCCCACGTGCTCACGCCGCTCAGCCCCATCGTCAGCCCGTTGCGCACCGCCGACTGCAGCCCGTCGAACCCCCAGTCGGTCGTCGGATCGCCGCCCCACACGAGCCGCGCGTACCGCGCCGTCCCCGTGAAGCCGGACCGCACGTAGTTCGCGATCGGCCGGCCGACCGCGGCGGTCTCCTCGGTCGCGGTCCGGTGGTAGAGCGTCGGGTAGAGGTTGTGCATGGCCGGCCCCGGCGTCCCGTCGGCCGACCCCGCGTCCGGCGGCGTGTACTCGCCGAAGTCCTCCATCCACCCGTCGAAGCCGTCCTCGACGGCCTCGCGCAGCAGCCGGCCGAAGAACGCGCGGCCGGCCGGCGCGGTGAAGTCGACCTGGCTGACCATGAACTGGTCGGCGGTCGAGTACCGGTACTGGTACGGGCGACCGGTCGCGTCGCTGTTGTACGTGCCTTCGGCGTACGCCGGGTGGCTCGTGCACACCATCGGGTTCATGTACGCGAGCACGGCGGCGCCGCCGGCGTGCACGGCGGCCGTCCGGCGGCGCACGGCCTCGCGGTCCGGCAGCTGGTCGCCGCATGGCAGGTAGTGCAGGAACGTCTCGACCACCGACACCGGCACGTCCGCCTTGCGCTGCGCGGCGAGCTGGTCGGCCGCCTCGCCCTTGCCCGGCGTCGGCTGCCACCAGGCGCCGAAGAACCACGGCGCCGTGGCGGGCGGCTGTCGACCGGTGGCCGCGGTGAACCGTTCGAGCGCCTTCGCCGGCGTCGGGCCCGCGAACACGCGGAACGCCAGCCGGCTGCTCTGCACCTCCGCCGACCACGCGTCGTCGTCGCCCAGGCGCAACATCGCGGTCTCGGCGTTGTCGAGCAGCACGCCGTACCCCGCGGTCGACAGCAGCCACGGGATCGGGAAGTACGTCGCGTCGTCGCGCGGGTGGAAGCCCTGCGGGGGAACGAACGCCGGGATGAACGCGCGTTCCTCCGGCTGGAACGGGCCCTCCCCCACGAACACCTCGACGTCCCCGCCGCGCTGGTCGACCGCGTTCGACCGCTCGCCGAAGCCCAAGTAGCGCTCGTCCTTCGTCGCCGCGAACCCGATGCCCGTCGCGTCCACCGCCGGATCGTCCGTCGCCGCCTCGACGGCGACGACCCCGTCTGCCCCGCGCGTCATCCGCAGCGTCATCGCGCGGCCGCCCGCGGTGAGGAGGTCGGCGACGATGGCGCCCCCCTCGGAGCGAACGCCGACCGCCCGCGTCACGCGATCCCAGCCCAGCGGCGTGTGGAGCCCGAGCCGCGTCCCGCCCGCCTCCGCCAGCGTCGCATCGCCGGAGAACCGGAGACCCCCGGTGGCGTCGTCGACCTCGCCCCTAAGGGCACCGGCATCGAGCGTCGCGGCGCCCGCGGACGAGACCGGAAGCGCCAGGACGGCGAGGAGGGCAGCGAGCTGCTTCACGGCGGTGCGTAGCATGGCGCGCCGTGTCGATCGCCGCGAAGCTCGAGGGCAAGCGCGTCGTGATCTGCGCCGGCTCGGGCGGCGTGGGCAAGACGACGACGTCCGCCGCGCTGGCCATGGGCCTGGCCGCGGCCGGCCAGAAGGTGGCGGTCGTGACCATCGACCCGGCCAAGCGGCTCGCCGACTCGCTCGGCCTTGAGGACCTCGACAACGAGCCGCGGCTGGTCGACCCGAAGCGCTTCAAGGGCCACGGCGTCGAGATGACCGGCGAGCTGTGGGCGATGATGCTCGACGCGAAGCGCACGTTCGACGAGCTGATCGAGCGCCTCGCCCCGGACGAGAAGACGCGCGACGAGGTGCTCGCGAACCGGATCTACCAGGAGCTGTCGGGCGCGGTCGCCGGCTCGCAGGAGTTCACCGCGATCGCGAAGCTCTACGACCTCGACCGGTCCGGCGACTTCGACGTCCTCGTGCTCGACACGCCGCCGTCGCGCAACGCGCTCGACTTCCTCGACGCGCCGGACCGCCTGACCGGGTTCCTCGAAGGCCGCGCGCTGAAGGTGTTCCTCGCCCCGACCGGGCTCGCGGCGCGCGTGATGGGCCGGGGCACGAGCGTCGTGTTCAGCGTGCTGCGGCGCGTCACCGGCGTCGACCTGCTGCAGGACCTCAGCGTCTTCTTCCGGTCGCTCGGCGGGCTCATCGACGGCTTCCGCGAGCGCGCGAGCGGCGTCAAGAAGCTGCTCGCCGACCCCGCGACGACGTTCTTCATCATCACCTCGCCCGAGCGCGAGCCGGTCGAGGAGGCGATCTTCTTCCGCGGCAAGCTGCGCGAGGCGAAGATGCCGTTCGGCGGGCTGATCGTGAACCGCATGCAGGTCGACACGGTCGAGGGCGATCCGGCCGAGGTCGCCGCGTCGCTGTCGGGGGACCTCGGCGAGGAGCTGGCGGAGAAGGTCGCCGCCACGCTCGGCGAGCTGCAGGTGCTCGCCGCGCGCGATCAGGCGTCACTTGACCGGCTCATGCACGAGCTCGACGACCGGGAGCCGACGATCGTCCCGCTGCTCGGCGGCGACGTGCACGACGTCGACGGCCTCGCGCAGGTCCACCACCACCTGTTCGCCGAGCCGGCCTAGAACGAAGAAGGGGCCTTCTGCAGCAGCGCGTCGGCCGCCGAGCGCAGGTCGGCGTCGAGGTGGCCGCACAGCGCGTCGCCGAGGACCGCGCGGAGGTGCTCGGTCAGCTCGGTCGCGAGCTCCTCGACCGCGCCCTCGGGCACGGCCAGCCCGGCGACGACGTGGCGCTCGAGGTCGGCGGCCTGCGCCACCCGGTCCGCCAGCCTGTCGCGGTCCTCCTCGGTCGCGCACAGCGCGGCGATGCGGCGGCCGAGCAGCGCGTTGTCGAGGCCGTCGGGCTGCAGCAGGGCGCGCAGCGCCAGCAGGAGATCGGTGAGCGCCTCGTCGGACCGCGGCCGCTCGCACGCGAGGTCGAACCTGCGCAGCGCCCAGGCGAGCTCGCCGCGGCGCGGCATCCGCCGCGCGGCGAGCGCGATGAACGCGCGCAGCTCGTCCTCCTGCTCGGGCCCGATCGTCAGCGCCGGCCCGTAGCGGGCGGGCGAGCCGCCGGCGAGGTCGACGAGCTGCCACGGGCCGGCGTCGAGGCGCACCCATGCCGCGGGGGCGAGCCCGACGCTGCCGGTGTCGTAGAGCCGCAGCGCGCGGACGAGCTTGCGCAACCGCGCCGGTGCCGCGTTCGCTGCCGCCGCATCGGCCAGCGTCATCACCGCGAGCGTGTTCGGCTCGTCGTCCAGCGCGCCGAGCCACAGCGCGTCCTCGGGCGCGTCGGGAACGCCGTCGGGCTGCACGAGCGTCATCCCGTCGCTCAGCGCGACCTCGTCGGAGGCGAGCCGCAGGCCGGGCAGGCCGACGACGAGCGTCGCGACCGGCTCGTTGCGCGCGACCACGAGCGCCTCGAGCTCGTCGTACGCCGCCGTGAAGCGCTCGTCGACGAGCGCGAAGTCGGTCGAGCCGTCGAAGATGCGGTCGAGGAACGCGCGCAGCGCCGCGTCGGCGCGGTCGCGGGCGTCGCGCGGGATCCGCTGCTCCCCGCGCGTCCGCAGGTACGCGTCGACGCCATCGAGCGAGGCCAGCAGCCGTGCGGCCGCCGGGTAGGTCGCGAGCCGGGCGAGGTGCCCGAGCCGCTCGCGGATGAACGCGCCGGTGAGCGGGCGGTAGCAGTAGAGCGGGGTGCGGCTGCGCGAGGGCCCGGAGGCCTCGAGCTCGAAGGGGACCTCGGCGCCCGCCGCCACGTCGGCGGAGAGCGCGTGGGCCGCCTCCTCGACGTACGCGCGCAGCGCGGTGTGCAGCGGTCGGTGGCGCATGGCGGCGTCGTTCTCCGCCCGACGCCCCGCTCCTCCGCGCCGCAACGACGCGCCCACGAGGCCCGCCCCCTCTCCCCGGCGCTTCTCGCGATGCGCGAGGGGACGGCGCCCCCTTCTCACTCCGGCGGCCAGAGGGCGTCGTGGAGGTCGGTGAGGAGGGCCTTGAGGTCCTCGAGCTTCTCGCGGCCGAGGAGCCCCGCGATCTCCTCCTCGATCTCGCCGGCGATCTTGCGCGCCTCCTCGACGGCCGCGCGGCCCTTCGCCGTCGGCCGGACGAGCTTCGCGCGGCCATCCGCCGGGTCGGGCGTGCGCTCGACGTACCCGACCCGCTCGAGCTCGTTGACGAGGTACACGACGGTCTGCTTCGTCAGCTGCGCCCGCTCGGCGAGCTCCGTCACCCGCGACCCCTCGTCGCGGATGTGCTGCAGCACGCTGCTCAACGCCGGCCGCGCCTCCGCGTGCCCGCGCTCGGCGACGGCGGTGACGAGGCGCGAGTTGAGCTCGAGCCAGGGATCGCGCAGCAGGGTCCCGAGGTTGCGTGAGCCGAGCGGCCGCGACGAGGTCACTTGACGAGCCTAGCGGATGGTGCGACCATCGAACTACTTCAGTTCGACGATCGAACCATCCGCCTCATCGAGGAGGGGCCCATGCCACGGACAGGTCAGACCATCAGCCACCCGCAGACCGGCGAGACGCTCACCTACGTCCGCACCGCCGCCGACACGGGCGGCGCGATCATGGAGGCGACGATGTGGGCGACGCGCGGCGGCGCGCCGCCCGCCGCCCACGTTCACCCGAAGCAGGTCGAGACCTTCACGATCCGCAGCGGTCGCGTGCGCCTCGTCGTGGACGGCGAGACGCGCGTGCTGGGAGCCGGCGACGTGGCCGTCATCCCCGCCGGTGTGCCGCACGTGTGGACGGCGCTGGACGACCTCGAGATGAGCGTGACGCTCGAGCCCGCGCTGACGACCGACGCGTTCTTCGAGGACTACTGGGTCGGCCTCGCGCACGCCGGCCGCACGAAGCCGAACGGGATGCCGCGGCTGCTCGACATGGCCGAGCTGCTCGACGACCACCGCGACGTCATCTACCTGGCGAGCGCGCCGGTGCGCGCCCAGCAGATCGCGATGGCCCTGCTGGCGAAGGTCGCGCGGCTGCGGCGGCGTCAGGCCGCGACGGGCGCGACCGACGGGGTCTCCGCCGTCTCGGCGCCGCACTGAGCGCCCAGCCACATCTCGCCGTACGTCCGCATGCCGTCGATGATCGGCAGGAGCGCGCGGCCCTTCTCGGTGAGGGCGTACTCGACGCGCGGCGGGACCTCGGGGAACGTGTGCCGCTCGACGATGCCCTCCTCCTCGAGGGCCCGCAGGCGCAGAGACAGCGTGCGGGGGCTGATGCCGGTCAGCGAGCGCTCGAGCTCGCAGAAGCGGGAGCAGCCCTCGGCCAGCTCGCGCACGAGGAGCAGCGTCCACTTGCCGCAGACGATGTCCGCGGTACGACAGACGGGGCAGCTCTCATCAACCGGCATCGCCCCATAACTATACAACGTGAAGCGAGGCCCTCCCGCGGGGCGGGAGGGCCCGCGGACCTCAGCCGTTGAGCAGGTTGCCCAGGCCGCCGCCGCTCGAGGACGAGCCCTGCAGCTGCGCGGCCGTGATGCGGCCCTCCGACGGCTGCACGAGCACCCAGCCCTGGCCGCTGAACGCCATCTGGACCGACTCGCCCGAGCCCTTCCCGATGAGGTTCTTCATCTTGAAGTCGGTCTTGATCGAGGTCGACACGCCCTGCGACCACGTGATCGCGGCCTGCGCGTCGGCGAACGTCGCCGCCGAGGCGACGTTGAGCAGGACGGGCGGGCCGTCGGACAGGATCGCCACCCAGCCCGTGCCCTGCAACGACGTGTTGTAGAGGCCGCCGCCCATCATCCCGCTGGCGCCCTGGACGCGCTCGATGTCCCAGTCGATGTCGGCGTCGAACGCGAGCAGGTTCGGGCCGTTGACCGTGATCTTCTCGCCTTCGAGGTAGATGAGGTGGATGTCCTGGGCCTGGTCGGCGAGGAACACCTCGCCGCTGCCGCTCATCTTCATGAGCGACTGGCCCTCGCCCGTGACGGCCTTCTTCAGCATCCGGCCGAGGCCGCCCGAGCCGGCGTGCTCGAACGAGACCTCGCCCTGGTAGGCGACCATCGACCCGAGCTTGGCCTGGATCGTCTCCTGGCTGAGCCGCACCTTCAGCAGCTTCGAGTTCTGGAGCGCGAAGCTCTCGGTCGCCTGGGTCTCGTTGTACTGAGCGAGTGTCGTCTGCATAGGCGACCACCCTTTCAGGGAGAACCGCCAGAACTCAAGAACATGGACGTTCATGTGACGCATGAGGCGTCTGTCCCCGCTCGCGCTCGCCGCTGCCGTCGCCGTCCTCGGCCTCGCGCCCGCCGCGCACGCGTCCCTGCTCCCGTTCCCCAACGACGCGTACACGGTCGAGGCGGACACGCCGACCGGCCGGCAGATCGCGCTGCCGCAGGACGAGGTGCCGAAGAACCGGCTCGGGCGGCCGATCGACGTCACCGACCTCAACCGCGCCGACGGGTTCAGCCCCGGCCAGGCGATCCTCGCGAAGGTGCCGGGGCTCGAGACGCTCGAGGCGTATCGCGCGAGCGCGCTGCCGCCCATCGACGATCCGGCCCGCTCGCTGACCGCGAGCTCGCCGGTCGTGGTGCTCGACGCCGACACCGGCAAGCGCCAGCTCGTGTGGGCAGAGCTCGACGTCAACCCGGAGGACCCGGCCGACCGCGTGCTCATCGTGCGGCCCGCGAAGAACTTCCCCGAGGGACACCGCATCGTCGTCGCGCTGCGCGGGCTGCGCGACGCGTCGGGCAAGCGCCTGACGAGCGACGAGCCGTTCGGCGCGGCGCGCGACGCCGGCGCGGTCCGGCGGGTGCTGCGGCGCGCGAAGGTGTCGACCAAGGGCCTCTACCTCGCGTGGGACTTCACGGTCGCGAGCGCGGCGAGCACGACCGGGCGGATGCTGTCGATCCGCGACCGCGCGTTCGCGCAGCTCGGCGACGCGAACCTCGCCGACGGGAAGATCGAAGGAGCGGTCCCGGCCTACACGCTCAACCCCGATCTGCCGGATGACAGCAGCCAGCTGCCCGAGCTGCTCGGCGAGCAGGACGGCATCGTCGACTACCCCGACGGGCCGATCGCCCGCAAGATCCGCGGGAAGCTCGTCGTGCCCTGCTTCCTCGATCTGCCCGGCTGCCCGACCGGCTCGCAGTTCCGCCTCGGCGGCGACGGGCTCCCCCAACAGCTGCCCGGCAACACCACGGCCTACGACTTCACATGCACGATCCCGCGCGTCGACGGCAAGCTGCGCCCGACGCTCTACGGCCACGGGCTGTTCGGGTCGCAGGGCGAGATCGACCAGGGCCAGCTCAAGGACCTCGAGGTGGAGCACGGCTTCATGGCGTGCGCGGTGGACTGGAACGGGATGGCGACGAAGGACGTCCCGAACGCGGTCACCGTGCTGCAGGACCTCTCGCGGTTCCCCACGCTCGTCGACCACGTGCAGCAGGGCTACCTCGGGTTCCTGCTCCTCGGCCGGGCGATGATCCATCCCGACGGGTTCGCGAAGGCGTTCCAGGACAAGATCGACACGACCGCGCTGTACTACGACGGCAACTCGCAGGGCGGCATCTACGGCGGCGCGCTGACCGCGATCGCCCCCGACTTCCGCCGCGCGACGCTCGGCGTGCCGGGCATGAACTACTCGACGCTGCTGTCGCGCAGCGTCGACTTCGACACGTACGCCGAGGGGAACGTCGAGGGCGTGGAGACGCCGTTCGGCCTCTACGACAACTACCCCGACGAGAGCGAGCGGCAGGTCGTGTTCGCGCTCATGCAGATGCTGTGGGACCGCGCGGACCCGAACGGCTACGCCGCGCACATGACGAGCGACCCGCTGCCGAACACGCCGTCGCACCAGGTGCTGCTGCACGTCGGCTTCGGCGACCACCAGGTGGCGGACGTCACGACGGAGGTCGAGGCGCGGACGATCGGCGCGCGCGTGCACCGGCCGCTGCTCGGCGACGACCGGCCGCGCTTCCGCGACCGCCCGTACCCCGAGCGCGAGTCCAAGCCCTTCTGGGGCGTCAAGCCGCTCGGCGAGTCGTCGGACGGCTCGGGCGTCGTGTTCTGGGACACGCACCGCACGTCGCCCGCGCCGGCCGGGAACGTCCCGAACCGCGAGGGCGAGGACCCGCACGAGTTCCCGCGCCGGTCGAAGCTCGCGCGGCTGCAGAAGTCGCTGTTCCTCCGCCCCGGCGGGCGGATCGTCGACGTGTGCGGCGGAGCGCCGTGTAGCGCCTAGTAGACCTGCGACGAGGACGGCTGCTTCGACTGCGAGTCGTACAGGTCGTCCATCGTCGTGCCGCGGCGGCCGTCGGCGGCGAGCAGCAGCTTGAAGTCGTGCGGGCTCGTCGCTGCGCGCGTCGCCTCGGTGACCTCGACGCGGCCGGCCTTCACGTGGTCGAAGAGGGCCTGGTCGAACGTCTGCATGCCGTAGTACGCGCCGTCCGCGATGACCTCCGGCAGCTGGCCGGTCTGCTTCGGGTCCATGATCATGTCGCGGACGCGGCCGGTCATGCGGAGGATCTCGCACGTCGCGACGCGGCCGCCGTCGTTCGCGCGCACCAGGCGCTGCGAGATGACGCCCTTGAGCGTGCCGGCGAGCATCGCCCGCACCTGCTGGTGCATGTGCGGCGGGAAGAAGTCGATGATGCGGTTGATCGTCTCGGGCGCATCCACGGTGTGGACCGTCGAGAGGACGAGGTGGCCGGTCTCCGCGGCGCTCAGCGCGGTGTGCACCGTCTCCTCGTCGCGCATCTCGCCGATGAGGATCACGTCCGGGTCCTGACGCAGGACGCGGCGCAGCGCGCGCTTGAAGGAGTGCGTGTCCTGGCCGACCTCGCGCTGGTTGATGATCGAGGTCTTGTCGCGGTGCAGGAACTCGATCGGGTCCTCGATCGTGACGATGTGCCGCGAGAACGAGGTGTTCATGTGGTCGATCATCGCCGCGAGCGTCGTCGACTTGCCCGAGCCGGTGGTACCGGTGACGAGGATGATCCCGCGCTCCTCGTCGGCGAGGTCGCGGATGACCGGGGGCAGCGCGAGCTCCTCGATCGTGCGGATCGTGAAGGGGATCGCGCGGCAGACGACCGAGATCGAGCCGCGCTGGTGGAAGGCGTTGACGCGGAAGCGGCCGACGCTCTCGATCGCGTAGGCGAAGTCGACCTCGCGCTCCTCGGCGAACTCCTCGAGCTTCTTCTTGTCGTTCAGCATCTGGAACACCGCCGCTTCGGTGTCCGCGGGAACGAGACGGTCGGTGCCCGGAACGGGAACCAGCTCGCCGTCGACACGGCACAGCGGCGGTGACGGCACCTTCAGGTGGAGGTCGGACCCTCCGCTTTCAACGAGATGGCGGAGGCAGGCGTCGACGTCGAGCATGGCCTTCCCGTAGTCGACCGGTCCGCGCGCGACCTGAGCGCGACTTCGGAGCACTTGGACGATCGACCCGCGGTTGGCGCGCCGACAGCCGATCAGTCGCCGCTGAGGATCTCCCGGGCCGCGCGCTCGGCGGCCGCCGGACCGAGCGAGATGCCCCACGGGCCGTGCCCCGCGCACACCCACGTGCGCTCGTCCATCCGCCGTTCGAGCGGGCGGCCGTCAGCCGTCTGCGGCCGGGGGCATGCCCTGCTCCAGCTGATCTCGCCGACGTCGGTCAGGAAGCGCTGCGCGTGCCGCACGATGTCGTCGACGCGCGCGGCGGGGTCCGGCTCGTCGCGGTCGAACGTCGAGCCGAGCACGCCGCCGACCAGGCTGAAGATCTCGCCCGTCGCGCCCGCGGCGATCGCCTCGACGCCGGCCTCCTCGAGGACGTGGGTCGAGTGCGCGCCGATGCCCGCGGTGACGCCCCACAGCGGCGTGACGCCGTCGGTCCAGGCGCCGGTGGCGATCAGCGTCTTCGCCGCTTCGACCGGTTCGGCGTGCAGCGTCGCGCCGGCCCGTTCGGCGCGGGCCCACCACGCCTCGGTCGCCGCCTTCGGCCCGATCGCCCAGCCGGTGTTCACCCGCACCGCCGGGATGCCGGGCCGCACGACGGGCTCGAGCTCATGGGCGTCATCGACCGCCTCCGCCCGCACCGGGATGCCGGCCGGGTCTCTGCGGCCGAGCAGGAGGATGCCGTCGGGCTCGTCGCGCAGCGTGAAGCCGTCGAGCGTCCGGTAGAGCTCGAGCGACCGCGCGAACTCCGCGGAGAGCGCGGGGTCGAGCGGGTCCTGCAGCACGCCGCTGTTGCGCCCGGACGCGCCGGCCGCGACGCCATGCGGATCGACGACCGCGACGGCGGCCCCGCCCTCGGCGAGGAACGCCGCCGCCGCGCAGCCGACGATCCCCGCGCCGATGACGACCACGTCAGCCACTGGCGCGGCAGCCTACGGAGTGCGGGTGGGGCTGACGGTCAGTCGGAACGGCGGCTCCAGTTCTGAGAACGTCATCCGGTGACCACCCGTCCTGCGTTCACCGCGGCGCTCGTCGCTGCCGCCTTCGCCATCTTCGCGCCCTCCGCGGGCGCCGACGCGCTCTTCTCCACCCTGGAGCTGCCGACCACGAACTCGGGGACCAACGCGGCCACCGCGGAGGTCAAGCCGCAGGGCACCGACCTCGTCGCGCAGGCCTTCTCCCCCGTGAAGTCGGGGACGGCGAACCTCGTGTCGCTGCTCGCCCAGACGAACGCGACGAACCAGGGCGGGTTCACGCAGGGCGACATCGAGATCACGCTCCGCCCGAACGTGGGCGGGATCCCCGGCTCGACCGTGCTCGCGACGTTCCGTGGCCGGGCGTTCTCGGAGACCGGTGCGAGCCCGATCTGCATGGAGCGGGTCCCGGGAGGCGGCGCCGGCGCGCTCACGGGCGGCACGAGCTACTGGGCGGTGTTCAAGCCGCTGACGATGACGACGAGCTGGCTCGTCCAGAACAGCACGCCGAAGACGGTCCTCACCCAGCTGAACTCGCAGGCGGGGTGGTCGACGCAGCTGAACCCGCAGAAGACGCTGACGCTGAAGGTCGAGGACAACCTCAAGTGCGGTCCGGACATCGTGCCGAACCCGGTTCCGCCGGCGGGGCTGTCGGACATGTACGCCAAGCCGGGCGGCACGAGCTTCAACACGATCGCCATCAAGAACTCGGGCAACCAGACGCTGACGCTCACGGGCGCCTCGTTCAGCGGGCCGAACGCGTCGTCGTTCTCGCTGCTCGCCGGCGAGCCGGGCACGGTCGCCGGGACGCCGTACACCTTCCCCAGGACGATCGGGGCGTTCCCGGACGCCGTCTCGATCCTGTACGTCGCCTGCAACGGCAGCGGCGCCGAGGGCACGCGCACGGCGACGCTGACGCTGACGTCGAACGACCCCGACGAGTCGCCGCTCTCGTGGCCGATCACCTGCATCGTCGATGCCACGCCGCCGGAGTCGATGGTGTTCACCACGAACCCCACGGGCCGCGACGGCTGGTACGTGGTGCGGCCCGCGGCGTTCTCCGCGCGCGCGACGGACGTGGGCAGCGGCGACCGCGTCATCGCCATCAACTGCACCGACTCGGCGGGTCCGGCGCTGAGCTGGATCAACGGCGGGATAGCGATGTTCTCGCTCACCAACGACGGGATCCATGACCTCGGCTGCCAAGCGACCGACGTCGCGAGGAACACGAACCCGCCGGGCACGTTCAAGACGACGATCAAGGTCGACGCGACCGAGCCGAACTCGACGAAGACCGGCGGGCCGCCCGCCAACACGAACGCGACCTCGGCGTCGTTCACCTGGGCTGCGGCCGACGCCACCTCGGGCGTGAACGAGATCGAGTGCCGGCTCGACGGCGCCGCGTTCGCCGCGTGCGCGAGCCCGTCGACCGTGAACGGGCTCGCCGACGGCGTGCACACCTTCAACGCCCGCGCGCGCGACGTCGCGGGCAACGTCGAGACGACGCCCGAGTCGTGGACGTGGCGGGTCGACACGGTGCCGCCGGACACGACGCTCGGCGGCGGGCCGGGGTCGCCCACCAGCGAGACGACCGCGACGTTCGACGTCGGCGGCTCCGATCCGGGCGGGTCCGGCGTGGCGAGCCGCCAGTGCGCGCTTGACGATGGCGAGTTCGGCCCCTGCGCGGCGCAGCTGCAGCTCGCCGAGCTGGCCGAGGGGTCGCACACGGTCCGCGCGCGGGCGATCGACGCGGCGGGCAACGTCGATCCGACGCCGGCCTCGGTGACGTGGGTCATCGACCGCACGGCGCCCACTGCCGTGCTCACCCAGAAGCCGCCGACGGCGACCGGTGAGCTCACGGCGACGTTCGCGTTCGAGGCGACGGATGCCGGGCCGGCCGCGAACGACCACTTCGAGTGCAGCCTCGACGGCGGCGCGTTCGTCCTCTGCACGAGCCCGCACACGCTCGTCGACCTCGGATCCGAGCGCGAGCACGTCTTCGAGGTGCGCGCGGTCGACGCCGTCGGCAACGTGCAGGCGCCCGCCGCGCAGTACCGCTGGACGATCTCGCGCAAGCCGGTCGCCGTCGACGACGGCGCGTCGACCGAGCAGGACAAGCCAGTCGACGTCGCGGTGCTGGCGAACGACCTCGACCCGGCCGGCGGCGCGCTGTCGGTGCTGACGTTCACGCCGGCGTCCCTCCAGGGCGGGACGGTCGCGAGCACGCCGGGCGGCCTGCGCTACACGCCGCCGCCCGGCTTCACGGGGACCGACTCGTTCACGTACCGGGTGAAGAACGGCGATGCGCTCGAGTCGACGTCGGCGACCGTCACCGTCGTCGTGACGAAGGCGGCGCCGGCGCCCGTCGTGCCGGTCGTGACCGATGGCGCGCTCGTTCCGCCGGGGCCGGGCGGCGCGGGCGGCACCGGCGGCACGGGCGGCACCGGTGGCGTCCCGGGCTCCGCCTCGCTGCTCGCCGATCGGTTCGCGCCGGACCTGTCCGACGTGCACCTGCGGCGCGGCCGGTTGACGTTCTCGGTCAACGAGGCGTCGACCGCGACGATCGTCATCCGCCGCCTGCGGTGGCGCGGCCGGGGCGCGGCGCCGAGCCTGCGCGTGGAGCTGCCCGTCCCGGCGGGCCGGACCAACGTCGTGCAGCTGCGTTCGCGGCTCGCGAAGCTGCCGGCCGGCGCGTACAGCTTCGAGCTGACCGTCGCCGACGCCGCGGGGAACCGGTCGCCCGCCGCCAAGCGCGCGTTCCGGATCCCGTTCACCCGCCGCTAGGACGACGAAGGGCCCCGGCTTGCCGGGGCCCTTCGAACAAGGCGGTGCGGTGTCGCGGCGCGTTGGCTAGGCGACGTCGCGAAGCTTCTGCGCCTCGGCGAGCGACTGCAGCTTCTTGAGCGACTGGTTCTCGATCTGGCGGATGCGCTCGCGCGTGACGTTGAACGTACGGCCGACCTCGTCGAGCGTGCGGGGGTGCTCGCCCCCGAGGCCGTAGCGCAGCTCGAGCACGCGGCGCTCGCGGTAGCTCAGGTTCTCGAGCGCCTCGCGCAGCGCTTCCTTGGTGAGGATCTCCGCGGCCCGCTCGTACGGGGACTCGGCGCGCTCGTCGGCGATGAACTGGCCGAACTCCGACTCCTCCTCGTCGCCGACCGGCTTCTCGAGGCTGACCGGCGCCTGGGCGGAGCGCTTGATCGAGTCGACCTCCTCGGGGTCGATCCCGGTGGCCTCCGCGATCTCCTCGTTGGAGGGCTCGCGGCCGAGCTCGGTGACGAGCTTGCGCTCGGCGCGGCCGATCTTGTTCAGCTTCTCCACGACGTGGACCGGGATGCGGATCGTGCGCGCCTTGTCGGCCAGCGCGCGGGCGATCGCCTGACGGATCCACCACGTCGCGTACGTGGAGAACTTGAAGCCCTTGCGGTAGTCGAACTTCTCCGCGGCGCGGACGAGGCCGAGCGTGCCCTCCTGGATGAGGTCCAGGAACGGCAGGCCCTGGTTGCGGTAGTTCTTCGCGATCGAGACGACGAGGCGGAGGTTCGACTCGACCATCTTCTGCTTCGCGTCGAGGTCGCCGCGCTCGATGCGCTTCGCGAGGTCGACCTCCTCCTGCGCGGTGAGGAGCCGGACCTTGCCGATGTCCTTCAGGAAGAGCTGAAGGGAGTCGGTGGTCATGTCCGGGCGGAAGATGTCCTGCGCCTTGGACTTGCGCCGGGCGCCGCGCTTGTCGGGCGCGCGCTCGACGGCGTTCGCCGCGGTGGTCGCCGGGTCGATCTCCTCGACCAGCTCGATCTCGGACGCCTCGATGAAGCTGTGGAGCTCCTCGACGTCGGACTCGTCGACGTCGAGCTCGGCAAGGGCCTGACTCACGTCCGCGAACGTGAGCACGCCGAGCTCCTGGCCACGCGCCAGGAGGTTCTTGACCTCTTCGAGTTCCTGGAGATCTGCGACTGACATGAAGTTCCGTTTCCGCCGGGCTCGTCACCCGTGCTCGTGGAGTTCCTCCGAGGAGCCTTTCCGCGCCTACTGCAGGGTAACGCTGCAGCTGCCCGAAACTGGCTGCCTCAGTCTGGAAGGTACGAAGATCGAAGTCAACAAGCGTGTCGGTGTCGAGGCGCTTCTGTTGAACGTCTGACACGATGATCGGCCGATGGCCGACGACACTCAGCGCGAGGTTCTCTCCAACCTCCCCCGCGCGCGCCGTACGAGGCGCAGCGCGAAGCGGGGAGACAGCCCCACGGCGAGCAGCCGCGGCGCGGACGGTAGCGCGTCCGCGGCCGCTGGTGCGGACGCCGACGCAACGTCCGCTGCGGCGGACGCGGTCGCCTCCGCGGCGAGCGTGACGAAGACCCCCAAGAAGCCGGCGAAGAAGGCGCCCTCCGCGCGCGCGACGCGCGCGTCTTCGGCGAAGAGGCCGGCGGCGAAGGCGTCCGCCGCGAAGAAGCCCGCGGCGTCGTCGGCGAAGGCTCCTTCCACCGCCGCGAAGCCCAAGCCCGCAGCGTCTTCGGCGAAGAAGCCGGCGGCCTCGTCGGCGAAGTCGTCGAGCGCCGCGTCTTCCGCGAAGAAGGCTCCGGCGCGGAAGGCGGCGGCGAAGGCTCCCGCGCGCAAGAAGGCGACGGCCGAGGTGAAGGCGCTTGCTTCGGCGAAGGCCGAGGCGGCGGGTCCGCCGACGCCGATCTCGTCGGCGAAGTCGTCGCGCGCCGCGCGCGCGAAGGCGCAGGCCTCGAAGCCCGAGCAGGCGCCGCCCGCCGGCTGGGCGACCGAGCAGGACGCCGGCGGCGCGCCGAGCGGCATCGAGATCGTCACGACGGGCGTGAAGGCGGTTGGCGAGCTGGGTCAGCTCGGCGCCGCGGTCGCGGGCCAGGCCGTCAAGGGCCTGCTCTCGCGCCTGCCGAAGCCCTAGCGGAACCACAGCGGGAGCGACGCGCGCACGTCGCTCCCGCGCTAAGGTCTCCGCCAGCCGAGTCCCGTCCGTCTCCGGACGGCGGGAGCGGGGGAACCACTGCGGACCGCGAGGTCCGCCGGGGCGAATGGATCCGACTCGGGTCCTAGCGCACTGCGCGAGCCCGTCAGCTCACCCCGTAGGCGACCAGCTCATGCTTCACCGCCTACGCGACATCGCGCCGCTTGCCGCCGTGCTCCTGCTCGGCGTCGCCTCGCCTGCCCTCGCGCAGGAGGCGTCCACTGGCGGTGCCGAGGCGACGATCGACCGGCCGCACCTCGACGTGCGCCCCGGCGCGATGCTCGATCGCACGATGACGATCAGGGGCCGCACCACCTCGGAGGACGCCGGCCGCGCGGTGCACATCCAGCTGCGGACGTTCGACGGAACGTGGTCCGACATCGCCGAGACGCTCGTCGCGCAGGACGGCACGTTCCGGACGACGTGGAAGACCGCCGTCCCCGGCCGGCTCACGCTGCGCGCGCAGGTCGACCGGCCCGACGCCAACGCCTCCGCCGCGTCCGCTCCGCTCGTCGCGACGACCACCATCTTCAGGTCCGCGGTCGCGAGCTGGTACGGCCCCGGCTTCTTCGGCCGCAAGACGGCCTGCGGCACCCGGCTGACGACCAGGACCGTCGGCGTCGCGCACAAGACGCTTCCGTGCGGGACGCTCGTCGACGTCTACTACAAGGGCAAGGTCGCCACGGTCCCCGTCATCGACCGCGGCCCGTTCCACCCCGGCCGCGACTGGGACCTCACGCAGGCGGCCGCGCAGCTCATCGGCGTCACCGGCACCGGCCGCATCGGCGTCCTCGCGCCGCCCTCGGCGCTCCGCGCCCGCAAGAGCCGCTGAGCCGTCGCCGCGCGCTCAGCGCGCGGGATCGACGCGCACGCCGGCGGCCTGCGCGGCGTAGAGGCTCTCCTCCGCGCGCGCTTCCAGGACGACCGCCTCGGCGCCGTCGGACGGGCACGTCGCGAGACCGACGCAGAGCTGCAGCGGCGCGCCGCGATGCTCGGAGACGGACTCGACGTGCGCGGCGACCCGGTGCGCGAGCGACCGCGCCTCCGCCCCGTCGGTGTCGGGCGCCGTGAGCCAGTAGCGGCCGATCCGTTCGCGGACGAGCGCGTCCGCGGGCCGCAGCTCCGCGAGCGCGGCGCTCTCCGCCGCCTCGAGCGCCGCCGCCGCCGACCCGTCCGTGTCCGCGCGCAGCAGCCGGTCGGCGTCGAGCACCTCGAGGCACAGCACCGCGAACGGCACCCCGTCCTGCTTGTGCCGCGCGAGACGCCGCTCGATCGCCGCAGTCCACGGCGCGACCCGGCGCCCGAAGGAGCTCGCGTCGTGAAGCCGCGCGACCGCGGGCGCCGAAGCCGCGTCCTCCGGCGGGAGGAGATCCGAGGGGCCGGCCGGAGAGAGATCGTCGGGGGGCGTCGCCGGCGTGGCGAGGTCCTCGGGTGGGGCGTCGGCGGAGAGGTCTTCGCGCGCGCTCGCGCTGAGGTCCTCCCGCTCCCCGGCGTCTTCGCGCGGGGAGAAGTCTTGGGCGTCGGGCGGGGCGGTGTCGTGGCGGCGGAGGACCGCGGCGAGGGGGCCTCGGTCTCCGGGGCGGAGGCGGTCGGTGGGGTCTCCGGTGGCGAGGGACGCGGTGGTGAGGAGCGCGATGATCGCGGCGAGGCGGTCGGCGAGCTCGGCGACCTCGGCGGGCGACGGGCGGTCGAGGGCGGCGGTGAGCTCGGCCCAGGCGACCGCGCGCAGCGCCTCGAGCGACGTCACCGCCGTCAGGCCGTCGTGCGCGCCCGCAAGCGCGGCGCTGCCGGCGGCGAGCGGCGCGAGGGAGCCGCCCGGTGCGAGCCGGTCGAACGCCTCGTCGCTGCCGAGCGCCGCGACGACCGCGGAGCAGACCGCCGGTGCGTCCTCGGCGAAGCGCGGGCCGGGCACCGCGCCGGCCCTCTCCAGCGGTGCGACCGCGACGAGCTCCACCAGCCACGCCTTCGCCAGGAACCGCCCGTCGAGTGCCGGCGCGCCCGCGAACGGACGCGGCCGGGAGCGGCCGAGCGAGGAGGCGGGCATGGCCGGGTGGATATCGATCGGATCGGACGGCGAGGGCAATCGCGGTTGACGCGACGGTCCTGCGACGATGGCGCCGATGGCGGGATCGCTTCTTTCGATCGAGGACGCGCGGCGCGTCGTGCTCGAGCACGTCTCGCCGCTGCGGGTCGAGCGGGTCGCGGTGGGCCACGAGGTCCTCGGGCGCTACCTCGCCGAGCAGGTGGTCACGGTCAACGACGTCCCGCCGTTCGACAACAGCGCCATGGACGGGTTCGTGGTCACGCCCGGGCCGGCGAACCGCACGCTCACGATCGCCGGCGAGTCGCGCGCCGGCGCGCCCGCGACGACGCCCCCGCGGGAAGGCGAGGCGGTGCGGGTCTCCACCGGCGCCGTCGTGCCGCCCGGCGACGTCGGCGTCGTCCCGGTCGAGCAGGTCACCGAGAACGGCGACGGCACGATCACGACGACCGCCGACGTCCCGCCGGCGCAGCACATCAGGCGCGCCGGCGAGGACGTGCGAGCGAAGACACCCGTCCTCGAGCCCGGCACCCGCCTCGACGCGGCGGCGCTCGGCGTCGCGGTGATCGCCGGCCGCTCGGAGCTCGTCGTCACGAGACGCCCCCGCGTCGCGATCATCGCCACCGGAGACGAGCTCGCCCCGCCCGGCACGCCGCTCCAGCCCGGCCAGATCCACGAGTCCAACGGCGTCACCCTCGGCGCGCTCGCGCAGGCGGCGGGCGCGAAGGTCGCGGTCCACCGCTCCGTCGCCGACACGCAGGAGGAGACGGAGCGAGCCTTCGAGGGAGGCCTCGCCGCCGCCGACGTCGTGATCGCCAGCGGCGGCGTCAGCGTCGGCCCGCACGACCACGTCAAGCCCGCGCTCGAAGCGCTCGGCGTGCAGCAGCGCTTCTGGCGCGTCGCGTTGAGACCCGGCAAGCCGACGTGGTTCGGCACCCGCGACGGGCAGCTCGTGTTCGGCCTGCCCGGCAACCCGGTCAGCGCGATGGTCACGTTCCTCCTCTTCGCCCGCCCCGCGCTCATCGCCATGCAGCAGGGCGACCCCACGACCACGCGCCTCACCGCGATCCTCACCGAAGCCATCCCCCGCAACCCCGGCCGCGACGAGGCGGTCCGCGTCCGGCTCGACCACACCGACCACGGTGCAAGGGCGACCCCGACCGGCCCCCAGGGCTCCCATCAGCTCATGAGCATGCTCGGCGCCGACGGCCTGGCGATCGTCCCCGCGGGCGAGGGGGAGGCGGCAGCGGGGGAGCAGGTGGACGTCGAGCCCCTGTCCGGGGTGTAGGGTCCCGCGCCGATGGCCACCGTCGACAAGAAGACCTCAAAGCGCCTCACCGGCACCGAGGTCGTCGCCCTCGTCGGCGGCGCCCTCCTCGCGGTCAGCGTGTTCCTTCCCTGGTACCACGTGAAGACGCGCAACCTCATCGAGGGCGTCGGCGGTCCCGGCGACTACTCCGCCTGGGACGTCCACTCGATCCAGCGCTGGCTGCTGCTCGCCGCCGCGGCCGCGCCGTTCATCCTCGCCTACATCATCGTCCGCGGCCACCAGCTCTCCTGGGCCCGCGGCGAGGCGACGGCCGTCACGGCGATCGCGGCCTTCGGGCTCGTGATCTACGACGGCCTCATCAGCAAGCCCGGCGAGACGCGCAGCCTGACCAGCCTCAAGTACGGCTGGGTCATCGCGCTCATCGGGATCATCCTCATGCTCGTCGGCTCGGCGCTCCGCGCGTCCGAGGTCGAGCGAGCCCGCAAGCCTCCTGGAGTCCTCTAGAACGACATGGCCGGCACCGAGCACACCGTCCTCGAACACCGCAGCGAGGGCAAGCCCGACCGCAACCTCGCCCTCGAGCTCGTCCGCGTGACCGAGGCGGCCGCCCTGGCCGCCGCGCGCTACGTGGGCATGGGCGACAAGATCGCGGCCGACCAGGCGGCGGTCGACGCGATGCGGCTCGTGCTCGACACGGTGAAGATGGACGGCATCGTCGTCATCGGCGAGGGCGAGAAGGACGAGGCGCCGATGCTCTACAACGGCGAGCAGATCGGCGACGGCTCGCCGCCCGCGGTCGACATCGCCGTCGACCCGCTCGAGGGAACGACGCTGTGCGCGAAGGGCATGCCGAACGCGCTGAGCGTCATCGCGCTGTCCGAGAAGGGGTCGATGTTCGATCCCGGCCCGTGCGTCTACATGGAGAAGCTCGCCGGCGGCCCCGAGATCGCCGACCTGCTCGACCTCGACCGCCCGATGGCCGAGACGATCAAGCTCGTCGCCGACCGCAAGGCCTGCGACGTGCGCGACATCATGGTCGTGGTCCTCGACCGCCCGCGCCACGAGGACGGCATCAAGGCGATCCGCGACGCCGGCGCGCGCGTGCGGCTGATCTCCGACGGCGACGTCTCGGCGTCGATGCTCGCGGTGTCGGAGAACTCGCCGGTCGACCTGCTGTGGGGCGTCGGCGGCACGCCGGAGGGCGTCATCTCCGCCGCCGCGCTGAAGTGCATGGGCGGCGACATCGTCGGCCGGCTGTGGCCGCGAAACGACGAGGAGCGCAGCGCCGCGCTCGAGCAGGGCTACGACCTCGAGAAGCAGCTGACCGCCGACGACCTCATCAGGTCCGACGACTGCTTCTTCAGCGCGACCGGCGTCACCGACGGCGACGTCCTGCAGGGCGTCCGCTACGTCGGCCCGTCGACGCGCAGCGGCGCGACGACCGAGTCGCTCGTCATGCGCTCGCGCTCGGGCACGGTGCGCCGCGTGAGCGCCCGCCACGACCGCGCCAAGCTCCGCGCGGTCACCGGCGGACGGTACGGCTAGGCCGCGGGAGTCGCGATGTCGCCCCGGTCCTTCGCGCGGACCGGCGCCGGCAGGTCCTCGATGCGCGCGTACCGGCCGACCCTCGACTCGGCGAGATCCAGGCGCGCGAGCGACCGCAGGAACGAGTGCGTGACGAGCACGTGGATGCGCGACTGCGTGTTCTCGTAGACCCAGTTCGAGATCGAGGTGGCGATCGCGGGGTAGAAGTTCGCGACCTCCACCTCGACGTGGACGATGGTGGAGCCGGGGTAGTCCTCCGACGGCCGCCGGTGGACCTCGATCTCGAGGTAGCCCGCTCCCCCACGCCCCCGCTTCGCGACGAGCACGCCGCGATCGATGCGCCAGCGCACGATGCCGCGGGTCGCGTCCATCTCGTACTCCGGCTCCTTGAACGTGAGCAGCGGGATGAACCCAAGCGCCCGCACCTGCCGGCCGTGCTCCGAGTAGTGCACGCGCACGAGGCCGAGCGTCGCGCGCGACAGCCAGCGCCAGTACGTGCGCGCGAGGCGCTCGAGCGACCGCGGCGTCCACAGGTCGCCGATCCGGTCGTCGGGGAGGATGAGGTCGGCCTCCTGCACCGACCGCACGCCCTGGTCCGGGTCGTTGACCGTGTGCTCGGGCGCCGTGACGATGAGCGCGTGGCCGACGCGCTTGGGCCGCTGCAGCAGCGCCACCGCGCCGGCGGTGACGAGCGCGAGCAGCGCCGCGACGCTACGCCAGAGCTGCGCGGACCGCATCGTCGAAGCCCTTCGGGTCGTCGTTGAGCCCCGGTGGGGGCGGGTTGCGAACGATCATCTCCGCCGACAAGCCTTGCACCAACGGCTTGGCGAGCGCGGCATCGACCGGCGTCACGAAGCCGACCCAGTACGACGACAGCTGCGGCGTGAGCACCGGCACGGTGACGACGGGCCGCTTGCGCAGGCCGGCGACCGCGGCGTAGCGTTCCATCATCTCCCTGTAGGTGAGCACCTCCGCACCGCCGAGCTCCACCTCCTGCGGCGGGCCCTCGAACGTCGCGAGCACGGCGAGCGTCCCCACGACGTCGGCGATCGCGACCGGCTGCGTGCGCGTCTTGATCCACTTCGGCGTGACCATCGCGGGCAGCCGCTCGACGAGCGAGCGGAGCATCACGAACGACGCGCTGCCGGCGCCGATGACCATCGCGGCGCGCACGTGCACGGTGTCGGGCACGTGCTCGCGCAGGATCGTCGCGACCTCCTCGCGGCTGCGCAGGTGCTCCGAGGCGCCCTCGAGCCCGCCGAGGTAGACGATCCGCTGCACGCCCGCCGCCCGCGCCGCCGCGCCGAACGTGCGCGCGCCGCGGCGGTCGGTCTCCGCGAAGTCGCGGTCGTTGCCGCGCCCCATCGAGTGCACGAGGTAGTACGCGACCTCGACGCCCGCCAGCGCCTCGTCCAGGCCATCGCCGCTCACCACGTCGCCGCGGGCGACGGAGACGCCGTCCGGGAGGTCGGCGCGATCGGGGTCGCGCGCCAGCGCGCGCACGTCGTGGCCGGCGCCGAGCAGCGCCGGCAGCAGCTCGCCGCCGATGTAGCCGGTGGCGCCGGTGACGAGGACGGTTCGTCGCATGTGCAAGATGCGTACCCGATGCGCGCCGCCGGATGACCCTCTGAGCGCGCCCGCTCGTACCGTCTGCGTACCGCGATGACAGAACTCGCCATCAGACAGGTCGCCGAGCGCACCGGCATCGCCGCCGGGACGATCCGCATGTGGGAGCAGCGCTACGGGTTCCCGGACCCGGGCCGCACCGCCGCCGGCTACCGCCGCTACTCCGACGACGACGTCGAGGCGATCCGCAGGGTGGCGTCCTACCGGCGGCTCGGCCTGTCGATCCCCGCGGCGATCGAGCGCGTCCGCGAGTCCGGAGCGGGCACCGACCGCCCGTCGATCTACGCCGCCGTTGCCGCGATCGACGAGATGGCCCGGCCCCAGCTGCTGCGCAAGCGGACGCTCATCGGGCTGAGCCGCGCGATCGAGCACGAGCTGCTCGCGAACGCGGCCGCGCCCGTGGTGTTCGGCGCGTTCCAGCGCGAGCGCGCCTACCGCCAGGTCGAGCACCGCTACCGCCGCATCGCCGCCGGCGCCGACGCGGCGACGGTCTTCGCGGATTTCGGCCAGGAGCGCAAGCCAGCCGGCGGGCCGGTCGAGATCCCGATCGACCTCGACGACGCGATCGGCAACGAGTGGGCGGTCATCGTCGACGCGCCCGGCTACGCGGCCTGCCTGCTCGCGTGGGAGCACCCGACGGACATCGAGATCGGCGGCCCGGACGACCACAAGCGCCGGTTCGAGGCGATCTGGACGATCCATCCGCGCGCCGTCCGCCGCGCCGCGGAGGTCGCCGCGCGGCTCGTGACGCCCATCGACCCCGAGTACGGGGGCGAGCTCGAGGCGCTGCTCGCCGACCGGCCGCTCGCGATGGAAGAGCCGGCGCCGATGCTGACGGCGCTGACCAACCGCGCGATCGGCTACCTCGAAGGCTCGGCCTGACCGACCGACGCGGCGATCGCGAGCAGTGCGTCGACGTCCCACGGGCCCTGCGCGGTGAGCCGCAGGTGCAGCTCGTCACGCCGCCACGCGATCTCGTGCGCCGGCCGCAGCGACTCCTCGGCCTCCTCGAGCGGCAGCACCCGGTGGCGTCCCTCGGCGCCGGCGATGTGGACGACGACAGGCTCGACGGGCCACGCGCGTTCCTCCGGCGGCTCGATGCCCGCGTACAGCGCGAGCCGCGCCGGCGTCGCCGGGCGGGTGTCGTCGAGGTTCCACTCCACCTCGACGCCGTGCTCGCCGGAGGGCCGCACCTCGACCCAGCGCACGAGCGGCAGCGGCGCCGCGGGCAGCGGCACGGGGCGCCCGAGGTGCGCGTCGGCGTCGGCGATCCCGCTCCATGGCTCCATCGGTTGCGATCATGCCAGCCGCCCGTGCTGATCAACCGCCTGCACCCCGCGCCCGGAAGCGTCGAGGCCGAGGACGTCTTCGCGGACGTCGACTTCAAGGCGCTCGCGCCGCCCGACCGCCCCTACGTCGTGGTGAACATGGTCGCGAGCGCGGACGGCCGGGCGACGCTCGGCGGCCTGACGAAGGATCTGTCGAGTCCCGCCGACCGCGCGGTCTTCCATGCCCTGCGCACGTCGGTCGACGCGGTCATGGTCGCGACCGGCACGGTGCGCAAGGAGAACTACGGCCGCATGGTCCCGAAGGCGGAACGCCGGGCGATCCGCGTCGCCCGCGGCCTCGAGCCCGAGCCGCTGGCGATCGTCGTCAGCCGCTCCGGCGAGTTCCCCGAGGACGCGCCGCTCATGAACGACCCCGAGGCGCGCGTCGCGCGGTACGTCACCGGCTCGCCCGCTGAGGCGGTCCGCCGCGCGCAGGAGGAGCACGGCGTGCGCTCGGTGCTCTGCGAGGGCGGACCGACCCTGAACGCGGCGGTGCTCGCCGACGGCGTGTTCGACGAGCTGTTCCTCACCCTCTCCCCCGTCCTCGCCGGCGGGGAGGATCCGCTGACGATCCTCGCCAACGGCGAAGCCGCCCCCCTCGAGCTCCGCTGGGTGCTCGAGGAGGGCGGCACGCTGTTCCTGCGCTACGCGGTCACCCGCGCCGGCTGAGCGCCCGCCGGGATCCGCTGCGGGGCGGGGCCGTCGTGCGACCCGACCTGCGGGATCCACTCGAGCCACTTCGGCAGGTACCAGTTGCGGTCGCCGAGCAGCTTCATCGCGGCGGGCAGCAGCACCGCCCGGACGATCGTCGCGTCGATCAGCACCGCGGCCGCGAGCCCCACGCCCATCTGCTTCATGTCGATGAACGTCAGCGTCGCGAAGATGGCGAACACGCCGACCATCACGACCGCGGCGCTCGTCACGACGCTCGCCGTGCTCTTGATCCCGAACGACACCGCGTCGTCGCTCTTCATGCCGCCGTCGAACGCCTCACGGATCCGGCTGAGGATGAACACGTGGTAGTCCATCGAGAGGCCGAAGAGGATCACGAAGAGGAACATCGGCAGCCAGCTGACGATGAAGCCCTGGTTCGCCTCGTCGACGCCCAGCAGCGACGCGCCCCAGCCGTGCTGGAAGACGAGCGTGAGCACGCCGTACGCCGCCGCGACCGACAGCAGGTTGAGCACGATCGCCTTGATCGGGATCACGATCGACCGGAACGTCACGAGCAGCAGCACGAAGGCCAGCGACAGGACGAAGAGGAAGACGAGCGGCGCCTTGCTCTTCATGAGGTCGTTGAAGTCCTTCGAGCCGGCCGTGATGCCGGTCACGAGCGCATCGTGGCCGACCGTGCGCGGCACGATGTCGGACCGCAGCCGCTCGAGCGCCGCGTTGGACGTCGCGTTCGTGCCGTCGCCGGGGATCGGGATCGACACCGTCGCGACCGTGCCGTCGGGCGACCGCTCGACCGTCGACGGGCCCCAGTCCTTCGTGGCGGCCTGCAGCTCGGAGATCTTGTCGAGCCCGTCGCCGCGAACGACGACGACCGCGGGGATCTCACCGCCCGGGAAGGCGGCCTGCATCTTGTCGTAGGTCTGCATGACGGCCATGTCGCGCGGCAGGTCGGTCAGCCCCGAGTTCGCCGTCTTGAGGCCGAGCGCCGGCGCGGCGAGCGCCAGCAGGACGGCGGTGGCGGCGACCATGGAGACGACCGGGCGCTTGAGGACGCGGTCGAGCACGGCGTTCCAGACCCGCGACTCGCCGTCGGCGCGCCGGCGGCGGCCGAGGAACGGGACGCGGCCCTTCTCGACGCGCGGCCCGAGCCACGAGAGCATCGCGGGCAGCACGGTCAGCGAGCCGAGCATCGCGGCGGCGACGACGATGATCGTCCCGACGGCGAACGACATGAACGTCGCGTGCCCGGTGATGAACATGCCGGCCATCGCGACCATGACGGTCAGGCCCGAGATGAGCACGGCACGACCGGACGTCGCCGCGGCGATGTCGATCGCCTCGAGCCGGCCGGCGCCGCGTGCCTTCTCCTCGCGCTCTCGGCGCAGGTAGAAGAGCGAGTAGTCGACGCCCACCGCCATGCCGATGAGCAGGATCACCGAGGAGATCGACTCGTCGACGGGGATCAGCTGGCTCGGCAGCGCGACGAGGCCGATCGACGCGCCGACGGCGGAGATCGCCAGCAGCACCGGGATGCCGGCCGCGACGAGCGCGCCGAACGCGACGAAGAGGATCACGAGCGTGAGCGGCAGCGAGAGCGACTCGGCCTTCTTGAAGTCCTGCTCGAACCGGTCGTTGAGCGCGCGGTTGGCGCTGGCGTCGCCGAACTGCCCGACGAACACGCCGGGATGCTGCGCGGCCACGTCCTTCACGGCCTGCTCGATCGGCTCGATCGTGTTCTTGGTGTGCTCGCTCTCACCGGCGAGCGTGAAGTTCACGAGCTCCGACTTGCCGTCCTTCGAGACGTCGGTCCGCTCGAGCTTGACGCCGTCGAACTTGGCGACCGCTTCCCGGACATCCCGGATCGTCGCCTTGCGCGCTGCAGTGTCGGTGGACTGGACGAGCACCTGCTCGTCGGCGTTCTGGGGGAACGCGTCGTGGACGACGCGGTCGGCGGTCCGGGCCTGCCCGGCGCCCTGGTCCTGGTCCTCGATCTGCTTGGTCCCGACGGCGGTGCCGAGGGCCAGCGCCACGATCACGAAGGCGAGCCACCCGAAGATGGCCGTCTTCCGGTGCCGGGCGGACCAGCTGCCCGCGCGGCCCGCGAGGTTGCGTTGCTTCGTTGGGAGGGTCATGGCGCCAGGCTCTCGCGCGAAAGCCCGGGCGCCTATGCGGGATCCACCCGACCGCGGGTGGGGTTGTCCCTACCTGCGAACTGGTGCTAGGCGCGGTTGCCGTGCTCGTCGCGGCCCTCGCCCGTCCAGGGCGCGAGCAGCAGGAGCAGCCGCGCGTCCTGCGTGGCGCGGACCTCGTGGCGCTCGTGCGGCGGGAAGTGCGCGAGCGTGCCGGCCGTGGCGGTCGACGTCGTGCCGGCCGCGTCGATCTCCACCTCGCCGCTGACCACGACGACGTACGCGTGCTCGTGCACCTCGTGGTCCTGCAGGCGCTCCCCGCTCGGCAGGTTGATCGCGATCGCCCGAGCGGCGCCGGCGTCGGAGTGCAGGACCTTCGGCTTGTGGACCGCTACGTCGTCGGTCGTGAGATCCCAGGAATCCATGGGCGGGAATGTAACGTCGCCCGGCCGTCCGAGCTCGCGAGGACGGAGAGGGCGAAACTCTGATTGTCTCCGCGCGCATGCACATCGAGGGAACAGGAGCGGTCGTCTTCGGCGGCGCGAGCGGGCTCGGCGAGGCGACCGCGCGCGAGCTCGCGGCGCGTGGAGCGAAGATCGTCATCGCCGACCTGAACGAGGAGAAGGGCGCGGCCACCGCGTCGGAGATCGGCGCGCGGTTCGTCAAGACCGACGTGACGAACGAGCAGGAGGTCGAGGCGGCGGTCGCCGCGGCGGCCGAGGCCGAGGGCGGCCTGCGCATCGGGATCAACTGCGCGGGCATCGGCTGGGCGGAGCGCATCGCGCACAAGCGCGGGCCGCACTCGCTGCAGCCGTTCGAGACCGTGATCAGGGTCAACCTCATCGGCACGTTCAACGCGCTGCGCTACGAGGCGGCGGCGATGGCGCAGACCGAGCCGAACGAGGACGGCGAGCGCGGCGTCTGCGTGAACACCGCGTCGATCGCGGCGTTCGACGGGCAGATCGGCCAGGTCGCGTACTCGGCGTCGAAGGGCGGCGTCGTCGGGCTCACGCTGCCGGCAGCGCGCGACCTGAGCGGCGTCGGCGTGCGCGTGAACACGATCGCGCCGGGCCTGTTCGACACGCCGCTGCTGGCGGCGCTTCCCCCGGAAGGCCGGGAGGCGCTCGCCGCCGGCATCCCGTTCCCCAAGCGGCTCGGCCAGCCGGTGGAGTACGGGCGGCTCGCCGTGCAGATCGTCGAGAACACGATGCTCAACGGCGAGACGATCCGGCTTGATGGTGCGCTCAGGATGGCTCCGAAGTAGGCTCCGCTCCGGGTCAGGAGAGGAGAGGGATGCGGCAGCTCACCAGCCTCGATGCGCAGTTCCTTGCGCTCGAGTCGAAGCGACAGGTCGGGCACGTCGGCGGGTTGGCGATCGTCGACCCGTCGACCATCCCCGGCGGCGGGTCGTTCGACTGCGGGCACGTCAAGCGGCTCATCGAGGAGCGGCTGCACCTGCTTCCGCCGCTGACGTGGCGGCTGGCGGAGGTGCCGCTCGGGCTCGACTACCCGTACTGGGTCGAGGACGAGGCGTTCGACCTCGACTACCACGTGCGGGAGA
This sequence comes from Parviterribacter kavangonensis, assembly GCF_056863335.1. Taxonomy (NCBI): domain Bacteria; kingdom Bacillati; phylum Actinomycetota; class Thermoleophilia; order Solirubrobacterales; family Parviterribacteraceae; genus Parviterribacter; species Parviterribacter kavangonensis. Next base: position 573,043 of record NZ_JBXPJA010000002.1, on the reverse strand, counting down.
TCGCGCTGCCGCGGCCGGGCAACGACCAGCAGCTCGCCGACCAGGTGGCGCGGATCGCCGAGCGGCCGCTCGACCGCACCCGGCCGCTGTGGGAGATCTACGTCATCCACGGGCTGCAGGCCGGGACGACCGCGGTGCTGTCGAAGATCCACCACGCCGTCATCGACGGGATGTCGGGCGCGGAGATCATGGGCCTGCTGTACGACCTCGCGCCCGAGGGGCGCGAGCTGCCCGGCGCCTCCGAGACGGACGCGAACGGCGCGACGCCGTCGCAGCTCGAGATGCTCGGCCGCGGGCTGCTGGGGCTGCCGAAGTACCCGCTGCGCGCGCTGCGCTCGATCCCGAACGCGGTGCCGCACATCGAGGACACCCCGTTCGGCGTGCTGCCCGGCGCGGGCGCCGTCGGGCGCGTGGGCGGCGCGGTCAACGACGCGCTGCGCCGCGACCGCGTGCGCAAGCCGGACGGCAGCGGCGGGCTCGTCGCGCCGAAGACGAAGTTCAACGGGCGCGTGTCCGCGCACCGGCGCTTCGCGTTCTCGCGGCTGAAGCTCGAGGACGTCAAGACGGTCAAGAACGCCTTCGGCTGCACCGTCAACGACGTCGTGGTGTCGATCTGCGCGGGCGCGGTGCGGTCGTGGCTGATCGAGCACGACGAGCTGCCCGAGCAGCCGCTCGTCGCCCAGATCCCCGTGTCGGTGCGCACCGACGACCAGATGGGGACGTACGGCAACCGGATCATGCTCATGGCGGCCCCGCTGTTCACGCAGGACAGCGACGCGGTGACGCGGCTTGGCCGCACGCACGAGGCGCTGAAGGACATGAAGGAGCGCCATCGCGCGCTGCCGGCGCAACTGCTGCAGGACGCGAACCACTTCATCCCGCCCGCGGTGTTCTCGCGCGCCGCGCAGCTGACGTTCCGGCTGTCCACCGGCCCGGGGCGGCCGGCGTGGAACCTCGTGATCTCGAACGTCCCGGGTCCGCAGTTCCCGCTCTACCTCGGCGGCGCGAAGCTCGTCGCGAACCACCCCGTCTCGGTCATCACCGACGGGATGGGGCTGAACATCACGGTCATGAGCTACGACGGCTGCCTCGACTTCGGCGTGGTCGCCGATCGCGAGCAGATGCCGGATCTCTGGCAGCTCATGGACTGGCTGGAGGACGAGCTGCTGGACCTGCTGGAGGCCGCGCGCGAGAAGGGCACGCCGGCTCGCAAGCGCGGGGCGAAGAGCAAGACGAGTTGACGCGGGCGCCCCTCGGGGCGCCAGTTCTCGCATCGGTCTCCGTCTCAGACCCATGCGCATACGTCCCACCCTGCTTGCTCTCGGCGCGGTCGCGATCACCGCGCTCGCGCCCGCGACGGCGTCCGCCTGGGCGCCCGCCGACAGCGCGGCGATCCATCCCGGCGTCATGACGTTCACCGACGGCGCCCAGTGCACCGCGAACTTCGTCTTCACCGACGGCGCGAGCACCTACATCGGCCAGGCCGCCCACTGCTCGGGCACCGGCGGCTCCACCGAGACGAACGGCTGCGACTCGGGCTCGCTCCCGGTCGGCACGCCCGTCGAGGTCGACGGCGCGAGCAAGCCCGGCACGATGGTCTACAACAGCTGGCTCACGATGCAGGCCAACGGCGAGTCGGACGGCGACACCTGCGCGTACAACGACTTCGCGCTCGTGAAGCTCGACCCGGCCGACGCCGGCAAGGTGAACCCGACGGTGCCGTTCTGGGGCGGGCCGACCGGGATCAACACGACCGGCACGCAGTCCGGCGACGACGTCTACAGCTACGGCAACTCCTCGCTGCGCGGCGGCGTCGCGCAGCTCTCGCCGAAGCAGGGCACGTCGCTCGGCGACGACGGCAACGGCTGGTCGCACACCGTCTACACGGCGACCCCCGGCATCCCCGGCGACTCGGGCAGCGCGTTCCTCGACGCCGACGGCAAGGCGCTCGGCGTCCTCAGCACCGTCGCGATCGCCCCGCTCGCCGGCTCGAACGGCGTCGGCGACTTCAACAAGGAGCACGCCTACATGCGCCAGCACTTCAACGGCGCGATCACGCTCGCCAACGGCACCGAGCCCTTCAGCAGCAGCCGCCTCCTCGGCGGCCTCGGCCTCGGCCGGTAGACCGCTTCGTCATCGCCCGCGTACGCGGCCGAGACCTCTCGCCGCGTCGCGGGCAACGACGACCTGCCGGTCGTCGCCCCGCCAGGCGGGCCTCCGCGACGGCAGCTCCGTCTTCAGCGGCGGCAACCCGTGCTGCAGCAGCAGCCGCGGGTTCGCCTTGACGAGTTGCTTCGCGCGGACCGCCGAGGCGCCCGCCTCGACCGCCAGCGCGTAGCCCTCGCCGAGCGTCCGCGGCCGGGACCGCCCGTGGCCGTCCGAGGCCAGCAGGTACGCCCGGCCGTCGCGGACCATCTGCCGGCCGATCCGCTGCGCCCGCTCGCCCTGGTCTCCGGCGAGCGAGTCGACGCTGACCTGCAGCACGCTGCCGGCGCGCAGCTCGTGGTCGAGCAGCTCGTGGCCGCTCTCCGCGCGCTCCGGGTGCGCGATGACGAGGCCGAAGCCCAGCCGTCGCACGCGCTCGCAGCCCTCGAGGAAGGCCGCGTCGACGCCGGCGAACGGGGCCTCGGCGAGCACCCAGCTCGCCGCTCCCCGGCCGCGGGCGACGAGCTCGAGATCTGCGCGGGTGGCGGTGGCGAGCCCGGCGGGGTGCACCTCGCCGCCGGGGTGGAGCTTCAGCGGCAGCGAGGCGACGTCGAGCGCCCACTGCAGCTCGGCGGTGCGTTCGGCGATCTCCGTGAGGTCGACCGCGAAGCGGGCGTTGAGCGCGTGCGGGGTGACCATCGCCTCGCGGACGCCGGCGCGCACCATGCGCTCCGCGTGCTCGAGGCTCTCGGCCAGCGTTCGGGGCCCGTCGTCCACCCCGGGCAGGAGGTGGAGGTGGAGGTCCACTGAGGTCATGCGTTCCTTCCTGGCGGATCGTCGGTGCCCGCCGGTCGTTCTCGTCGTGTCTTCTCCAAGGTACCGGCGAGGCCCGCCGCGGTTGCAGCGCGTTCACCGGATGGTCACCGAGCGGAACAGCTCGACCGGGACGCCTTCGTCGGTCGTGCCGGTCCCGGCGAGCTCGAGGCCAAGTGCGCGCGCCACGCGCTTCGACGCCTCGTTGTCCGGGTGGATGCGGGCGAGCAGCTCCTTCGCGTCGAGCCGCGTCCGCGCCTCGTCCGCGACCGCTCGGGCGCCCTCGACCGCGTAGCCGTTCCCCTGCTGCGCGGGATCGAGCCACCACCCGATCTCGATCTCGTTCTCGGCGACGCCCTCCGTCCGGCCCGCCTCGGTGAAGTTGAGCCCGATGAACCCGACGAGCTCCTTCGTGTCCTTGAGCCGGGCGGGCCGCCACCCGAACCCGTGCAGCGCCCAGTGCGCCCGGTTGCGCGCGCCGATCTCGCGCGCGAACTCCGCCGTCCACGTCCTCCCGTCGCGGATGTACCTGACCACCTCCGGCTGCGCCGACGAGACGACGAGCAGCTCGTCGTGCTCCGGCTCCCACCGGACCAGCTCCAGCCGCTCGGTGACGAGCACATCCACGCATGACATCGTGCTCCGTGATGCCCGGCTTGAACATCGGCCACCCCGTCCCCTGCGCCGTCTGCGGCGCGCCGGTCCCCTACTGGGAGCGTTACCCGCGCCAGGTCTGCGGCGAGTGCGCGGCCCGAGCCGTCGACGACGCCGGCCACCCGCTGCGCTTCCTCAACGAGACGATCACGGGCGGATTCGCCGCGCAGGCCTGCGTCGACGACGCGTGGCAGCATCTCGAAGGCGACGAGGCCCTCTGCCTCGTCGACGGCGTCCCCTGCCGAGCCCGCGAACACCGCTTCGGCGGCATCGTCGTTCAGCGGATCGACTGACGCCTACGGTTCGGCGAAGCCGAGCTCGATGAGCCTCCGGACGTACGCGAGGGCGTCGTCGGTCGTCGCGATCTCTCCGGCGGCGGTCGTTCCGTCGAGGGGGAAGACGAGGTCGACTTGGTCGGCTGTTGCCTTCAGCTCGACGCCGGTGGTCGGGACGATCTTGAGCGTCGCCGGGCCGTGGTGCCATGCGCCCGAGCGGCGGCGCGTCGTTCCCTCGACGCGGACGCCGTCGGCGATCGCCAGCCTCATCGCGCGCAGCTCTTCGTCGGGCGCGCTTGCGAGGTCGGCTCCGCGCAGGAGGCGCTCGACGTGGACGCCCGCTCGCGGCGTGGGCGCGCTCGACGCCTCGAGCGCCTGGAGCCGCGGCGGGCCGTCGTCGTCGCGGCGGCGTAGCAGCAGGAAGGCGGCGCCGATCGCCTCGATCCCCTGCTCGGCGTACCAGTCCAGCCATGACGGGACCTGCGACGGCTCGGCCCACGTCTCTGCGTACTGCCGCGGGCGCAGCGAGCTGTGGTGGATGACCAGCGCATCGCAGCCGTCCGGGATCCACTCGCGCAGCGGGCCGGCCCAGTCGTCGAGCGGATGGGCCCAGTTGACGAGGAACTGCGCGAGCCCGCCGGCGACGAGATGCGCGGCGGCGCCACGGACGACGCCCGGCGTCGCCTGCGACCCGTCGCGGTAGATCAGGCGGTTCTCGGGCGACACCACGTACGGCGGGTTGCAGGCGATGAGGTCGAACTGCTCGCCCGCGACGGGCTCGTACCAGTCGCCCACCCGCCAGTCGACGTTGTCCACCCCGCTGAGCCGCGCCGACGCGCGCGCCATCTCGACGGCGCGCGGGTTGACGTCCGTTCCCACGACGCGGTCGGCGTGCCGCGCCGTGGTCAGCGCGAGGAAGCCGCTCCCGGTCCCGAGGTCGAGCGCGGAACGGACCGGCCGCCGCACGAGCAGATGCGCCAGCGTCTCCGCCGCCGCCGTCACGCCCTGCACCACGTCGGGGACGTCGGTGCCTTCGGGATCGCAGACGATCCTGAGGCCGTCGGCCTCCTCGATGACCTCGGTGCCGCGCAAGAGGGGCCGGGCCGGTCAGCCGACGCCGGCCTCGGCCAGCGCGGGACCCATCTTCTCGGCGACCGCCATCAGCCCCGACGCCGGGCGGATCATCACCGTGAACTCGGCGATCTTCCCGTCGGCGCCGTCGCGGATGAGGTCGAGCCCCTGCAGCGTCCGGTCCCCCACGCGCGCCTCGAACACGAGCCCGTGGACGCCATCGCCGGACAGCTCGTCCGTGTACCGGAAGTCCTCGAAGACCCCGAACACCGTCCGCAGGATCGTCGACACCGTCTCCTTGCCCTCGTACGGCTTGAACACCGCGGGCGACCGGAACACGACGTCATCGGCGAGGAGGTCCGTCGCGGCGCCGATGTCCTCGGCCTCGACGGCGGCGCGGAAGGGATGCGAAGCCATGCCGGCGACCCTACCGCCCGCCCTGACGATCGGGATGGCGCCCGCCCGCCCGGTCAGGAGCGCAGGGGCCGGAGCGGCACCGGCGGCAGGACCGTCTCCGAGTCGCCGCGGACGACCGCGAGGTGAGACGCCCAGCGGTGGAACTCCGCGCGGGTGACGACGAACGCGGCGCGCCACGCGTCCTCGAGCGGCTGGGGCGGCGCGGGCACCGGCTCCACGAGCGGCCCTTCCTCGCCAAGGCGCAGCGCCACGCGCGCCGGCACGACGTCCCGCGCCCGCAATGCGGCCGCGCTGACCCGAACGAGCACGCGATCGTCTACGAGCACCCCTTCGGCCGACAGCGCGACCGGCACCTCGCCGAGCCGAGCGAACGCGACCCCGCCGAGCGCGACGAGCCCGATCCCGGACAGCGCCAGCGCGACGGGCACGCCCAAGGCGGCGCCTGCCGCGCCGCCCCCGAGGACGCCGAGGACCAGCGCCGAGTCCAACCCCGCCTCGTTCGCGGCGATGACGCGCCCGCGGACGGCGTCCGGCGTGCGCTGCTGCAGCGCCGTCTCGTAGGCGATGACGAGCAGGGCGTTGCCCGCGCCGGCGACGACCCAGCACGCGAGCAGCGCGCCGATGGTCCCACCCGCCACCGCGCCGACCGTCCCGGCGCCCATGACGAGCAGCGCGACCGCCACCATGGTGTCGCCGCTCAGCCACGTCGACATGCGCGGGGCGAAGCCCGACCCGAGCACCATCCCGAGCCCCCAGGCTCCGGCCGCGACGCCGAGGTCGGCGGCCGAGCCGCCCAGATCGCCGGTGATGAACAGCGGCTCCACGGGCTGGCGCAGCGCGGCTGCGAGCATCGCGCCGGACAGGATGCCGATGAGCACCCGGGTGGCCCGAGCCCGGGCGACGTAGCGCAGCCCCTCGACGAGGTCGTTCACGAGACCGGTGACGGCGTCCGCGGCAGCGGGGCGGGGCACGGCGGTGCGCGCGATGAGCGCCGCCGACACGACGAACGAGATCGCGTTGAGCGCGAAGGCCGAGCGGACGCCGGCGCCGGTGGCGAGCAGGCCACCGAGCAACGGCCCGGCGAGCACTGCCGTGTGGAAGGTCATCGTCATCAGCGAGTTGGCGGCCACGAGCAGGTTCTCCGGCACGACGTTCGGCAGCGACGCCTGCATCGCGGGCTGGAACACGCCGCCGCCCGCCCCGAGGACGGCGGCGACGGCGACGAGCTGGGCGACGCCGGGATCCGGCACGAGGAGCAGGCTGCCCACTGCGGCGGCACGCAGCGCGTCGGCGACGACCATCAGCCGACGGCGCGAGACGCGGTCGGCGAGGGCGCCGCCGAAGAAGCCGGCGATCGCGGCAGTCAGTGCCTGGACGACGAAGACGCCCGCGAGCGTCATCGCCGACCCGTGACCGACGAGCACGACCGCCAGCGCGACGGTGTAGACGAAGTCGCCGAGGTTCGACGTGGCCTGCGAGAGCCAGAGCCGCAGGAACCCCGGATGCCGGGTGACCGCAGCGAAGCTCGACCGGGAACCCGGGACACGGCTGCCGCATACCGCGTGCAGCGCGATCAGCACGCCGACCGCGATGAGGACGTCGCCGACGGAGAACACGTTGCTCAGCGGCCAGGAGGCCGGGACCGCGAAGACGTCACCCAGCAGCTGGAGGTGCGGTGTCGTGACGGCGGCGGAGTTCGCGAACGCCTCGCCCTTGTCGTACGACAGCCCGGCGGCCTCGAGTGCCTGCGGCGCGGCCGGCATGACGCCGCCGTTCGCGCAGATCGCGGCGAGGTTCGTGGCCGCGCCCACCGCCACGAGCCACAGACCGGAGATCCGCCGGTTCGCGACCAGGAAGAGCACCGCGAAGGCGTACGTCGCGACATGGATCGGCCGTTGCAGCGATGGCAGCTGGCCGGGCATGACCGTGAGGAACAGCACCTGCACCGCCAACCCGGCGAACACGGCCCACGTGTGCCGCACCGCGACGTCCGCGAGCCGCGAAAGACGGCCGCCGGCGAGCGGCACCGAGGCGATGGCCAGCAGCGAGAAGACGACGAGCAGCATGCTGCCGGGAGATCGTCCAACTCCCGTCCACCTTGAAAGCCCTTCGTCAAGGGGACCACCCGCGCGGTCCGAGGACGCTCCCAGCCCGATGATCGGGCGTCACGTCAAATCCACGGAAGGATCAGCGATGAAGCTTCGTGATGTCGCCAAGATCCGTGCCCTCCGCATCGCCGTGTCTGCTGCGTCGTTCGGCGCGCTGGCGGCGATGGTCGGAGCCGGCCGGAAGTTCGGTTAGCTGGTCGGTCGGCGCCACTTTCGGGCGCCGGCCCTCCAGTTCACTCGTCGATTGACGATCACCGGAGGGCCATGCAAGCTCGGCTCGCCACCCTCGCCGAGATCGCGCGCAAGCACGCGCTCGACCTCTACCTGACCGTCTTCGGGCTCGCCGGCTGCGTTGTCCTGGTCGTGCTCTGCAGCGCGGACGGGCTGCACGCGGTCGGCGACGCGCCGGTGCTCTACGCGATGCTCGTGGCGTTCGTCGTCGCGGGCGAGCTGCTGCCGATCAAGGTCCCGGGACACGACGGCGACGTCGCGACGGCGAGCGCGTTCACGCTTGCGCTCCTCTTCATCTTCGGCCCGGCGCCGGCGATGGTCGCCCAAGCGGCCGGATCGATCGTCGGGGACGTCCATCTCGGGAAGTCGGTGCGGGCCGCGGTCTTCAACGTCGGGCAGTACGCCGTCGCGCTCGCCGCAGCCGCAGGAGCGTTGAGCGCGATGAACGCGCTCCTGTCGCTCGACGGCGGCATCCCGTTCGACAGCGTGGACACGGCCGCCGCGCTCCTCGCCGGCGCCCTCTTCCTCCTCCTGAACAACCTCTTCGTCGGCGCGGCGGGTGCGATCGCCACGAACACCCGCCTGGCGCTCTACCTCCGAGAGGACCTCTCGTTCCAGGCATCGACCGCCTTCCTCCTGCTCGGTTTCGCGCCACTCGTGGTCGCCGCCTCCGATGACGGCCTGTTCGTCGTCCCGCTGCTCGCGTTCCCGCTGCTGGCGATCTTCCGTGCCGGCAAGGAGGCGCGGCTCAACGAGCATCACGCGCTGCACGATCGCCTCACGGACCTCCCGAACCGGGTGCTGTTCGCCTCGCGCGCCAACGCCGCGATCGAGCACGGCCGGCGCGACGGCCTGCAAGTGGCGGTGCTGCTCATGGACCTCGATCGGTTCAAGGAGATCAACGACACCCTCGGCCATCACCGGGGCGACGAGCTCCTGCGCCATGTCGGTCCCCGTCTTCTCGACGAGCTGCGCGAGGGAGACCTCGTGGCACGCTTCGGCGGTGACGAGTTCGCCGTGCTCCTGCCGGGCGTCTCCGGCGAGGAGGACGCCCACCGCGTCGCGCGCCGCATGCTCGCGCGGTTGCAGCACTCCTTCGAGGTCGACGACGTGGCGCTCGACATCGACGCGAGCATCGGCATCGCTCTCTTCCCGCGCGACGGCGACGACATCGACACGCTGCTCCAGCACGCGGACGTCGCGATGTACTCCGCCAAGGACGCTCGCACCGGCGTGGAGCAGTACGACCCCGAGCGCGACGAGCGGACGATCGACCGCCTTGCGATCGCGGCCGAGCTGCGTCAGGGGCTCGACGAGGGCCAGGTCATCCTGCACTACCAGCCCCAGATCGACGTGGCGACCGGCGCCGTGTGCTCGGCCGAGGCGCTCGTGCGTTGGCAGCACCCGACGCGCGGGCTCGTCCCTCCGGCCGCGTTCATCCCGGTCGTCGAGCAGACGTCGCTCATGCGTCCGATGACGCTCTACGTGCTCGATCGGGCGGTGCGGGAGTGCGCCGAGTGGCGAAGCCGGGGGCTCCCGAGCGGAGTCTCCGTGAACGTGTCGAGCCGTGACCTGCTCGCCGATGACCTCCCGGCCGAGGTGAAGGCGGTGCTCGCTCGCTGGGGCCTGCCGGCCGAGGCGCTCGAGCTCGAGATCACGGAGGGCGTCCTCATGACCGACCCGGTCCGCGCCGCCCGCGTGCTCACCGAGCTGCACACGATGGGCGTGACGCTCGCGGTCGACGACTTCGGCACGGGCTACTCATCGCTGGCGTACCTCAAGGACCTGCCGCTCGACGTGCTCAAGATCGACAAGTCGTTCGTGCTCGGGATGGCCACGGACCCGAGCGACGCGATGATCGTCGCCTCGACGATCGGCCTCGCACAGGGGCTCGACCTCGAGGTCGTCGCCGAGGGCGTCGAGGACGAGGAGTCGCTGGCGGTGCTTGCCGGGCGCGGATGCGAACGCGCACAGGGCTTCTTCATCAGCCGACCGCTCGAGCCCGCGGCGTTCGAGGCGTGGGCGGCGGGCCGCGTCCCCTCGTCCGCCGCCTCCTAGTCTCGCCCGGTGGCCGCCGGGCTCGAGAACGCGCAAGCGGGCAACCTCAACGCCGAGGGCGCGCATGTCGCGACGGGGGCCGCGTTGTGCGTCCTGTCGGCCGCGGGGTTCGGCGCGATGGCGATCTTCGGCAAGCTCGCCTACGACGCCGGCGTCTCGACGCTGACCTTGCTGCTCGTCCGCTTCGCGCTCGCGGGCGTGCTCTTCACGGCGGTCCTCGCGGCGACGAAGCGCCGACCGCGGCTGGACCACGGGGCGATCGGCGTGGGGCTCGCGCTCGGCGCCATCGGCTACGCCGCGCAGTCGGGGCTGTACTTCGGCGCGCTGCACACGCTCGACGCGTCGCTGCTGGCGCTGCTGCTCTACACGTTCCCCGCCTGGGTCACGCTGGCGGCGTTCGCGCTCGGTCGCGAGCGGATCACCAGACGCCGCGTCGTCGCCCTCGGCCTGAGCTGCACCGGCCTGGCGATCGTGCTCGGCGGCGCCGCGGGCGGCGCGTTCGACACCGCGGGCGCCGCGATGGGACTCGGCGCGGCACTCGTCTACACGACGTACATCCTCGTCGCGCACGACGCGGGCGACCGGATCGAGCCGTTCGTCCTCTCGACTCTGGTGTGCGCCGGCGCGACGGTCACGTTCGCCCTCGCCGGGGCGATCACGGGCGAGCTGGAGTTCGGCTTCGACGCCGAAGGGTGGCTGTGGCTCGCGCTCATCGCCCTGGTCTCGACCACGCTGCCGATCGTCGCCTTCTTCGCCGGTCTCGCGCGCGTCGGCCCGAGCGCGGCGTCGATCCTCTCGACGTTCGAGCCCGTCGTGACGGTGACCCTCGCCTACCTGGCGTTCAGCGAGCGGCTCAGCGCGATCCAGCTCGCCGGAGCGGTGCTCGTCCTCGCGGCGGCGATGCTGCTCGCCCGCGCTAAGGGTGGCGCTTGAGCCCGCGGAGGATCTGGTCGGCCGGGCGGTGCGGCGCCCGGAAGGCGACGCCGACGAGGTCCAGCGACTCGGTCGCCACGGCGCGGACCGCCGCGCGGTTGTCGTCGTCGTGGCCGGTCGCGAACAGCTCGGAGGTGTAGAGCGCGACGGTCACCTCGCGCTCGAGTGCGCGGCGGTGCACCGTGCGCAGCTTCTCGGCGGACGCCTCGAAGACGAGCACGGGCTGGCGGAGCATCGGCAGGTACTGCACGCCGTCCGCGTCCTCGTACGGCGGTCCGACGAGCCCCTCGCCGTCCGCGCCCGCGACGACGCCGCTCATGAGGAACGCCGTGACGTTGAGCCGCTGCCACGCGGCGAGGTCGTCGCGGACGACGACGGCGACCTTCGTGTCGAAGTCGGTGACCGCCATGACGAAGACGGCGGGCCGCGAGACCGCGGCCCGCCGAAGCCGCAGCTAGTTCAGCCGCTCCACGATCATCGCCATGCCCATGCCACCGGCGACGCACATCGACTCGATTCCGTAGGTCTTGTCGAGCGTCTCCAGGTCGTTGAGCAGCGTGGTCATGATGCGCGCGCCGGTCATCCCGAACGGGTGGCCGAGGGCGATCGCGCCGCCGAACGGGTTGAGCTTCTCGTCATCGATCCCGAGCTCGTCCTTGCACGGCACGATCTGCGCCGCGAACGCCTCGTTGATCTCGACGACGTCGATGTCGTCCATCGTCATGCCGGCCTGCTTCAGGACGGCCTGGATCGCCGGGATCGGGCCGAGGCCCATGATCTCCGGGCGGATCGCCGACACCGAGGAGGCGATGATGCGGGCCTTCGGCTTGAGGCCGAGCGCCTGCGCCTTCTCCTCGCTCATCACGAGCGTCGCGGCCGCGCCGTCGTTCAGCGGGCACGCGTTGCCCGCCGTCACCGTGCCGTCCTCCTTGAAGACCGGCTTGAGCGACGCGAGCTTCTCCATCGTGGTGCCGGGCCGCGGGCCGTCGTCCTTCGTCACGACGGTGCCGTCGGGCAGCGTGACCGGGACGATCTCCTTGTCGAAGTGCCCGCTCTCCTGCGCGTCGACCGCGCGGTTCTGCGACACGACCGCCCACTCGTCCTGCGCCTCACGCGAGACGTTGCAGCGCTCCGCGACGTTCTCGGCCGTGAGGCCCATCGGGATGTAGACGTTGTACTTCGACTCGGGCGAGCCGTCGAGCATCGGGTGGAACGGCACGTTCGCGCCCTGCGCGCGCGAGACCGCCTCCGAGCCGCCGGCGATGTACTGATCGCCCTCGCCCGACTTGATCGCGTGGTACGCCATGCGGATCGTCTGCAGCGACGACGAGCAGAAGCGGTTGAGCGTCACGCCGGGGACGTGATGGTCGATCCCGGCGATGAGCGCGGCGTTGCGGCCGAGGTTGTACCCCTGCTCGCCCTCCTGGGCCGCGGCGCCCCACATGACGTCCACGGTCTCACCGAAGTTGACGTCCGGGTTGCGCTCCTGCAGCGCCTTGAGCGGCACTGCGGCCAGGTCGTCGGCACGCATGTCCTTGAGCGACCCCTTGACCGCACGACCGATCGGCGTGCGCACGGCGTCGACGATGACTGCCTCGGGCATGGAAGGAACTGCCTCCTGATCAGGACTCCGGCGTCGCACTCGCGGAGCGGTTTATCCCCCCGGCGTCGCACTCGCGGGGGCCGATAGGAGAAGTGTAGGCGCTCCTACTTGAAGTCGGCGAGGATCTCCGCGGCGGCGCGCTCGCCCGTCTCGACCGCGCCGTTGAGGTACCCCTGGAAGTCGACGGAGGTGTGCTCGCCGGCGAAGTGGCAGTTCTTGCCGTACTTGCCCTCGACCTCGCGCTCCACGCCCGCGAAGGCCGTGTACTGGCCGACCTTCCAGTAGGAGTACGAGCCGCGGGTCCACTTGTAGCCGGGCCAGTAGTCGAGCGTCGCCTTGCCGTTGAACTTCTTCGCGATGCCCGGCAGCACCGGGTCGAGCTGCTTGACGAACGTCTTCGCGAGCGCCACGGGGTCGCCGGTGAGCGCCGCGCCGATGTTGCCGCCGGTGTAGTCGACGAGCAGGCCCGACTTGCCGGGCTGCGCGCGCGAGACCTCCCACGTGTTCTGGTAGCCCCGGTCGGAGAACGTCTCGCCGTTCGACCCCAGCCCGTTCCAGTGGCGGTCGGTGAACTGGGCGTGGAGCTTGGAGTTCGTCCCCATCCCCATCTGCTCGATCGCGGTCATCTTGAGACCGGAGAAGTTGGCCCCGGTCAGGTCGACCGAGTAGCGCAGCATCGAGAACGGGATCGCCATGACGACCTTGTCGGCGGTGACGCTCGAGCCGTCGCGGAAGGACAGCGTGTACGTCCCCGACGTGTTCTCGCGAACCGCGACGAGCTCCTTGCCGTACTTGACCGTCAGCTGCGACGCGAGCTTCTTCGGGATCTGGTCGTTGCCGCCGACCACGTGGTACTTCTCGTTCGACGGGCCGAAGATCCGCAGGTTGCCCTGGCCGCTGTAGCCGAGCAGGTAGAGCATGTTCAGCGAGCTCTGCTCGGTGCACTCGGCGCCGTACTCGATGTTGTAGGCGACGTCGAGCAGCTGGCCGAGCTTCGACGAGTGCCCACCGGGCACGTAGTCGTCGATCCACTTGGCGATCGAGATGCTGTCGAGGTACTGCCCGCGCTCCGTCGACAGGTTGTAGAGCGTCGGGTACGAGGCCGCGCTGACGTCGGAGTGGACCTGCTGCCAGATCGCCTTGAGGTCGTTCGTCGCCTCGGTCCACGAGTAGGCGCCGCCGTCGAAGTACGCGCCCGGCTCCGTGCCGTTCACCTCCGCCTTGAGGAGGTTGTCGAGCTTGAGCCCGAGCTCCTGCGCGAGCTGGCGGATCGCCGTGTGCCCCTGGTCGATGAGCTCGCCGCCGTGCTCGTAGATCTGCCCGTCGGCGAACGCGCCGCGGCCGGTCCAGCAGCGCCCGCCGGGACGGCTCGGGTGCGCCTCGTAGACGCACGGCGAGTACCCGGCCTGCTTGAGCCGGTACGCCGCCGACAGCCCCGCGAGGCCGCCGCCGACGACGGCGATCTTCGGGCCGGCGGCACGCGCCGTGGCCGCGGGGAAGGCGGCCGCCGCAGTCGCTGCCCCGGCGACCTTCAGGAAGTCGCGCCGCGTGATGTCCTGCAGGCGCTGCGCGAGGAACGTACGAGCCATTGGCGCACGCTACATGCCTTATGCAGGCCAATGCAACGTGCGCCAAAGCTGATCATCAGGGTTGATTGACGCTCAGACGCGCCGCCCGACGCGCGGAACCGATGCGGCGCGGGCCTTCTTCTTGACCACCGTGATCTTCACGGTGAGCTTCTTGGTGGTCGCCTTCGCCTGCCCCTTCGGGGTGAACGAGACGCGCAGCGTGTAGGTGCCCGCCTTCAGCTTCGCGGGCAGCTTGAGGCGGCTGACGAACGTCCCGGCCGCCGCGAGCTTCGTGCCGCCGCGGGAGACGACCTTCGTCCCCTTGGCGAGCGCCAGCGCCACCGTGCCCGCGCCCTCGGCGTCGAGCAGCACCGGGAGCTTCTGTCCCGCCTTCTTGATCTTCAGCGCCTTCGGAGCCTCGACGTCCAGGCCGGGCAGCGCGACCGAGGCGGTGCCGCCCGAGACGCCGGCCTCCTTGACGAGCACCGTGCGCGCCTCGGTCGGCGTCACCGTCTGCGTCGTCGTGCCGCCGGTGGAGGTGACCGTCTTCGTCGTGGTGCCACCGGTGGTGGTGCCGCCGGTCGTCGTGCCGCCCGTGGTGGTCCCGCCGGTCGTCGTGCCCGCCGGCTGGACGGTGATGGTCACGGTGTCCTCGCCCGCGTTGCCGGCGCCGTCGGTCGTCGCCGCCTTCGCGACGTACGTGCCCGGCTGCGTGTACGTGTGCGTCGCGGCCGCGCCGTTCGACCCCTGCGTGTTGTCGCCGAAGGTCCAGGCGATCGCGCCGACGCCCGACAGCGCGTCGGTCGCGGTGGCCGAGAAGCTGACCAGGTCGCCGGCCTTCACGGTGCGGTCGGCGCCGGCGTCCACCGCGGGCGCGCCGCGGTCGAGGATGACGTTCCCGCACGCGACGTCGGACGTGTTCGCCGACGACGATGTCTGGTTCGAGAACTGGTCGACCGAGTTCGGCTTGTCGGCCAGCGCCCAGTCGGACTGCGTCGCGCAGAACGTCACGCGGCCGTCCTCGTACTGCGTGAAGTCGTACGCGCAGTCGAACGAGTTCTGCTTGTAGCCGGCCGACGCCGTGAGGCGGCCGACGTTCGGGGTCGAGCAGCCGTCGGCGTACGCGTTCGGCGTGCACGACGCCTCGCGGGTGAGGCAGCCGACGGTCGCGGCCTTCGCGGTGGACTGCGCGCGGTTCTGCGACCAGGGATGGCTCAGCGCGTCGCTGTAGGCCATGTGCACGGGGATGATCGGGTTCTTCGTGTACTGCGCCTCGCCGCCGACCCACGTGGTCAGCGACGGCTTGCCGAAGTCGATCGTCGTCGTCGCGCATGAGCCGAGCGTGACCGTGCGCGGGAACCACGTGCCGTCGCCGTAGTTCTCGAAGGAGGTGCCGCAGACGGTGTAGGTGTGGCCCGCCTCGAGCCCCGTCTCCGTGTAGGGGATCGTGCCGGACTGGCTCGTGTAGTACTCGCCGGTGCACTGCCCGTTGCTCGAGCTCGGGTGCCCGCCGGCCGGGTAGTTCGGCCACGTCTTGATGGGCGTCTGCCCGCCGTCCTTGTAGAGCGAGAAGCACATGACGTAGCCGGTGTTCACCGGCGCGTACGAGAACCACCAGGTGTTCGTGGTCGACTTGGTGGTCGGCGGCTCGCCGGCGCCGGCGGGCTGGAGCGTCGCGCCGGCGGTGCCGGCGAAGGCCAGGGTGAGCGTCAGCGCCGCGACGATCCCTGCCGCGACGCGCTTGGTCTCCGAGAACATGACGCCATCCTGCGGCCGGACGGCCGGCGCCACATCGGGGGACCCCCCGGGACTCGACCCCTATGTGGACCCTTAAAGCCCCAGATCCCTGACCCCGAGCTCGTCGGCCCCCAGGTGGTGGGCCAGCTCGTGGCGCACGGTGCGGGTGACCTGCTCGCGCAGGAGCTCCGGGTCGTGCCCGAAGTCGCGCCGCAGGGTGTCGCGGAAGATGATGATCTGGTCGGGGTAGTTGTCGCGCGCGATGGTGTCGCCGCGGTACAGGCCGTAGGCGCGGTGGCGGCGCCCGTCGTCGGAGATGACGACCCCGACGTTGCGCCGCAGCGCCTCCTGCAACAGGTCGGGCAGTTCGTCGAGCGCCTCGCGCACGAGCTCCTCGAAGTCCTCGTCGCGGAACGGGTCGAGCTCGAGGAACTCCATTTCGTCCGGCTCGGCGGCGAGGCCGTCGCGCGCCAGCCGCTCGGACCGCTGCACGATCCGCTCGAACTCCGCCTCGGACTCCGGCTCGCTCCAGTTCGCGAGGCGCAGCCCGAAGGCCATCATCAGGCCGCCGATGACGGCGAACAGCGTCACGACGAGCGCGACGCCCTCCAGCAGCCGCAGCGGCGCCGAGCCCTCGAACCCGCTCAGGACCCCGACGGCGGCCAGCCCGACGCAGAACGCGACGACCGCGGCGAAGGCGATGCGTCGCAGGTTGGGCATCTATCGCATGGTACGGGCGATGACAAGGCGCTGGACCTCGTTCGTGCCCTCGTAGATCTGGGTGATCTTCGCGTCGCGCAGGTAGCGCTCGACGGGGTACTCCTTGACGTAGCCGTAGCCGCCGAGGACCTGGATGGCCTCGACGGTGACCTTCATCGCGTTGTCGGAGGCGATGAGCTTGGCCATCGAGCTGTACTTCGCGAGCTCGGGTGCGTCGCGGTCGGCGAGCGCGCAGGCCTTGTAGAGCAGCTCGCGGGCGGCAGCGGTGCCGGCCTCCATGTCGGCGAGCTTGAACGCGATCGCCTGGTGCTCGTTGATCGGGCGGCCGAACGTGATGCGCTCACGCGCGTACGCGGACGCGTAGTCCGTGGCGCCCTGCGCGATCCCGACCGCCTGCGCCGCCGCGCCGAGGCGCGTGCGCTGCAGCACGCCGAGCGCGACCGAGAGGCCGCGGCCGACCTCGCCGATGACGTTCTCCGGCGGCACCCGCACGTCGTCGAACACCGGGGAGCCGGTGGGCGACCCCTTGATGCCGAGCTTGTGCTCGAGCTTGCCGATCGAGAGGCCGGGCCGGTCCTTCTCGACGACGAAGGCGGTGATCCGGTTGTTCTCGCGATCGGTCTTCGCGAAGACGACGTAGAAGTCGGCGACCCCGGCGTTCGTGATCCAGTTCTTCGAGCCGTTGATGACCCACTCGCCGGTGCCCTCGTCGAGCTTGGCGCTCGTGCGCATCGCGGCGGGATCCGAGCCGGCCTCGGGCTCGGACAGCGCGAACGCGGGCGACCACTCGCCGGTCGCGCACTTCGGGAGGAAGCGCTGCTTGAGCTCGTCGGAGCCGAACAGCTGGATCGGCAGCGTCCCGAGCTCCTGGACCATGAGGATGAGCGCCGACGACGCGCAGACCTTCGCGATCTCCTCGACGGCCATCTGCAGCATCAGCGTGCCGGTGCCGGTGCCCCCGTGCTCCTCGTCGAACGGCAGCGCGAGCACGTCGTTCTCGCCGAGCAGCTTGCGGACGTCCCACGGGTACTCGCCCGTCTCGTCGATCTCGGCCGCACGCGGCGCGATCCGCTCCTGCGCGATCTGCCGGATCGTGTCCCGGAAGTCCAGGTGCTCCTGCGGGATCGCGTACAGGTCGGAGGTCGTCTGCATGAAGCCGATGGTATTCCGGGTACTGGGGCCCCATGGGAATCGGAACGAGCCTCTTCCTGATCGCCATCGGCGCGATCCTGAAGTTCGCGGTCACGGATGCCATCTCCGGAGTCGACCTCTCGACGGTCGGCGTGATCTTGATGGTGGTCGGCATCGTCGGCCTGCTCATCTCGCTGCTGTACAGCCTCGCCTGGCGCGACCGTGCGAACGGCACCGTCGTGCGCGAGCGCTACCGCGAGCCGCTGTAGCCGTACCATCGGCGGGGTGGCTTCCGGCACCTCCGTCCTGCCGTTCTCCAGGCGCCGCGAGCCGCGCTACGAGATCCGCCCCGCGCGACCGGACGAACCGGTCGCGCGGACGCTTGACGAGGCGGGCTTCGGCCCGCACGTCGCGCGCCTGCTGACGTACCCCCGCGACGCCGACAGCGGCGAGATCCTCGTCGCCGCCGCGGGACGCGGCCGCCTCGCGGGCGGCGCCTGCTGCGCGAGCTTCGGCGAGACGGGCTGGATCGGCGCCCTCGGCGTGCTGCCCCGCGCCCGCCGGCGCGGCCTGGGCGAGCAGCTCACGCGCGCGGCGATCGAGTGGCTGGAGGAGCGCGGCGCGCGCACGTCCCTGCTGTACGCCACCGAGATGGGCCGCCCGGTGTACGAGCGCGTCGGCTTCGTTGCGGAGGCCCCCGCACGGGCATGGCGCGGGACGCCGCCCGGGCCGCCGCCGCGCGGCGTGCGCCGCCTGCGGCCGGCCGACCGCGAGGCGATCGCCGACCTCGACCGCCGCGCGACGGGCGAGGACCGCAACGCGGTGCTGCAGGAACTGCCGGCGCTGCTCGGCCTGGGCTTCGAGCGCGAGGGGCGCCTCGCCGGCTACGCGCTGCAGACGCCGTGGGGCGCCGGCCCGGCCGTCGTCGCCGAGGACCCGGAGGCGGGCGAGGCGGTGCTGCGTGGCCTCGTGCTCGAGCCGCAGCCGCTCACGATCACCGTCCCCGACGACAACCCGCAGGGCGCGGCGCTGCTGTCGCGCTGGGGCTTCCATCCGGTCAACACGGCGTTGCGCATGCGCTACGGCCCCGCGGTCGGGCATGATCCGTCACGGATGTTCGGCCTCTACAACCTCTTCTGGGGATGAGCTCCGCCGACGTCGACCTCGTCGTCGTCGGAGCCGGGCTCGCGGGCCTGTCGGCCGCGCGCGCGGCGGTGAAGGCCGGGCGCTCCGTCGTCGTGCTCGAGGCGCGCGACCGCGTCGGCGGCCGCACGCTCAACGAGGACATCGGCGACGAGAAGGTCGTCGAGGTCGGCGGCCAGTGGGTCGGCCCGACGCAGCACCGGCTGCTCGAGGTCGCCGAGGAGCTCGGCGTCGAGACGTTCCCGACGTTCAGCGAGGGCGAGAGCGTCATCGAGTGGCGTGGGGCGCTCAAGCGCTACAAGGGGCTCATCCCGCGCATCAGCCCGGCGATCCTCCTCGACTACGAGCAGGCGCGCCGCCGGCTGGACCGCATGGCGCGCACGATCCCCGCCGAGGCGCCGTGGACCGCGCCGCGCGCGGCGCAGTGGGACGCGATGACGTTCCACTCGTGGCTGCACGGCCCGGGGTGCCGCACCAAGGGCGGCCGGCTGTTCTACGAGCTGATCTGCCAGGCGGTCTGGGCGGTCGAGCCCGCGGACGTCTCGCTGCTGCACGTGCTCTTCTACATCCGCTCCGCCGGCGGTCTGGACGACCTCACCGGCACCGAGGGCGGCGCGCAGGAGCGGCGCTTCGCCGGCGGCTCGCAGCGCGTCTCGCTGCGCATGGCCGAGGAGCTCGGCGCCGACCGCATCCGGCTCTCCACACCGGTGCGCGAGATCGCATGGGACGACGACGGGGTGACGGTCGGCGACGTCCGCGCGCGGCGCGCGATCCTCGCGATGCCACCGGTGCTGACCAGCCGCATCGCCTACGCCCCCGCGCTGCCCGGCTACCGCGACCAGCTGACGCAGCGGATGCCGCAGGGCACGGTGTGGAAGTGCATGGCCGTCTACGACGAGCCGTTCTGGCGCCGCGATGGCCTCAACGGCTTCGGGACGAGCGACATCGGCCCGGTGCGGCTGACGTACGACAACTCGCCGCCCGACGGCTCGCCCGGCGTGCTGCTCGGGTTCCTCGAGGCGCAGCACGCGCGCAACGCCGGCCTGCTGTCCGCCGGCGAGCGGCGCGCGCAGGTGCTCGACGTCTTCGCGCGGCTGTTCGGCGAGCGCGCCCGCTCGCCCGAGCGCTACATCGAGCGCAGCTGGGCCGAGGAGGAGTGGACCCGCGGCTGCTACGGCTGCTCGATGACGACCGGCGCGTGGACCGCGTACGGCCCGGCATTGCGCAAGCCGATCGGGCCGCTCCACTGGGCCGGCGCCGAGACGGCGACGATCTGGAACGGGTACATGGACGGCGCCATCCGCTCGGGCGAGCGGGCGGCCGCCGAGGCCCTGCGCAGCCTCGGCGACCGCGTCGCGCAGGCCGTCTAGCGCTTCAGCGTCACCGCGGCCCGGGCGCTGCCGGCGACGATCGTGAGCTTCACGCTGCGCTTGCGGGCGAGCGCCTTCTTCGCCGCCTTCGTGAAACGCACCGTGACCTTCGCGGTGCCGTTGGCCTTGGCGGTGCCCATGCCCTTGGCGACGGTCTTCTTGCCGCTCAGCGCCTTCACCGCGACCAGGCCGGCGGGGACGCCCGTGAGCTTCAGGGTCAGGCCGCGCCTCAGCGCCGTGCGCAGCTTCGTCGCGCCCGCGAGCTTGATCTTGGCCGTCGACGTCGTCGGCTGGCCCGGCGTGATCGGGCCGGTGGGCCCGGTCGGCCCCGTGGGCCCGGAGCCGCCGCCGCTGCGCTCGACCGTCTCGCAGTCCGGCGCGACGGTGTCGGCGGCGTCGGCGGTCACCTTGTCCGTGCCGGCGCCGCAGCTGACCGAGTCGGCCTCGCCGTCGCGCACGTCGACCGTGTCGTTGCCGTAGGGGTACTTGCACCACAGCGGGCCGCAGTCGCCGGTCTGCAGGTCGGCGGAGATGACGTCGCGGCCGGGGCCGCCGACGATGGTGTCGTCGCCGTAGCCGCCGTCGATCTTGTCGTTCCCGGCGCCGCCGTCGATCTTGTCCTCGCCGTCTCCGCCGCGCAGCTCGTCGTCGCCGCCGTTGCCGATCAGCTCGCCGTTGTCGCCGACCTGGTGGAGCTTCACGTACTCGCCCGCGTCGCTGCCGACCACGCGGCCGCCGACCGACAGCGTCAGCCGCTCGACGTTGCGCAGGTCGTCGCCCTCGCCCGGCCGGCCGTCGTCGGCGCCGCCGCCGAACGTGATGGCGACCGGCGGGTCGAGGTCGGTGAAGCGCGAGCTGTAGTCGCTCTCGATCGAGTCGATGCCGTCACCGCCGTCGACGACGTCCTTCGCCGCCTCCTCGTAGCCGTCGGGCATCAGCATGTCGTTGCCGGCGCCGCCGAGCAGGTGGTCGTTGCCGCCCTTGCCCTCGAGCGTGTCCTCGCCGTCGCCGCCGTCGAGCGTGTCGTCGCCGAGCCAGCCGCTGAGCTCGTCGTTGCCGGGGCCGCCGATGAACGTCTCCTGCTGCACCCAGCCGCTGAGGTCGTCCTTGCCCTCGTCGCCTTCGACGGTGATCTTGATGTCCTTCGGCAGGTTCGAGTCCGACGTCGTGCCGTAGCTGTCGTCGCCGTCGAGCAGCTCGTACTTCACGGCCTGCGGCGTCGGGCACTCGACGTAGCCCCAGTCGCGGTGGTCCTCGCACTCGGCGGGGATCGCCGTCATCGCTCCGGAGGGACCGCTGGTCGTGACGCGCACGGTCGCGGAGCCGTCGTAGGCGGCCTGGAGCATCACGTGGTTCTCCTCGCCGGAGGCGGCCTTGAAGAGCAGCGTGCCGCCGTCGGAGGTGAGCGTGGAGGCGTGAGCGGCGCCGGGGACGACCAGCAGCGCGCCGGTGAGCGCACCGATGAGCAGGGTTCTCGATCGCATGGCCGGGACCTTCGCGTCCCGCGGCGTCCGGCACATCGGGGGATCACCGGAACATCCCGCGGCCGCCGACCCCGGCGGGCACCCCGACGCCACCCCGGCGTCTGGCAGCATCCGCCGGGGATGGACGACCTCGCCCGCCTGCGTTCCGCCACCGCGCACCTCGACGCGCCGTTCGCGCTCGTCGACCTGGACGCCTTCGACGCGAACGCGGCCGACATGGCGCGCCGCGCGGCGCCGAAGCCGATCCGCGTCGCGAGCAAGTCGGTTCGCTGCCGGCACCTGCTGCGCGACGTGCTCGGGCGGCCGGGGTACCGGGGCGTGCTGGCGTTCACGCTGCCCGAGGCGCTCTGGCTGCACGGGCACGGGTTCGACGACCTGCTCGTCGCCTACCCGACCGCCGACCGGGCCGCGCTGCGCGCGCTCGCGACCGGCGCGGACGCGGCGGCTGCCGTCACGATCATGGTCGACGACGTCGCGCAGCTGGACCTCGTCGACGCCGTGGTGGGGCCCGGCGACCCCTCGCGCGCGCGGGTTCGCGTCTGCCTCGACCTCGACGCGTCGTGGCGGGCGCTCGGCGGCCGCGTGACGATCGGCGCGCGCCGCTCGCCGCTGCGCACCCCCGAGCAGGCGGCGGCGCTGGCCCGCGCGATCGCGGGGCGCGACGGGTTCGCGCTCACCGGCCTGATGGCCTACGAGGCGCAGATCGCGGGGGTCGGCGACGCGCCGCCGACCGCGAAGGCGCGCGGCGTGGCGATCCGCGTGATGCAGGCCGCGTCGGGGCGCGAGCTGGCCGGGCGCCGCGCCGAGGTCGTCGCCGCGGTGCGCGCGGCCGCGCCGGAGATCGAGCTCGTCAACGGCGGCGGCACCGGGTCGCTGGAGCGCACCGCCCGCGAGGCGGCGGTGACCGAGGTGGCGGCAGGGTCGGGCCTCTACGCGCCGACCCTCTTCGACGCATACCGCGCGTTCGCGCCGCGGCCGGCCGCGCTCTTCGCGCTGCCGGTCGTCCGCCGGCCCGGCCCCGGCGTGGCGACGGTCCTCGGCGGCGGGTACCACGCGTCGGGCGCGGCCGGCGCCGACCGCCTCCCCTCGCCCCACCTGCCGTCCGGGCTGAAGCTCGACAAGCTCGAGGGCGCGGGCGAGGTGCAGACGCCGCTGCTCGGCCCCGCCGCCGATGCCCTCCGCGTCGGCGACGTCGTCTTCTTCCGCCACGCGAAGGCGGGCGAGCTGTGCGAGCGCTTCGACGCGCTGCACTTGGTGCGCGGTGCCGAAGTGGTGGACGTCGTGCCGACCTACCGCGGCGAGGGGCAGGCGTTCCTCTAGCACCGGCGAATGGTGCGCCATGCAGAGCTCAGTCCGCCGCCTCGGCATCGCCGGCGTGCTCGCGTTCGCCGCGCTGATGATCGTCGTCGTCGGGATCAGCGGCCTGAAGTCCGTCCCGCCCAGCCAGATCTGCGTCGTCCAGGAGGGCGGCCCGTTCGACGGACGCGGGGTCAAGGAGGTGCGCCAGCCGTCGAGCGGCGTGAAGTTCATCGGCGCGTTCAACACGCAGCGCTGCTTCCCGGTGACCGAGCGCAACTACGTGATCAGCGCCGACCCGGCCAACAGCGACCGGCGCACGGTCGACTTCTTCGAGACGCCCACGCAGGACGCCGTCCAGGTCCGCATCGAGGGCCAGGCGCTCTTCCGGCTCAGCACCGACGCGGCCACGGTCAAGCAGTTCTACCAGCGCTTCGGCGTGCGCACGTTCAACGGCAAGCATCCCTACGACGGCGAGACCGGGTGGGCGGAGTTCCTGTCGGTCCAGTTCCGCCCGGTGCTCGACAACGCGCTGCGCGAGGCGATCGGCCAGTACCGCTGCGTGCAGCTCAACAACACGTGCGCCTACGTGCAGGACACGAACGCGGCGATCACCGGCCGCGTCGACGCGCGCGACACGACGCAGAACCTCAGCGCCGTGCAGACGAAGATCGCCCAGACGCTGCAGCAGGACCTCGACGAGACGCTCGGCGGCCACTTCTTCGACGGCGTCCAGTTCCGCCTCGTGCAGATCCGCTTCGACCCCGAGGTCCAGGAGGCGGTCACGGCGGCGACCGCCGCGCGCGCCCAGGTCGCCCAGAAGCGGCTCGACGCCCAGCAGCGCGTCGAGACCGCGATCGGCGACCGCCGGGTGGCGGAGCAGAAGGCGCGCGCGATCCGCGCCACCCGCAACGCGTACGCGGGCAACCCGGCCCAGGCGCGGATCGACGCGATCAAGTCCCTGCCCGAGGGCCTGCAGGCGCTCGGCGGCAACGTCAGCACGATCGTCGGGGCGCAGGGCGCGACGGGATGATCGCGCTCGAGATCATCGTCGTCTTCGCGCTGCTGGCCGCGGCGATCTACGTGCTGCTCGGCCGGCGGTCCGCGCCGGCGCCGCAGTGGAACGTCATCACGCGGTCCGAGCAGGACGGCACGCTGATCGTCGCGCTGCGCGGTCCCGACGGCGGCGAGCGGGTCATCAAGGAGCTGCCGCCCGCGCTGAGCGGCGCCGACCTGACGAGCGAGCTGCGCCTCGCGCGCGAGGACGCTCAGCTGCAGGCCGACGAGCTCAACCGAGGACCCGGCGGACGTACCCGTTCGTGAAGCGGCCGTCGGGGTCGAGCTCCCCGCGGACCGACTGGAACGCGTCCCACTCCGGGTAGCGCGGCGCGAGCGACGCGGCGTCGTGGAAGTGGCGCTTGCCCCAGTGCGGGCGCGCGGCGTACCGGTCGCCGATCGCCTGGACCTCGCGGAACGGCTGCTCCCACGGCATGCCGACGAAGTTGTGGACGGCGACGTACGCGGTGTCGCGGTTCGCCGCCGGGCTCAGCAGCGCGTCGTCGGCGGCGACGAAGCGGATCTCGATCGGGAACACGACCGGGTGGCGCTCGAGCGTCTCGAGGATCTCCGGGATGACCTCCGGGACCGCGTTGCGCGGGAACGCCTGCTCCATCTCGGTGAACCGGACGCGGCGGGGGCTCGTGAAGATGCGGTCGGAGCGGTCGTGGCGGACGCGCCGGCCGACCTGCGCGACCATCGCGTTCGTGATGCGCGGGACGAGCTCCGGCCGGCGCCTCGCCACCTCGCAGGCCAGGCGCAGGCCGCCGTTGGTGAGCAGCTCGTCCTCGAGCAGCCGCTTGCGCACCGGCTCCGGGCGCGGCGGGTACGCGACGACGTCGTTCGTGCGCGTGAGCGCCGTCCGCGTGTGTGGGAAGACGTAGAGCTCGAAGTGCCGGTGCGCGGCGGCGCGCTCGTGCAGCGACGCGAGCGTCTCCTCCAGCGGCTGCGGCTCGTCGACGCCGTGCAGCGTGTACGACGGCAGGCAGCGCAGCGTCATCTCCGTCACGACGCCGAGCGCCCCGACGGAGACGCGCGCGGCCCGCAGCGCGTCGCCGCCCTCGAGCTCGCGCACGCGGCCGCGGCCGTCGACGAGCTGCACCGCCTCGACCGCCGCCGACAGGTTCCGCAGCGTCGCCCCCGTGCCGTGCGTGCCGGTCGCCGTCGCGCCGGCGATCGACTGCGGGTCGACGTCCCCCATGTTCTCGAGCGCGAGGCCGTACCGGGCGAGGCCGTCGCTGAGCTTGCGCAGGCTGATGCCGGCTTGCACGCGGACGCGGCGGCTGCCGGGATCGGCGTCGACGATCGCGTCCATCGCGTCGAGCCGCAGCAGCGTCCCCTCGGTGAGCACCGCGTCGGTGAACGAGTGCCCGGCACCGGCGACGCGGACGACCTCGCCGCGCTCGGCGGCCCGCTCGACCGCCGCGGCCACCTCCGCGGTCGTCCCCGGCCGCTCGATCGCCCGCGGCGCGCACGTCTGCTCGCCGGACCAGTTGCTCCACACGCGTGCCAGTATCCCGGTCGCGATGAGCATCTCCACCGCACGGCTCGACCGCACGGCCGACGAGCGCTTCGTCCGCCTGCGCTCCGACCTCGGCGTGACGTCCTTCGGGATCAACCAGATGGTCCTGCTCCCCGGCCAGCGCGGCCGGATCCACCGGCACGGGCAGCAGGAGGAGGTCTACCTCGTGCTCGAGGGGACGCTGACGCTGCTCGTCGAGGGCGAGGAGCACGTCTTCGGCCCCGACGTCCTCGTCCACGTCCCCGCGCAGACGCGCCGCCAGCTCGTCAACCGGGGCCGCGAGAAGCTCGTGATGCTCGCGCTCGGCGGCCACGGCGAGCACGTCGGCCGCGACGGCGAGGCGTTCGAGTCGTGGGACGAGCAGACCGGCCGGCCGCCGCAAGAGGTCCCGCTCCCCGAAGACCTCCCCGTCGGCTGACGCGTCTCCGCGCCGCCCCTACTCCGGGGTCTCCGCCGCCGCGAACAGCGGCGCCGGGTCGAACCCCGCCGCGGTGAGGGCGCCGAGCAGCGTCCCGAGGAGGAGGCCTCTCACCCGGTCGCGCTCGAGGTCCTTCTCGCGCACCCAGTCCAGGCAGACGCCGTCCATGTACCAGAGCCACCCGCGGACGGCGGCGCGGACGGCCGGCGGGGCGCCGCCGGGGACGAGGCCCTCGAGGATCCGCTGCGCGGTCGACTCGCGGACGCCGTCGATGACCTCGCGGACCTCGGGGATCCCGGCGCTGCGCATGAGCTTCTCGTACGCGCCCGGGTTCCCGGCGATCCATTCGAGGTAGGAGTCGAGCGCCTCCTGCAGCTGCTCGTGCCCCGGCCGGCTCGGATCGGTCGCGATCCGCGCGAGCGCCTCCTCCGTCCCGGCCGCGAGCACCGCCTCGAACAGCTTCCGCTTGTTCGGGAAGTAGTGGTACAGCAGCGGCTTCGAGACGCCCGCCTCGCGCGCGATCTTCGCCATCGACAGCTCGTCGTAGCCGTGGGTGGCGAACAGCTCGGTCGCACGGTCGAGCAGCTGCCGGCGCCGCTCGTCGACCTGCAGCCGGGTGTACGCGCGAAGCCGCATCTCTCGCACCGAGGATATGGACGCGTCGTCGTATCGTGAGGGCGGACGTCGGCATCATCCGATGCGACATGGCGAAGAACCCCCTCGTGAACACCGAGATCGAAGTCACTCCGCAGCAGACCAAGGAGCTGCTCGACAGCGGCGAGGCCGTCGTGATCGACGTGCGCGAGCCGTACGAGCGCGACGCGGGCCACATCGAGGGCTCGCGCCACATCGAGCTCGAGCGGCTCGCCTCGCAGGCCGAGACGCTCCCGCGCGATCAGCAGATCGTCTTCCAGTGCCGCCTCGGCTCACGCAGCGCGATGGCGGCGCAGGCGTTCCGGGCGTCGGGCTACGACGCGTGGTCGATGGCCGGCGGCCTGCAGCGCTGGCACGACGAGGGGCTCCCCGTCGCCGGCGGCGGCGAGGTCGCCGACCACTGACGCCCGGCGCTAGATCTTCCGGACGTTGACGGCCTTCGGTCCCTTGTCGCCCGGTTCCTCCTCGTAGGACACGCGCGCGCCCTCGGGGAGCGAGCGGTAGCCGTCCTCGGCGATGCCGGAGAAGTGCACGAACAGGTCGCGGCTCCCCTCATCGGGCGTGATGAACCCGAAGCCCTTGTCGTCGCTGAACCACTTGACGGTCCCTGTGGCCATGGAAGGTCGGTCCTCCGTGTGCTGCGGGGGTTGCTGTCGGCGGCAACGTACCTGAGCGGCAGTCGCTTCGCCGTGCAAGCGCGGGCGCGGGCGGGTACCAACTTCCGGAGCGACGAAGGGGAGGAACGATGGGCGACGCCAAGGAGCAGTGGGAGAAGGCGCACGAGAAGGTCGCCGAGCTCGAGGACGACCCGCCGAAGGACCTCGAGGAGTGGCCGGACGACGAGGCCAAGTACGTCACGTTCGGCGGCGGCGAGGGCGACCACGGCTACGACGAGGGCCCCGAGAAGAACCTCGGCCCGTCGAGCGTGCGGCGCCACGAGGACGGATCGGTCGAGATCGACGGGGAGAAGGTGGACAACCCGGACGACTACAAGATGGAATCCATCCGGGGGAACTCCGACCACCCCGCCGACACCTGATCGACTGGACCGCGCTGATCGCAGAGGCGGAGGTCCGCACGAGCCGGTCCTCCGGCCCGGGCGGCCAGCACGCCAACGTCACCGCCTCCCGCGTGGAGGCGGTCTTCGACGTGGACGCGTCCGCGGTCCTGACCGACCACCAGAAGCAGCGCGTCCGCGCGCGCCACGGCGCGCGCGTGACCGCGGTCGCGCAGGACGCGCGCTCGCAGACGCGCAACCGCGAGCTCGCGCTGCAGCGGCTGCGCGACCGCATCGAGCGCGCGCTGCACGTCCCGAAGTCGCGGCGCCCCACCAAGCCCACCAAGGCGTCGCGCGTCAAGCGCCTGGACGCCAAGCGCCGCCAGGGCGAGCGCAAGCGCGATCGCCGCCGCCCCGATGCGGGAGACTGACCCGATGCCACCGAAGTGGACCGCCGCCGACGTGCCCGACCAGTCCGGCCGCACGTTCGTGGTCACCGGGGCCAACAGCGGGATCGGACTGCACGCGGCGCTCGAGCTCGCCCGCCGCGGCGCGCGCGTGGTGCTCGCCTGCCGCAACGTCGAGAAGGGCCGCGCCGCGGAGAAGCGCATCCGCGAGCAGGTCCCGTCCGCCGACCTCGACGTCCGCGCGCTCGACCTCGCCAGCCTCGCCTCCGTGCGCGCGTTCGCCGACGACCTGCCCGGCGAGCACGTCGACGTGCTGATCAACAACGCGGGCGTCATGGCCGTCGCCCGCGCGCGGACCGAGGACGGCTTCGAGCTGCAGCTCGGCACGAACCACCTCGGCCACTTCGCGCTCACCGGCCTGCTGCTGCCGAAGCTCGAGCGCGCCGCCGACCCGCGCGTCGTGACGATCTCGAGCACCGCCCACAAGACGGGCCGGATCAACTTCGACAACCTGCAGGGCGACCGCCACTACGTGCGCTGGCTCGCCTACGGGCAGTCGAAGCTCGCGAACCTGCTCTTCGCGCTCGAGCTGCAGCGCAGAGCCGCCGCGGCCGGCAGCCCGCTGACGAGCGTCGCCGCCCACCCCGGCTACTCCGCGACGCAGCTGCAGTCCCACACGCCGAACCCGCTCGAGCGCGGCCTCATGGCGGTCCTGAACCGCACGTTCGCCCAGAGCGACGCGATGGGCGCGCTGCCGACGCTCTACGCCGCGACCGTCCCGGACCTGCCCGGCGGCAGCTTCATCGGCCCCGACGGCGCCGGCGAGATGCGCGGGCACCCCGTCTTCGTGCAGCCGAACGGCCGCGCCCGCGACGAGGAGAGCGCGCGGCGGCTCTGGGAGGCGTCGGAGGAGCTGACCGGCGTGGCCTACGAGTTCCCCGGCCGCGCCGTCCACTGACGGTCCGCGGCCGCCGAGCACAGCGCGACGATCTCGTCGACCGAGTCGGTGACGCGCAGCATCGCGATGTCCTGCAGCGAGACGTTGCCGTCGGCGAGCATCCGGTCGCGCAGCCAGTCGACGAGCCCGCCCCAGTAGTCGGTCCCGACGAGGACGACGGGGAAGAAGCGGATCTTGCGCGTCTGGATCAGCGTGAGCGCCTCGAACAGCTCGTCCATCGTCCCGAAGCCGCCGGGCAGCACGACGAACGCGCCCGAGTAGCGGACGAACATGACCTTGCGCGCGAAGAAGTAGTGGAAGTCGACTCGCGTGTCGAGCCACTTGTTCTCGTGCTGCTCGAACGGCAGGTCGATCGTCAGGCCGACCGACGGCGCGCCCGCGTCGCGCGCCCCGCGGTTGGCCGCGGCCATGAGGCCGGGGCCGCCGCCCGTGATGATCGTGAACCCCGCCTGCCCGAGCGCGCACCCGACCTCGCGGGCGAACGCGTAGCGCGGGTGGTCCTCCGGCGTGCGCGCCGACCCGAAGACGGCGACGCCGCGCTCGATCCCGCCCAGGATCTCGAAGCCGTTGGCGAGCTCCGCGCGCATGCGCTCCACGCGCTGCGCGTCGGTGATCTCCGCGAGGACCGACGGGAGCTCGGCGGCGAAGAGCTCCTCGTCGGCGCTCGGGTGGCGAAGGGGTTCTGGGGAGCTCAGAGCCCCTCAGGATGGCGCACCGTGTACCCGGACGCGGAACGCATGTCCTTCTGCCAGCGCGTTCCCGCCCGCGAGCGGCCGCTCGTGTCGAACCGCAGACCGGCGACGACCATGTACATGTGACCGCCGTTGGCGTAGATCGTGACCCACTCGCCGGGGCCGCTCCTGCCCCACGAGGTGAACGAGCCGGAGGGCATCGGCGCCTTGAGCAGCTTCGCGCCGTGGAGCGCGTAGGACACCGAGCCGGAGCAGTCGTACGCCGTGTCCTCCCAGTCGCCGTGGCCGCCGCCGTAGCGGTACGGCAGCTTCGCGATCTTGTTGCCCGCGGCGATGATGTCCTTGACCTCCTGCGGAGCGCTCGCCGGGGCGATCGCCAGGCCGTCGGAGGTGAGCTGCGCCTTCTCCCCCGCGACCTCCTGCGTGGAGACCGCGCGGGCGCGGTTCTTGTTCTGCTCCGCGCCGTAGGTCATGCCGCCGTTGCTGGTGGCCGGCTTCAGGGCGGCGCGCAGGCGGCGCAGGTCGGTGCGGGTGAAGACGCCGTCGACGGGAAGGCCGAGCTCGCGCTCGAAGACGCGGACGATCTTGTACGTGCCGTGGCCGAAGACGCCGTCGGCGCGCAGGCGGAACCCGGCCTTGCGCAGCAGCGACTGCAGCTGGCGCACGTCGGCGCCGCGGGAGCCCTCCGTCAGCTGGCGTGAGCCCAGCTTGGCCGCCTGGGACGACGCGACCGGACCGGTCAGAAGCACGGCGAGGCACGTCGCGACCAGCACGACGCATCGGGAGAACGGGACCTGCATGGGCACGCGGACGACGACCTCTCTCTTTCACGGGGCGCCTACGGGGTTAGCTGTCGGGCTCGCGCAGAAAGAGCAGCGCTACACCGCACGAAGACGGTGATTCGCCCCCGGTCGCTGACGGGCAGCGACCAATGGATCCCCCGCTCTCCGCCCACCGGGGGCGAAGACTCGGCTGGTCATAACAACGGCGGAGAAGATAGCGACTTGCGGTGACGGACCGCCACCTGTGTGACGTCGCTCACGCTAACCCCGGGGTCCCCGGGGGCTAAAGCTCCCCCGCGCCCGTTCCGATGCTGTGGCTGGAGCCCGTCCGTTCCCCACCCCGGAGTCCTGCTCAAGTGCGTCGAACCATCCCCCTGCTCGCCCTGCTCGCGTGCCTCCTCGTCCCGGCTGCCGCCCAGGCGGCGTGGACGAAGACCGGCCCGGAGCCGGGCCTGAACATCGCCGGCGGGGTCTCCGTCACGGACGCGCAGATCCAGGAGGCCGCCGGGACCGGCGCCCAGTGGGTCCGGCACTTCCTCTTCCTCGACGACTTCGACGTCAACAGCCAGCCGTCGGTCTCGCAGCTCGCGCAGAAGGTCCAGACCGAGAAGCGCCTCGGGCTGAAGACGATGTTCGTCGTCGCGAACGCCACGCACGACCCGCCCGCCGACCCGCAGGACTGGGCGAACCGCCTGGCGCGGCTCGCGCGCGGCCTGGCCGGCTCGAACACGATCGCGTACGAGATCTGGAACGAGCAGGACGAGGGCCAGTGGTGGCGTCCCGCTCCGAACGTCGCGAACTACGTCGACCTGCTCAAGCGCTCGTACTCCGGCGTCAAGTCGGTCGACCCGACCGCGACGGTCCTCATGGGGCCGACGACCGGCAACAACTACGACTTCATCCAGGCGGCGTACGCCGCCGGCGCGAAGGGCTCGTTCGACGGCGTGGGCGTCCACACGGACACCGCCTGCCTCATCGACTCGCCGTACAAGCGGCTCTTCGTCGACGGCAAGGAGAACCGGTACACCTTCCTGGGCATCAAGGAGGTCCGGAAGGTCATGGTCGCCAACGGCGACGCGGACAAGGGCGTCTACGTCACCGAGATGGGCTGGATGGTCTCCAGCGCGACCTGCCCGGTCGGCCAGTGGGCCGGCAAGAAGAACGAGGGCGTGACGCCGGCGCAGCAGGCCCAGTTCATGCTCGAGGGCTTCCACTGCCTCGCGCAGGAGGGCGACTACGTCAAGGCGGCGCTCTGGTACACCGACCGTGACGCGGGCTACGGCCTCTTCGACTCGGGCAACGCCCCCGCGCTGGCCGCCTTCAAGAGCTACACCGCCGACGGCGACAAGCTGACCGAGCCGTGCGGCGACTTCGTCGCTCCGCAGATCGAGGTCGTCTCGCCGCAGCCGCGGCAGATGTTCGCCTACAAGTCGAAGATCCCGGTCCGCGTCAAGACGGCGGGCGGCGACACGCGCAGCATCTCCGTCGAGGCGCGCCTCAACGACGGCGGCGGCAAGATCGCCGGCTGGTCGAACGCGCCGTCGGTCGCGGGCGACTACACGACGGTCGCGCCGATCGACTTCGTCGCCGGGAAGCCGTGCAAGGACGTCTGCGCGGCCGACTGGTCGGGCTTCTACAAGCCGTCGGGCGGCGAGCTCAAGCGCGTCCCGCCGGGCAGCGCGACGCTTGTCGTGACCGCGGTCGACGACCCCGGCAACGCGGCGACCGTCGAGATCCCGATCTCGATCGTCCCGCCGGGCAAGCTGCCGGCCGTCAAGGCGAAGTACTACGTGCTGAAGATCGGCGGCAAGGGGCGCACGCGCCGCTTCCAGGTCCAGATCGCCCCGGCGATCAAGCCGGCGCTGGCGCCGGTCAAGGGCCCGATCTTCGTCGAGTGGCAGAACCTCCGCCGCGGCAAGTGGAAGAAGATCCACGGCGGCGGCAAGGTGGCCAACCGCGGCGACCGCAACCTCACGATGACGTTCGTGCAGAAGCTCAAGTACGGCGGCCTCTGGCGGGTCCGCGCCGTCTACCCCGGCCGCAGCCCGTACGCGCCGGTCAAGTCGAAGTGGGTGAAGTTCCGGGCGTAGCCGCCCGGAGCTCCCGCACCCGCTTGAACGGGTGCACGAAGAAGTGACCTGCTGATCGGGCCTCCTCCACGGAGGCCCGATCCTTCTCCGGGGGCGCGTTGACGTACGCGTAGAGGTCGCTGAAGCGGTCGACGTCGTCGAGGCGGAACCCGAGCCGGTTGACCGCCGTCGGGATCGCCAGCTCGAGGTAGCCGGGGATCTCCGGCTCGCCGGCCAGCGCTTCGAGGACGGCGCGGCGCATGAGCATCCCCGTGCCGAGGCAGCCCCAGAGCTCGCGGCCGGCAAGCCGCGGGTCCTGCCGGGCGCGCAGCGCGTGCGGCCAGTTCGTGTCGTCGCGGCGCGAGCAGTTCTTGCCGAGGAAGTCCGCGCCGGCGTGGTCGATCGCCGCGCGCAGCGCGTGCTCGTAGTCGGGGCGCAGGAACACGTGGTCGTACTCCGCGAGGTAGACGAGGTCGATCGCCTCGTCGTGCGCGATGACCTCCCGGTAGGCGCGCGTGAGGACCTCGGCGTAGGACTGCCGCTCCATCGGCCCGCGCAGCGACGGGTCCTCGATGAAGAGCTTGTCGGCGTGCTCGACGGCGTCGAAGTCCTCGCGCCTGCCGCCGTGGCACACGACGACCTTCGCGCCCGGCGGGTGCTGCGCCAGCGACGCGGCGACGCCCTCGGCGTCGAGGTGCGTCACAAGCACCGTCGCGATCACAGCTCGGCGACCGGCAGCGTGATGTCCCGCGCGCACGCGTCCGCGGCCTCGTGGCGGAACGCGAGCGTGTGCCGCGACGTCCACTCGACCCGCACGACGCTGCGCTCCGCGCCGTAGAGCCGCAGCCGCCCATTCGCGATGACCGGCACGGCGCGGAAGAGCGGCTTCCCGCACCGAGAGCACCGCACCGCCGGGGCGAGACGCACGATCGCGTGCCCCACCCTGCGAAGGATCATGGCTCGAGCGCCGCCGCGGCGAGCGCGAGGGCGACGGCCGCGCGCGGCTCGAAGGAGGACTCCTTGACGAACTCGTCGGGGTGGTAGGCGTGGCCTCCGCGGGGGCCGAGGCCGTCGACCGTGAGGGGGATCGCGGTGGCGAGGTGGCTCGCGTCGCTGGCGCCGCCGCGGGCGCCGCCGTGGATCGGCGCGCCGAGGAGCTCGCCGGCGCGGGCCAGCAGCGGCCTGGTGGCCTCGATGGCGTCCATGCCGGGCCACATCCGGAGCAGCTCGGCCTCGAGCGTCGCTCCGCCGACCTCCTCCGGGACGGCGTCGAGGACGCGTCGGAACGCGGACGCGTCGGCGGCGCGCATGTCGCCGATGAGCTCGCCGCTGGCCGGCACGACGTTGAACGCGTCGCCGGAGCGCAGGATCGTCGGCACCGACGTGAGCGCGTCGGCCCCGGCGGGGTCGTGCTGGCTCGCGATCGCCTGGGCCGCCGTGGCGAGCGCGAGCAGGGCGTTCGCTCCCTTGTCGGGCGACGAGCCGGAGTGCGCCTCGCGGCCCTGCGCGGTGACACGGACCGTGCCCGCCGCCTTGCGCTTGACGATGACCGCCTCCTCCCCGTCCGGCGCGAGCTGCCCCGCCTCGAAGCACAGGCACGCGTCGAAGTGCGCGAAGCGCTCGGTGTGCACGAACGGCGCGATCCGCCACTCCTCGTCGTTGACGAGCAGCAGTGCGACCTCCGCGAAGTCCGGCGCCCCGTCGCGCGCATCCGCGAGCGAGCGCAGGACGCCGAGCGCGAGCACGTCGCCGCCCTTCATGTCCGTCGCGCCCGACCCCACGAGGTGATCCGGCTCGCTCGCGTCGCGGTGCAGCGGCCGGTGGTCGGCGTGCGCGACGACGGTGTCAAGGTGGCCGACGAGCAGCAGCCGCCGCGGTCCGTTCCCGCGCACGCGCACGATGAGGTCGTCGGCCTGGTTCGGCGTCGAGCACGGCTGCCGCTCGACCTCCGCCGCGCCGTGCAGCAGGCCGCGGACGACGTCGACCGCCCGCTCCGCGGCCACCGGGTCGCCCGACGGCGTCGAGACGGCGACCAGCGCGCGCAGCTCCTCCGGGGCCGCCGCGGCGATCCGCGCCGCCTCGGCCGTGATCCACGCCGTCGCCATGCGAGGCGAGGATACGGAGCGTCAGCCCGCGAAGCCGTGCTCGCAGTCGGAGAAGAAGATCTCCTCGGGGTCGACGCTGGCGCGGTCCTCGTCGGGCTTCGGCGTGCCGCGGATGCGATCGGGACCGGGCGTGCCGCGGCGGCCTCTCATGGGCGGCACCGACTGCACGCCCGCGTCTTGCACCGTTGCTCGGAGCGTTGGGCGTCGTTCCCGCCACTCGCGGCACGGGTATCCGGAAGAGCATGGGCGACCGACAGGAAGCGGACGTCGACGTCGTCTCGGTGAAGGAGACGCAGACCAAGTCGGGCCACACCCGCTTCGTGGTGCGCGACGCCGACGGCCGCGAGTTCACGACGTTCCGGCCGCCGATCGGCCGCGAGGCCGCGGCCTACGAGGGCAAGCGCGCGCACGTCACGTGGCACGAGGAGGACCGCAACGGCTTCCACAACGTCTACCTCGACGCGATCGGGCCGGCCGCCGCGGCCGCACCGGCCGGCGGCGCGAGCGCGGGCGACGGCGAGGACACCGACGAGGTCGCGTGGAACACCGCCGTCGAGGCGGCGCCGTGGCTGATCGGGACCCGCGAGCCCGAGGAGCCGGTGGAGCCGGAGGAGCTGTTCGAGCGGCTGGAGCCGTTCAAGCGGCTCGTCGCCGAGGACATCCGCAAGGACGCCGGCGACGACGAGCCGTCCGAGTAGACGGCCGCGCTACGTGAGCGGGTGCGGCTCGGTCCCGAGCACCGACGCCAGCCGGCGCTCGAGCGCGCCGGCGAGCGCCTCGCGGACGGCGCCCTCCTCGAAGCGCTCCACGAGCTCGGCCATGAAGCCCTCGACCACGAGCCGCTCGGCCGCCGCCTTCGAGAGGCCGCGGGAGCGCAGGTAGAAGACCTGCTCGGGGTCGATCTGGGCGATCGCCGCCGCGTGCGTGCAGCGGACGTCGTTGGCGAGGATCTCGAGGCCGGGGATCGCGTCGGCGTGCGCCTTCTTCGACAGCAGCAGATTGCGCGACTCCTGGAAGGCGTCGGTCTGCTGCGCGCCGGGGTCGACCTTGATCATCCCGCGCCACACCACGCTCGAGCGCCCGGTGAGGATCCCGCGGAACGCCAGGTCGGACACGCAGTTGGCGGCCGCGTGCTCCTGCGTCGTGTCGAAGTCGAGGTGCTGGCGGCCGCGCATCGCGTACGCCCCCGTGACCTTGCCGGTCGCGCCCTCGCCGTCGAGGATCGTGTTCTGGAAGACCTTGCCGTTCGCGCCGCCGAACCCGAGGACGACCCAGTCGAGCGTCCCGTCGCGCTCCACGCGGGCGCGCTGGCGGCCGAAGATCCACGACTTCTCGTCGAGGTCCTGGGCGGAGACGAAGCGCAGGTTCGCGTTCGGCCCGACGACCAGCTCGACCACGGTGGTGAACAGGCCGTCGGCGGACGACAGGTACTGCTCCCACACCTCGGCCTGCGCGCCCTCCTCCAGCACGATGAGCACGCGCCAGTTGAGCGCGCTGCCCTGCTGGGCCTGGATGGCGCTGAGCAGGACCGGCGCGTCGAGCGCCGTGTTGCGCGGGACGTAGACGAACGCGCCGCCCTCCCACTCCGCCGCGTTGCGGGCGACGAAGGGGTCATCCTCGACCGGCACGACCGTGCCGAGGTAGCGGTCGACGAGGTCGCCGTGCTGCTCGACGGCCTGCGACAGGCTCATCACGAGCGGGCCTTCGACGGTCGCGGCCTCGGCCTCGTCCCAGGTGGCGTCGACCTGCGTCAGCAGGACGGAGTCCTCGGGCGTGGCGAACACCGGCTCGGGAACGTCGATCTTGTCGCCCTCGTGCCGCGTGACGCGCGGGAAGGAGGCGAGGTCGAAGCCCTTCAGCTCGGTGAACTCCCAGCCCGCGACCCCCTTGTGCTGCGGCAGGGGGAGTGCGGTCCAATCAGCCAATGGAGCCCTCCATCTGCAGCTCGATCAGCCGGTTCATCTCGACCGCGTACTCCATCGGGAGCTCCTTGACGATCGGCTCGATGAACCCGTTGACGATGAGCTTGGAGGCCTCCTCCTCGTCGATGCCGTGGGCCTGGAGGTAGAAGAGCTGCTCCTCGCCGACCTTCGACACCGTCGCCTCGTGGCCGACGTCGACGTCGTCCTCGCCGATGCGGATCGTCGGGTACGTGTCCGACCGCGAGTCCTCGTCCAGCAGAAGCGCGTCGCAGACGACCTTGGACCGTGAGCCCGTCGCGCCCTTGGCGACCTCGAGCAGGCCGCGGTACGACGAGCGCCCGCCGTCCTTGGAGATCGACTTGGCGAAGATGTTCGACGTCGTGTTCGGGGCGGCGTGGACGATCTTGCCGCCCGCGTCCTGGTGCTGGCCCTTGCCGGCGAACGCGATCGAGAGGATCTCGCCGTGGGCGCGCTCGCCCATCAGGTAGACCGACGGGTACTTCATCGTGAGCTTCGAGCCCAGGTTGCAGTCGACCCACTCGACGGTCGCATCGCGCTCGGCGACCGCGCGCTTCGTGACGAGGTTGAAGACGTTCTGCGACCAGTTCTGCACGGTCGTGTAGCGGATGCGGGCGCCGGGCTTGGCGATCAGCTCCACCACCGCGGAGTGCAGCGAGTCCGACGAGTACGTCGGCGCGGTGCAGCCCTCCACGTAGTGCACGTACGAGCCCTCGTCGGCGATGATCAGCGTCCGCTCGAACTGGCCCATGTTCTCCGTGTTGATGCGGAAGTAGGCCTGCAGCGGCATCTCGACCGAGACGCCCGGCGGGACGTAGACGAACGACCCGCCCGACCAGACGGCGCTGTTCAGCGCGGCGAGCTTGTTGTCGTTCGGCGGGATGATCGACGCGAAGTGCTCGCGGACGAGGTCCTCGTGCTCGCGCAGGCCGGAGTCCATGTCGAGGAAGACGACGCCCTGCTTCTCGAGGTCCTCGCGGACCTGGTGGTAGACGACCTCGGACTCGTACTGGGCGCCGACGCCGGCGAGGAACTTGCGCTCGGCCTCCGGGATGCCCAGGCGGTCGAAGGTCTTCTTGACGTCCTCGGGGACGTCGTCCCACGAGCGCTCGGCCTTCTCGGACGCACGCACGAAGTAGTGGATGTCGTCGAAGTCGACCTGGCCGAGCATCGGCGAGCCCCACGTGGGCATCGGCCGGGCGAGGAAGTGGTCGAGCGACTTGAGCCGGAACTCCCGCATCCACTGCGGCTCGTTCTTGAACTCCGAGATCTTCTCGACGAGCTCCCGGGTCAGGCCCTTCGGCGCCTTGTACAGGTAGTTCTCGGCATCGTGGAAGCCGTAGCGCTCCGTGTAGTCGGCGTTGATGCCCAGGAGGGCCTGCTGCTCGGCGATGATCTCGGGTGTGGCCATGAAGTCTCTCGTTCTCCAATCCCGACGTCGGGAATAGGAATTGTATCGGGCGCTCCGGCCCGGGCTCAGTCGACGTCGACGCGGATGAAGCCGTCTTCCACGACCACGTCGAACGTGTCCACCGGCACGTAGGCCGGCAGGTTCAGGGGCTTGCCCGATCGCAGGTCGAACCAGGAGCCGTGGCGCGGGCACTCGACCGCGCAGCGGCTCACGTCGATCTCCCCGTCGGCGAGGTCGCCGTTGTCGTGCGAGCAGCGGTCCTCCATCGCGAGGACCTCGCCGTTGCAGTTGACGACCATGACCTCGAGGTCCTCCGCGTCGACACGGCGAACGGCACCCGGCGGAAGCTCGTCGAGCGGGCAGACGTCGATCAGCGGCACGCCGGACGAGACTACGACGGCGTGTCCCAGTCCACGGCGGCGCCGAGCGCGGCGCTCTTGAGGACCTTCAGGGACAGCAGCCCGCACTTCAGCCGCGTCGCGCTGAGCTCGATGCCGAGCAGGTCGAGGATGAACTCGCGGTCGAGCCTGAGCAGCTCCTCGACCTTCATGCCCTTGACCTCGTCGGAGGCGAGCGAGGCCGACGCCTGCGAGATCGCGCAGCCGTGGCCGCTGAAGCGCAGGTCGGCGACGCGGTTGTCCTCGTCGACGTCGATCGTGACCTTCAGCTCGTCCCCGCAGAGCGGGTTGTTGTCCTCGTAGACGAGGTCGGGGTCCTCGAGCTCGCCCCAGTTGTGGGGGCGCTTGTAGTGCTCGAGGATCTGCTCGCGATAGAGGTCGTCCATGGCTACGCGAAGATCCTCTCGACCTCGCCGAGCGCGTCGACCAGCCGGTCCACGTCGTCGCGCGTCGTGTGGACGGCGAACGAGGCGCGCGTCGTCGCGCCGACGCCGAGGCGCTTCATGAGCGGCTGGGCGCAGTGGTGGCCGGCGCGGACGCAGACGCCTTGGCGGCCGAGGATCTCGGCCACGTCGTGAGGGTGCGCGTACTCGAGAGCGAACGACACGACCGCGCCGCGCGACTCCGCGTCGGGCGGGCCGTAGATGGTGATGCCGGGCACGTCGGCGAGGCGGTCCAGCGCGTAGCCGACGACGTCGCGCTCGTGCGCGCGGACGGCGTCCATCCCAAGTCCCGTCAGGAAGTCGACCGCGGCGCCGAGCCCGACGCCCTCCACGATCGGCGACGTGCCGGCCTCGAACTTCGTCGGCACGCCCGCGAAGCGGATCTCCTCGAACGAGACCGAGCTGATCATGTGGCCGCCGCCGATGAAGGGCGGCATCGCCTCGAGCAGCTCGCGCCGCCCGTGCAGCACGCCGATGCCGGTCGGGCCGTACGCCTTGTGGCCGGTCCACGCGTAGAAGTCGGCGTCCAGCGTCCCGAGGTCGACCGCGACCTGCGGCGCGGCCTGCGCGCCGTCGACGAACAGCAGCGCGCCGGCGTCGTGCACGCGGCGGGCGATGTCCTCGATCGGGTTGATCGTGCCCAGCACGTTGGAGACGTGCGCGACGGCGACGAGCTTCGGGCCGCGCTCGAGCAGCTCGTCGAGCACCTCGAGGCGCAGCCGGCCCTCGTCGTCGATCGGGACGACGTCGAGGTGCGCGCCGCGCTCGGCGCAGATCATGTGCCACGGGACGATGACCGCGTGGTGCTCCATCTCGGTCACCACGACGCGGTCGCCCTCCTGCAGGTTGGCCCGCCCCCACGCCTGCGCGACGAGGTTGACCGCCTGGGTGGCGTTGCCCGTGAAGATCGTCTCGCTGGGGCGCGAGCCGACGAACTCGGCCGCCTTCTGCCGCCCGCCCTCGAACGCGTCGGTCGCCTCCACCGCGAGCGGGTAGACGCCGCGGTGCACCGACGCGTTGTGGTGCATGAGGAAGCCGGTCATCGCGTCGATGACCATCTGCGGCTTCTGCGACGTCGCCGCGCTGTCGAGGTAGACGAGCCCCTCCCGCTGCAGGACGGGGAAGTCCGTCGCCAGGCCGAGGGCGCTCATCGTCCGATCCCCCGCTAGGCGCCGGTGCCGACGGCCGCGCGGATGTTCGCGTAGCCCTCGCGCTCGAGCTGCTCGACCAGCTCCGGGCCGCCCTCGGTCGCGACGCGGCCGTCGAAGATGATCGACACGCGGTCGGGCTTCACGAGATGCAGGATCCGCTGGTAGTGCGTGATGATCAGGACGCCCATCCCGGTCTCCGCCTTCACGTTGTTCACCGCGTTTGCGACGACGTTCAGCGCGTCGATGTCGAGGCCGGAGTCGGTCTCGTCGAGGACGGCGATGCGCGGCTTCTGCAGGGCGAGCTGCAGCATCTCCAGGCGCTTCTTCTCGCCGCCCGAGAAGCCCTCGTTGAGGTAGCGGCTGGAGAACGCCTTCGGGACGTCCGTCAGCTCCATCGCGGCCTCGGTGACCTTGCGGAAGTCCTTGAGCGAGATCTCCGGCTCGCCGTTCGCCTCGCGGTGGGCGTTCTGGACCATGCGCAGGTACTTGGTGATCGTCACGCCCGGCACGGAGACCGGGTACTGGAACGCCATGAAGAGCCCGAGGCGGGCGCGCTCGTCCGGGTCGGCCTCCGTGATGTCCTCGCCGCCGAAGAGGATCTGTCCCTCGGTCACCTCGAGGTTGGGATGACCCATGACCACGTTGGCGAGCGTCGACTTGCCCGAGCCGTTGGGGCCCATGAGCGCGTGGATCTCGCCCTCGCGGACGACGAGGTCGACGCCCTTGAGGATCTGCTTGTCGCCGGCGGAGGCGTGGAGGTTCCGGATCTCGAGGTCAGGCATGCGTTCCGATCTGGATCAGCTGGGGTTCACGGTTGGAGAAGGCGACGAGCTCGGCGAGCGTCGTGCGCTGCAGCGCCTCGTTGACGCCGCCCTGCACGCGCATCCAGAGGAGCTTCGTCGCGCAGAGGTCGCCGTGGTCGTGGTGCGAGCAGAGGACCCCATGGCCCTCGCCGCTGTCGTCC
This sequence comes from Parviterribacter kavangonensis, assembly GCF_056863335.1. Taxonomy (NCBI): domain Bacteria; kingdom Bacillati; phylum Actinomycetota; class Thermoleophilia; order Solirubrobacterales; family Parviterribacteraceae; genus Parviterribacter; species Parviterribacter kavangonensis. Next base: position 532,319 of record NZ_JBXPJA010000002.1, on the reverse strand, counting down.
ACGAAGCACGACATCGGTGCGACGGCGCCCTCGAGGGCGAGGACCGCCTCGTCCATGCGGATCTCCTCCGCCGGACGGCTGAGGCGGTACCCGCCGTGGGCGCCGCGCGTCGACTCGACGAGGCCGGCCTTCTTCAGCAGCGCCACGATGCGCTCGAGGTACGCGAGCGGGAGGCCTTCCGCCTCCGCGATCGCCTTGAGCGAGACCGGCCGCTCGAGGCTCTGACGCCCCAGCTCGACCAGCAGCCGCACGCCGTACTCGGCCTTCGTCGTGAAGATCACGCCCTAAATCCTACCGCGCCGGTCGGAGTACCCCCGTGAACCAGCGGCCGGCGTGGATGACCCGGCCGCCGCCGAGCTCGCCGAGCAGCTCCTCGGGCGTGAGGAAGCGCTTGTAGACCGTGTGCTCCGACCCGTCGTTCAGCACCCGCCGCTGGTGCTCCTCCGGCTGGACGCCGGGGCGCAGCGCCGAGTCGACGACGACGATCTCGCGGGCGACGCGGCGTGCCTCCGCGAGGAACGGCGCTCGTTCCTGCTCGACGAGGTGGCCGTAGAAGTGGCTCGTGAACAGGCGGTCGAACGCGCCGTCTCCGAACGGCAGCGGGACCGCGTCGCCGACCACGACCTCGGCGTGCGGGAGGCGTTCGCGGGCGATCTCCGCCATCCGCGGGCTCTGGTCGAGCGCGACGACCTCGCCGGGCAGGTGCCGCGTCAGGAACGCGGTGCCGCACGCGACGTCGAGCGTCCGCGCCGGCGGCAGCGCGGAGATCGCGCCGATGAGCTGCTCGACCTCCTCGGCCCAGCCGGGCCGGTCGCGCGAGGCGAACTTGCCGGTGCCGAGCCACCAGTCGTCGTACTCGGCTGCGCGCCGGTCGTAGTAGGCGCGCATCCGGGGGTCGACGACCGTCACGCCTTCGGGATCTGGCACGCCTTCGGCAGCAGGACGAGCTTGCGCGGGTCGGGGATGACCTGCTCGCCGGGCGGCGGGTTGACCTTGCAGAACGCGTACGTCCCGTGGCCGAAGTCGAGCACCGCGCGGAACGGGATGCCGAGCACGCCGCGGGCGCCCTCCTGCATCCCCGCGCCGACGATGTCGCGCACCGCCGAGGTGCAGTCGAACGCGACGCGCGCCGCGGTGGCGTCGGTGCCGGGCGTCGGCTCGCACTTCGCGACGCGCGCGTCCGGGTCGAAGCGCTCGCGGGCATCGGCGCCGATCCGCTGCTCGACCGTGGCGAGCATGGCCGCGCGGTCGCCCTCCGCGGTGCCGATCCGGGCACGCTGCTCGCGCTCCTGCGCACGCCGGCGGGCGGCGGCGCGCTGCGCGAGCTCCTTGCGCTCCTTCGCGGCGCTGCGGTCCTTGGAGTCGTCGATCGCCGGCGCGACGAAGACCGCGACGAGCGCCGCGACGACGAGCAGGCCGCCGAACGCCGCGGCGACCTTCCCCCACGGGATGGGCGGGATCACGACGTCGCGCGGCGGCGTCCAGACGTGCAGCCACGCGCCGAGCACCTCGGCTGGGCTCGCCTTCGTCGGATCTCGTTCCTTCTCGCCCCTTCTCACACCCTCTCACCGCCAGTAGCCTTCAGCTGGTGAGAACGCTAGCGCTCATGCTCGGCGAGGTCCAGCCCGGTGATCGAGCGCCCGCACCCGAGCCGCTCGCGCTCGTCCAGGACTTCGTGAACACCGCGATCCGCGGCTGGGACGAGGACCTCCTCCGCGACGCCGCGCGGTTCGACGCGTGGCTGGGGGCGCGCGGCTTCGCGCCGCTGAAGGGAGACGAGGAGCGGGCGTGGCTCGCGGAGATCCGCGAGGCGCTGCACGCCGGGCTCTCGGCCGGCGAAGATGAGCGGGGGGCGACGGAGACGCTCGACGAGGCGGCGCGGCGGGCGGCGGAGACGCTGGATGAGGCGGCGCGGCGGGCGGGCCTTCTCCCCCGGTTCTTGCCGGCGCGGCTCGAGCCGGCCGGCGACGGCATCGAGCGGACGGTCGGGACGATCCTCGCGGCGGCGTGGACGGCGCAGGCGGACGGCACGTGGCGACGGCTGAAGACGTGCCCCGGCGACCACTGCGGCTGGGCGTTCTACGACCGGTCGGTCAACGCGTCGGCGACGTGGTGCTCGATGCGCGTCTGCGGCCAGCGCTCGAAGGCCAAGGCGTACTACCGCCGCCGCGCGGTGAGCAGCCCGAGCCGCATCGACCGCAGGCGGTAGGCGACCGGGATCCGCAGCAGCGAGAGGCCGAAGCGCCACTCGGGCGAGCGCAGCAACTCGGCCAGCAGCCGCCGGTCGCTCGCGAGCAGCGGCACCAGGCGCTGCAGCACGACCGTCCACGTTCGCCAGGCGCGCGAGGACAGGTCCTCCCAGCCGGTCACCTCGAGCCCGTTGGTTCGCAGCAGCGCGGCGTACTCCGACGCGCTGTGCATGCTCGGCAGGTGGCCCTCCTCGCAGATCGGCCGCAGCAGCGCGCGGACCTCGAACGGGCTCGGCCGCTCGCGGGTCATCCAGTCGACGATCGCCACATGCGCGCCCGGGCGGACGACGCGCGCGACCTCGGCGAACGCGCGCGGCTTGTCGACCATGTGGGACAGGCTCTCGATCGCGACGACCGCGTCGAAGGACGCGTCGGGCAGCCCGTTCTCCAGCCAGTCGCGCACCAGCAGCGTCACGCCCTCGGCCGGCGGAGCCGCCGCGGCCTGCGCGGCCGAGAGCGTCAGCCCCGTCACCACGGCTCCGCGCGACGCGGCGAGGACGCGCGACGTCGCGCCGTACCCGCAGCCGACGTCGCAGACGGCGTCGCCGGGGCCGATCCCGGCGGCGTCCGCCACGCGCTCGGTCAGCTGCCGCGCCGCCACCTCGGGCGGCTCGGCGCCGGTGAGCCACAGGCCGTGATGGACGTGCTCGCCCCAGACGCGCCGGTACGCCTCGTCGAGGACGTCGTAGTGGCCCGCGACGTTCGTGGCCGTGGGTCGGTGTCGTGCCTCGACGATGTGGGCATCGTAGGCGCATGCCAGTCGCGATCATCACCGGAGGGAACAGCGGCATCGGCCGGGCCGCGACCGTCGCGCTCGCCGACGCCGGCTTCGACATCGGCTTCACCTGGCACGACCGCGAGGAGCGCGCGCGCGACGCCGTGGCCGAGATCGAGCAGCGCGGCCGCCGCGCCGAGATGCGGCAGGTCGACCTGCACGACCTCGAGGCGGGCGAGCGCGCGCTGCACGAGCTCGCCGACGCGCTCGGCGGCCTCGACGTGCTCGTGAACAACGCCGGCTACGGCAGCGAGACGCCGTTCCACGAGATCCCGCTCGACGAGTGGCGCGGGATCATCGACGTCAACCTCACCGCGCCGTTCGTGCTGACCAAGGCCGCGGTCAAGCGCATGCTCGACAGCGGCACGAAGGGCCGCATCGTCAACGTCACGTCGGTCCACGAGCACATCCCGCTCGAGGGCAGCGGCCCGTACACCGCGTCCAAGCACGGCCTCGGCGGCTTCACGAAGGTCGCGGCGCTCGAGCTCGGGCCGCACGGGATCACCGTCAACGCGGTCGCCCCCGGCCAAACCGCGACGCGGATGACCGGTCAGGAGGACCAGGAGCCGCAGCCGAGCGAGGGCATCCCGCTGGGCCGCGCGGGCGACGCCCGCGAGATCGCCGCGGTCATCGCGTTCCTCGCCTCACCGGAGGCGAGCTACGTCACGGGCGAGTCGATCGTGGTCGACGGCGGCCTGCGGCACATCGCCGCATCGCACCAGTAGCTACTCGACGAGGCCGAGCTCGAGCGCCCGCGCCGCCAGCGCGGTGCGGCGCTGGGAGATCGGCAGCGTGTCGAGCCCGAAGAGCGTCGTCAGCGACCGCAGGTGGGCCTTGACGGCGTCGGTCGAGAGGAAGAGCTCCTCGGCGATCGCCTGGTTGCTCGCGGGCGTCGCGAACTGCGACTCCTTGTAGGGGCGGACCAGCGCCTCGAGCAGCTTGCGCTGCGTCGGCGTGAGCTTCGGCCCGGCGGCCTGCCGGTCGGCGCTCGCCTGCTTGCGCGAGCGCCGCTTGGCGCCGGGGACGCGCACGACGATGTCGGTCGAGCCGACGCGGATGACGTCGCCGTCCTTCAGGCGCCGGCGCGCGACGACGCGCTCGCCGTTGTGCCAGGTGCCGCTGCGCGAGAGGCCGTCGTCGACGAGCGTCCACTCGCCCTGCAGCCGCTCGAGCTCCGCGTGCACGCGCGACACCTCGGTGTCCCAGCCCAGCGCGACGTTGTTGCTCGGCCCGCGGCCGATCGTCACGCGGCTCAGCCCGCGATGGAGCGTGAGGAGCGCCTGGCGCCCGTTGCGGTTGCGGTAGATGAGGAACGGCTGGCCGATCTGCTCGGCGGCCGTCCGGGCCTCGAGCTCGGCAGGGGTGGCGGCGTCAGCCGCCAGGGGGGTCTCGTCGATCGCGGCCATGCCCTTCTCACTGTATGACGCGGGCGTCATCCACGCGGCAGCTCCCGTCGGAGATGATCAGCGGCGAGGAGAACGCACATGGACTTCCGGCTTCTCGGTCCGCTCGAGGTCGTCGGCGACGCCGGCGCCGTCCGCGTGGGCAGCCCGCGCCAGCGCGCGCTCCTGGCGTTGCTCCTGCTGGACGCGGGCCGGGTCGTGCCCGTTCCGCGGATCGTCGACGACCTGTGGGGCGAGGACGTGCCCGGCAGCGCGGCGAAGATGGTGCAGATCGCCGTCTCGCAGCTGCGCAAGGAGCTGCCCGAGGGAACGCTGTGCACGCGTCAGCCGGGCTACGTGCTCGACCTGTCGCGGCACTCGCTCGATCTGCACCGCTTCCGCGAGCTGGCCGAGCGGGGGCGCGCGGCGCTCGCCGATGGCCGGCCGGCGGAGGCCGACGAGCTGCTCGGCGCGGCGCTCGCGCTGTGGCGGGGGCCGGCGCTCGCGGAGTTCTCCGAGCCGTTCGCCACGGTCGAGCGGGAGCGGCTGGCCGAGCAGCAGCTCGCGTGCCTCGAGGACCGGATCGAGGCGCGGCTCGCCCTCGGCCGCGACCGCGAGCTCGTCGGGGAGCTCGAGGCGCTCGTCCGGCAGCACCCGCTACGCGAGCGCCCGCGCGCGCAGCTGATGCTCGCCCTGTACCGCGCCGGCCGCCAGGCCGACGCGCTCGCGGCCTACCGGGACGCCCAGCGGACGCTCGACGAGGAGCTCGGGCTGCATCCGAGCCCCGGGCTGCAGCGCCTCGAGCAGGCCATCCTGCGCCACGACGACACGCTCGGCCTCCGTCCGTCCGCGCCCCCGTCCTCCCCCGGGCTCGTCGGCCGCGCACGCGAGCTCGCGCGTCTCGCAGCCGTCCTGCCCAGCGGCCCGGAGCCGGCCGGCGGCGCCGTGCTCGTCAGCGGCCCGCCGGGCGTCGGCAAGACGCGGCTGGTCGAGGAGCTGTCCGCGCTGGCCGAGTGCTCGGGCGCGCGCGTGGCGCGCGGCCACTGCCAGGCCGGCCAGGGCGCGCCGCCGTACTGGCCGTGGCGCGAAGTGCTGCGCGATCTCGGCGGCCCGCCGGTGTTCGCGGAGGCCGAAGCGCCGGCCGCCGACCCGCGCGAGGCGCGCTTCCGGCTCTTCGACGCGATCACTGCGTTCGTCCTGGAGGCCGCGGAGCGCGACCCGCTGCTCGTCGTGCTCGACGACCTCCACGCCGCGGACGCCGACTCGCTCTCCCTGCTGGCGTTCCTGGGCCGGCGGCTGCGCGACGGCGGCCTCGTCGTCGTCGCGACCATGCGCGACGAGGCGCCGCACATCGCCCACCCGCTCACCGACGCGCTCGCGGCGCTGCGCAGGTCCGAGCTGGCAGCGCTCGACCTCGACGGCCTCGCGCCCGACGCGGTGGCGGAGCTCGTCGAGCGCAACGCCGGCCGCACGCCTCCACCGGAGCTCGTCGCCGAGCTTCACGCCGCCACCGACGGCAACGCGCTCTTCGTCTCGGAGGTGATCCGTCTCGCGGTCGGCCGGACCGCGGAGGACGAGAGCGCCGACGCGATGCTCGCCCGGTTCCGGACGGCGCTCCCGGCCGGCGTCCGGGCGGCGATCGCCACACGCCTGACCGCGGCGTCGCCGGCCTGCCGCGAGGTGGTCCTCGCCGCGGCGCTGCTGGGCACCGAGCTGACCGCGGCGCGCCTGCGCGCGGTCGCCGCGCTCGAGGACGACGACGCCGTGCTGGACGCGATCGAGGAGGCCGTCGGCGCCGCGCTGCTCGCGGAGCATCCGACGGCCGTCGGGCGCTACGAGCTCGCCCACGCGCTCGTCGGCGACGCGGCGCTGGGGCAGCTCTCGGCGACGCGGCGGGCGCGCCTGCACCTGGCGGCGGCCGATGCGCTGGAGCGCCACCACGGTGGCGAGGGCGTCCGCGCCGGCGAGGTCGCGCATCACCTCGTGGCGGCGGGCGGGCTCGCCGAGCCCGCGCGGATCGTCCGCGTCTGCCGGGCCGGGGCCGAGCAGGCGCTGCGGTCCGAGGCCTACCACGAGGCCGCCCGGCTGCTCGAGCAGGCGCTGGAGGCGAAGGACGTCACCGCGATGGACGACGAGGCGGCCGAACTGCTGACCGACCTCGCGCGGGCGCAGCTCGCGACGCTGGGGCTGCACGACAACGCCACGTTCCGCGAGGCGGTCGGGCGGATGCGCCGCGCGTTCGACCACTACGTGCACACGGGCGCGCGCAGCCGGGCACTGGAGGTCGCCGCGCTGCGCATCCCGCTCATCTACCGGACCACCGCGCTCGACGAGTACCGCGACCTGACGACCGCGGCGCTGGAGCTGGCGGAGCCCGGGACGCTCGAGCAGGGGCGCCTCCTGACGTCGCGGGGCTGGTTCGCCGGCGCGAACGAGGCGAACCACCCGGCCGCCGCCGAGAGCTTCGCCGCGGCCGTCGCGATCGCCCGCCGCCACGGCGACCGCGCGCTCGAGACGAGGTCGTTCATCGGCGCGGCGATGGTCGACTTCCAGCACACGCGGTGGGCCTCGTGCATCGAGGCGGCGAACGCGGCGCTCGAGCTCGCGCTGGAGGGACGCGATGCGCGCGCCGAGGTGCTCGCCCGGATCTGGGCGGCGCGCGCCGCGATGGTGCTCGGCGAGGCCGTCGCGGCGCGCGAGCACGTCACCGCGTCGATCGGGGTGGCCGAGCGCGTCGGCGAGCCGTTCTCGCTCAACGGCGCGTTCCTCAACGCGACGTGGCTCGCGAAGCTCGAGGGACGGTGGGACGACGCGCGGGCGGCCGCCGAGCGGTCGCTCGCCGTCGAGCCGCACGACACGCGCGTGCTCGCCTGCCTGGCGCTCGTCGAGCACGAGCGCGGGAACCGGGAGCGCGGCCGCGACCTCGCCCGCCGCATGACCGAGACGTGGGCGGCGACCGCGCGCGAGCCGCAGGCCGTCGCGCATAACATCGTGACCACGTTCGTCCCGCTTCTGCGTCGCGTGGACGCGGACGGCCCGCTCGAGGCGGCCGTCGCCCGCCGGGCCGCGGCGACGGCGTGGGCGGCGACGGCGCTGCACCCGCTGTCCCGCCTGATGGTCCACACGGGCCTCGGGCTGCTGGCCGTGGAGGACGGCGACGCCGAGGCGGCCGCGACGCACTACGACGTGCTCTGCGAGCAGGCCGGGAGGACGCTGCTCGTCGCGGCGGCGTCGGCCGACCGCGTGCTCGGCCTGCTCGCGGACACGATGGGCGACGCCGCAGGCGCGGAGCGGCACCTGCGTGCTGCAGTCGCCCACTGCGAGGCGGCCGGCTGGCACGGCGAGCGGGGCCGGGCGGCGAGCGACCTCGCGGCGTTCACGGCGCGCAGCCGCCCCTGAGACGACGAAGGGCCGCCCGGTCGGGCGGCCCTTCGCTGACAGCTGAACTCGGTGTGGCCTACGCGGCGTCGCGCAGGGCGGCGAGGTCCCCGTTCTGCGAGAGGCGGCGCAGCGCGCGCTCCTCGATCTGGCGGGTCCGCTCGGCGGAGACGCCGAGGACCTTGCCGGCCTGGCCGAGGGTGTGCATCTTGCCCTCGGGGTTGGCCCCGAAGCGGAGCTCGATGACCCGGCGCTCCTGCTCCGGCAGGTCGGCGACGGCCGTCTGCAGCGCGGCAGCGCGCCACTGATCGGCCACCTCCTCCTCGGGAGCGAGCTGGTCGGCCGCGAGCAGATCGCCGAACGCCGTGTCGCCGTCGTCACCGACCGTCTTGTCGAGGGAAGCCGGCGCCTGGTCGGCGGCCCGGATCTCCTCGACCTCCTCGACGGTGAGCTCGGCCACGCCCGCGATCTCCTCGTCCGTCGGCTCGTGACCGAGCTTCAGCGCGAGCTCGCGCTCGATGCGCGCGACCTTGCGCGCACGCTGCGACATGTGGACGGGGAGCCGGATCGTGCGGCTGGTGTTCTCGAGCCCGCGCTGGATCGCCTGGCGGATCCAGAGCGTGCCGTAGGTCGAGAAGCGGAAGCCCTTGCGCCAGTCGAACTTCTCGACGGCGCGGATCAGGCCGAGCATGCCCTCCTGCACGAGGTCGCCCAGCGGCAGACCCTGCCCCTGGTACTTCCTCGCGACGGAGACGACGAGACGCAGGTTCGAGTTGATCATCCGCTCCTTGGCCACCAGATCGCCGCGCTCGATGCGCTGCGCCAGCTCGATCTCCTCAGCGGGAGTGAGCAGGGGCCAACGCCGCGACTCGGCGAGCAGCTGGTGAAGCGGATCGATGGTGGTATCCACGGCCTCGGGCTGGTAGTGAGCCTCCTGGCGCGCGGCATCAAGGACGGTGGACGTTTGAATCACTCTTCCTGGGATTCCGATTCGTGTAGTCGGAATTGTATCTCGTTTTCGTTGCGCGTGCAACATCCCTCGGGCTCCGGTGCGGAGAGACTGGATCGCGCGTACTTGATGTGCGCTGGGCGCACGTAGAGCCGCCTCCGAAGAGGCAGCCACAGCAGACTACAGGTTCGCGACGGATCTCGCGTGACCTGCATCACACTCCCGGGTACGAACCCGAGAACCATGGGGTTCAAGGATCCGAAGGCGACCACCGTCGCCGGCATCGAGAAGGGTAGCGAGAAGGCCTCGCTGTCCTGGGACAAGGCGCTCGTGGCGGGTTTCCTCGCCGGCGCGTACATCGCTTTCGGCGGTCTGCTGGCGATCACCGTCTCAGCGGGGCTCGATCCCAAGCAGTGGGGCGGGCTCATCACGCTGTTCACCGGCTCGGTCTTCGCCCTGGGCCTGATCCTCGTCGTCGTGGCCGGGTCCGAGCTGTTGACTGGCAACATGGCGCTCGTGCCGCTGGCCGCCATGGGGCGGCGCATCGGCCTCGGCGCGATCGGCCGCAACTTCGGGATCGTCCTGATCGGCAACCTCATCGGGTCGGTGTTCGTCGCGTACTTCCTCGCCGTGAAGACGGGCGTCGTGACCGCCGAGGCGCCGCTGGCGCGGCTCGGTCAGATCGCGCAGGCGAAGGGCTCGACCGAGACCGAGTTCCAGATCTTCCTGCGCGCGGTCGGGTGCAACTGGCTCGTCTGCCTCGCCGTCTGGATGGCGATGTCGGCCGAGGACGTGGCCGGCAAGGTGCTCGCGATCTTCTTCCCGATCATGGCGTTCGTCGCCATGGGCTTCGACCACGTCGTGGCGAACATGTTCTTCCTGCCGGCGGCGATCTTCGCGGACGTCCCGGGCCTCACGTGGTGGGACGCGATCCACAACTGGATCTTCGCCTTCCTCGGCAACCTCGTCGGCGCGGCGATCTTCGTCGCCGGGTCCTACTGGTACCTCTACGGGCGCGAGCCCGCTGCCGCGCCGGCGCCGGGCGACGAGCCGCGGTCGACGGGCGAGAGCGGGCGCTTCAACGGCGACGGCACGCCCGCGGCGGCCCGCGAGGAGCGCATCACGCGCTAGTCAGGCGCGCTTGACGGTCCGCAGGCCGTCGCGCTCGGTCCAGATGTCGATGACGATGGCGTTGCGCGCTTCGTTGAGGCGCACGAAGCTCGCCTCGCTGACCTCGAGCCGGAAGAGGTGCGACGGACCGTTCGCCGCGGCCTCGCCGTTGAGGTCCCTCACGCGCGCCTCGTCGGTGATCTCCTCGGCGCGGCCGGCGACCTTGGCGTCGCCCTGCCAGGCATCCGGCTCGTCGGACCCGCTGTGGAGCGCGTACCGGGGATCGCGCTGCAGGTCGCGCGCCTTCAGCGCCTGCCACATCGACCCGATGTAGAGCTCGCCGTCGCGCCGCTGCGCCTCCGTGCCGGAGATCCGCGGGCCGCCGCCGGCGCGGACGGTCGCGATCGTCTTGTGCGTGTGGGCGTCGAACCGCTCGGCGACCGCGCGGGCCAGGCCCGGAGCGGCCTTCTCGAACTCGGACCAGGAAGCCATGGCGCGAGCGTGCCGGACCCATGGCCGCGCGTCGAGCAGCACGTCGAAGATGATCAAGCCGATGCGCGACCGCCTCCGCGACCTGCTCGACCTCGTCGTCGCGACGCTCGACGAGCCCGGCACGGACGGACGGGCGCTGGCGGGCCGGGCGCACTTCTCGCGCGACCACCTCGACCGGGTGCTGTCCGCGGCGGTCGGCGAGTCGCCCGTCGCGCTGCGGCGCCGGCTGCTGCTCGAGCGGGCGGCGTGGCAGCTGCGCGCCGGCGCGACGGCCGGGGAGGCGGCGCGGGCGGCCGGCTACGGGTCGCTTGCAGCGTTCTCACGCGCGTTCGCGCGCGCGTACGCGTGCGCGCCGAGCGCCTTCGCGGCCTCGGGCTCGCCCGTGGAGCTCGAGGCGCCGAACGGCATCCACTTCCACGCGCCGGCCGGCATCCTGCTCCCCGGCCGGCCGGGCCTCGTGCCGCGGCGCGACGTCCTCGACCGCCAGATCGCCCATCACGCCCACCGCGTGCGCGAGCTGCTGCACGCCGCGGCCGCGCTCGACTCCGAGCAGCTCGCCCGCCCGCTGCGTCCGGGGTTCGTCGTGCACCCGTTCGAGGGCGAGGAGCCGTCGGCGGCGCTGATGGCGGAGCGGCTCGTGCGCACGCTGGAGCTGTGGGTCGCGTCGATGGCCGGCCGCGAGGACGAGCGGCGCGGCGGCGACCTGCTCGCCCGCCACGAGGCGGCGTCGCGCGCGTTCGCGGCGATCGTGCGCGCGATCCGCGAGCGCGACGCATGGGACGACGCGTTCATCGACGCGCTCTGCGAGCCGCCCGAGTCGTTCACGTACAGCGCCGTGATCGCGCACGTCCTGACGTTCGGCGCGATCCGCCGCGAGATGCTCGCGAGCGTGCTGACCGAGCTCGGCGCCGAGCTCTCCTCGGCGGACCCGATCAGCTGGGACCTCGCTACATCGCGCGGGTCGCGATCGTCCTGACGGCCGCGCCCAGCGCCGCCGCCAGGTCGCCGCGCGGCTCCACCGCGACGTGCTCGAGCCCGAGCCAGCCGGCCAGCTTCGCCAGCTCGCCGGCGAGCGCCTCCGCCGTCTCACCCGGGTCGGCGCCCTCCTCCAGGTGCGCGGCCTGCACCCGCAGCGTGCTCGCGGCGCGGTCGCTCTTCAGGTCGACGCGCCCGACGAGGCGGTCGCCGAGCAGGAACGGCAGCACGTAGTAGCCGTGCACCCGCTGCGGCGCGGGGACGTAGATCTCGATCCGGTAGCGGAAGCCGAAGAGGCGCTCGACGCGCGGGCGCTCCCAGATGAGCGAGTCGAACGGGCCGACCAGCGCCCTCGCGTCGACGCGGCGCGGCAGCCGCGCGCCCGGTGCGAGGTACGCCTCCTGGCGCCAGCCGTCGACGGCGATCGGCTGCAGGTCGCCGGCCTCGACGAGCTCGGCGATCCGGGGGTTCGCGTCGACGGCGAGGATGCGGAAGTAGTCGCGCAGATCGGATGCCGTCGCGATGCCCATGCTGCGCGCGGCGACGCGGATGAGCTCCCGCTGCGCCTCGTCGTCGTCGGGCGTCGGCGTCGCGATCACGTCCGGCGGCAGCACGCGCTCCGGGACGTCGTAGAGCCGCTCGAACCGGCGGCGCCGCGCGCTCGTCAGCTCGCCGCCCCAGAACAGGAACTCGAGGCCGCGCTTGATGTCCGACCAGTCCCACCACGGGCCCTTGCGGCCGCGCGGCTCGTCGAGGTGGCCGAGCTGCGCCGCCGTCAGCGGCCCGCGCGCGCGGACGTCCTCGAGGATCGCCTCGAGCAGCTCCGGCCGCTCCTGCGCGATCCGGCGCATGCCGCCCCAGGCCTCGTCGTGCGCGCGCCGCATCCGCCAGCGCAGGTGCGGCTGCAGCTCGACGGGGATGAGCGACGCCTCGTGGCCCCAGTACTCGAACAGCCGCCGCGGCGCGTAGTGCGACAGCCGGTCGAGCAGCTCGGTGTCATACGCGCCGAGCCGGCTGAACGCGGGGAGGTAGTGCGCCCGCTGCAGGACGTTGACCGAGTCGATCTGGATCAGGCCTACACGGCCGACGACGCGCGACGTCAGCGCCCGCGTGTCCGGCGTGCGATCGAGCGGCGGCTCCGCGAACCCCTGCGCGGCCAGCGCGATCCGCCGCGCCTCGGCGAGCGAGACGCGCTGACGGCGACGAGCGGGTCGGGTGGCAGCCACGAGGCCGATGATGGTGATGAACGCCGCGGCGGAGCGTTCCGTGAGGTCACCTCAGCGGCGCCGCAAGAGGTTCTCGATGAAGAGGCTCAGCCGGCGGATCGTCTCCGACCAGAGGCGGATCACGCGGTGCGGCACTTGTGCATCTTCGCGACGGTCTCGTCGTCCTTCGCGGACAGCCGGCCGGCGCCGACCCACGCGAAGCGGAAGAGCAGGCCGGCGAGGAGGTAGAGCACGCTCGCGAGGTCGTGCGCCGGGCGCCCGGTGCGGTTGCGGACGAAGCGCAGCGCGAGGCCCGTCCGGACGAGCCACTTCGCCGCCTTGAACTGCTTGCCCGGCGCGCCGGCCTCGAGGTCGCGGGCGAGCTCGCCGAGGCGGCGCTCGTTGATGACCGACAGCGCGAGCTCCGCGGACATCGCGCCCGTCTCGACGCGGCCGAGCGCGCGGCGGGTTGGGTGGCCCTCGGGCAGCCCGGACGCGATGAGCACCAGGCGGCAGGCCGCGGCGCCCGTCGCCGCGCCGGTGCACACGAAGATCGGGCCGAGGAACAACCGCGACCGCGCCCACAGCGGGACCGCCGTCGCGGCGAGCAGGATCCCCGTGTACGAGCCGAAGTAGCCGCCGACGACCGCGGCGCCCGCGTTGATCGCCCTCGCCTCGCGCCTGCGGCCGAGCAGGTCGGCCCCGACGGCGCCCGCCAGCGCCGAGGAGAACGCCATGAGCGCCCAAGCCCCCATGCTCATCGGCGACCGCGGCTTGAAGATCCGCAACATGTTCAGGAACCGCGCCGGCCGGCCCAGATCGGCGATGAGCAGCGGAGGCGCCGGCATGACGGCGGCGAGCGCGACGCGCCGCGCGATGCGCGCCGACTTCTCGTCGCCCGCGAGATCGCACGCGAGCGCGACGAACGACGCCCCCGCCGACATCCCCCCGAACCAGAAGTAGAGCGGCACCTCCCACGTCCACACGGGTGCGTGGATCATGGGCCCGACGACCGGCGCCCCCTCGGCGTCCCGCTTGCCGCGCAAGGACAAGGGATCTTGCGCCGCGGGCGGAGAGGGGGCGGGGGCGGGCGCCGCCGGCGACGGCCCCGACATCGCGTCGGAGGGGCCGGCCGGCCCCGAAGGGGTCGCCGGCGCGTAGCGGGTGTCGTCCTTGTAGAGGTACGACCAGCGGCCGTCTTCCCAGTGGCCGATGTGGAGGGCGACGCCGGCTCCCTCGGTGCCGCGCTCCCAGCGGCCGGGCGCGCCGGCCGTCCCGAGCGCGGGCTTCATCTCGCCGTACGAGTGCGCGGACTCCTCGCGCTTGACGAACTCGGCCTCCTCCTCGCGGGCGTGCTCGGCGGCCTCCTCGAGCGGCGCCGGGCCGTGGCCCTGCTGCTGCGCCTCGGGCGGGGCGCCGCCGCCGGAGTGCGACCGGCCGCCGGCGCCGCTCACCAGCGCGTCCTCCGCCGCGGGCCGCCGGCGAGGAACGCGGCCGCGACGCCAGCCGCGGCGAGCAGGCCGGCGCCGATCCCGGCCAGCGTCGCCGGGACGACGTTCTCCTGCGCGGGCGAGTCGGCGTTCTCGGGCAGGCCGTAGACCTCGGGCGGCTCGGTCAGCAGGAAGAACGCGCCGAGGCCGCCCGCGACGTCGTCCTCCGACGCGCCGTACAGGTACGCGTCGTCGCGCCCGCGACCGTGCAGCTCGACGACGCGCCGCCCGGCGATCTCGACCAGCTCGTCGTACGGGCCGAACGTGATCGAGTCGGTCGGGCACGCCTTCGCGCACGCCGGTTCCAGGCCGTCCTCCAGCCGGTCGTAGCAGAGGGTGCACTTCGCGGCCCGGCCGTCGTCGTGGTCGCGGTCGATGACGCCGAACGGGCACGACGGCACGCAGTACCCGCACCCGTTGCACACATCCGGCTGCACGATCACCGTGTCGAACTCGGTGCGGATCAACGCTCCCGTGGGGCATGCGTCCAGACAGCCGGCGCGCGTGCAGTGCTTGCACACGTCCGACATGAAGACCCAGTCGACGGGCGAGCCCTCCTCGAGCAGCTCGACGAACCGGACGTGGCGCCACGTCGTGCCGTTCAGCTCGCCCGTGTGGTCGTACGAGCCGCCGCGCCGGTAGACCGAGCCGTCGGCCGGCAGGTCGTTCCACTGCTTGCACGCGACCTCGCACGCCTTGCACCCGATGCACGTCGTCGTGTCGGTGAAGAAGCCCATCCGCTCGGCGCCGGGCCGCGACAGGGCGCGCTCGGGCTCCACCCGGGTGATCGGCAGCGTGGTCATCGGTCCGGCCGCTCCTCCGCCTCGCTGTCCTCGTCCGGCTCGACGTGCCCCGGCGACACGCCGGCCAGCGGCCGCGTCCCCCGCGACACCCGCCCCGCGCGCACGTCGCACACGAACGCCTTCGTCTCCTGGATCGCCACGTTCGGGTCGCCCGACATCGGCACGAGGTCGTTGACCGCGTCGCCGTGGCCCTCGCTGCCGCCCCAGCCCCAGTGGAACGGCATCGCGATCTGATGCACCGTCTCCCCGCCCATCCGCAGCGGCTTCATCCGCGGCGACACCATCGCCCGCGCCTCGATCTCCGCGCGCTCGGTGACGATCGTGCACCAGCCGCCGTCCTCGATCCCGCGCTCGCGCGCGAGCTCCGGCGACAGCTCGGCGAACATCTCCGGCTGCAGCTCGCTCAGCCACGGCAGGTACCGCGACATGCCGCCCGCGGTGTGGTGCTCGGTCAGCCGGAACGTCGTCGCGACGACCGGGTACCGCGGGTCGCCCGTCGCCGCGTACGGGTTGTCCGGCCGCGACCAGCGCAGCGCCGCCGGGTTGGACTGCAGGTCGGGGTAGAGCAGGTTGTCGACCGGCGACTCCAGCGGCTCGTAGTGCGTGGGCAGCGGCCCGTCGGTCAGCCCCGACGGCGCGAAGAGCCACGCGTGCCCGTCGGCCATCATGATGAACGGCGCGTCGCCGTCGATCGCGTCCATCCCCTCGGCCTCGTCGTCGCCGCGGTAGTCGGGGCGCTTGTCGACCGGGAAGTCCGGGACGTCCGGCCCGACCCAGCGCTCCGTCTTCTCGTCCCACTCGATGAGCTTCTTGCGGTCCGACCAAGGCTTGCCCTCGGGGTCGGCGGACGCGCGGTTGTAGAGGATCCGCCGGTTCGCCGGCCACGCCCAGCCCCACTCGGGCGCGATCACGCCGTCGCCCGGCTCGCGCCGGCGCGCCTGGTTGACGCCGTCCGCGTAGACGCCCGAGTAGATCCAGCACCCGCACGCGGTCGAGCCGTCGTCCTTCAGCTGCGCGAACCCCGGCAGCGGCGCGCCCGACGCGACGTCGTAGCCGTTGATCTCGCGCAGCACCGCCTCGGCCGACGGCTCCTCGTGCTCGCCGTGCGTCGGGTAGTCCCACTTCAGGTGGAGGACCGGCCGGTCGCGCGGGTCGTCGGAGCCGGCGAGCTTCTCGCGGATGCGCTTGGTGAGGTGGTACATGAACCACAGCTCCGACCGCGCGTCGCCCGGCGGCTCCATCGCCTTGTCGCGCCACTGCAGCAGCCGCTGCGTCTGCGTGAACGTGCCCTCCTTCTCGATGTGCGAGGCGGCGGGCATGAGGAACACCTCGGTGCCGATGTCCTCGGTGCGGAACTCGCCGTCGCGCACCTCGGGCGAGTCCTTCCAGAACGAGGCGCTCTCGACCTCGACGAGGTCGCGGACGACGAGCCACTTGAGCTTCGTCAGCGCGCGCCGCTGCAGGCCCGCGTGGATCGAGCCGATCGCGGGGTTCTGGCCCATGAGGAAGTAGCCCTCGACGCCGCCGTCCGCCATCCGCAGCACGGTCGCCTGGTGCGAGTGCGTCCCGCTGATCCGCGGCAGGTACGAGAAGCAGAAGTCGTTCTCCGCCGTCGCCGCGTCGCCCCACCACGCCTTCAGCAGGCTGACGATGTACTCGGGGAAGTGCGACCACCAGCCCTTGTCGGCGCCGCCGGTCGCGATGTACCGCTCGAGCGTCAGCTCCTCCTCGTACGCCTTCGGCATGTGGAGGTAGCCGGGCAGGATGTCGAACAGCGTGGGGATGTCGGTCGAGCCCTGGATCGATGCGTGGCCGCGCAGCGCCAGCACGCCCGCGCCCGGCCGCCCGATGTTGCCGAGCAGCAGCTGGAGGATCGCCCCGGCGCGGATCATCTGGACGCCGGCGGTGTGCTGCGTCCAGCCGACGGCGTAGCAGAGGGCGGTCGTCCGCTCGCGCCCGCTGTTCTCGATGAGCGTGTCGGCAACGCGCTGGAACTCCTCGCGCGAGATCCCGCAGACCTGCTCGACCATCTCGGGCGTGTAGCGCGCGTAGTGGCGCTTGAGGACGTTCAGCACGCAGCGCGGGTTCTGCAGCGTCGGGTCCGTCTTCGCCCGGCCGGTCATCATCCCCGCGCCCGTGCGCGCCTCGAACGACTGCGCCGAGTGCTCGCGCACGCCCGCCGACGCGGCGATCTCGCCGCCCTCGTACATCCACGAGTGCGGCTGGTAGGCGCCGGTCTCCGGGTCGAAGCCGCTGAAGATCCCGCCGTTGTCCTCGGCGTCGACGTAGTCGTCGTTGATGATCGTCGCGGCGTTCGTGTAGGCCAGCACGTACTCCTTGAAGTACGCCTCGCGCTCGAGCACCTCGCGGATCAGCCCGCCGAGGAACGCGATGTCCGAGCCCGCGCGGATGGGTACGTGGAAGTCCGCCATCGCGCTCGTGCGGCCGAACCGCGGGTCGACGTGGAAGACCTTCGCCCCGCGCTCCTTGGCCTTCATCACCCAGCGGAACCCGACCGGGTGCGCCTCGGCCATGTTCGAGCCCTGGATCCAGATGCAGTCCGCGTTCTGGAGGTCCTGCAGGGGCATGGTGGCGCCGCCGCGCCCGAACGAGGTCCCCAGACCGGGGACCGTGGAGGAGTGTCATATGCGGGCCTGGTTCTCGATCTGCACGGCACCGAGCGCGGTGAAGCTCTTCTTGATGAGGTAGTTCTCCTCGTTGTCGAGCGTCGCCCCGCCGAGGTGCGCGAACCCGAGCGTGCGGTTGACGTGCCACCCGTGGCTGTCCCGGTCCTGCCAGCCGTGGCGCCGGGCCTCGATGACGCGGTCGGCGATCATGTCCATCGCCGTGTCGAGGTCGAGGTCCTCCCACTCCGTCCCGTACGGGCGGCGGTAGCGGATCTTCGTCAGTCGGCCGGGCGACTGGACGAGCTGGCGGCTCGACGAGCCCTTCGGGCACAGCGTCCCCTGGTTGATGGGCGACCGCGGGTTGCCCTCGATCGAGAGGAGCTCGCCCTCGCGCGTGTAGACGACCTGGCTGCAGCCGACCGCGCAGTAGGGGCACACCGACTCCGTCGCCTTGACCCCCGCGATGCGCGCGCCCGCCTTGCGCGTCTTGTCGGAGACCGCGGCCCCGCCCATCCCCCAGTCGGCGACCTTCCCGACCAGCGGCAGGTCGCGGAGCTTGCGGAAGTGCCTAGAGGAGGTGGACACGGGCCTCCCCGGAGTACACGTTCACGCGCTCGCCGCGCGCGAAGCCGGCGAGCGTCATGCCGCGATCCTGCGCGAGCTGGACGGCGAGCGACGTGGGCGCGCCGACCCCGACGAGCGCGGGGGCGCCCGCGACGGCCGCCTTCTGGACGAGCTCGAAGCTCAGCCGGCCGCTGACGCACAGGACGAGCTCATGCAGCGGGACGAGCCCCTGACCGAGCGCCCAGCCGATCACCTTGTCCATCGCGTTGTGGCGGCCGACGTCCTCGCGGGCGCAGACCAGCTCCCCCTCCGGGGTGAAGAGGCCGGTCGCGTGCAGCCCGCCGGTGCGGTTGAACGTCGGCTGCACGAGGCCGTCGGGCAGCCGCGCGAGCAGCGCGCGATCGAGATGCGGGCGGTCGCGGAACGGATGGGGCTCGGCGTGGACGGCCACCTCCTCCAGGGCGCCCTTCCCGCAGACGCCGCAGGACGAGCTCGTGAAGAAGCGCCTGCGCGCCGGGTCCCGGAGCAGCGGCCCGTCGACCTCGACGGCGTTGCCCGCGAGGTCGGCCGTGGGCCCGGCGTGGTGGACGCCGTCGATGAGCCCCTCGCCGTAGAGGAAGCCGAGCGCCAGCTCCTCGTCGTGGCCGGGCGTGCGCATCGTCACGGCCAGCGGCTCGCCGTCGACGCGGATCTCCAGCGGCTCCTCGACGGCGACCTCGTCGGCGATGCCGTCGTGCTCGACGAGCGCGTGCATCCCTCGGAGGCGGACGGCCTGGCCTGGCATCACGCGGCGACCTACCCGGCTACTCTTCGGGCCATGCCGCTTGCCGACTTCCTGGGCTGGAACCACCGAGAGTGGATGGACACGATCGGGCTCGTCGCCGTGTTCTTCATCGGGTTCCCGCTGCTCGTGCACGCCATCATCGGCTACATCGTCGCGCAGGTGCTCGGCGAGAAGCGGGCCAACCAGGCCCTCATGCACGGCGACGACCAGACGTCGCAGGGGTAGGCGCTCTCTACGCCGCCGCGACCGCCGCGCGCAGCGTGCGCCGGCGGGCCGTCGCGATCGCTCCGCCGCAGGCCGCCGCGACCACCGCGGCGAGGATCGCCGCGTGCCAGTCGTCCGCGTCGACGAGCGCGCCGCCGATCGCCGCGCCGAGCGCGATGCCCGACACGAGCGCCGTCAGCGGCCACGTGAGCGCCTCCGTCTGGGTGCCCGCG
This sequence comes from Parviterribacter kavangonensis, assembly GCF_056863335.1. Classification (NCBI taxonomy): domain Bacteria; kingdom Bacillati; phylum Actinomycetota; class Thermoleophilia; order Solirubrobacterales; family Parviterribacteraceae; genus Parviterribacter; species Parviterribacter kavangonensis. The sequence goes on along the minus strand of NZ_JBXPJA010000002.1, from coordinate 513,099 downwards.
GGCGCCGTCGTGCTCGCCAGCTCGTTGCGCGTCGCGATGAGCGGGGCGATCAGCGCGCCCGCCGGGATCAGCAGCACCGCCATGACCGGGACGGACGGCGAGAGGGCGAGCGGCAGGAACGCGAGCGGCAGCAGCACGGTCAGCCGCAGGTGCAGCTGGGCGAGGTGGGCCCGCCGCGGCCGGACGCCGTAGACGAAGCCGCCCGCGGCGCTGCCGAGCGACCAGATCGCGATCAGGACGCCGGCGAGCTCCGGGCTCGCCTCGTCGGCGCTGAACGCGGGCAGCGCGACCTCGATCGCGCCGAACGCGAAGCCGACGGGCAGCATCGTGACGACGAGCGTCTGGATCCCCGGCGAGCGCAGCGCGCCGAGCATGCCGTGGTGCGCGTCCGGCTTCAGCACGTCGGCGTGCGGGAGCAGCGCGGTGAAGGCGGCGGTGCCGACGAGCACGGCCGCGGCGCTGACGAAGAGCGCCGCCGCCGGGCTGACGAGCGCGACGAGCACGGCGGTGAGGAGGGGCGACACGACGAACGTCAGCTCGAGCAGCACGGAGTCGAGCGCGTAGGCGCGCGGGACGAGGTCCGGGTCGCGGGCGAGCAGCTGGGCGAAGCGGCTGCGCAGCACCGACGGGTTCGGCGGGTACGCGGCGCCGCAGAGCAGCGCCATCGCGACGAGCGCGCCGGTCGGCGCGGAGGCCGCGCCGAGCGCGAGCAGCGCGAGGATCGACACGGCATGCGCCACGGCGAGCGGCACGAGCACGCCGGTCCCGCGCCGGTCGACGAGGCGGCCCATGAACGGCGCGCCCGCGCCTGTCCCCAGCGCGAGCCCGCCGGCGACCGCGCCGGCGACGCTGAACGATCCGGTCTCCTCGCGCAGGAACAGCACGATCGCCAGGCTGTTGATGCCGATCGGCAGGCGCGCGACGAGGGCCCACCCGAGGAGGGCTCCCATGCGCGGGACGCGGAGGATGTCTGCGTACGACTTCACTGACCCAGGAGCTGCTTCATCCGCAGGGCGTTGCGGACGGCGAAGACCTCCCAGTCGTTGTTGAAGTAGGCGAAGACGGAGGCCGTGGCGGCGAAGTCGCGGATGCGCGCCGCCCACTCGCGAAGCTCGGTCTCAGCGTAGTTCCCGCGCCGCCCGCGGCGGCCGTAGTGGAAACGCAGGAACGTCCAGTCGGTCGTCAGCTCGTGCGGAACGTCCTCGCGGCGCGGGTCGTCGCCGATGGCCAGGGCCGTTCCGTGCGCGTGGAGGATCCCGTAGACCTCGGGCTCGAACCACGACGGGTGGCGGAACTCGACGGCGTGGCGGCCTTCGGGCAGCGCGTCGAGCCAGGCGTCGAGGCGATCGTCGTCGCGCTTGAACGTCGGCGGCAGCTGCCAGAGCACGGGGCCGAGCTTCGGGCTCTCGGCCAGCGGGGCGATCGAGGTGTAGTAACGCTCCAGCCCGCGCTCGCGGTCGAGCAGCCGCTTCATGTGCGTCAGGTACTGCGAGCCCTTCGCCGCGAAGACGAAGCCGGGCGGGGTCTCCGCGAGCCAGTTCGCGACGCTGTTCGGGCGGGCCAGGCGGTAGAAGGTCGAGTTCACCTCGACGGTGTCGAAGTGCTTGGCGTAGTGCTGCAGCCAGCGGCGCTGCGCGCAGCCCTGCGGGTAGAACTCGCCGCGCCACGACTGGTACTGCCAGCCGCTGCAGCCGATCCGGATCTCCGTCACGCGCTCGCCCGGAGCGCCTCGCCCAGCTTGCGCGCGTCCTCGTGCAGCGTCTCGCGCAGCCGCGGGTTGTGCAGCGCGGCGGCGGGGTGGTAGAGCGGGAAGATCCGGCGGCCGTCGTGCTCGATGACGGTGCCGTGGACCTCGCCGATCTTCGCGTCGGGCACGAAGCGCCCGAGCGCGTGGCGGCCGAGCGGGACGACGAGCGCGGGCTCGATCACGTCGAGCTGGGCGACGAGCCACGGCACGTGGTGCGCGACCTCGTCGGCCTTCGGGTCGCGGTTGCCGGGCGGCCGCGCCTTGACGACGTTGGTGATGAACACGTCGCCCCGTTCCAGGCCCGCGTCGGCGAGCAGCCGGTCGAGCAGCTTGCCCGCGTTCCCGACGAACGGGCGGCCCTGCTTGTCCTCCGACGCTCCGGGCGCCTCGCCCACGATGACGATGCCCGCGTCGGCGTTCCCCTCGCCGGGAACGAGGTTCGTCGCCTCCTCGCAGATCGCGAACCCGCACGGGACGTGCCCGCGGATCTCGTCGGCGATGGCGTCGAGGAGCTCGCGCTTGTCGGCCATCAGCGCATGCTGGCACGCCGGGAAGGGAAGGCCTCGTGTGAGCATGGCCTCCGACACCCTCGTCGAAGCCGGCCTCGAGTCCTTCGCCCGTCTTCTCACCCTTCGCGACGGCTACACCGCGCGGCATGCGGAGCGTGCCGCGGATCTCGCCGTGGCCGTGGGCGAACGCTGCTCGATCGACGACGCGGCGATGAGCGTCCTGCGCCACGCCGCGAGGCTGCACGACATCGGCAAGATCGGCGTGCCGGACTCGATCCTCCGCAAGCAGGAGCCGCTCGACGACGAGGAGTGGGCGGTCATGCGCTGCCACCCGGCGTGGGGCGCCGAGGCGCTGGCGTCGATCCCGGGCTTCAGCGACGTCGCGACCGTGGTCCGGTTCCACCACGAGCGCTGGGACGGCCGCGGCTACCCCGACGGGCTGGTCGCCGACGCGATCCCGATCGAGAGCCGGATCATCGGCGCCGCCGAGGCGTTCAGCTCGATGACCGCCGACCGGCCGTGGCGCGCCGCGCTGCCGCTCGCCAAGGCGCGCGAGCTGATGCAGACGGGTGCGGGCTCGCACTTCGACGCGCGTGTCGTCGAGGCGCTCCTGGCCGTCGTCGAGGAGCGGCCGGAGCTCGCCCGCGACCCCGAGGCGCCGCCAAGCCCGTTCGGCGCCGGCGCCGAGCCGGCGACCATCGCGCCGCCGCCCGACCGCGACGGCCGCGTCGTGCGCGAGCCGGACCGCGGCAGGCGCACCCGCTTCGGCCCCGCGCCGTCGCGGCTGCCCGAGGCGATCGCGAACCTGCGGCTGCCTGCGCTGGCCGAGTCGCGCGACCGGCTCATCCGCATGGCGGGCGAGGCGTCGCCGCGCACCGGCCGGATCGCCGATCTCGTCGAGACCGATCCGGGGCTGACGGCGGCTTTGCTGATCGCCGCGAACGCGCCGCGCAAGGCCGGCACGCAGGGCGGCGTCGCGAGCGTCCCCGCGGCGCTCGAGGCGCTCGGCCTCGACGAGGTCCGGTCGATCGCCGAGGAGACGCCGGCGTTCGACTTCTTCCAGCAGGTCGCGGGCTGGCGGGTGTCGCCCGAGCGCTTCCGCCTTCATGCCGTCGCGGTCCAGCGCGCGGCGCGGCGGCTGGCGACCGCGGTCGGCCACGACGACGCGGACGAGCTGGCTGTGGCGGCGCTGCTGCACGACGTCGGCAAGCTCGTGCTCGCCGCCGCCCACGACGCGTGGCCCAAGGAGGTCCTCACGGGCGCGCGGACGCCGGAGGAGCGGGTGCGGGCCGAGCGGCGCGTGCTCGGCTACGACCACGCGACCGCGGGGTCCGGCGCGCTCGAGCGCTGGAAGCTGCCCGAGCGCGTCGTCGAGGCGGTCGCCAACCACCACGACGAGGGCGTCGGGGCGGAGGCGTCGATCCTGCGCTTGGCGGACATGCTCGCCCACTACGGCGTCGGCGCACCCGTCGATCCGCGCGCGCTGCTGGCCGCCGCGCGCGAGCTCGAGCTCGATCCGCGCTCGCTGCGCACGGCGATGTTCGACCTGCACGCCTCGCCGGTGCAGCGGCCCGAGCGGCTGGAGCCGTCGCCGCTGACCGAGCGCGAGACGGTCGCGCTCCGCGGGCTCGCCGAGGGCCTCGTCTACAAGGACATCGCCGAGCGCAACGGCATGTCGGTGAGCACCGTGCGCACGCACCTGCACAACGCGTACAAGAAGCTCGACGTCGCCGACCGCGCGCAGGCCGTGCTCGCCGCCACCGAGCGCGGATGGATCTGATGCTCGTCGGCGCGTGATGGTCCGCTGGGGCATCGCCGGGACGGGCGACATCGCCCACGCCGTCGCGGGTGAGTTCGGGCACGTCCCGGACGCGGCGCTCGTCGCGATCGGGTCGCGCTCGCAGGCGCGGGCCGACGCGTTCGCGGGCGAGTTCGGCCTGCCGCGGGCGCACGGGTCGTACCGCGCGCTGATCGACGACCCCGAGGTCGACGTCGTCTACGTCGCGACGCCGCATCCGCAGCACCACGCCTTGGCGCTGGCGGCGCTGCGAGCGGGCAAGGCGGTTCTCGTCGAGAAGGCGTTCACCGCGACGCTCGAGGGCGCGCGGGAGGTCGTCGACGAGGCGCGCCGCCGCGGCGTGTTCTGCATGGAGGCGATGTGGACGCGGTTCGTCCCGGCGACGGTGCAGCTGCTGCGGATGCTCGCCGGCGGGGCGATCGGCGAGGTCCTCTCGCTGCAGGCCGACCTCGGGATGGCGCGCACGTTCGATCCCTCGAGCCGCTTGTTCGCGCCCGAGCTGGGCGGCGGAGCGCTGCTCGACCTCGGCGTCTACCCGGTGTCGTTCGCCCAGATGCTGTTCGGCGCGCCCGACTCCGTCGCGGTCGTCGGCGTCTCGGAGCCCAGCGGCGTCGAGGGCTCCGCGGCGCTGCTCCTCGGCTGGCAGGACGGCCGCAGCGCGACGCTCACGACGTCGTTGCACATGCCGATGCCCCGCACCGCCCGCGTGCTCGGGACCCGCGGCTGGATCGAGCTGGCCGCCCCGTTCCACCACTCGCCCGCGCTCGTCCTCCACCGCGATGGCGAGGAGCCCGAGCACTTCAAGACGCCGCCCACCGGCCGCGGCTACTCCCACGAGCTCGCCGAGGTGACGCGGTGCGTCGCCGAGGGCGAGACCGAGAGCATGCTCATGCCCCTCGACGACACCCTCGCCGTCATGGCGGTCCTCGACGAGGCGAGCGCGAAGCTCGGCATCCCGCGCGCCGAGGACCGCGACGTCCCCGTCTAGGCCGCGGCGCTCTCGAGGAGCTCGCGCATCCGGGCCGCCGCCTTCGGGGCGTCCGACCCGCGGTTGTTGTTGAACATCATCCGGACCTGCGGCACCTCCGCCGCGAGTCCCTCGACGCGCGCGCCGAGCTCTCGCAGCTCGTCGTCGTCGTACTGGTAGGCGAAGCGCTCGGCGACGCTGCGGCCGCGCGAGTAGCCCTCGGCGTTGCGGCCGTGGGCGCGGAAGTAGGCGACCTCGTCGTTCGTGACGGCGTCGAGCGGCGGCATCATCGTCGGCGGCTTGCCCTGCGGCGCGTCGACGCAGACGTACGCCGCGCCGTGGCGCTCGTACCAGCCGAGCGTCTCCTCCGTGCGCTCGCCGCGCACCCACGCGCGGTGGCGCAGCTCGATCGCGACCGGGTGCGGCTTGAGTCGCTCGACGAGCGCGTCCAGCTCGTCGAGGGCGTGCTTGCGCGGCTCGAACGCCGGAGAGAGCTGCAGCAGGAACGTCGCCAGCTTCCCCGCCTCCGCGAGCGGTGCGACGGCCTCGAGCACCGCGTCCGCGAGCCGCTCCTCCAGCCGGTTGTCGAGCACGACCCGGCCGCGATCGGTCGTCTTCGCCAGCTCGCGCAGGTCCTTCGGCAGCGCGTCCAGCTGCGCCGCATGCCGCGAGAGCAGCCGGTGGAGCTTGACGTCGAACGTGAAGTCGCCGGGCGTCTGCTCGACCCAGCGCGTCACCGTCTTCACGTCCGGCACCGCGTAGAACGTCGCGTTCACCTCGACGGCGTCGAAGCGCTCGGCGTACCAGGCGAGCCGGTCCCGCGCCGCCAGCCCCTCCGGGTACCACTCCTCGACGAAGCCGGGATCGGCCCACGACGACGTGCCCACGACGATCCGTCCCACGACCCGGTGATGCCCGCGCCGCGCCGCGAAGACACCGCGGGCCGCGCCCGGCCGCGCGAAGGGGCGCGGCGGCGGGGCGTGCAGACGGCGGGGCGGCGATGATCCGCGGGTGCCTTCCTGGACCGAAGCTCTTCGCCGGCGGCCGCGGGTCTCGCTCGCGCCCCTTCCCACCCCTCTCGAACGCGCGCCGCGGCTGAGCGAGGCGCTCGGCGTCGAGGTGTGGCTGAAGCGCGACGACGTGGGGTCGCTGGGGCTGGCGGGGAACAAGGTGCGCAAGCTCGAGTTCACCTTCGGCGAGGCGCTCGAGCAGGGCGCCCCCGCGGTGGTGACGCTCGGTGCGGCGCAGTCGAACCACGCGCGGGCGACGGCGGCCGCGGCGGCGCGGCTCGGGCTGCCGGCGGTGCTCGTCATGGGCGGCGACGCGCCTGAGGGGACGCCGACCGGGAACCTGCTGCTCGACGCGCTCTTCGGCGCCGACGTCCGCTTCGCGGGCACGACGGACTGGGCGGAGCTCGCCTCGCAGGCGGCCACGATCGCGACCGAGCTCGGCGGCGCGTACCTCATGCCCGCGGGCGCGTCGTCGCCGACGGGGGCGCTCGGCTTCGCGGCCGCGTACGCCGAGCTGCTCGCCCAGCTCGACGAGGCCGGCCTGCAGCCGGAGTCCGTCTACCACGCGTCGACGTCGGGCGGGACGCACGCCGGGCTGCTGCTCGGCCACGCGCTCGCGGGCCGCGGCCCGCGGCCGCGCGGCTTCGACGTCGGGCAGATCGTCCCGGACGCGCGCGGGCTCGTGACGTGGCTGGCCAACGAGGCCGGCGCGCTGCTCGGCGCCGATCCCGGCCTGGCGGAAGGCGACGCCGATCTCGACCTCTCCCAGCTCGGCGACGGCTACGGCGCGTTCACCGGCGCCGCGACCGAGGCGATCCGCCTGGTGGCGCGCACCGAGGGCGCCGTCCTCGATCCCGTCTACAGCAGCAAGGGCATGGCGGGCCTCGTCGCGGACGCCCGCGCCGGCCGCATCGCCGGACCGGTCGTGTTCTGGCACACCGGCGGCGGCCCGTCGCTCTTCGCCGACGGCTGGGCCGACAACCTCGTCTGATCGGCGTCAGGCGCGCGCTTGCTCGCGGCCCCGCTGGCTGCCCGGGTACGCCTGGCCGCGCAGCCGCTGCAGCGGGCCGACGGGGCGGATGTTGCCGCCCGTGTGCCACGGGTTGAAGCGGATGCGCTCGGCGATCTCGCCGGGCAGGCGCTCGGTCAGCTCGAGGCGCGCGACCGGCGTCAGGCGGCCGTTCAGCGGCGCGAGCGCGAGGTCGAAGCGCGTCCGGCTGCGCGGGATCGCGCCGACGACCCGCAGCGAGCCGCCGATCCGGTAGGCCAGGACGCTCGAGTAGCTCTGCGCCGGCAGCAGCGCCGGAAGGATCAGGTGGTGCAGGACGGGCGCGTCGAGCGACGTGTTGAGCAGGAAGTCCTGGTGCTGCTGGCGGCCGTGGGCGTCCTCGATGCGGATCGCGAGGCCGAGCGTGTCCGGCAGCGGCTCCGGCAGCCCGACGCCGCGCGAGAGGCGGACGGTGCAGCGATGGACCGCGGCGAAGTCGAACAGCGGCGCGTTCGTCCCGGCGTCGCCGGGCACGGTCAGCGTCGCCGCGTACGCGACGCCGGTCGGGTGGAAGATCCGCGCGCCGCGGACGCGCGACAGAGCGGACCAGAACGGAGCGACAGTCGGCACGAGCCCCTGCCCTACCCATCCGGCCCCGCCCTCTCCCGCCGGAGACGCTCCGAGCGGATCGGCCGAAGAGGCCGCGGCGGCCCGCCACGCGGCCATCTTCGGTCAAGCCGCGGGCCTCCGGGGCCGATCTTCCGGGCAGATGGCCACCGCGACCCCACCGAAGGTCTTCCGGCTGAAGGCGTACGACCGCGTCGTGGTGAGCGCCGACGCGTTCCCCGCCCTGCCGGCGGTGGTCGCCGCGACCTCGCCGACCGAGGCCATGCTCGTGCTCCACGACGCGCCGATCCCGGCGCGCATGCTGCACAAGCGCGCCGGCGTCATCGAGGCCGCCGCGGACGGCAAGCGGTACCGCGGCAGCGGCGAGATGCACATGGTCGCCCGTGGCGGCGCCGTGCGCGACGACGCGATCCTCTTCCGCTTCGGCACCCCGGCCCCGCCGGCGCGCCGCACGCACGAGCGCACGCCCGCGGTGCTGCCCGTGACGCTCGTCCCGATGACGAACGAGGTCGCTCCCGCGCACGGCCTGACGCTCGATCTCAGCCCCGGCGGCCTGCTCGTCCGCGGGCCGAGCCGCATCGAGAGCGGGTCGGAGCTGCTCGTCCACCTCATGCTCCCCGACGAGGAGCTGCCGATCCCTGCGAAGGGCGAGGTCGTCCGCCAGTCCGGCGACGGCCTGCTCGGCGTTCGCGTGGACCGGATGCGCGCGGCCGACCGGGAGCTCGTGCAGCGGTGGCTCGCCCGCCGCCGCGCTGTGTGACCGAGGTCACTCGACACAGTGTCAAATCCTGAGTAGGGTCGCGTCATGTCCGCGCTGCCCCAGCACGAGGCGCCGTCGCGCGGCGACCTCCAAGACGTCAAGGTCACCGATCGCGAGCACTGGCAGGACGGCCCGCCGCACGCGCTGTTCAAGGACCTGCGCGGGCAGTGCCCCGTCCACTTCTCGAAGGGCATCACCGAGTACCCGGACGAGGCGGGCTTCTGGTCGGTCACGACCGCCGACGACGTCCACACGGTCAGCCGCGACTGGCAGACCTACTCGTCGGCGAGCGGCATCACCGCGGTCACCGAGGGCGTCATCCCGCTGCCGCTCATCCAGGCGATGTTCATCGGGATGGACCCGCCGAAGCACGACCGGCTCAAGGCGCTCTTCCAGCGCGGCTTCACGCCGAAGCGGATCGGCGAGCACGCCGAGGAGATCCGCGTGATCGTCCGCAAGACGCTCGACAAGCTCGAGGGCCGCGACGAGTGCGACCTCGTCACCGACGTCGCGCAGCCGGTCGTCTCGCGCGTCATCCACAGCTTCATGGGCGTCCCCGAGGAGGACGACGCCGAGTGGGCGCGGCTCATGAACGCCGTCCTCGGCGCCGGCGATCCGGACCTCAACCCCGAGGGCCCGGAGTCGGTCATGACGAAGGACGTCCCCGAGATCTTCCGCCGCTGCCAGGAGCTCATCGCCGCCCGGCGCGAGCAGCCGACCGACGACCTCACGAGCGTGCTCGTCCACGCCGAGGTCGACGGCGAGCGGCTCGAGGAGCACGAGATCGTCATGGGCTTCTTCCTGCTCGTCGCCGCCGGCAACGACAGCACGAAGGCGACCTACTCGAGCGCGATGAAGGCGCTGCTCGAGAACCCCGACCAGATGCAGCTGCTGGTCGAGGACCCGTCGCTCGTCTCCAGCGCGGTCGAGGAGTCGCTGCGGATGTTCCCCGCCTTCGCGCACTTCCGCCGCACCGCGACCAAGGACACGGTCCTCAACGGGCAGGAGATCAAGGAGGGCGACAAGGTCGTCCTCTGGTACGTCTCATCCAACCGCGACGAGACGCGCTACGAGGACCCCGATCGCTTCGACGTCACCCGCAACCCGGAGCACCAGGCGTTCGGCGCGGGCGGCCGGCACTTCTGTCTCGGCACCGCGCTCGCCCGGCTCGAGCTGAACATCCTCATCGAGGAGACGCTCGCCCGGTTCCCCGGCATGGAGCTGGCGGGGCGACCCGGCTACGCCGAGTCGCCCTTCATCAACCAGCTCAAGACGCTGCCGGTCCGCCTGAACCCCTAGGGCGTCGTGCGGATGCCCGGCGCGTCCGCCACGGCCGGCTCGTGCGCCGCGACGGGAGTGACCGGCTCGGTCACGACGGTCTTCTCGTGCTTGTCGTCGCGCCGCTTCTTCGCCACCGCCGCAGCGGCGCCGGCCGCCAGCAGCATGAGCCCGTTGCGGCCCTTGTGGCTCTGGTTCGCCTGCGCCTTCGACTTCGAGCGGCGGCGGCGCTTCGTGTCCGTGGTGCCCGTGGGCAGAACCTTGGCCATCGCGCCGAGCAGCATCTGGCCCTTGGACGGCTTCTGCGGCTTGCGCCGCGGATAGGTCGGCAGGTGCGGGCGCGCCGAGGTCACGGGGCGACGCGCGCGCGGTGAGGCCGTTGAGCGACGGGGCATCGTCGTGCGGGAGGTGGTGACAGGCATGGAAGTCGTCTACCCATGTCCCGCGCGCCGCAGGGAGCCACGGCGCGCGGTTGCCAACGCTCGCTGACGCGCGCTCAGAACCGAAGCGCGACGGCGACGCCGTCGTGGTCGGCGAGGTCGTCATGATGGCGCAGCGGCAGCACGTCGGCGTCCTGCTCGAACGCCAGCTCGACCGCCCACTCGACCAGGTTCGGGTGCGGTTGCATGACCTCGCCGTCGACCGGGCACGTGCCGCGCTCCTCGGCCGATGCCCAGCGGCACTTCGGGCACACGACGCCGGGGTGCTCGACGCCCGGCTCCAGCACCAGCGTCGCGACGCGGCGCTCGTACAGGGCGGGCAGGATGTCGGCGATCCCGCGGATGCCGGTCTTCGGGTTCTCCACCCGGTCGAGCGCCTCGCGCTCGCGATGCGTCTGCTCGACCTGCAGCAGCGGCTCGAGCTTCTCGCGGATGCTCTCGGCCGACTCCCAGTCCGCACCGGCGTCGAAGCGGGCCGCGATCTTGTCGCGCAGCTCGTTGGGCAGGAGCCCGTCGAACTCGCCGTAGCGGTGCTCCTGCGTGCCGACGAAGATGCGCGTGTACGCCCGCTTGCGGTCGGCCTCGCCGAGCATGTCGATCGCGCCGCGGAGGAACTCCCGCTCCTCCATGCCGATGGAGCGCTCGTAGCGACGTGCGGACATGCCGCCCTTCGATGAGCGGCCCTGGTGGTCGTCGCGGATCCAGCGCGCCTCCTCGAGGCGGTCGCCGGAGCCCTCGAGCAGTCGGGCGTCGTCGCCGTCGAGGAGGAGCACGGCCCAGCGGTCGTTCGTCCCGATCTCGGCAAGCGGCTCGATCGCCGGCCGGTCCGCGATGAACACGCGGGAGTCCACCGGCCGCGGCAGCTTGACCACCTCGAGCAGATCGGCCGGTCCGCAGACGAAGAGCGCGAGCGCGTGCGCTCCCTCGGCCCAGTCGTCGCCGAGGTTCGCGTCGAGCTCGGAGCGCGCACGGTCGACGTCGCCGCGCAGCGCGGTCCGCGCGTCGTGGTCGAGCCCGTCGACGCCCTCGACCGCGCGGTGCGCCTCGTCGAGCAGCGACGTCACCGCCGTGCGGCGGTTCTCGCCCGCGGCGAGGTTCGCCGACGGGTCGAGGTTCAGGTACAGGGAGAGGACCCGGGCGCCCCCCGGCGCCTGGAGGCTCGCAAGGCGCTGGAGGCGGTCCCGGCTGACGTCCGAGGTCTGCATGGAGGGCATGCCGCTGGCGCTACCCGGCGGCTACGCACCTCACTACTGGTCGTCGGGCTCCTCGTCGTCGGCTTCGCCGTACTCGGCCGTCGAGCGGTCGCTCTCGACCTCGCCGGTGAAGGCGTCGCTCAGCGGGTCGCCGCGGCCGTCGCTGTGCGTCGCGTTGTCGACGAGATCCGCCTCGGCAAGCTCGAAGCCCTCGGCCTCGCCGCCGCCCGCCTCGTAGACGGGACGCATCGCGTCGTCGAACTCGTCCTCGTCGCCTGCCCGGCCGCCGATACGGCCGGCATCGGCCGCCGCGGCGGCCTCCTCTTCGCGGACGAAGTCGTCATCGGGGGTTCGCTCTGCCATGGCGTGGACGCTACCCCGGGCACGGCGGGACGGAACGGGGTGGCTGCGGGGCGGAGCGGCGAAGTGTCGTGTGACGGAACGGCGGGTAGCCGCGTCGCGGTGTCCTGGCGTCTCTCGCCCCTTCGGCTGCTCGGCCTCGCCACCGCGGCGGGCGCGGCCGTCGCGGGCTGGGCGCTGCTGGTGGAGCCGCGGCGCATCGTCGTGCGCCGCAAGACGCTGCGCGTGCCGGGCTGGCCGGCCGAGCACGACGGCTTCAAGCTCGTGCTCGTCAGCGACCTCCACGCCGGCGGCCCGCACGTCGACGTCGATCGCATCGCGAAGGTCGTCGACGTCGCGCTGAAGCGCAAGCCGGACCTCGCGGTGCTGCTGGGCGACTACGTCGACCCCGACGTGACGCTCGGCGGCGCCGTCGCGCCCGAGGACGTCGCGGCCGAGCTCGGCCGCCTGCGCGGCAAGCGCGGCACCGTCGGCGTGCTGGGCAACCACGACTGGAAGCACGACGGCCCGCGCATGTGGCAGGCGCTGCAGCAGGCGAAGGTGCGCGTGCTGGAGAACGACGCCGTGCGCGTGCTGCCGCGGCCCGGCGAGGTGTGGGTAGCGGGGCTCGCCGACACCCGCGACCGTCGCCCCGATCTCGAGGCGGCGCTGCGCAAGGTGCCGGACGGCGCCGCGGTGCTGCTGCTCAGCCACGACCCCGACACGTTCCCCGAGGTGCCGCCGCGCGTGTCGCTCACGCTGAGCGGCCACACGCACGGCGGCCAGGTGGCGGTGCCGCTCGTCCGCCGCCGGTGGATCCCGTCGCGCTACGGCGAGCGGTACGCGGGCGGCCACGTGGTCGAGGACGGCCGCCACCTGTACATCACGCGCGGCGTCGGCCAGAGCGGGTTCCCCGTCCGGCTCGGGGCACCGCCCGAGGTCGTGGTGCTGAAGCTCAGGCCGAGAGGCCGATCGGGCAGCTGACGCCCGTGCCGCCGATGCCGCAGTAGCCGTTCGGGTTCTTCGCGAGGTACTGCTGGTGGTAGTCCTCGGCGTAGAAGAACGGCCCGGCCTCGGCGATCTCGGTCGTGACGTCGCCGTAGCCGGCGGCGCGGAGGCGGTCGGCGTAGGCGTCGCGGGTCCGCTCGGCCAGCGCGCGCTGCTCGTCGCCGGTCACGTAGACCGCGGAGCGGTACTGCGTGCCGACGTCGTTGCCCTGTCGCATGCCCTGGGTCGGGTCGTGGCCCTCCCAGAACTTGCCGAGCACCTGCTCGGCCGAGACGACCTTCGGGTCGAAGACGACGAGGACGACCTCGGTGTGGCCGGTGAGGCCCGAGCAGACCTCCTCGTACGTCGGGTTCGGCGTGGCGCCGCCCGCGTAGCCGACGGCGGTCGTGTAGACGCCCTCGGTCTCCCAGAAGATGCGCTCGGCGCCCCAGAAGCAGCCCATGCCGACGACGAGCTGCTCCAGCCCGTCGGGGAACGGCGGCTTGATCGGCGTGCCGAGCACGAAGTGGGTGCTCGAGGTGGGAATCTCGCTCTCGCGGCCCGGCAGCGCCTCGCCGGCCGCGGGGGTGCGGAGCTTCTGACGCGTGAAGAACATGGCCCGAGGCTAGAAGCCGAACCTAAGCGCTGGGTACGCGCTGCTTCGTCCGTGAACGGGGGCGCGCCTTCTCCTTCTTGCGCCCGCAGATCGTCTCGTCGAGCTCGTTCAGCGCCTCGCTCATCGCGTCCATCAGCGGCCACGCGTCGTCGACCATGTCGCGGTCGACCACGATGCCGAAGTCGACGTGGTCGAGGTAGCTCAGGCAGGTCACGTTGAGGCCCACGCCGTCGGTGATGACGGACACCGGGAAGTTGGCCTCGAGCTGGGCGCCCGCCGAGTACAACGGGTAGCTCGGGCCCGGCACGTTCGAGATCACGAGGTTGAGCGGCGGGGCGGCCCGCGCGGTGATCTGCATCGTCGCCCGTGCCGCGCGCGCCGAGACGGCCGGCGGGATGAACCGCGTCGCGTCCTGCAGCAGCGAGGCGGGCAGCGCCTTGAAGCGGTCCTTGGCGATCCGCATCGTGTCGTGCGCCTGCATGAGCCGCTTGCGCGGGTCCTCGACGTCGGTCGGGATCGGCACGCTCATGACCGAGACGCGGTTGCCGAAGGTGCCCATCTGCTCGAGCGTGCGCACCGACACCGGGACCATCGCGACGAGCGGGTCCTCCGGCAGCTCGTCGCGCTCGATCATCCAGTGGCGCAGCCCCGTCGCGACGAGCCCGACGACCACGTCGTTGACGGTGATGCCCATCTCGTTCTTGATCGCCTTGATGCGGTCGAGCGACAGCGACCCGAAGCTGAAGCGCCGGTGCTGCGAGATCGGGCCGTTGAACCGCGTCCGCGGGACGCGGACCGGGCGCGGGCCGATGAGCTTCGTCTCGCTCGACCCCGTGATCATGCGCTGCACGCGCGACGCCGCCCGCGCCATCGGCAGCACGCCGGGCACGCCCTGCGCGCCGGGGATGTCCGCGAGGCTCGGCACGGTGGACGGCAGGTGGCGCAGCGCGCGCACCGGCTGGAGCGGCAGGCCGGCGAGGCCGCGCCCGAGCATCGTGAGCTGGCCCGGCGCCTGCTCCCCCACCTCGCCCGGCGGCGGCGGCGGGACGTCGCGCCCGTCGGGCGTCATGTCGAGCAGGACGCTGAGGATCTCCGCCCCCGAGACGCCGTCGACGGCGGCGTGGTGGATCTTCGTGAGCGTCGCGACCTTGCCGCCCTCGAGGCCGTGGATGACGTAGAGCTCCCACAGCGGATGGCGGCGGTCGAGCGGCCGGGCGACGATGCGCGCGACCTGCTCGGCGAGCGCGCGGTCGTTGCCGGGCGGCGGCGCGGCGGTCTCGCGGACGTGGAAGTCGATGTCGAAGTCCGGGTCCTCGATCCAGTACGGGTGGTCGATGCCGAGCGGCACCTCGACGAGCTTCCAGCGGAACGGCGGGAGGAGGTGCAGGCGCTCGGTGATCAGGCGGCAGAAGTCCTGCGCGGTCAGCTCCCCGCCCGGCGCCGTCGACGGGTCGTACACCGCGAGCCCCGACACGTGCCCGTAGGTCGATGGCGATTCCATCGCCAGGAACTGCGCATCCAGGCTCGTCAGCTGCCGCATCTCAGGTCCTCTCCCGTCGTCCGGCCCTCCGGGCTTGCTCTGCCCCGGAGGATCGTGTCACGAACGCGGCTTCGTGCGCTAGCGCGTCGCGAACGTGACCGCGCCCGTCGGCGACAGGTCGTCGAGCGTGCTCGCGCGGACCCCGGCGTCCGAGACGGTGTAGAGCCGGCCGTTCGCCACGAGCGAGCGGCGGACGGGGTACGACGGGTCGTGCTGGACGCGGCCCGCCTCGGTGATGCCGCCGGCGCGCGAGGCGTTCAGCCCAACCGCTCCGACGAACGACGCGCCGTCCGCGTACTGGGCGATCGGCAGCACCGCGAGCGACGCGGCCGGCCACCACAGGAACGCGTGCGGATCGAACTCCGCCTCGGACTGCGCGTACTGGCCGAGCTTGCGCTGTGCGAGCCGCGTCGGGTTCGCCGGGTCGCGGACGTCGAAGAGCGAGACCTGCGCGCCCTGCACGCGGCCCTCCTCGGTCGCGTCCTGGCCGACGCCGAGCAGCAGGTCGTCGCCGATCGGATGCAGGTACGCCGAGTAGCCGAGGATCTTCAGCTCGCCCGCCACGCGCGGCTGCGAGGGCTTCGAGAGGTCGATCGTGTAGAGCGGGTCGGTGCGGCGGAACGTCACGACGTAGGCGGTGTCGCCGATGAAGCGGACGGCGTAAATCTCCTCGCCGTGGCCGAGGCCGGTGACCTCGCCGATGCGCGCGAGCGCGTTGCCGTAGGGCTGGAAGACCGTGACGCGGCTCTCCCCGGCTCCTGCGTTCGCCTCGGGCGTCGTCGTGGCGACGCGCAGGCGGCCGTCCTGCTCGGACATCGCGTACTGGTTGAGGACCGTGCCGTCGACGACGCCGCTGCCCGCGTACGTCGTCTCGCCGGCGTCGGTCGCGTCGAACTTGTGCAGCGCGGTCTCCGACTTGTCCGTCCAGCGCTGCGACGTCAGGTAGAAGGCCTTCGGGGACGCGTAGACCATGCTCGCGTTCGTGTAGAGCGCGTCGGTGTCGACGGGCGTGATGCCCTTGTCGAGGTTGAGCGTCAGGACGGTGAGCGCGTCGAGGCCGGAGAACCGCGGGGTGTGGCGGACGTCGTCGCAGCTGACGGCGCGCTGGTAGAGCTTGCGGCCCTTGCGGCTGGTGGTGACGGTGCGCGGCAGCCAGGCCTTCGCGGGCGCCGCGCGGACCTCCTTGACGGTGTCGAGCTGCAGCGCTCGCGGGACGGCGTTGACGACGAGCCGGGCGGTGGCGCCGGCCATGCGCGCGTCGAGGTAGGTGCCGTCGACGGTCACCGTCTTGACGATCCGCATCGCCGCCGGGTCGCTGACGTCGATCTCGGTGAGCGTCGTCTTCGGGTCGCCGGGGACGTACGGGATCGAGGTCGCGGCGCGCGCGGGCGGCGAGGCGGCCGTCGACTGGTTCGGCGCGGGCTCCGCCGTCGTGGTGGTCGGCGCCGGGGCGGGCATCGGCTCGGGGATGCCGACGTAGCCGTAGCTCGACGAGATCACGACGAGGCGGTCGCCGCGCAGCAGCAGCTGCTGGCCGTAGCCGCTGTCCGGAAGCGTCAGCGCGCTCGCGAGCTTCGGCGCTCCGCCGGTCAGCGCGACCGCCTGGACCTTGCCGCCGGCGAGCGCGAACAGCGTCCGGCCGTCGGTCTTGACGATGTCCGGCTCGTCGACGCCCTGCTCCTGCACGTTGGTGCCCGAGTAGTCCTTGCCGGCCTCGAGCGGCGCGGCCGTCGGCGTCGGCGCCGACGTCGAGCCCTCGCTGTCGCCCGTCGCGGGCATCGGCATGCCGACGACGTCCGACGGTGGAAGGACGGTCCGCCGCCCGATGCCCATGTCGCGGACCGCGTGAGCCCGCGCGTACTTCGTCAGGCCCGCGCACGAGGCGAACGCCTTCAGGCGGACGGGCTGGTGGGGCTTGCGCTTCGTCGCCGCGTCGGCGGCGGGCGCCGCGAGCAGAGCGGCGGCGAGGACGGCGGCGGCGGTCATCCGTGACGTGGATCGCATGGTCGTTCTGATGACACTACGCGGAAGCGCAGCGCCCGTCACACGCAACGACGGGGTCAGGTACCGTGCGTGCAGCGGGCGGTGATGCACGCACGGTGCCTGACCCCTTGCGTGCTCTCGTGGGGATCGGAGATGCTCGGCAGGATGGACGAGCGCGACGCCTTCGGCCGGGAGAAGGGCGAGGACCCGCTCGCCGAGATGGGCTGGAACGAAGGGCCCGCCGGCGAGAGCTCCGTCGCAGCCGTCCCCGCCGGTGAGGACGCCCCTCCGCCGCAGCCGGTCGAAGAGGCCTTCGGCGACACGCCGGTCATGACGGCGGGATCTCCGCTCGCCGAGTCTCCGCCGGCGCCGCCGGCCTCCCCGGTCGTCATCGCGACGCCGGCGCAGTGGGCGGCGCAGACGCAGGCGTCTCCGGCTCCGCCGCCGGCGCCGCGGCGGTCGCGGGGCTTCCCGACGTTCCGCGTGTTCCGGCTCCTGACGTTCCTGATCGTCTTGGGCGTGGGCGCGTCGATCGCGATCCCGGTGATCAACGACGTCAAGGACAAGGTCGAGTCGGTGACGATCCCGTCGTTCCCCGACCTCGACGGGGGCTCCGGCGGGAAGACGCCCGCGTCGCCGCCGGAGGGGTTCGACAAGCAGTCGCTGCTGCTCCGCGGGAACCTCGCGCCCGCGGTGCGCGACCTGCGCCGCGCGGTCGGCGGCGGCGACCTGCGCTTCCTGCGCGTCGACGCCCAGAGCGTCCAGGTCCAGGCGGTGCGCGGGTCGCAGCTCGTCATCGCGCAGAAGCGCTGGGACGGCAAGGCGGACGTGATCACCACCGCGCCGCGGCCGCCCGGCCTGACGACGTTCCCTTGGCGGAGGGTCAACCTCTCCGCGCCGCGCCGCCTCGTCTCTGCGATCGGCCGCCGCACCGGCGGCAAGCCCGCGTCCTTCGGCTACATGGTCCTGATCGACGCCGCCGGCCTGCAGTGGTCCGCGTTCACCAAGAGCGGCAAGGGCTTCATCGCCACGCCGTCCGGCCGGATCACGCAGGGGCTCTAGACCGAGCCCGAGCGGCCCCGCCCGCCCGCGAAGAAGCCGCGGCGCCCCGAGACCTCCGCGCGCAAGAGGTCTCAGCCGCGGCGACGACCTCCTCGGCGGTGACCTCCTCGCCCCCACTCGCGGCGTCTTGGCGCGCGTACGCCGCGCGGGCGTAGGCGGCGGCGGCGAAGCAGGCCGCGGCGCCGACGAGGAGGCCGGACCGGGGGCCGGCGACTTGCGCGAGCCAGCCGATGACCGGCGCGCCGATCGGCGTCGAGCCGAGGAAGATGACCGAGTAGAGCGCCATGACGCGGCCGCGGAGCGGGCCCTGCGCCTCGAGCTGCAGCGCGGAGTTGACGCCGGCGGCGAAGGTGACGCTGGCTGCGCCGAGGGGCACGAGGGCGGCGAGCTGCCAGCCAAGCGAGGGCGCTCCGGCGGCGAGGAGCTGGGCGACGCCGAACAGGGCGGCGGAGATGACCAGCACCGCGGGGGTGACGCGGTTGCGGGCGCCCGCAGCGAGGGCGCCGATGACGGATCCGGCGCCCATCGCGCTCGTGAGCGCGGCGTACGTCCCGGCGGTGCCCTGCCAGGTGAACTCGGCGAAGAGCGGCAGCAGGACCTGGAAGTTGAAGGCGAGCGTCCCGACGAGGGCCATCATCGCCAGCGGGATCCGCAGCTCGGGCCGCCGGCGGACCTCGCCGACGACGGCGCGGATCTGGCCGCGGCCCCGGCCGGCGAGCGGCGCGGGCTGCAGCTCCGCCGGCACGAGCCGCAGGAGCACTACGATCATCACGAGGAACGACGCGGCGTTGATGAGGAAGCACGGCGCCACGCCGAAGACCGCGATCACGGTGCCCGCGAGCGCGGGGCCGAGGATGCGCGACGTGTGGACGATGACGCTGTTCAGCGAGACCGCGTTGACGACGCGGTCGGGGCCGACGAGCTCGATCACGAAGCTCTGCCGCGTCGGGTTGTCGATCGCGAGGATCGCTCCGCGGGCGAGCACGAGCGCGTAGACCATGAGCGGCGTCACCACGTCGCTGGCGGTCAGCGCCCAGAGGACGACGGGCGGCACGACCATCAGCGCCTGCGTGACCATCAGCAGCCGCCGCTTGTCGTGGCGGTCGGCGATGACGCCGCCCATCGCGCCGAAGAGGAGGATCGGGAGGAACTGCAGCCCGGCGGTCAGCCCGACCGCGGCGCCGCTGCCCGTCAGCTTCACGACGAGCCACATCTCGGCCACCGTCTGCACCCAGTTGCCGGTGATCGAGACGACTTGGCCGCCGAAGTACCGGCGGTAGTTCGGGACGTGGAGGGAGCCGACCGAACGGCGAAGCGCCGCCGTCACGCGAAGACCTCCGTGAGCGGCGCAACCTTCACGCGGCACCTCCGCGGCGCCCATCGTCCGCGCTGCGCGCCCCGTCTTCGAGCATCCGCGCGAGGATCTCCGCGGCGCGCTCGAGCGTCTCGCGGTCGTCGCGCGACAGGCCGCGCAGCTGCTCGGCGAGGAACGCGTCCTTCCGGGTCCGCACGGTCTCGAGCAGCTCGTGGCCCTCGGGCGAGGTGGCGATGAGGCAGGAGCGGCGGTCGGCGGGGTCGGCAGTCCGCACGACGAGGCCGTCCTGCTCGAGCCTCGCGATCAGCCGCGTCGCCGTCGGGCGCTGGATGCGCTCGCGCGTGGCGAGCTCGCTCGGCGTCAGCGGGCCGTGGCGATCCACGGTGGCGAGCGCGGCGGTGAGCGTCGGGCTCAGCCCTCCCCCGGCCTCCTGGCGCATCCGCCGCGCCGTCCGCGTGATCGCGAGACGAAGCTGAGCAGCCTGACGCGGGATGGTTGCCATTGCTAACTAGCATAGCTAACCATCGCGGCGCCGGAGAGACCGGGCCGAGGGCGCCGGAGGGGCTTGGCTAGCGGAGCTTCGCGAGGCGGAGGTAGCCGCGGAGGACGTCGGGCTTGCGCGCGATCGACTTCGGGACGAGCGCGACCCAGCGGACGCGGGACTTGCGGACGCCCCAGACGAAGGCGGCGCCGCCGGCGATGCGCTTGATCCGCATCGTCCGGCCGAACCGCTTCGCACCCTTGCCGCGCAGCCGCGACACGCGATCGCCGCGGCCGACGCCGAGCGCCGTGTTCTCCGGCCCGCTCGACGAGATCAGCGCGGTCGTCCCGTCGGGCGCGAGGACCGCGGTGACCTTGCCGTCGTCCGGCAGCGACGCCCGGCCCGGCACGCACCACGTCCAGACTCGCGGGCCACGCGTGAACGGCTGGCCGGCATCGCGCAGGAGGACCTCGGGCGACACGCCGAGGCGCAGCAGGCCGAAGCGATCGGCTCGGAACCGCGTGCGCGCCGGCTGGCAGCGGCGGTTCGGGACGCCTTCGGCGCGCTCCCACATCTGCAGGTACGCCTCGGCACCGCGTCCCATGTCGCGGATGATCTCGTCGCCCGCGATCTTGCGGAGGTCCTCGATCCAGTCGGGGTACAGGCCGTAGTGGGCGACGCCGTCCTTGTTGATGTCCCAGGTCCGCTCGCCTGTCCGAACGCGGTCGAAGGTCACCTTCCCGTCGAACGACTTGAAGGGATACGTGACCGGGTTCTTGTCGGCATCCGCCCGCGGCGCGCCCTGCGACCCGAAGCCGTTCATGTCGGCGCCGTAGCCGAAGCCCCAGTAGAAGCGGTCGTCGCGCACCGCCTTGCGCTCCTTCCACTGCTTGACGAAGGACGTCGAGCTGCCGGCGTACGGCGTGATGACACCACCGAGCTCGTAGATCCGCGGGTAGGCGTCCTCGGTCGACCAGCTGTGGCTCGAGATCACGCCCGAGTACCGCCGTGCCTCGAGCAGGTTCAGCAGCTGCTGGCGCGCGAGCACGGAGAGGTGGTCGGGGTCCACGATCATCCCCTTGTCCATCATCTTCGTGACGAGGTACTCGCCGAGCGAGCTGAGGCCGCGCATGTTGCAGTGCGGCCCCTGCGGATAGACGGGGAGCGCGCCGGGAGGCAGCAGCTGCCCGAGCCCGTTGCCGATCAGCGCATCGGTGTTGTGGTCGGGCGACGCGGAGAGCTGCGTGTGGTCGTGCGGCGCACCCTCGGCGCACTGCTGAAGCTGCCAGTAGCGGCCGGTCTCCTTGCGGTTGCCCTGGTTGACGATGAGCCCCGTCTCGCCGTCGTCGCCCGCGACGCCGCCGAACGCGTTGTCGAACTTGTTGATCAGCTCCATGTCGCGGACGCCCATGTCGTAGACCTCCTGGAGCTGGCGGTCGATCTGCGCCTTGTCGCAGGTGGGGACGTCGTTGACGACGTTGCAGTCGAAGAGCTGCGAGACCTCGATCCCCAGGACGACCGCGAGCTTGCCCTCGTTGATGACCTTGCGGGCCTCGAACGGCGACTTGACGATCCGGTACCAGCCCTTGCCCGGCCCGCCGTACTGCGCGTCGATGTAGTCCTGCAGCTCGAAGATGCGCTTGTACTCGAGCCGCACGGTGTCCATCTCGTTGCAGCTGTGCTTCCTGCCGACGACGTACAGGTCGCAGAGCGCCTTGTTGTCGACGAGGAGGTTGACGAAGACGCGCAGGCCGCCGCGCCACGCGCGCTCGAGCCACTTCCAGTAGCTCTGCTCGTGCGTCAGCGAGTACCACGCCGGCCAGTCCTTGAAGGTCGGCCAGCCGACCGGGTCGTGACGCTCCTTCCCGCCCAGGGCGGTCTCGAGCGGCGCCAGGCCCGTCATGTGGTCCGGGCAGTCGACGAGCGCGAACTGAACGCCGAAGCGGTCCCACGGCTTGCCGCAGTGCGCGCCGCCGCCGAGGAACTCGAAGCCCATGTGGTGCATGTGCGCGTCGATGAGGCCCGAGACCTCGCCCCAGGGCGTCGGGCCGGTCGCACCCTCGCCGGTCGCGTCGACCTCGGACTCCGGGTACTGCGGGCAGCCCTCGGCCGCGGCGAACCGGAACGGCGCCGCGTTCGCCTTGTCGACGAGAGCGAGCCGGCCGCCGGTCACGCCGAGCGCCTTGCCGTTGGCGAGCGAGAGCGTGAACGGGCCGTCCCCCTCGACCCTCCAGTCGCTGTCGTCACTCGGCTGCGCCGCGCTCGCCACGCTCCCGTTCGCCCCGCTCAGGAAGTCCTTCGCCCGGCCGTAGAGCAGGTACTTGCCGAGCGCGGTGGCCTGCATGCGGAACGGCTCGGCGCCGCCGACCGCACCCGCGGACAGCGCGTAGCCCGTCGCGTCCTTGACCGCGAACTTGCCGCCCGTCTCGAGGCCGTAGCACCCGTGGACGAGCTCGTAGCGGGCGTTCGACGCCCCGGCGGGAGCGGCGGCGACGAGGCCGAACGCGAGCAGGACGAGGAGAAGCCGGGCCGGGCGACGCATGCCGGGCATCCAAGCGCCTCCTACCGCGCGGTGCGCCGGTTCCCGGGGGTGCACGTCCGGTACCGGCGCACGCGCTCGACGCGGCGGCCCGACGCCGTCCGGCCGCGGATCGTCACGCGCACGACCTTGCGCGGCTTGCCGCGGAGGTCGACGACCGCGCGGTGGCGCCGCACCCGCACGCGGCGCCCGTCGACGCGCACGACCACCCGGCGGCGTCGCGGATCGATGATCGAGAACGGCGCGTTCGACGGCCGCCCGAACGGCGCGTCGTTGTCGAGCAGCTCGAGCTTCGCGACGTGCCCGGCCTCGAAGCGCCACGCGACCGGATGCAGCTCGAACGCGTCGCGCGCCGCACCGGTCGGCCACAGCACCCCCGCGCGGCGGCGGTCACCCCCCCAAGATCTCAGTCGGCGAGGGCGGCAACCTGTGCGGCGCGGCTCGTGAGTGCGTCGACGAGCTGCGTCCGCGAGCCGATGTCGAGTTTGCGGAAGACGTTGCTCAGGTGCATCTCGACAGTGCGGCCGGTGACGAAGAGGGCCTGAGCGATCTCCCGGTTGCTCATTCCCTCGGCGGCCATGCCAGCTACGCGGCGCTCGCTCGGCGTCAGGGACTCCACGCCAGACAACGCGGTGGAGCGGGGCTTCGCGCCCGCGGCGATGAGCTCTTCGCGTGCGCGCTCGACCAGCGCGGCCGCCCCGCAGCGCATCGCGACGTCGAGTCCGGCCCGGAGCTGAGCGCGCGCCTCGACCCGCTGTTGCGCGCGCCGCAATGCAGCGCCGAGCTCGACGAGCGCGCGGGCGCGTTCGAGGGCCGCCGGACTGCCGTCGAGCACGGCGGCCGCCTCGGCGAGCGTGTCGGTGTCCTTGGTCGCGAGGCCGAGTGCCCGCAGGGCGCGAGAGATGCAGCGCGGTGCGCCCCAGCGGCGCGCGCGCTCGAGCTCCTCGCGCGCGAGCTCACGCGCAGCATCGGCGTCGCCGGCCAGAAGGTGTCCCAGCGCCGCTTCGCTGCGCCAGTGCGCGCCGGCAGGGTTCGTGAAACCGACCGTGGCGAAGGCCTCGCCGCATGCGCGCGCGTCTGCGATAGCCCCCGCGGCGTCCCCCCGGGCAAGGCGCAGCGCAGACCGCGCGCGCCGCAGGTTGATGCCGCCGAAATCTGCGGCCAGCGGCCCGTCGGCGCCCGCCTGTCGCAGGGCATCCGCGGCCTCGGCGAGCCGGCCGCGTTCGACGAGCACCGCGGCGAGCTCGCCATAGGCGAGCGGCATGATCATCACGCCGCGGCTCGGCATGGCGTCCACGGCCGCGCGGGCGTCCGCCTCGGCGTCGACCAATGCGCCGCGCGCGCGCAGCAGCGATGCCCGGACCATCGAGGCCCCGGAGTAGAGGTAGACGGCGCCGCGCCGGCGCGCGCCGGCCAGCGCCTCGTCGGTGACGCTGAGCGCATCGTCGAACTCGTCGGCCAGCAACAGCGTCGAGACGGCGCCCCAGTACGCCCACGGCGGAGCGTCCTCGGTGGTGAGACCGCGGGCCAGCGCCCGCCGTGCCAGGTCCACCGCCTCCGCTCGCCGCTCGCCTCGCACCGCCGTTCCGTACGCCTTGATCGCGCACAGCAGCCGTCCGGTCTCGTCAGCGTCGGTCGGCGCGAGCGCGTCGACTCTGGCGAAGGCGGCGACCTGCCGGCCCGGCACGCGCAGGGCCGCGGACAGGTACTCGACCTCGAGCGCATGAGCGAGTGGCCCGTCGGGCGCGTCCGTACGAGCTGCCTCGATCTCGGCGAGCGCCTCCTCCTCGCGCGACCGCCAGAACAAGGCTCGGGCGAGCGTGAGGCGCGCTTGGGTGCGACGCCCGGGATCGTCGAGCAGCGGCAGCACCTCCCGCAGATGCTCCGCCGTTTCGGGGGCGGCGGCTCTCCCCTCCGCATCGGCCAGCGCGAGCAGCATGTCGGCCCGGACGCCGGGGTCGACCGACTCGCCGAGGGCGCGCTTGAGGTACGCCACTGCGCTGTCTGGAGCGCCGGCGCCCATCGCGTCGCGCGCCGCCTGTCGCAGGACCGGGACGGCACTCGGCACGGAGTTCGCAGGTGCGCGCAGCAGCTGCGCCGCGACACGCTCGACGGCACCTCCTGCGAGCAGCATGGCCGCCTGCGCGTGGAGGCGACCCCGCTCGCCGGGCGGGAGCCCTTCGTAGATCGCCTGGCGGATCAGCGGGTGCGCGAAACGCAGCGGCCATCCGGGCTGCAGGATGTCGGCGCTGACGAGCCTCGTCACGTGGTCCTCGGCCGCCGCGAGTTCCACATCGGCCAGTCGCGCCGCGACCTCGAGGTCGGCATCGTCGCCGAGCGTCGCAACGGCCGCGGCCAGGCGCGCGGCATCCCGGCCCAGCTTCGCGAGCTCCAGCCCGACCCGCCGCGCGACGACCCGGGGCGCCAGTTGCCGGGCGTGGTCCGCCACGGCCTGCGGTTCGGCGGGGAGCGGCTGGTGGGCGAGGGCGCCCAGCAACTCGCGCAGCAGCAGCGGGTTCCCGCCGGTGGCCTCGTGCAACTGGGTCCCCAGGGCCCCGCCGTGCACGAGGCGCGACTGCGCCATCTCCGCCGTCGCCGCCGCGCTCAGCGGGCGCGGGTGCACGGTCACCGTCGCCGGGTCCGCGAGCAACTCGAGGAAGGCTGCGTCCGCATCGGCTCCGACCGGTCGAGTCGCCGCCACCGCAGCCACGGGCACGCCCACGATCCGGTGCGCCAGATACGCGAGCCAGCGAAGTGACGCTCCGTCCGCCCACTGCAGATCGTCGATGGCGATCAGCAGCGGCCCGTGATCGGTCAGGTTGATCGTCAGCCAGTAGAGGCCGTGCAGGAGCGCGAACGCGGTGTCCGCCGTGGTCGGGGCGGCGAGGGCGCCCGCCAAGACCGGCTCCGCACGAGCCGCGGCACCCGCGAACAGCCGCGCCCTGTCGTTGGGCTCGGTGCGCATGAGCTCCGGCTCGAAGAGCTGACGGACTAGGCCATACGCGAAGTCGCGTTCGAGCTCGCTTCCCCGCGCCGCGAGGATCCGCATGCCCATCTCGGCGGCGTGTGCCCGCGTCGCCGCGAGCAGCTCCGTCTTGCCGATCCCGGCGTTGCCTACCACGGCCACGAACCGGCCACCGCCGCCGCAAGCGGCCGAGAGCACCGCCGACACGGCCTCGAGTTCCTGCTCGCGCTCGAGCAGCGCCATGGAGCGACTCTACGCATCGGGTCCCGGCGGAGAGGAAAGTGTTCGGGATTTCCTTCGGTGGCCGCACGTGGTGGCGCTCGGCGGCCCGGTCCAGCATCGGCGCATGACCGACACCTTCATCGCCAGCGCCATCGACGACTGGAAGGAGCTCAGCCACCGCGAGGGTGACGGGCTCGCCATCACGCTCCTCTGGAGCCGCTCGCGCGACCGCGTCAATGTCGCCGTGACCGACCACCGCCTCGGCGGCCACCTCGACTTCGATGTCGCCGGCCACGACGCGCTGGACGCCTTCCACCACCCGTTCGCCTATGCGGCGGCACGCCGCTGACTCGGAGGAAACAGACATGCGACCGAAGCTGATCTGGACCCTCGCGATCACGTCGATCGCGGTCTTCATGGTCACCCTCGACAACCTCGTCGTCTCCACAGCGCTCCCCGTGCTGCGGGCCGACATGAACGCGTCCCTCGAACAGCTCGAGTGGACCGTCAACGCCTTCACCCTCGGCTTCGCCGCGTTCCTGCTCACGGGGGCCGCGCTCGGTGACCGGTTCGGGCGCCGACGGATGCTCGTCATCGGCGTGTCGCTGTTCACCGCGGCGTCGGCCGCTGCCGCCCTTGCTCCAGACATGAGCCTGTTGATCGCGTCGCGAGCGATCCAGGGCGTCGCCGCGGCGCTCGTCATGCCGCTCACGCTGACGATCCTCAGCAACACCTTCCCACCCGAGCGACGCGGTGCGGCCATCGGGCTCTGGGGTGCCATCGGCGGTGTCGCGGTGGCCAGCGGCCCGCTCGTGGGCGGCCTCGTCATCGAGGGCATCTCGTGGCAGTGGATCTTCTGGCTGAACGTCCCGATCGGGTTCGCGCTGGTGCCGCTCGCGATGCGCTATCTCGACGAGAGCCACGGCTCGGACCGCAGCGTCGATGTCGTCGGGCTCGTCCTCGCCGGCGGTGGCCTGCTCGCCCTCGTCTGGGGCATCGTTCACGGCAACGGCGACGGCTGGGGCAGCCGGAGCGTCCTGGCGAGCCTCGCGCTCGGCGTCACGGGCTTGGTCGCGTTCGTCATCTGGGAGTTGCGAACGGCCGAGCCGATGCTGCCGATGCGTTTCTTCCGAAGCCGCTCCTTCTCGGCGGCCAACGCAGCAGGACTGCTCATGTCGTTCGGGATGTTCGGCGCGATCTTCCTGCTGACGCAGTTCTTCCAGACCGTGCAAGGGCTCTCGCCGCTCGAGGCCGGGTTGCGGCTGCTGCCGTGGACGCTGATGCCGATGGTCGTCGCCCCGATCGCCGGCTCGCTGTCGGACCGAATCGGCGGACGTCCGCTGATGGCAGCCGGGCTCGCGCTTCAGGCCCTCGGGCTCGCCTGGCAGGCGGCGGTGACCGAACCGGGCGTGTCCTACGGCGCGCTGGTGCTGCCGTTCGTGATCTCCGGTGCCGGCATGGGACTCTTCTTCGCACCGGTCGCCAATGTCGTCCTCGGCGCCGTGTCACCTGAGCAGGCCGGCAAGGCCTCCGGTGCGAACGCCACCATCCGCGAGGTTGGCGGTGCGCTGGGCGTCGCCGTCCTGGCTTCCGTGTTCGCGGCCACCGGAGGCTTCGAGAACGGTGAGACGTACGTGGACGGGATGCGCTCGGGCGTGTTCGTGGGCGCCGCAGTCGTCGCTGTCGGCGCGGTCGTGACGCTGCTGATCCCGGGGCAGCCGCGACCCCCGCGGCCGGCACCGCTCGCCCGGCTGGGCGCGGTTGTGTTCCGGTTCCGGCGCCGCGTCGTCGCCCTGTGGGCGCTCGTGCTGGTGGCCGGTGGCTTCGCGGCCGCCGCGGCGGGCGGCGAGTGGTCGGCGGACTACGCGACGCCGGGCTCCGAGTCCAAGGCGGCCGGGGACCGCATCGCGGAGCGCTTCGCGCACATGTCGCCGAACTCCGTCGACGTCGTCTGGCAGGCACGCGACGTGCGGGCGCCGGACGTGCTCGAGGAGGTGGACCGGTTCCTGGCGACCGCCGCTCGGCTCGAGGGGATCGGCACGGCCCCGCCGGCCGCCTCGGCCCGGGTGTCGCCGGACCGCCGCGTCGCGCTGTTGCAGCTCCCGCTGTCGAAGCGCAACCCCGAGGACGTTCCGACAGCGACGGCGGAGCGGCTCGTCGAGCTCGCCGGCGTGACAGCCGTCCGCGTGGAGCTCGGTGGTCTCGTCGTCGCACGGGGGCAGCGCCAGGAGGTGTCCTCGGAGACGATCGGCTTCGCGGTCGCCGCGATCGTGCTCGTGCTCACGTTCGGGACGCTCGTCGCGGCCGCGATGCCGCTCGCGACGGCGCTCTTCGGCCTCGGCGTCTCCTCGGCCGTGATCGCGCTGCTCGCGGCGCTCGTCGATGTCCCTGACTGGGGATCGTCGGTGGCGGCGATGATCGGGATCGGGGTGGGCATCGACTACGCGCTCTTGATCGTCACGCGCTTCCGGGCCGCCCTCGCCCGCGGCGCGGATCCGCGCGCAGCGACGGCTGAGGCCCTCGCCACGGCTGGTCGCTCCGTGCTCGTGGCCGGGACGACGGTGATCATCGCTCTGCTCGGCCTGTTCCTGGTCGGGCTGACGTACCTCCACGGCGTCGCGCTCAGTGCGATCGCCGCGGTGGCGGTGGTCATGCTCGCTTCCGTCACGCTGCTGCCCGCGCTTCTCGCGATGCTCGGCCGGCGCGTGGAGCGGCTGCCCATCAAGCGGCGCTCGCACGGGGAGTCACCGCGCGCTCGGCGCTGGGGCCGGCTCGTGCAGCGCCGGCCGATCGTGTTGCTGGTCGCCGGCCTGGTGGTGATGACCGCGCTGGCCGTACCCGCCCTCGGCATGCGGCTCAACTACCCGGACGCCGGCAATGATCGGCAGGGCACGACGACCCGCGCCGCGTACGAGCTCGTGGCCGACGGGTTCGGCCCCGGCGCCGCCGGACCGCTCCTGGTCGTGGCCGAGCATCCCGGCGAGAAGCGGCTGCGTGAGCTCGCGTCGGCGATCGCCCGCGATCCGGGTGTGCAGTCCGTGTCGGCGCCCGTCGTCAGCGACGGGGGCGAGACGGCGTTGCTGGCCTTGACCCCCACCGGCGCGCCGCAATCGGCCTCGACCGAAGAGCTCCTCGAGCGGATGCGCAGCGAGATCGTCCCCGCTAGCGGTGTGGAGGCAAGCATCGGCGGCACCACCGCCTCACTCGTGGACCAGAGCCAGATGATCGCGTCGCGTCTGCCTGTGTTCATCGGCGGGGTCATCGCCCTCTCCCTGGTGCTGCTCGTGCTGGCCTTCGGCGCGCCCCTGGTGGCGATCAAGGCGGCGCTCCTGAACCTGCTCTCGGTCGCGGCGGCGTTCGGTCTGGTCGCGGCGGCAGCCCGCGGCGGCTGGTTCGGTGAGCTGCTCGGGATCCACGAGCCGACACCGGTGCCGCCGTTCGTGCCGGTGATGATGTTCGCGGTGCTCTTCGGGCTCTCGATGGACTACGAGGTGTTCCTGCTGTCGCGGATCCGCGAGTCACTCAACGGACGGGCACGTGCGAGTGACGCCGTCGTCGACGGCCTCGTCCGTACCGCAGGGGTGATCACCGCGGCGGCCGCGATCATGGTGGCCGTCTTCGGCGCCTTCGTGCTGAGCGCCGACGTGAACCTGAAGCTGATCGGCGTCGGGTTCGCGGGCGCGATCCTGATCGACGCGACGGTGGTCCGCATGGTCCTCGTCCCCGCGGTCATGCAGCTGCTCGGCCGCTGGGCGTGGTGGACGCCGCGCCCCCTTGCGGGCAGCCGTCTGCGCCTCGAGGTCGAGCCGTGGACGACCCCGACACAGGCCTGAGCACGAGGTCCAGGTGGCTGGGCCGGCGTGTGGACGACGTCCACGGCCGGCCCAACTCCTCGTTCAGCGCCGAACCCGTGGACGAGCGCGACCAGCGGCAGACGCCAGGCGCTCCGTGTGGCCCGCGCGCCGGTGGGTAGCGTCGAAGGCATGACTGCGACCGCAACGGGAGCCGGCACCTTCAAGATCGGCGGCGAGCTCGAGGTCACCCGCCTCGGCTTCGGCGCCATGCGCATCACCGGCCCCGGCATCTGGGGCCCGCCCGCCGACCACGACAAGGCCATCGCGGTGCTCAAGCGCCTGCCCGACCTGGGCGTCGACTTCATCGACACCGCCGAGTCCTACGGCCCCTACGTCTCCGAGGAG
Source organism: Parviterribacter kavangonensis (assembly GCF_056863335.1). Classification (NCBI taxonomy): domain Bacteria; kingdom Bacillati; phylum Actinomycetota; class Thermoleophilia; order Solirubrobacterales; family Parviterribacteraceae; genus Parviterribacter; species Parviterribacter kavangonensis. The sequence continues at coordinate 483,534 of NZ_JBXPJA010000002.1, read as the reverse complement.
CTCATCCACGAGGCGCTCCATCCGTACGACGACATCACCGTCGCCACGAAGAGCGGCCTGCTGCGCACCGGCCCGCAGGTCTGGCCGATCTGCGGCAAGCCCGAGTTCCTGCGCCAGGGCTGCGAGATGAGCCTGCGGCGGCTCGGGCTCGACGCGATCCCGCTCTGGCAGCTGCATCGCATCGACCCGGACGTCCCGCGCGAGGAGCAGTTCGGCGTCATGAAGGAGCTGCAGGACGAGGGCAAGGTCGTTCACCTCGGCCTCTCCGAGGTCTCCGTCGAGGAGATCAAGGCCGCGCAGGAGGTCATCCGGGTCGCGACGGTGCAGAACCTCTACAACGTCGCCAACCGCCAGGCCGAGGACGTCCTCGACTACTGCGAGGAGCAGGGCATCGGGTTCATCCCCTGGTTCCCGCTCGCCGCCGGCGACCTCGCCAAGCCCGGCGGCCCGGTGCACGAGCTCGCCGACCAGCACGACGCGACGCCCGGTCAGATCGCGCTCGCGTGGCTGCTGCAGCGCTCGCCCGTGATGCTGCCGATCCCCGGCACCGGATCGGTCGAGCACCTCGAGGAGAACGTCGCCGCCGCCGAGCTGAAGCTGACCGACGACGAGGTCGAGCGCCTCAACCGCGCCGCCGGCTGACGGATCATCCGATTCGGACGACGCGCGCCACCGCGCGTCGCGCGAGGCTGGCCGCCCATGAACGGGAGCGGCCGCCTCGCAGTCCTGCTGTCGATGGCGATGTTCGTGCTCGTCGTCGACACGTCGCTCATGAACGTGTCGATCGCGGCGGTCGTCGAGGACCTCGACACGGACGTGTCGAGCGTCCAGGCCGCGATCGCGCTCGAGGCGCTCGTCTCCGCCGCGTTCATCCTCATCGGGAGCAAGGTCGGCGACCTCATCGGCCGCAAGCGCGCGTTCGTGATCGGGCTGCTCGGCTACGCGCTGGGCGCGCTGGCGATGACGCTCGCGCAGAGCGTCATGGCGATCTTCGTCTTCTGGGCGGTCATCGGCGGCTTCGGCGCCTCGCTGCTGCTGCCGGCGATGCAGTCGCTGATCCACGGCAACTTCGAGGGCACGGCGCAGAAGAAGGCCTACGCGGCGGTGGGCGCGGCCTCCGCGATCGCCGCGGCGATCGGGCCGCTGCTCGGCGGCTTCCTCACGACCGCGCTGTCGTGGCGCGTCGGCTTCCTGCTCGAGGTCGTCGTCATCGCGATCGTCCTCAGCGGCCTCGGGCTGGTCAACGACGTGCCGTACACGGGGTCGCGCGCGGTCGACGTCGTCGGCGCGGTCCTGTCCGCGGTCGGCATGTCGGGCCTGGTCGTCGGGGTCCTCGTCTGGCAGGAGGGCGGCGACCGCGTCGGGCTCCTGCTCGCGATCGGCGCGGCCGGGCTCGCCGCGCTCGGGTGGTGGCTCATGCGCCGCAAGCGTCAGGGAAAGCCGACGCTGCTCGACCCGGGGCTCTTCCGCCACGACCTGTTCCGCCTCGGCATCTCGTCGCAGCTGATGCAGAACCTCGCCCTCGGCGGGCTGATGATCACGCTGCCCATCTACCTGCAGATGGTGCAGGAGCTCAACGCGCTGGAGACCGGCCTGACGATGTCGCCGATGTCGCTGACGATGTTCGGCGTGGCGCTGCTGGCGGGCAAGCGCGCCGGGAAGCGCAGGCCCGCGACCCTCATCCGGGCCGGCTGGGTGCTCCTGCTGCTCGGCCTCGGCGGCCTCTTGGCGGTCATCCCGGACGCCGGCACGGGCTGGGCGCTCACCATCCCGTTGCTGTTCGCCGGCGCCGGGCTGGGGCTGCTCGTCTCGCAGCTCAACAACTTCACGCTCTCCCCCATCTCCGACGATCGCGTCTCCGAGGCGGCGGGCGTGAACTCGGCCGCGGGCTCGTTCGGGCTGTCGGTCGGCCTCGCCGTCGCGGGCGCCGTGCTGCTCGCGACGCTGTCGATCGTCTTCACCGACATGGCCAAGGACAGCGACGTCCTGCCCGCCGCGACGCAGCAGCAGGTCGCCGACGCGCTCGAGGACGACGCGCAGGTCCTCAGCAACACCAACCTCGAGCAGCAGCTCGCCGGCCAGCCGCCCGAGATCCGCGAGGAGATCGTCCGGATCAACACCGACGCCCGGCCGCTGGCGCTGCAGGTCGCGCTGCTCATCCCGGTCCTCGCCGCTCTGCTCGGGCTCCTGCAGAGCTTCCGCATGGCGCGAAGGCCGGATCCGGTCGCGTCGAGCTCCGCCGACATCGCGCTCGCCTGAACTCGGAACGTGTGCGTACAACCAATGCGGGTATCGACAAGGAAGGAACCACCTTCCCGGAGGAAAGCTGCATGGAGCTCGCACTACTGGTCCTGCGCGTCGTCGTGGGCGTCTTCTTCGTCGGCCACGGAGCGCAGAAGCTCTGGGGGTCGTTCGGCGGCCACGGTCTTCAGGCCACCGCGGGCTTCTTCGACTCGATCGGCATGAAGCCGGGCCGGCGCAACGCGCTGGCGGCCGGCTGGGGCGAGGTCATCGGCGGCGCGCTGCTGATCCTCGGGCTGCTGACGCCGCTCGCCGCGGCCATCATCATCGCCGTGATGCTCGTGGCCATCACCACGGTGCATCTGCAGAACGGCCCGTGGGCGACCGAGAACGGCTACGAGTACAACGCGGTGCTCATCGCCGTGGCGTTCGCGCTGGCGGGCACGGGGCCGGGCCAGGTCTCGCTCGACGACGCCCTCGGCTGGATGACCGACATCACCGGCGCGGGCTGGGCCTTCGCCGCGCTCGCGGCCGGCGCCCTCGGCGCGCTCGGCGCCCACCTGGCGGCCGGCTCCGCCCGCGGCCGCTCGGCCCCGGCGCCGGGAAGCGAGCCGGTCGCGGCGACCGCCTCCGCCGACGACGCGCGCTTCGCGCGCGACGACGAGGACGCGGTCGCGCGGCGCGAGCGCCCGGGGGTCCCCGCCGACCCGCGCTGACCCGCGACGGCGACTACGATCGCCGCGTGGAGAGGACCGCCGCCCGGGACGCGCTGCAGGCCGGTGACTGGCAGGCGGCGCGGGCGGCGGCCGAGGCCGCGCTCGCGGCCGATCCGGGCGACGCCGAGGCGCTCGACGTCCTCGGCGAGGCGCTCTGGACGCTTGGCGATCGCGCCGCCGGCATCGAGCACCGCACGCGCGCGTACGCCGCGTACCGCCGCCGCGGCGAGGTGCGCCGGGCGGCGTGGCTGGCGACGTACCTCGCCGGCGAGCACCGCATCGACGGCAACGCGGCGGCCGCGAACGGGTGGCTCGCCCGGGCGCGCCGCCTGCTCGACGGCGCCGGCCCGCTGCCGGAGCACGGCTGGCTCGCCGTCGAGGAGGCCAAGCGCGCGGCGACGCCGGCCGAGGCCGCCGACCACGCCGAGCGCGCGCTCGCCGTCGCCCGCGAGACGAGCAGCGCCGACGTCGAGATCTCCGCGCTCGCGCAGCTCGGCCTCGCGCGCACCGCGCTCGGCGACACGCCGGGCGGCATGGCGCTGCTCGACGAGGCGATGGCCGCCGCGCTCGGAGGCGAGCCGACGGAGTGGCTCTGCGTCGGCGACGCCTGCTGCACCACGCTCGTCGCGTGCGAACGCTTCGCGGACCTGCCGCGCGCGATCGACTGGTGCCGGCTGGTCGTCGAGTGGTCCGACCGCCACGACTACGTCCCGGCGCGCTCCTGGTGCCGCGCGATCTACGCCGGCGTGCTGACACGCACCGGCGACTGGGCGCGCGCCGAGCGCGTGCTCGAGGAGGCGATCGGCACCGGCGCCGGCGACACGACGACCGCGCTCGCGCGGCTCGCCGAGCTGCGCCTGCGCCAGGACCGCCTCGAGGAGGCCGAGGCGCTGCTGGCCGGCATCGAGGACCGTCCCGAGGCGACGGCCGCCGCGGTCGAGCTTCGGCTGCGCCGCGGCGAGCCGGAGGTCGCCGCCGCGCTCGTCGGCGCGCGGCTCGAGGCGTCGTGGACCGCGCCCGCCGAGCAGTCGACGCTGCTGGCGCTGCGCATCGACGTCGCGCTCGCGCGCGGCGACCGCGACGAGGCGCGGACCGCGGTCGACGCGCTCACGGAGCTCGCGCGCCAGCTCGGCCGGCCGGATCTCGTCGGCGTGGCGGAGCTCGCCGCCGCCCGCGTCGCCGCCACCGGCCCGGAGGCCGAGGCGCACCTGCAGGTCGCCGTCGAGCAGTTCGGCGGCCTCGGCATGCCGCTCGAGGAGGCGCGCGCCCGGCTGCTGCTGGCGCACGCGCACGCGGACGCCGGGTCGCCGCTCGCCGAGGGCCATGCCGCCGCCGCGTGCCGGACGTTCGAGCGGCTCGGCGCGCGGCGTGACGCCGACGAGGCGGCCGCACTGCTGCGCCGGCTCGGCCGCGGAGGCCGCGCCGCGCCGCGCGGGGCCGGGCGCGATGTGCTGACGGCGCGCGAGCAGGAGGTCCTCGCGCTGCTGGCCGAGGGCCTGAGCAACCCGGAGATCGCCGCGCGGCTCGTCATCAGCCGCCGCACGGCCGAGCACCACGTCGCGAGCGTGCTCGGCAAGCTCGGCCTGCGCTCGCGCGCGCAGGCTGCGGCCTACGCGCTGCGCGAAGGACCCGTAGGCACGTAGGTGAGCTCCCCGATGCTCGGGCCCGGCGGCGGGCGGAGCATCGCGGCATGACGACCCTCTCCCTCCCGCCCCGCGGCTTCCGCGGCGAGCTGCTCGAGCCCACCGACGTCGGCTACGCCGCCGCGACGACGATCCACAACGCGATGCACGCCCGGCGTCCGTCGGCTGTCGCGCGCGTCACCGGCCCCGGCGACGTCGCCATCGCGCTGCGCCACGCGCGCGACCGCGGCCTGCCCGTGAGCGTCCGTGGCGGAGGGCACCACGTCGCCGGCTACGCGATCGCCGACGGCGGGCTCGTGATCGACACCTCGCCGATGCGCGACGTGGCGGTCGACCCGGCGCGCCGCGTCGTACGCGCCGGGGCGGGCGCGCTGTGGCGCCACCTCGACGCGGCGACGCAGGCGTACGGTCTCGCCGTCACGGGCGGGCGCGACGGGACGACCGGCGTCGTCGGCCAGGCGCTCGGCAGCGGCAGCGGCTGGCTCGAGCGCCGGCTCGGCCTCACCGGCGACCACGTGGAGGCGATCGAGCTCGTGACGGTCGACGGCGAGGCGCTCCGGGTGACCGCCGACAGCGACCCCGAGCTGCTCTGGGGGCTGTGCGGCGCCGGCGCGAACTTCGGTGTCGTGACGGCGGTCGAGCTGCGGCTCCACCCGGTCGGCCCGGTCGTCCACGGCGGGATGCTCATGTTCGCCGACGCCGACCGGGCGGCGGTGCTGCGCGGCTGGCGCGACCACATGGACGCGGCCGGCGAGCTCGCGGGGACGGCGGTCGCGCTCGTCACCGCGCCGGACGGCGCCCGCGTCGCCGGGATGTTCGTCGTCTGGTCGGGCGACGAGGCGGGCGGGATCGCGCACGCCGACGAGCTGCGCGCACTCGGGACCCCGGTCGTCGACACCGTCCAGCCGCTGCCCTACGTCGAGGCGCAGCGGATGCTCGAGCCCGTCGTCCCGTGGGGCATGCGCGAGTACTGGAAGGCCGAGAACGTGCCGGCGCTCACCGACGCGGCGATCGACGCGCTCGTCACGGCGCACGACGCCTGCCCGTCGCCGCTGACGCAGGTCGTCATCGAGCCGAAGGGCGGCGCGATCGCGCGCCGCGACGAGGCCGCCACCGCGGTTGGGGCGCGGTCGGCGAGCCACTGCTGGTTCGCGTTCGGCATGTGGGAGGACGCGAGCGACGACGAGCGCAACATCGCGTGGGCGCGCGGGACCGCGGACGCCATGGCGCCGTTCGGCATGCCCGCGATCGCCCCGAACTTCATCGAGGACGAGGGGACCGACCGCCTGCGCGCGGCGTTCGGCCCGGAGAAGTACGCGCGGCTGCAGGCGCTGAAGCGCCGCTGGGACCCGGAGAACGTCCTGCGGTCCTGCGCGAACGTGCGGCCGTAGTAGATCGGCCGCACGTCGCGCGAACCGGTGCTACTGCACGAATCCGGCTTCCTTGAGGTACTCCGCGGCCACGTCCTCGGGCTTCTCCTTGTCGATCGTGACCCGCGAGTTGAGCTCCTGCATGACCTCCTCGGTCAGCGGCTCCTGGATCTTCGTGATGACGTCCTGACCGCTCTGGCCCAGCTTCTCGGCTGCGTCGTTGCGCGTCAGGAGCGTCACGAAGTACGGCGGGAACAGGCCCTGGTCGTCCTCGTACGTCGCGTACTTGCCGGTTGACAGCGGGCCGTCGGTGCTGAAGCCCATCGTGAAGTCGGCGTCCTTGCCGTCCAGGTCGGCGTACTGCCCCTGGCTCGACACGAACTTCGGCGCCCAGTCGTACTTCGCCTTGAGGCCGAGGTAGCAGTCCGTGCGCTGACGGCACTCGGGGAAGCCGCTCAGCTTCACGCTGTTGCCGGCCTTCGCGACGAGGTCGGTCAGCGTCTTGGGGTTGCCGTACTTCTCGGCCGTCGCCTTCGTCGAGGTCACCTTGTAGGTGTTCTCGAACGGCGTCTGCGGCATCGGCGTGATGTCGTCCTTCGCCGCGTCCTGCGTCAGCTGGTCGAACGCCTGCTGGCGGTCACGCGGGACGTCGTCGGTCTTGACCTTGTAGAACGACGTCAGCGCCGTGCCCGTGTACTCCGGGTACGCGTCGACGGTCCCGTTCTTCAGCGCCTTGTACGCGACCTGCTCGGCGCCGAGGTCGAGCTGCTTCTTGACCGTGAAGCCCGCCGCCTTCAGCGCCTGCGCGTAGATCTCGCCGAGGATGTACTGCTCCGGGAAGTTCTTCGAGCCGATGGTGATCGTCTTGCCGCCGTTGGCCGAGTCCTTCTGGATGAGCTTGTCGCTGCCGCCGCTCGTGTCGGCGGACTGCGTGTCGGCGCCCGATCCCTGGCCGGAGCCCGAGGAGCCGGAGTCGTCGTCGTCGCCGCACGCCGCGGCCGTCATCGCGAGCGCGAGGACGGCGAGCAGCGCCAGCAGGACGCGGATGGGGGTCTTCATGGGGTGCTACGTCCTCCTGGGGACGGGGATGGAGAAGCGCTTGCGCGCACTGGTGCCGCGGGCCTGGCCGCGCTGCAGTCCTACGGGGGTCACGGCGCGCTGGACCAGGCCGAGACCGAAGTCCACCGCGAGCGTGATGACCGCGACGACGATCGCGGCGCCGAGCTGGCCGCCGGAGCCGTACGTCTGCGGCTCGAGGATCGGGTTGCCGAGCGACTTGACGTTCGCCAGCGGCGCGATCGTCGCGGTGGCGACGACGGCGACGGCCGAGGTCCGGATGCCGCCGAACATGGTCGCGATCGACATCGGCAGCTCGATCTTCCGCACGATCTGGCCCTCGGACAGGCCGACGCCGCGCGCCGCGTCGACGCTCTCGCGGTCGACCTGGCGGACGCCGACGTACGTGTTCGTCAGGATCGGCGGGATCGCGAGCAGCGTCAGGACAGCCACCACGTTCGTGAAGCCGATCCCGAGGAACGCCACGAAGAACGCGAGCAGCGCGAGCGACGGCACGGCGCGGCCGACGTTCGACACCGAGACCGCGAGGAACTCGCCGCGGCCGCGGTGGCCGAGCCACAGCCCAACCGGCACCGCCAGCGCGGTGGCGATGACGATCGCGACGAGGCTGACCAGCAGGTGGCTGCCGGCGAGATCCCAGATCTCCCCCGGGCCGCCGATGCAGACGCCGCCGGAGATCGACTCGCGCTCGTGGATGATCCAGTCGAACGCGTCGCGGAACCCGGAGTAGTCCGGGGCGGGCGGGCAGCCGATGCCGCTGTCCTGCATCACGCGCGCACCGTCCGCCGCCACGGCAGGGCGAGCCGCTGGATCGTGAGGATGAGCAGGTCGGCGGCCGCCGCCAGCAGGATCGTCAGCGCACCCGCGACGACGACGTTCGACTTGAAGAGGATCCCGCCGGTGCCCGCCTTGGCGGAGTAGATCTGCTCGCCGAGCCCGCCGCCGCCCGCGAAGAACGCGAGCGTCGCGAGCCCGACGGTCGTGGTGAACGCGATCCGCACGCCGGCGAGGATCTCGGGCGCCGCGAGCGGCAGCTCGACGCGCCGCAGGATCTGGTTGTCAGTCAGGCCCATGCCGCGCGCCGCGTCGACCGACTCGACCGGCACGTTGCGCAGCCCGGTCGTGATGTTGCGGAACAGGATGAGCAGCGTGTAGGCGACGAGCGCGACGATCGCCGTCAGGTTGCCGCGGCCGGTGATCGGCAGCAGGAGCAGGAACGCGGCGACGCTCGGCACGGTGTAGAGCGCGCCGGTCACGCCGATGATCGGCCCGGTCAGCCAGCGGCGCCGGTGGGCGAGGATCGCGAGCCCGAACGCGATCGCGAACCCGATCGACACCGAGACGACGGTGAGGAAGACGTGCTCGCCCAGCGGCGACCAGTACTTGTGGAGGTTGTCGGCGATCCAGCTCGGGCAGAAGCCGTCGTTCGCCACGCAGCTGTCGTCCTGCGTGCGGTCGCGGATCTGGACCTGGGCGAGGACCGCGAGGCTCATCCGGCGAGCACGTCCCCCGCGGACGGCACCTCGGACGCCGGCACCTGGAGCGCGTGGGCGATGAGGTCCAGGGAGAGCAGACCGACGACCTTGCCGTGGCGGTCGACCACCGGCCCGTAGCGGGTCTCCTCGCTGAGCAGCCGGCCGAGCGCATCGCGCAGGACGTCGTCGATGTCGATGAGCGGCTCGGCGGGCGAGCGCAGCTCGGCGCGCACGCGCTCGCCGGTCAGGCCGCGCTCGCTCAGCCAGCCCACGGGCTTGCCGGCGTCGTCGACCAGCAGCGGGATGTCGAGGTCGGCGTCGGCGACGCGCGCCCGCACCTCGCCGACCGGCTCCCCGGCGCGCACGAGCGCCGCCTTCCACAGGTCGACGTCGCCGACGCGCTGCAGCGCGAGCCGCTTGAGCGCGCGATCCGCGCCGACGAAGTCCTCGACGAACTGGTTGGCGGGCTGCATGAGCAGCTCGGCCGGCGGCGCGTACTGGGCGAGGTGCCCGCCGGTCCTCATGACCGCGAGCCGGTCGCCCATCTTGATCGCCTCGTCGATGTCGTGGGTGACGAAGACGATCGTCTTGCGGATCTCGCGCTGGAGGCGCAGGAACTCGTTCTGCAGCCGGTCGCGCGTGATCGGGTCGATGGCGCCGAACGGCTCGTCCATGAGCAGCACCGGCGGGTCGGCCGCGAGGGCGCGCGCGACGCCGACGCGCTGGCGCTGTCCGCCGGAGAGCTCCCCCGGGTAGCGCCGGCGCACCTCGCGGTCGAGCGACACGAGCTCGAGCAGCTCGTCGACGCGCGCGGCGATCCGGTCCCTGCCCCAGCCGAGCAGCTTGGGGACGGTCGCGATGTTCTCCTCGACGGTCTGGTGCGGGAAGAGGCCGATCTGCTGGATCGCGTAGCCGATGTGGCGCCGCAGCTCCGCCGGCTTGCGGTCCTTGACGCTCTTGCCGTCGAGCAGGATGTCGCCGCTCGTGATGTCGATGAGGCGGTTGACCATCCGCATGGCGGTGGTCTTGCCGCATCCCGATGGGCCGACGAGCACACAGATCTCGCCGGCGGGGATCTCGAGATCGAGATCCTGCACCGCGGGGGCGGGAGCGCCTTCGTAGTGCTTGGTGACGCGGCGGAACTCGATGCTGGCCGCGGGGTGGGGTGTCTCCGGCAAGCGGCCGTCTCCGGTCGTTCAGGGAACGAACACGGCCCCGTGGTGTCGGGCCCGCGGGCTAGACCCTACACAGCGAGAGCGGCCGAGGCTGAGGCTGGGCGCCGGCCCACCACCTCGTCGCGGGCGTCGCGAAGACGGCGTGCAGCCTCGCTCAGGACGTCGGGCGGCGCCACGAAGCAGAGCCGGACGTGGTCCAGGAAGAGGTCCTCCGGCGCGCTGGCCGCGCCACTCGAGATCGCCACGCCGCGCTTCATCGCCGCGGCCGCGAGGTCCTCGGAGGACTCGCGCGGCAGCCGCACCCACATCGAGTACCCGCCCTTCACCGGCTCGACCTGCCACTCGGGCAGCTCCTCGGCCAGCGCGGCGGCGAAGTGCGCGTGGTGCTCGCGGGCCATCGCGCGGCGGGCGGCGACGAGCTCGTCCCAGCGGTCGCAGGCGGCGGCGCACGCAGCCTGGTCGAGCATCCCGATGCCGAGGTCGTGGGCGGCCTTCAGGCGCCCGAGGCGCAGCACGAGGCCGGGCGTCGCGCGGATCCAGCCCACGCGCAGGCCGCCCCACAGGACCTTCGAGAACGACCCGATGTTCACGACGCGCTCGGCGTCGACGGACGCGATGTGGGCGGGCTGGTGACCGTCGAAGACGAGATCGGCGGTCGTGAGGTCCTCGACGACGAGCACCTCGTGCTCGCGGCACAGCGCGAGCACCTCGCGGCGCCGCGACTCCGACATCACCGACCCGGTCGGGTTGTGGCACGTCGGCACGAGGAACACGAGCGCGGGCGGGCCGGCCTCGAACGCGCGCCGCAGCTCGTCGATCCGCGGGCCCGCGCTGTCGCGACGGACGCCGACCATCACGGCGCCGAGCCGCGAGAAGACCTCCAGGGCGCCGGGGTACGTCGGCGCCTCGACGACGACGCGGTCGCCGCGTCGGACGAGCGCGGCGGACAGCAGGTGCAGCGCGCCCTGGGCGCCCGCGGTGATGAGCAGGTCGTCGCGCTCGGACGGGATGCCCTCGCGCGTGAGCCGTGCGGCGATCCGCTCGCGCAGCGCCGGCAGGCCCAGCGTCATGTAGCCGTGGGCGGGGGCGCCCGCGTGCACCGTGTCGGTGATGTCGGCGCCGAGGCCGAGCACGTGCTCGTCGGCGTACGGCCCGCCGAACTGCAGGTCGATCGGGACGTCCGGCCCGCTCACCGTGCGGTTGAACATCGGCGCGCGGACGTGGCGGACGCCGCTCGTGCGCGGCTGGCCCGCGATCGTCGTGCCGCTGCCGCGGCGGCGGACGACGACGCCGGCGTCGACCAACTCGGCGTAGGCGGCGACGGCGGTGCCGCGACTGACGTCGAGCGCGCCCGCCAGGAGCCGCTCGGACGGCAGGCGCGTGCCGGGATCGAGCGCACCCTGCTCGACCGCGTCGCGGATCGCGTCCGCGAGGCGCCGGTAGAGGGGTCCACTGCGGTGCGTCCACGCACCGAGCTCGCCGGCCAGCGTCTCCGCCGTCACCGCGTCCATCCTGCGCCCTCCCCCGCGAAGATCTCCGGCGCCGGCATCAATTGGCTCATGAATTGGCTCTGGACGCGGGAAGTGGCACAGGCGGATGATGCCACTTGCATCAGCCACCCGCAAGCCGAAGGAGCCAATCGCCATGACCACCACCTCCACCGCCTCGCTCGTCATCCGCCTCGCCGGCACGGCCGACACGCAGACGCTCGCCCGGCTCGCGATCGTCGACTCGAGCCACGTCCCCGCCGGGCCGGCGCTGCTCGCCTACCGCGGCGAGGAGCTGCAGGCCGCGATCGGCATCGAGGACGGACACGTCATCGCCGACCCGTTCCGGCCGACCGCCGACCTCGTCCGCCTCCTGCGCGAGCGCGCCGCGCAGCTCGGAACCCCGGCCCGCGTTCGTCCCCGTTACGCGGCCGCGCGGGCCTTGTTCGAGGGGCTGATCCCCCGGCCCAGGAGCTCGGCCACCACGCGGTAGCACCGCGCGTTGACCGCCATGCCGACGTGACTGCCGCCGACTTCGACGTGCTCGGCAGCCGGGTCCAGGCAGGCGTGCCAGTCGACGATCCCGTCCGTCTTCGAGTACGCGGAGACGTACGGGATCGTCGCGGGCCACGGGGCGCCGTAGAGCGCCCGAAGATCCGCGCAGCAGTCGCCGCTCAGGCAGCTCTGCGTGAACAGCCCGGGGACGCCGAGCGTTCCGAGCAGCCCGACCGCCGTCACCTGCGCGCGCACGAACGGGTGGACGGCGAGCTCGTCGGTCAGCGGCGAGCCGAGGCAGACGACGCTGTCGACGAGCGCGGGGCGGCGCAGCGCGATGAGGCGCGCCATGCTGCCGCCGCGGCTCTGCCCGACGATCGCCACCGGGCGGCCGTGCCGGCGCGCGAGCTGCTCGAGCTCGTCCTCCAGTCGCTCGACCGCGGCGGTGGCGCAGTCGACGTTGATGCGCATCCGCGCCCGCGCCGGGCGGTAGCCGAGCCGCTTGAGCCACGCGGCCATCGTCCCGAGCGACGCGTCGCCCGCCAGGAAGCCGGGGATGAGCAGCACCGGCTTGCCGTCCCCGTGCGGGACGCCCACGCCGCGCAGCACGGGATCGCGCCGCAGCGCCGCGTGCTCCAGGGCGATCCGGCCCTCGAGGAAGATCGGCAGGCGCAGAAGTTCCAGCTGACCCACGGTGAGCGGGACGTTACCGCTGCAAAAGGACGCCGAACCGCCAGATCACCGCCGGGCGCGCGTTGGCGCTGTCATGACGACCCGGGTTCTCGTCCCCTTCGCCGTGCTCACGGCGCTGCTCATCACCGCTCCGGCGCAGGCGGCCGGCATCGAGCTCTCCGTCCTCTCCACGCGCGCGGACCTCGTGTCCGGCGGCGACGCGCTCGTCCGCGTGACGCTGCCGCGCGGGGCGAAGGCGTCGAAGCTGCGCGTCACCGACGACGGCCGCGACGTGTCGGCGGCCTTCGCGAAGCGGCCCGACGGGCATGTCGAAGGCCTCGTCACCGGGCTGGCCGACGGGCGCAACGTGCTCGTCGCGCGGGCGCCGGGCGCGCGCGGCGCGAAGCTGAAGGTCGTCAGCCGTCCACAGGGCGGCCCCGTCCTCGCCGGCCCGCAGATCCAGCCGTGGACGTGCTTCGAGGGCGCGCTCGACGCGCAGTGCAACCGGCCGGTGAAGTACGAGTTCCTCTACAAGTCGACGTCGGGCGGCGGGCTGCGGGCCTACGACCCGGAGAACCCGCCGTCGGACGTCGCGACGACCACGACGGACAACGGCGCGACGGTCCCGTTCATCGTCCGCCAGGAGACCGGCGCGCTCGATCGCGACGAGTACCGCATCGCGGTCCTCTACGACCCGTCGAAGCCGTGGGCGCCGTGGGCGCCGTGGGCGCCGCAGCCGGGCTTCAACCACAAGCTCGTGCTCTTCCACGGCGCGTCGTGCGACACCGCCTACGAGCAGGCGAGCGCGCCCGACGTGCTCAACGAGACGGCGCTCGGCAAGGGCTTCGTCACCGCGTCGCACGCGCTCGACAACGCGGGCCACAACTGCAACATCGCAACGCAGGCCGAGTCGCTGATCATGACCAAGGAGCGCGTCGTCGAGCAGTACGGGACGCTGCGCTACACGATCGGCAGCGGGTGCTCGGGCGGCTCGCTCGTCCAGCAGCAGGTGGCCAACGCGTACCCCGGCGTCTACCAGGGAATCACCCCGGCGTGCTCGTTCACCGACGCTTGGTCGTCGGCGATGCAGTACGTCGACTACCAGCTGCTGCGCCGCTACTTCGAGGACCCGTCGCGCTGGGGCGCCGGCATCGGCTGGGACCCGGCGGCGATCTCGGCGGTCGAGGGGCACCCGAACCCGGCGAACGCGGTCACGTTCACGACGGCGATCCCGTCGAGCGGCGACCCGAGCCGCTCGTGCCCCGGCGTGCCCGACGACCAGGTCTTCGACGAGCAGACGAACCCGAAGGGCGTGCGCTGCTCGTTCCAGGACTACATGGTCAACGTCTTCGGCCGCCGCGCGCAGGACGGCTACGCAGGCCGGCCGGCCGACAACGTCGGCGTCCAGTACGGCCTGAAGGCGCTCGCCGCCGGCAAGATCACCGCCGCGCAGTTCGTCGACCTCAACGAGAAGCTCGGCGGCTGGGACATCAACTACAACGAGACGAAGGAGCGCGTCGCCGCCGACCGGCCCGCGCTGGAGCGCGTCTACCGGTCGGGCGCCGTCGACCAGGCGGACAACCTCGACCGGGTGGCGATCATCGACCTGCGCGGCCCCGATCCCGGCGCGTTCCACGACGTCTACCGCACGTACACGATGCGCGCTCGGCTCGAGCGCGAGCACGGCACCGCGGCCAACCAGCTGCTGTGGCGCGGGCAGGTGCCGCTGCTCGGCGACGTCAACTACACCGACCAGGCGATCCTCGCGGTGGACCGCTGGCTGACCGCCGTCGAGGCCGACAAGCGCGCGGTCCCGCTGGCGCGCAAGATCCTCGAGGACAAGCCGGCCGACCTCACCGACCGCTGCACCGATGGCGCGGGCCACGACGTGCCCGCCTCGGTCTGCGACGCGACGGTCCAGGCCTACTCGGATCCGCGGCTCGAGGCCGGCATGCCCAAGGCCGGCGACACGATCAAGTGCGACGTCAAGCCGCTGCGGCGCGAGGACTACCCCGCGACGTTCACCGACGAGCAGTGGGCGGCGCTGCTGAAGACGTTCCCCGAGGGCGTCTGCGACTGGACCAAGCCCGGCGTCGACCGCGTCAAGACGACGACGTGGCAGAGCTACCAGGACGAGAACGGCGCGGTCGTGTACGGCGGCCGGCCGCTCGGCGCGGCGCCGCGGTCGACGCTCCTGCCCGCGCCGAAGAAGGCGAAGGCGAAGAAGCGGCGCGCGAAGCGCTGCGTCAGCGGGAAGGCACCCAGCCGGAAGGGAACGCGCCGGGCGGGATGTCGCCCGCGTAGTCGCTGAACCAGCGCCGCGCGATCCGCTCGCCCGCTCGTCCCTCGATGAGCGGGCGCAGGTCGCCGATCGTCAGCAGGACGCGGACCGTCGCGCCGATCTGCAGGTCGGCGGCGGTCGGCTGCTCGCCGCCGATGATCCCGTCTTCGGCGAGCGCGTCGATGCGGTCGAGCTTTTCGGGCAGGCCCGCGAGGTCGGCGGCGAGGCGCTCGGCGCTGATCCCGTGGTACTTCCACGAGGCGCGCGCGAAGCGGATCGCGAAGTCGGTGCCCGCCGGGTCGAGCGGACCGGCGCCGCCGAACGTCCCGAGCATCTCCGGCCGGAAGTGCAGCGCGCCCCACGGCAGCCGGCGCCCGAGATCCTGCAGGTCGCCGTCGGCCCACAGCTCGGCCTCGCGGACCTGCTCCGCGATGGGCTCGGGGTAGAGCGGCGGGTCGGGCTGGAGCTCCTCGAGCCGCGCGAGGATCGCCGTCGATCCGTGCACGCGCTCGTCGTCGATCATGAGACCCGGCACGGTCCGGCAGCCCTCGCCGTACAGCCGCTCCATCTCGGCGTTGTGCTCGCCCGGCACGAGGTTCACCAGCTCGAACTCGAGGCCTTTGAGGCGCAGCGCGGCCTCCGCGGTCTTCGACGGGTGCGACGGCGGGAGGGCGTGCAGCGTGAGCGAGGGCATCGGGCCGGACCCTAGACGCCGGTTCGCCGCCATGTGCCGTCCGTCGACGCCGCGGCGGCGAGTTGCGGATGTGCTGGGGGTGTGGTGGTGTCTCGCACGATGCGACGGCCGGTCATCGCGCTCGTCCTCGGCGCCGTGCTCCTCGCCGGCGCCGCCCCGGCGGGCGCGCGCACGAGCGTCCGGCACGTCGGCGGCTTCACCGCCGCTCTCGCGGGTGACGCGGTCCTCACCGGCCGGTGGAACCGCGACCACTCGGTCTCGATCCGGCGCGTCGATCCCGACGGCTCGTCGACGCGGCTGGCGCGGATCCCGAAGGCGACGCCGGACAGCAACAGCGTCGTCCTGACCGTCGCCGCGTCGGCGACCACGTGGGCGGCGGCGGTGAAGTGGCTCGAGGTGGAGGACGGCGAGGGCGGCGGCACGTACGAGCGCGGCGAGCTCGTCGTTCGCGGCCCGCTCGCCGGCGGCCCGCGCACGACGCTCATGCGCTGCAAGAACCCCGGCGAGACCGACGACGAGCTCGGCCTGGCAGTCGCCGGCGACGACGTGGCGTGGTCCGACGCGGCGTGCCCCGGAGGCACCGGCGTGCGGCTCGTCCGCGCGGGCTCCACGGCGTCCGAGCTCGTCGGCGGCGGTTCTCACGTCGCTCTGACTGCCGCGAAGCTCGCGTTCCACAGCGGCAACGACGAGGTGGTCGTCGTCGACCGGGTCACCGGCGCGCGCACGACGATCGCGACTCCGGCGGCGTCGGGGTTCGCGTTGACGGACGACGGCGTCGTCGCGGCGATCGTCAACGACGGCACCGCGTGCTCGTCGAGCTGCCCGATGTCCGCGTTCCCCATCGTTGCTGGGATGCTCCGGCGCGACCGGCGCCTCGCCGCCGCGCCGACGAGCGTGCCGCTTGCCGGCTCGGCTCCGATGGTCGCGGGCGGCGGCCGCGTCCTGTTCGAGCGCAAGCGCGGCAACGGACTCGTCGCGGTCGACTTGGCGACCGGCGCGCGTTCGTTCGCCGGCGCCCTCGGCTTCTACCCCGAGGACACCGTCCCGCTCGCCGTAGGTGCGACGACCGCGACGTACCTCGCGCCCGGCTGCGACGACGTCCTCCAGGTGCGCACCGAGACGACGCGACCGTCCAGCCCCGAGCGCCTCCGCGCGAACCCCTGCCCGGTCCGTGTGTTGACCCGCCGTGCGACGGTCGACCTCCGAACCCGCACCGTCCCCCTCCGCATCCGCTGCCCGGGGAGCTGCGCGACCGACCTCGAGCTCACCTACCGCGGCGCCTTCATCGGCGGCGCGCCGGTGCGCCTCGCGGCCGGCGAGACCCGAACGATCCCCGTCGACCTCTTCACCACCCGAGCCCTCCGCCGCCGGGGCTCGATCGTCGTCCGCTTCAACGAGACCGAACCCCGTCCTCTCGCACCGAAGGACCTCGCCGGTTCGGCGCGCCTCGTCATCGGCTGAGGCCACTCGCCCAACGCCCCTCACAGACCGATCAGGGTCGCGACACCCGAAGTGCCAGGCACCGGAGTTCCCGGTACCGCAGTGCCTGGTACCGAGGTGCCAGACACCTTGGTGCCAGGTACGCCGGTGACAGGCACCGGGGTGACAGGCACCGAGGGGCGCAGACGTCGCGGGTCTTCGCCGCCCGGTCGGCGTGTTGGCGAGTCGGCGGTGGCCGGGAGGGTGGGTCGGGCCGTCTCCTCGGCGACCCCGGACGCGGGGTGCGGTCGGAGAAGGCCCGGACCGCCCGAGCGGCTAAGGGGTGGTGGCGGGGCTTCGGGGGTCGACGAGGATCTTCGCGTGGCGCTCGGGGTCGGCGAGGGCGCTGAACGCCGCTTCGACTCCTTCGAGGCCGACCTCGCCGGTGATGAGCGCGCGGGGGTCGACCTTGCCCTCGGCGAGCATGTGGAGCGTGTCGCGGAACTCGAGCGGCGTGTAGCCGATGACGAACCGCAGGTCGAGCTCCTTATTGATCGCCATCGCCGGCTTGAAGCGGTCCTCGCCGACGCAGACGCCGACCACGACGACGCGCGAGAACAGCGGCGCGCCCGCGACGATGCTCTCGATGACGCCGGGCACGCCGACGCACTCGAAGATCACGGGGAACTTCGGGCCCGCGCCGAGCCGCTCGCCCAGACGCCACACGTGCCACCACCCGATCGGGAGCCGGCCGAGCTTCTCGCGCGTCGAGATCGCCAGCTCGAACGCGGCGGGCGCGTCGTCGAGGTGGCCGCGGCCGGGCACCGCGGTGAACGGGTCGCCCTCGGCCGGGTCGATCACGACGTCCGCGCCGCACGCCGAAGCCAGCGCGCGCCGCCCGGCGGAGTAGTCGCTCGCGACGACGGTCCGCACGCCGCTCGCCTTGAGCATGAGGATCACGCCGAGGCCGACCGGCCCGCACCCGACGACGACCGCGATCTGCTTGCGGCCGGCCTCGCCACGCCGCACGGCGTGCCACGCGACGGCCATCGGCTCGGTCAACGCCGCGACGTCGGCGGGCAGCCCGTTCGGGACCGGCAGCATCAGCGACTCCTCGACGAGCAGCTGCTCGGCGTACCCGCCCGGCGCGACGGCCGACAGCCCGATCGGGTCGACCCCCTTCGGTCCCCGGATCAGCGGCAGCGCCACGACCGGCGTGCCGGTCGGCAGCTCGCGCTTCGTGCCCGGCCCGTACTCCGCGACGGTGCCGGAGTACTCGTGGCCGAACACGACCGGCTCGGACGAGCGCCCGAACCGGTCGTAGCCGAGCGAGTCCGCCAGCGACGCCCACTCGTCGATCCCGTGCCGCGCGTGCAGGTCCGACCCGCAGATCCCGCACCGCTCCACGACCACGCGCACGTGGCCCTTCTGCGGCTCGGGATCCGGCCGGTCGACGACGGACAGCTCGGCGTGGTGGCAGACGACGGCCTTCATGGCGCCGATGCTCCCACACCTCCATCACCACCGGCCGCTCAGCGTCGCGTCAAGACGAGCCGAGCGGTCCGGCGGGTTCCCGTGCTCTTCCCGCGCTTGAGCGTCGCGCGGACGGCGACGGCGAGTCGCCCACGCCGCGCCGTGCGCAGCATCCGCCGGCCGGCCCGCGTGAGCCGCGTCACGGCGCGCGCCTTGCCGCTGGCGCCGACGACGACCCTCGCGCGGGCGACTCGCACCGCGCGCGCGGCGGCCGCCTTGCGTCCCGTCGCACCGGCGACGAAGTCGAGCGTCGCGCGGGTGCCCGGCGTCGCCGCGAACGGGAACGCGAAGCGGCCCGCCGTGCCGACCGGCGCGGTGCGGGCCAGCGCGAGCATCCCGCTCGCGGACGCCGGCCGGCCCAGCCCGACCACGACGTTGCGGTCGGTGCGGGCACCACGCGCCGAGCGGGCCGACTGGTAGTCGTCGTACGAGATCTCGCGCGCGATCGACGCGAGCTGCAGCGGCCCGGCGTCGGCGCTGTCGGTCCGCGGCTCGCCGGCGTGGTCGAGCATCGTGAGGACGAGCGTCAGCTCCCCGCCGCGGTTGACGAGCTCGATCATCCGCGACTGCTGCGGCCAGTCGATGTGCGCGGCGGTCGAGACCTCGTAGAACGCGTTCTTCCCGGTCGAGTCCTCGCAGCCGTGCCGGAGCACGTAGTTCGCGTGCTCGTGCCCGACGACGTGCGCGAGCACGCTCTCGTGCCGGCACCAGAGGTCCTCGAGCGTCGACTCGGGCGCCGAGTCCGGCCGCACCGGCTGGCCGCCGAGGCGGTCCTGGCGCTCGCCGTAGTGGATCGGCTGCTCGGTCGGATCGGTCGACGGGAACCGCGTCGTGCGCAGCGTGTGGTGCGAGAAGACGAGCACCCGCTCCCCCGCCGCGTCGGCGGCGTCGAGCTGCGCCTCGGCCCACTTGTACTGCGGATCGTCGACCGAGCCTTCGGAGCACACGGGCGTGCCGCACTCGTCGGTGATCGTGTCGAGCACCACGAACCGGAAGCCCGGCTTCGGGTGGAAGGTGTAGTAGCCGTCGTGGTTGGCCACCGCCTCGGGTGGCCGCCCCTCGCCGCTCTGCGCACCCGCGCTGAAGGGCGCGAAGCCGTGGCCCACGGGCAGCCCCGTCGTGCGGCTGTGCTGCTGGATCCACCCGCCGGTGGAGCACGGGGTCGCGGCGCCGTTCGGCTCGTCCTTGGCGACGTAGCAGCGGCGCGGGTCGGGCGGGACGATCGTGGACGACATCGCGCCGAGGAACGCTCCCGGATCGGCGATGAAGTCCTCGGGCGAGACCCCGACGGGCGAGTTGCTCGGCTTCACGCACCCGCGCGCGAGCCCGTCGAACGCCGGGTTCACCGTCTCCGGCGCCGTGCCAAGCGGCCCCGCGTACGCCTCGGGCGAGTTGCCCTGCACCAGCGCGTCGTGGTTGCCGAACGCCGAGTACCACGGCATGCCGAGCCCGACCGCCTCGAACGGCTGCTGCGCAGCCTCGAGCAGGCCGGGGAAGTCCCGCACGACCACGTCGGCGCCGGGCACCTCGCTCGCGTTGCGGGCGCGGTCGGGCGAGTAGCCGTCGCCGTCGTCCTTCACACCGGAGGAGCCGTCGGGCTCGTAGTAGCCCTGGTCCGGACCGGGACGGCCGCCGCCGCGCACGCCGTCGTAGACCGACCCGTTGTCGCGGTAGCCCGCGACCGCCGCCGCGCCACACGACGCGACCTGATCGGGGAAGCCCGAGTCCGGGACGATCTTGCGGTCCGTGCCCGGATGCATCTCCGGATCGGGATCGTCGCCGCCGGTCGTCCCGTCGAGCACGTCGATGAACCAGCGGGTCTCGTTGTACTGCTGCGAGTCCGCGTTGTCGCCGGTGAGGATCGTCAGGTCCAGCTTCGCGCCCGTGACCGGCGACGTGGTGTTGCGCGCCTGGCGGACCATGGCCTCGGTGACCTGCGTGGTCAGGCTCTCCTGCGGGCGATAGGCGGCGCTGAACGGGTTGAGGCCGGGCGCGCGCTGCGTGCCGTCGAGGAACTCGACGCGCGCCGGTGACTCCTCGTCGACGGTCTGGAAGTCCGAGAGCTGCAGGAAGTTCAGCAGCGACGCGCTCGACGACAGGCGGAGCGGGCTGCGGTCGTCCTTCGCGCACGCGGCCGGCTCGTCCGCCGGCGGCTGCGATCCGAGGTCGACGTGCTGCTCGCCCGGCGCGCGCTCCAGCAGGTCGTCGCCGTCGCAGTCCTGCACCGTGGCGGTCGCCGTCGTGACCGGTGCCGCGCCGGCCGGCGGCCCCCCCGCCGCGATCGATCCGAGAACGACGCCGACCATGAAGAGGAGCCTGACCCGTGGCATGGGCCGGATGTTGAAGCGATGTGAAGGCGGGCGCGCCGGTTCACGCCACGACGACACGCGCGATCGTGGTGAGCGACTGGTAGTAGACGTCGCGGTCGAACCCGGGCGCCGGGAAGAGGAACGCCTGCGAGGAGGAGGGAACGTCGACCCGCGCCTTGTCGGCGCCCGTGTCGAGATCCAGGACGACGAGCCGATCGTGGCCCGTCCGCAGCGACGCGCGCCGCGCGGCCGCCGATGTCGCGAGCCGCCGCATGCCGGGCTCCAGGACCCGCCGCACGAGCGGGCGGCGCAGCAGAGCGACGTCCGTCCAGTCCTGCGCGACGAGCTCGCGCGTATCCGGGTACACGATGAGATGCCCCGCGTGGGCGAAGCCCTCGCGGCGCCACAGCGGCTCGAGCTCGTCGCCCCGCATGCGCCACGCGCGCAGCACCGCGTTGCCGGCGTCATAGGCCAGGACGACGCCACCAGAGGGATCGAATCCCGGCGGGTTGGACTCGGTGCCGAACGGCAGGCCGCTGATCTCGGTCGACC
This sequence comes from Parviterribacter kavangonensis, assembly GCF_056863335.1. Taxonomy (NCBI): domain Bacteria; kingdom Bacillati; phylum Actinomycetota; class Thermoleophilia; order Solirubrobacterales; family Parviterribacteraceae; genus Parviterribacter; species Parviterribacter kavangonensis. Next base: position 462,395 of record NZ_JBXPJA010000002.1, on the reverse strand, counting down.
GCGTCGCGCCGTCGTCGAGGCGCGCCCACCACAGCCGCACCGCCCCGGCGTCCGACCCGCTGCCGCGCATCGTCCGGTCGACGGCGTTGCGCCCGTTGTCCATCCACAGGACGTGCTCGTTCGTCAGCACCGGATCCCACCCGAACCCGCGCCCCGGCGCGGGCCCGTACCGCGGCCGCCACGCGTCGTCGACGACGAGCCGGGAGGCGTCTCTGTCGAGCCGCAGCCGGAACACCGTCTCGGTGCCGACGGCGATGACCGTGGCGCCGTCGGACGACAGCCGCGCGATCGACGGCTCGGGCAGGCGCAGCGGCGGGCACACGGGCTCGAGCGCCTCGGGCTCGAGCACCGAGACCGTCGACCGGACGCGCCCGGCGGGTGCGTCGCAGTCCTTCATCACGAGCTCGCCGCTGTCGAGGACGACGAACGAGTTGTGCGGCCGCTCGCCCGGCAGCTGCCGCGCGGCGACGACGTCGAGCGCCGGCGTCAGGCGATGCGCCCACGCGCCGTAGACGACGTGCAGGTCGCCGTTGGCGTGCGCCGCGATCCCGCCCGGCCAGTAGGGGCCGCCGGGCAGCCGCGGCGTCGACGCGACGGGAGCGAGCGTCTCCGGGTCGAGCCGCTCGACCCACGCCTGGACCGGCTCGGCCTGCGGGCCGCCGCGCAGCGGCGGGTGGCGCAGCGCGTACAGCTCGCCGGGCTCGCGCCGGGCCAGCACGTCGGTCGCGTACGCGTCGCGCACCGACGCGACCTCGAGCCGCTCGCCCGGCCGCAGGCCGAGGCCCGGCGTCCCCGGGACGCCCCAGCGCCGCGGACCGCCGTCCTCGGCGGTCCACGGCTGCGGCCAGTACGCGCCCGGCTCGCTCACGGCCGGATGATCGCCTTCCCGAACGTGGACACGGTGCGACGCCAACTGTACGTTCGGCTCGTGAAGCGCCTGGCTCCGGGTCTCGCCGCGGCGCTCGTGCTCGTCCTCGTCCTCGCCGTGCCCGCCTCGGGCCGGCCGGCGTCCACGGCACGGGACGGCCGCCCGAACATCCTCGTCGTGATGACCGACGACATGGCGGCGGCCGACCTGGCGAAGCTGCCGAACGTCCAGCGCCTGCTCATCCGGCAGGGGACCACGTTCACGAACGCGATCGACTCGTTCCCGCTCTGCTGTCCGGCCCGCGCGACGTTCATCACGGGCCAGTACGCGCACAACCACGGCGTCGGCGGCAACTTCCACCCGTACGGCTGGTACGGCATGCGGGACCGCGGCAACACGCTGCCGCGCTGGCTGCAGCGGGCCGGGTACCGCACCGCGCTCGTCGGCAAGTGGCTGAACGGCTACGGCGCGCGCGACGCCCACGGCGAGGTGCCGGTCGGGTTCGACGACTGGCACGGGCTGCTCGACGTCTCGGCGTACGACTACTTCAACTACGTCATGAACTCGAACGGCGAGCTGCGCACGTGGGGCGACGCGGACTTCGCGCGCAAGCTCGTGCAGTTCGCCGAGATCGAGGTGACGCCGCGCGCCAACCCCGGCGCGGCCGACGTGTTCGACGAGCTCGCGCGCGTGTTCGGGCCGGCGCCGTACTCGTACTGGGGGACGTCGGAGACCGAGGACTACTCGCCCGACGTGACCGGCGCGATCACGAAGCAGCTCGTCGCGGCGGGCGCGGGGTCGAAGCAGCCGTTCTTCATCTGGTGGGCGCCCGCCGCGTCGCATCGCGAGGACGTCGCCAACGCGCTCATGGGACGGCCGGGCCCGGACCCGCGGCCGGCGCCGCGCTTCGCGGAGCGCGTGGCCTCGCTGAAGCTGCCGCGCCCGGCGAGCTTCGACGAGGCCGACCTGTCCGACAAGCCGACCGACGTGCGCGAGGCGCTGCCGCGGCTGACCGACAGGCAGGTCGCGCAGCTCGAGCTCGACTACCGCGGGCGGATCGGGTCGCTGCTCGCGGTCGACGAGCACGTCGGCGAGCTCGTCTCGCTCCTGCGCAGCACGAAGCAGCTCGACAACACGCTCATCGTGTTCCTCTCCGACAACGGTTGGATGCAGGGCGAGCACCGCGTGCCGGGCGACAAGTTCCTGCCGTACGAGGAGTCCGTGAAGGTGCCGTTCGTGCTGCGCGGACCCGGCGTGCCGGCCGGCCGCGTCGTGCGCCGGCAGGTGGCGAACATCGACTTCGCGCCGACGCTCGTCGACGCCGCGAAGGCTCGCGCCGGGCGGCGGATGGACGGCATCTCGCTGCTCGGTGCGGCGCGCAGGCCGCGCAGCCTGCCGCGGCGGGCGATCGAGCTCGAAGCGCTCGCGCGGCTCTTCGTCGGGGACTTCCCGCTGATCTTCAACGGGTGGGACAAGCCGTACCGCGGCGTGCGCACCGACCGCTGGACGTACGTGCGCTACACGGAGACCGGCGAGGAGGAGCTCTACGACCGCCGCGCCGATCCGCGCCAGCTGCGCAACCTCGCGCAGGTCCGCGCGCACGCGAGGACCAAGCAGCGGCTGCGCGCGCGGATGACGACCCTCGACCGCTGCAAGGGAGCCTCGTGCACCGTCGCGCCGTAGCCGTTCCGTTCGCCGTCGCCTTCGCCGTCGCCGCCGTCGCCGCCGCCTTCGCGCCGCCGTCCGAAGCCGAGGTCGCCGTGCGCGGCATCCACGACGCCCGCTACTGCGAGGTGCTCGAGCTGCGCGGCGCGCCGCCGAAGGCGACGGTCACGGTGTGGAACAGCATCGCGTTCAACCGCTGCCCGGCCGCCCGCTGGCAGGACCTCGATGCGTCGGCGCTGGCGAAGGAACGAGGAGCGGCCGCCGTGATCCTCAACGGCCCGCGGCACTTCCTCATGGACGTCGCGAGCGACCGCCGCGCCGGCGCGACGCACAGCTTCGGCGGGATCAAGATGTCGCGCGTCGCGACGATCCCGATCCGCTCGGCCGGCGAGCTCGAGCAGACGCCGTACGCGGACCGCACCATCGCGCGCACGAACACGTGGCGCTGGAACGCCGGCCGGACCGTGTTCGAGCTCGTCGCCCCCGGCGGCGACACGTACGTCATGCAGAGCTACGCGCAGATCGCCGACCCGGCGCTGACGCTCGCCAAGCTGCCGCGGCTGGCGTCGCGGATCGAGCTGCCCGACGGCTGGAGGTACCGGTCGCGGACGCTGCGCTCGCCGCTGTCGCTCGTCGCGCGCGGCAGCGCGACGATCCTTCAGGACGAGCTGCAGAACACGTACCAGCTGGCGACCACGACGAAGCCGAAGGGGCGCGCGCGGCGGCGGGCGGTGAAGCTCGGCGCGAAGACGAAGATGGTCACGCCGGCGCCGCGGCCGGGGGTGATCGAGGACCGTGGGACGGTCACGTCGACGCCGTTCGGCGACGGGCGGATCACGCTGCGCGGCGCGTTCACCGCGGGCCGGTTCGACGCGACGTTCCGGCTGACGTTCGCGCGCGGCTCGGTCGTCGGCCGCGCGTCGCTGCCGTTCACGATCAGCGGCAACGAGATCGACTTCCGCGGCACCGGGCGGCTGACCGGCGGCACCGGCGCGTTCCGCGGCATCACGGGCAGGGCGCTGCAGATCCACGACCACAACACGCTCGACGGCCAGAACGGCGTCGTCGAGGTGACCGGCTTCGTGACCTACTGAGGCTCGGGCAGCGTCCCCACGTCGACGCGGCAGCCCGCGCCGCGGCACGTGCTCAGCGTCTTGAGCTTCGCCGCGAGGATCGCCTTGATCTCCGCGTAGGCGGGGTCGGCGTGGCGGCTGTCGAGCTCCCACGGGTCGAGCTTCAGGTCGTAGAGCTGCTCGATCCCGTCCTCTTCGAGGTCGTAGCGGTAGCGCTGCGTGCGAATGGAGTGGTACGGCGGCGCGCCGCGCGGGTTCTCGAAGGCCTCGAGCAGCACGCCGCGGCCCGCCAGCGATGCGGGCCTGCGCGCGGAGCGGACGAGCGACACGCCGTCCTGCGGCAGCTTCGCCTTCGCGCCGGCGATCTGCGCGATGGTCGGCGCGAGGTCGACGTTGGCGACGACGCCGTCCACGGTGCGGGCGCGCGGGAAGTCCGGCCCGGCGGCGAGCAGCGGCACGCGGGACGAGCCCTCGTACGGGAAGAACTTCACGCCGGAGACGCGGTTGTCGCTCGTGAGCGGATCGCGCAGCCGGTGCTCGCCGAGCATCCAGCCGTTGTCCGACGTGAAGACGATGTCGGTGTCGTCCCACACGCCGCTGCGCTTCAGCTGCCCGGCGATGCGCTCCACCAGGTCGTCGACGCCGAGCAGCGCGCCCATCCGGCCGCGGTAGTGCTCCTCGAGCGTGGCGACGTCGTTCGCCGGCATCGGCCACTGGAAGGCGGTCGCAAGCAGCGGCGGCTTGTCCGAGACATCGGCCTCGTCGAAGTTCGGGTACCGCGGCATCGTCGCGGTGGCGAAGCGGTCGGCGTAGCGCGGCGGCGGCAGCGCGGGCGAGCCCTCCGACCGCGCGTTCGCCGCGACCGACACCGTGTGCGGCGCGTTCGGCGCGACGTTCAGGAAGAACGGCTTGCCCGCCTTCACCGCGCGCTTGATGGCGTCCTCGGCGAGGCTCGCGTAGACGTCGGTCGAGTAGTTCGCGGACGTGCGCGCGTACGTCTTCAGCCGGCCGTTGTGGTTGATCGTGAAGCCGTAGTAGTCGTACGTCGACGGGTCGACGCCGCCGAGCCAGTCGGTCCAGCCGCGCGGGACCTCGCGCGGGTTGCGCTCGCCCGTCTCGTTGAGGTACTTGCCGATGTGGATCGTGCGGTACCCGGCGCGCTGCAGCCACCGCGGCAGCACCTCGGCCTGCCTGAGCTTGTAGTAGCCGCCGGTCGGCGCGAAGTTCCACTTCACGCCGTGGTTGTGGGCGTACTGGCCCGTGTAGTACGTCGCGCGCGACGGGCAGCAGAGCGGGAAGCTCACGATCGCGTTGGTGAACGTCGTGCCGCGCGCGCCGACCAGGCGCCGGGTCTTCGGCATGACGGGCATCGAGCGGAAGTCCTGGTCGTCGGTCATCACGACGACGACGTTGTGGCGCGTGGCCGCGTGTGCGGCCGGGACGGCCACGAGGGGGAGCGAGGTCAGCGCCGCGATGACCAGCCCGGTTGCCCGCGTCATGCCCGTCCTCCTCCTTTAACGCCGAAGGCCCCGGCTCTCCCGGGGCCCTTCGGGCCGTCGGCGATGGCGCGTCACCGTCACCGTCGGCGGGTCTTGCGGAGGGGCGTTCCCCTCACGTCGGCCGAGTCTTGCAGCCGTCACGAGGTGCGTCAACAGGGGATCTTCCTTCCCCACGCATGACGAAGGCCCCGCTCGACGGAGCGGGGCCTTCGCTTGAGACGGACTGCGTGATGCTGCCGGGGACTACTTGTAGGCGCGGCCCTGCTTCGTGCCGGTGGTCGTCGCGGTCGAGGGCTTCTTGCCCTTGGTCTTGACGGGAGTCGTCGTCGTGCTCGTGCTGATCGACTGCGGAGCGACCGAGGCGATCCACTCGCGCAGCGTCGTGTCGGCGACGCGGCCGTAGATGCCGGGGTAGCCGGGCTCGGCGCAGCCGTTGCCGTAGCTCGTGTCGCCGACGAGGCGGAAGCCGCCGCTGGGCGCGGGGACGAGCAGCGGGCCGCCCGAGTCGCCCTGGCAGGTGTCGACGCCGCCCTGCGGGTAGCCGGCGCCCAGCTGGGTGTCGGACTCGAAGCCGCCGAAGAGCTGGTCGACGCCGGGGACGAGGTACGGGTACGCCTCGGCGGCGTAGCTGTCCTCGACGATCGGGACCTGGGCCTCCTGCAGCACGGCCGGCTGGTCTCCGTCGGCCTCGGTCACGCCGAAGCCGGCGATCGTCGCGAGGGTGCCCGGCGCCCAGAGGCCGCGCTCGGCGGCGTTGGCGATCTTGACCGGCGTCTTCTGCGACGGCGTGTCGAGCTCGATGACGGCGACGTCGTGGCTGACCGAGCCGATGCCGAGGTAGCCGGGGTTGACGTACACGTTCTTGGCGACGTGCTCCTCACCGTCCGACTCGCCGTTGTAGCTGGCGTCGATGTACGAGGTGGGCGTCTTGTAGGCGCCGATCGTCAGCTCGATGAGCTGGCCAGGCTGGCCGATCGGGATGCTGGTGACCAGCGTCGGAGCGCTGATCGACGAGCAGTGACCGGCGGTGACGACGTGCGTCGGATCGACGAGCGTCCCGGTGCACTGGAAGGAGCGGTCGATGGTGATGTGAGCGACGTACGGGTACTCGCCCGGCGAAGCGTCCTTGCCACCCACAACGGCTTGGGCGGGCGCGGCGACCCCGGCGGCGAGCGCACACGTCGCGAGAAGCGTGCGAGCGAACATGGTTCCTCCAACGCACGCGATCCGCGGAACTGGCGGTCGCCGCCGGCGGACCCCATGATCGTCGCCCATGTACAAGCTCTACGCGCTGTGGACCCACCCGAACGACGTCGAGGCGTTCGAGAAGCACTACACGGAGGTCCACGCGCCGCTCGCCGCGGCGATCCCCGGCCTCCGCCGCCTCGTCCTGACGCGGACGAGCGACGCACTCGGAGACGACCCGTCGCCCTTTCACCGCATCGCCGAGCTGTGGTTCGACTCCCACGCGGACCTGGAAGCCGCCGAGTCGTCGCCGGAGCTCGCGGCGGCCGCCGAGGACGCCGCCGGCATGCAGGAGCGCTTCGGCGTGAAGCTCCTCAGCCCCGCGGGCGGCCACGTCGACCAGCCGCTCGGCCCCTACGTGCCGGCGACCGCGCGCGGGTAGAGATCGAGGGCATGCACCTCGGCGCCGTGATCGCCGTCTCCGACCTCGACCGCGCCCGCGCGTTCTACGAGGGCCGGCTCGGATTGAGCGGGCGCGAGACCCCCGGCGGCTGGATCCTCGAAGCCGGCGGAGGCACGGTGGCCTACCTCCTCCCGGGCATCCCGGAGGCCGGCTCGGCGACCTGGCCCGTCGCCAGCTTCCGTGTCGACGACGCGCGCGCAACCGCCCGGACGCTGCGGGACCGTGGCGTCCCGTTCCTCGGCCCCGGCGACCTGCCGTTCACGCTCGACGACGACGGCATCTCCGCCGACGCGCCGGGCCTCCTCGTCGCCTGGATGCGCGATCCCGACGGCTCCGTGCTCACGATCTTCTCGAGCAGCGAGCGCGCCTGAGCTGATCGCCGGTCAACCTCGGGGGCGGCGTGCCGATGACAGGGATCCGTCCCGCGTCGAGCAGCCCCGGAGGTTGTCGTGCACCTGCCGCACCCCGTCCGAGGTTTGTTCGTCGTGCCCCTGTTGGCCTTGACGCTGCTCGTCGCCGCGGCCGATGCGCGGGCGGACACGTCGTTCGTGCAGGCGTGGGGGTCGGGCGTCGCGACGGGCGCACCGGTGTTCGAGCACTGCACGACGAGCTGCCGGGCGGCCGTGCAGGTCGTCGGCGGCGACGGTCCGGTGCAGTATCCCGAGGACGCCGCGGTCGACGGGTCGGGCAACGTGCTCGTCGTCGACTCGGGGAACCAGCGGGTCGTCGTCTACACCGCCGACGGGGACTTCGTCCGCGCATTCGGCACCGGGAGCCTGACCTACCCGTGGGGCATCGCGGTGGCGCCGTCGGGCAACGTGCTCGTCGCCGACTTCTACGGCGACCGCGTCGCGGTCTTCGGCTCGGCCGGCACCTACCTCTCCTCGTTCGGCACGACCGGCAGCGGCGCCGGGCAGCTCGACCACCCGCGGGAACTGGCGCTCGACGCCTCGGGGAACGTCTTCGTCGTCGACTCCGTCAACAACCGGATCGCCGAGTTCAGCGCCGCCGGCGCCTTCGTGCGGAACTTCGGCAGCGCGGGCAGCGCGGCCGGGCAGCTGAACAACCCGCAGGGCATCGCCGTCTCGCCGGTCTCGGGCAACGTGATCGTGGGCGACACCGACAACAACCGGGTGAACGTCTACAGCGCGACCGGCGGGTTCGTGCGGTCGTTCGGGTCGGTCGGCGCCGCTCCCGGCCAAGTCAACCGCCCGGCCAGCGTGGCCGTCGACGCGGCGGGCCGGATCGTGCTCTCCGACGCGTTCAACGGGCGCCTCGACGTGTTCACGGAGACGGGCACGTTCGTGCGGGCGGTCGGAAGCGCCGGTTCCGGCGCCGGTCAGATCTCCTCGTACGCGGGCGTCGGCCTCGACGGGCAGGGACGGGCGTTCGCCGCCGACGTCTACGGCCACCGCGTCAGCGTGTTCCGCTACCTCTTCCCGACGACCAGCCCCGCCCCGGCGGCAGCCGCGTTCGGCGACGTGACGACGGGGACCACGGGCTCGTCGACGCTGACCATCACGAACGGCGGGGACGGTGCGCTGTCGTTCTCGGCGTTCGCGATCACGGGCGCTGACAGCGGCGCGTTCTCGCGGACGGGCGGCACCTGCGACACGTCGGCACCGGTCGCGCCGGGCGCGACCTGCACGGTGACGATCGCGTTCTCCCCGGCGACGCGTGGCGCGAAGTCGGCGACGCTGACGATGACCGACACCACGCTGGCGGGCACGAGCACGGTGGCGCTGAGCGGGACGGGCCGGGGTCCCGTCGCGTCGTTCGGGGTCGGGTCGGTGTCGTTCGGCGGGTTCGCGCCGGGGGCGAGCAGCCCGCTGCGCACGATCACGCTGACGAACCCGGGCGAGACGCCGCTCTCGATCTCCTCGATCGCCGTCGGCGGCGCCGACGCCGGCCAGTTCAGCCGGGCCGCCGGCGCCGACGGGGGCACGTGCAGCACCTCCACGCCGGTCGCCTCGGGCGCGTCGTGCACGATCGGCATGAGGTTCTCGCCGACGGTGAACGGGACCAAGAACGCCACGCTGACGATCCTCAGCAACGCCCCCGCGGGCCCCGTCACGCTTCCGCTCTCCGGCGTCGGCGACACGCCGACGCTGGCGTTCTCGGAGACGGCGCTCGCGTTCGGCGAGCAGCCCGTGCAGTCGACCTACGGCGTGAAGATCGTGAACGTCGTGAACACCAGCAACGCCGAGCTCGTCATCTCGTCTGTCGCGCTGACCGGTGCCGACGCCGAGCACTTCTGGACCTCGCTGAACGTCTTCACGGGCTGCGCACCGGGCAAGGCCGTCGCGCCGGGCGAGTACTGCACGGTCACCGTGATCTTCACCCCGAGGTGGAGCGGAGCGAAGACGGCCGCGCTCACCATCGGCAGCAACGCGTCGCCGTCGGTGTCGACGCTGGCGATGACGGGGACCGGCGCCGAGACGGCGACGGTGGCCGCGAACGACCCCGCCTCGCTCCCGGCCGGTGACGGCACGCTGCCGGTGGGCTTCGGAACCGAGCCCGCGCCGGAGACCGGCGCGCCGGAGACGGCCATCCGCCCCGCGCTCGCGTTCAAGGGAAGCCCTTCCACGAAGGCCGGCAAGCGCATCACGGTCGACCCGGCGATCGCCGTGGCCTGCCCGGACGGCCCGAGACGCTGCACCGCGACGCTGACCGCCACCGCTCGCATCGGCGGCAAGAAGGCGACCGTCGGGCGCAGCACGTCCAAGACGGCGGCGGGCCGGGCGGCGCGCCTGACCTTCACGCTTACGAGCGCGGGCGACCGCGCGCTCCGCAGGGCGGGCAAGCTCAAGGTGACCATCGCCGTGACCACCGCCAACGGCGGCGCGGCGACGAAGGCCTCGAAGACGATCACGATCAAGGCGCCGACGAAGAACCGACGCTGAGAACGCGAAAGGCCCGCGGAGGCGGGCCTTTCGGTCGTCGGCGATGGCGGTTGGCCGTCACCGTCGATGAGTAGCGGGGGCCCGCTTCGTCTCTGGTGGTGACGACACGAGAGTCCGAGCGGTCAACAGCTGGGGCCCCTGAAAGGCGTAGGCGGTCAGTCCAGTGTTGTCCACGACGACGACGCGCTCGGCGCCGAGCGCCTCGCGAGCGCGCAGGGCGGCGAGGGCCGTGTTCCCGAAGATGCAGAACCCGCGTCCGAGGTCGCGCTCGGCGTGGTGGCCCGGAGGCCCCACGAGCGCGTACGCGTTGTCGACGTCGCCGCGCATGACCGCCTCGGTCGCGACCATCGCGCCGCCGGCCGCCAGCGCCGCGACCTCATAGCCGTTGGCGCCGAAGGGGGCGAGCTCCCCGCCGTCCCCGCCGCTCGCGGCGCTCAGGTCCTTGATCCGCTGGACGTAGTCGGGCGTGTGGAGCCGCAGGATCTCGTCGTCGTGGCGGGGCGCGCCTGGAGCTGCGTGCAGCGGTCGAGCAGCCTTGCACCTGCACGCTACGCCTCCGCTGGTCCGGTAGACAGGACCAGTCGTGACACCGGAGAGCGATCGTGCCGGTCGACGGCGACGGCCTGCGCGTCGACGCGCTCGCGCAGGCCGACGCTGGCCCTGCGCGACTTCATCACGCGGGGGGAGCTGGACCGCCACCTGCGCCGATCGCGCGCCGCGTACGCGCGCCGTCGCGCCGCTCTCGCCGACGCCCTGGCGCTGAGGCTGCCGTCCGCCCGCCTCGCGGATGCGCCCGCCGCCGGGCTCTTCCTGCTCGCGGCGCTCCCCGACGACGTCGACGACGCGGCGCTGGCCGCCCGCGCCGCCGACGCCGGCGTCGCCGTCGAGCCCCTAAGCGCGAGACGCTCAGCACTGGAGGTCCCGACAAGCGCGGCGGCCGGCGAGCCGCGCGCCGCCCCGGCACCCCCTGAAGATCCGGATGTGACCTCGCTCGACGCCGCGCCAGAAGACGTCCTGGACGGCGGGCGGCTCGCCGCGCTGGACGCCGCGTGCGACACGCTCCTGCCGGCCATCGCCACCACGGAGGAGGGCGCCGTCGGCGACCTCCTGCGGCGCGGCGCCCGGGACCGCGGCATCCCGGCCGTGATCGCCCCGCTCGTCGCGGGGCTCGCGCCGCACACCCGCGACGCGCTCCTCGCGCTGCTCGACGCGCTCGGCGCCGACGGGTTCGCCGCCGCGCCGTTCGACGTGCGGACCGCGCGACTGCACGAGCTGGCCGGCGCGCTCCCCGACGGCCGCCTGGCGCTCAGGCAGCTGAAGGTCATGGTGTTCGGCACGCTCGTCGCGGCGGTCGACGAGCACGACCGCAACCCCGTCTGGGAGGCGATCGGCTACCCCGGCCCGCTCACGCCGCCGCCGTCGCCCGAGGAGGCGCCGAAAACCATCCCGCTCGAGCGGGTGAGCGGCGACCGCGCGGTCCTCGAGACCGACGTGTGCGTCGTCGGCTCGGGCGCGGGGGGCTCGGTCATCGCCGCGCGCCTAGCGCAGGCCGGGCGCTCGGTCCTCGTCCTCGAGCGCGGCGGGTACCGCAACGAGGCCGACTTCCGCCAGACGGAGGCGTCGGCCGCCGACCTCTACCTGCGCGGCGGGATCATGTGGTCGCGTCACGGGGAGATGGGGCTGCTCGCCGGCGCGACCCTCGGCGGCGGGACCGTCGTGAACTCGATGGTGTGCCTGCGCACGCCCGGCGACGTGCGCGAGATGTGGGCGGGCATGGGGCTCGAGGGCGTCGGCGGCCCCGCGTTCGACATCGCGACCGACCGGGTCTGGCAGCGGCTGAACGTCAACACCGAGGCGACGCGGTACAACGCGAACACTGAGCGCATGGTGGAGGCGCTCTCGGCGCTCGGCCTCGCGCACGAGCGCATCGCGCGCAACGCGTCGCTCGACGACGATCCGCGCTTCTGCGGCTACTGCAACAACGCGTGCCAGCAGGGCTGCAAGCAGTCGACGCTCAAGACGTACCTCGAGGACGCCGCGCAGGCCGGCGCGCGGTTCCTCGTGGACTGCCGCGTCGAGCGCCTGCTGACCGAGGGCGGCCGTGTCACCGGGGCCGAGGCGGTCGTGGAGGACCCGGCCGGGGGCAGCACCCGCGTGGAGATCCGCGCGCCGACGGTCGTCGTCGCGGCCGGCGGCATCGAGTCGCCCGCGCTGCTGCTGCGCTCGGGCATCGGCGGGCCGGCGGTCGGCCACCATCTGCAGCTGCACCCGGCGTGGATCGTCAACGGCGTCTACGACGAGCCCGTCGAGGCATGGAGCGGGCAGATCCAGTCCGCGGTGTCGTTCGACTTGACCCACTGCGAGGGCGACGCCGGCTTCCTCGTGGAGAGCCTGACGCTCAGCCCCGCGCTGTGGAGCGGGGCGATGCCGTTCACCGACGGCGCGAGCCATCGCGTGGAGATGCTCAAGCTGCCCTTCATGGCGACGTGGCACGGCGTCTCGCACGACCACGGCACGGGGCGCATCGCGCTCGGCCCGGACGGCGAGGCGGTGGTGCACTGGTCGCTCGCCGACCCGGTCGACCTGCGCGTCGCGGCGCGCGCGCACGTCGAGATCGCCCGCATGCACCACGTCGCCGGCGCGCGGGAGATCTCGACGTTCCACTTCACGCCGCGCCGCTGGCGCGCGGGCGAGGACTTCGACGCGTACCTGGACGAGCTGCAGGGTGTCCCGGCGGAGGACTACACGGCGTACACCGCCCATCAGATGAGCTCGTGCCGCATGGGCGCCGACCCGGCGACGTCGGTCGCGGACGGCCGCGGCGAGCTGCACGACGTCCGCGGCGTGTGGATCGGGGACGCCTCCGCGCTGCCGACGGCACCGGGCGTCAACCCGATGATCACCCTCATGGCGCTCGCAGAGCTCACGGCCGAGCGCATAGTCGCGTCCGGCTGACGCGCCGGCCGCTGGGGCCGGGCCTGCGGCGAATTGCCCTCGCCGCGTCCGAAGCGTAGGTTCGCCGAGGGATCCAGCACCGCCCGAACGAGGAAAGGAGTCATCTCCATGTCGAGCGTTGGCTGAACTCGCCGAAGCGTGAGGAGGTGTTCGGGCCGATGGGCATCACCGTTCGGACCTTCCGGGACCCGGGTGGGTCCAACAGGACCGCTCTCATCGCCGAGATCCCCGACATGGAGGCCTTCCAAGCCGATGAGGAGCGACGCCGCCGCGGACGCCATGAAGCAGCGTGCCTACACGCCATTGAGTGGTCCGAGAGGAAAAGGGGTGGGGGACCTGCGTAAGCCCTCCAAGTAGCCCTCGTGTTGCCACCTGCGTTGCCACCCTGGATGCCACGGCGAGGGTCGTGACCCCCGGAACGCGAAAGGCCCGCGGAGGCGGGCCTTTCGGTCCTCGGCGATGGCGGTAAGCCGTCACCGTCGGGGGATAGCGGGGGCGGGATTCGAACCCGCGACCTTCGGGTTATGAGCCCGACGAGCTACCAGACTGCTCCACCCCGCGGCGTGGACGCACAAGTCTAGCACTAGAGTCGTGGGCCGTCTTGGCCGTTCGTGCCTTCCTCGCCGCCCTCGCCGCGCTCGCTCTCGCCCTCTCCGGGTGCGGCGACGACGGCTCGTCGGGCAGCTCCTCGAAGGAGCCTCCGAAGCGGGCCGTCCTCGCCCTTGACTTCATCGCGAACGCCGTCCATGCGCCCATCTACGCGGCCGTCCGGGAGGGCTACGACCGCAAGCGCGGCGTGGCGCTGCACATCGAGACGCCGGGGAGCGGGCCCGACGGGCTGAAGCTGCTCGCGGCCGGCAAGGTCGACGTCGCCGTGCTCGACATCCACGACCTCGGCATCGCGCGCGAGAAGGGCGCCGACGTGGTCGGCGTGGCGGCGCTCGTGCAGCGGCCGCTCGCGGCGATCCTCGCGCGCAAGGGGATCGACCGGCCGCGCGACCTGGAGGGCAAGCGGATCGGCGTCTCCGGCCTCCCCTCCGATCCTGCCGTCCTCGATGCGGTGATGCGCGACGACGGCGGCGACCTGACGAAGGCCAAGCAGATCACGATCGGCTTCAACGCCGTGCCGAACATGGTGCAGGGCCGCATCGACGCGGTGCCCGCGTTCTGGAACGCCGAGGGCGTCGCGCTGAAGGAGCGCGGCACCGCCGTCAACGAGTTCCGCGTCGACGACTTCGGCGCGCCGCGCTACCCCGAGGTCGTGCTCATCACGACCCGCAAGGAGCTGCGCGAGAAGCCCGACGTCGTCGAGGGCGTCGTCAAGTCGATCGGCGACGGCATCGCGTCGGTGCAGAAGGACCCGGAGCCCGCCGTCGAGGACATCGCGGGCGCCAGCGACGCCGACCCGGAGCTCGTCCGTGCGCAGCTCAAGGCGGTCTCGTCGTCGTTCTCGCCGCCGCTCGAGCTCGACAGGAAGGTCCTCGAGCAGTGGGCCGGCTGGGACGCGAAGTTCGGGATCCTCAAGTCTCGCCCGGACGTCCGCGAGGCGTTCGACTTCGACGTCGCCGGCTGACCTCGCCTCTAGACCGTGTCGCGCGAGCCGACGTGACCCGGCTCGTGGGGCTGCTCGGGCGGGCCGCCGCGGCGCTCCCGGCGGGAGACCGCGCGCAACGCCATGAAGATGCCGACCGCGATCACGAGGGCGATGAGGACGCCGAGCAAGATCAGGCCGATGCCGGTGCCTTCGTCCGGCGGCTCCTGGGTGCCTCGCTGGGCGAGGATCGTCGTGAGGGTCGCGAGCACGGGTCCTCCCGTCAGCCGCCGCGCAGGCGGTCGAGGTCGGTGTCGTCCTTCTCTTCGGGCTTCGCCGTCGACGGGTCCTGCTCGACCTCTTCGCGGAACTCGGCGGCGTCGTCTTCGGCCGCGGTGTCGTCGTCGGAGCGCGTGGTGGGGTCGGTCTCCATGATCATGGCCGTACCCCATGGCTCGCTGCTTCATCACGCGCCACCTCCCGTTCCCGGCGATCGACCGGCTGCGGGCCGAGCACGACGTCGACGTGTGGCCGGGCGAGCTGCCGCCTCCGCCGGACGAGCTGCGCGTGCGGACCGAGACCGCCGAGGGGCTGCTTTGCATGCTCACCGACCGGGTCGACGCGGAGCTGCTCGGCAACGCGCCGCGGCTGAAGGTCATCTCGAACTACGCCGTCGGGGCGGACAACGTCGACCTCGAGGCCGCGAGCGCAAGGGGCATCCCGGTCGGCGTGACGCCCGGCGTGCTGACCGACGCGACCGCGGATCTCACGATGGCGCTCGTCCTGGCGGCGGCGCGGCGGCTCCACGCGGCGGAACGGGCCGTGCGACGGGGCGAGTGGCGGACGTGGGAGCCGGCGGGGTTCCTCGGGCTGCAGCTGCGGGGCGCGCGGATCGCGATCATCGGCGCCGGGCGGATCGGGCGAGCGGTCGCGGAACGGGCGAAGGCGTTCGGGATGGAGGTCGAGCTCGCCGGCCGAGACGCGGACCTCGACGACGTGCTGGCGCACGCGGACGTCGTCTCGCTCCACACCCCGCTGACCGACGACACCCGCCACCTCATCGACGCGCGGGCGCTGCGGCGCATGAAGCCGACCGCCATCCTCGTGAACACCGCGCGCGGCCCGATCGTCGACAGCGGCGCGCTCGCGGACGCGCTGCGCAACGGGCGGATCGCCGCGGCGGCGCTCGACGTCACGGACCCCGAGCCGCTCCCGGACACCCATCCGCTCCTCGAGGCGCCGAACCTCATCGTCGTGCCGCACATCGGCTCGGCGACGCAGGCGACGCGCGAGCGGATGGCGGAGATGGCGGTCGACAACCTGCTCGCCGGGCTCGGCGGCGACCCGCTCCCGCACCGCGCGAACTAGCCTGCCGCGCCATGCGCATCGCGGTCGTCGACATCGGGACGAACTCCACCCGGCTGCTCATCGCCGACGTCGACGACGGGCGGGTGACCGAGGAGCTCTCGCGGGAATCCATCGTCACGCGGCTCGGCCAGGGCGTCGACCGCACCGGCAGCCTGGCCGACGAGGCGATGGAGCGCGTCTTCGCGGTGCTCGAGCGCTACCGCGGCGCGATCGACGACCTCCGGGCGGAGCGGACCGTCGCCGTCCTGACGAGCGCCGTCCGCGACGCCGCCAACGGCCCGGCGTTCACCAGGGTCGTCCGCGACCGGTACGGCCTCGACGCCCACGCGATCCCGGGCGACCTCGAGGCGAACCTCAGCTTCCGCGGCGCGACGAGCGAGCGCCCGCCGAGCGACGAGCCGACCGTCGTGATCGACATCGGCGGCGGCTCGACGGAGTTCATCGTCGGCCACGGCCACGACGTCGACTTCTTCGTCTCGCTGCAGATGGGCGTCGTCCGCATGACCGAGCGCCACCTCCACGACGACCCGCCCGCCGCGGGCCAGGTCGACGCGCTGATCGACGACGCGCGCGCGGTCATCGCGGCCGGCATCCCCGAGGACGTCCGCAACCGGGTCACCGGAGCGATCGCCGTCGCCGGCACCGCCACGCAGGCCGCCGCGATGGACCTCGAGCTCGAGCCCTACGACCCGGCGAAGGTCCACGGCCACGTCGTCACGCGCCCCGTCCTCGACGGCCTCCTCGAGAAGCTGAGCGCGATGACGAACGAGGAGCGCAAGCGCGTGCCCGGCCTCCACCCGGACCGCGCGGTGACGATCGTCGCGGGCGTCACGATGCTCCGCGAGTGCCTCCACGCCTTCGGCCTCGAGGAGGTCGAGGTGTCCGAGCACGACATCCTCCGCGGCGCCGCCCTCGCCCGGGCCGAGGACGCGGCCTGAAAGCTCGGAAGCCGCCCCCGAGGGGACGGCTTCCGAAAGTGGCCCCGTCAGGACGGGCAGGGGTACGTGCCATGAAAGGGCCGTTCGGCAGCCGGGCGGCGGGAGGCGCCGACGATGCGGCGACGCCCGGCTTATGCGACCGGATGGAGCATGCGCTCGTCCCCGGCCGCCTCGAAGTATCGATCCCGGGCCTCGCAACCGCACATCGAACATTCGTTGAGGAACCTGGACATGCGCGGAGACATCCGCTCCGCGGCCAAACGCCGTTACGCCAGGTTCGACTTGCGGGGATAGACCACGGTCGGGTCGGTGAGCACGTTCACCAGCGCGGGCAGCCCCGCGGAGAACGCGCGCTCCAGCGCCGGCTTCAGCTCACCCGGCGTCCGGACCAGCTCGCCGTGCCCGCCGAGCGCCTCGACCATCTGGTCGTAGCGCCGCTCGGGCACGAGGTCGGCCGCGACGGAGTAGCCGTAGAGGAACTCCATCGGGTGCTTCTCGAGCGCCCAGATCCCGTTGTTGCCCATCACGCCGACGACGTTGACGCCGTGGCGCGAGAGCGTGTCGTACTCCATCCCGCCGAACCCGAACGCGCCGTCGCCGAGCATCAGCACGACCTGGCGGTCGGGGTGGGCGATCTTCGCGGCGAGCGCGTAGCCCGGTCCCGACCCGAGGCAGCCGAACGGCCCCGGATCCAGCCAGCAGCCCGGCTCGTAGGAGTCGACCACGCGCCCCGCGTACGAGACGAAGTCGCCGCCGTCGCCGATGACGATCGCGTTGCGGTCGAGGACCTGCGCGAGCTCGTGGTAGAGCCGCATCGGGTGCAGCGGCGCGCGGTCGTCCTCGAGCTCCGCCTTCTCGGCTTCGCGCTTCTCGGTCTCGGCCGCGCGCAGGCTGGAGATCCACTCCTCGCGGGCGGCCGAGGCGGAGTCCGGCGCCGACCCGCCGGACGCCAGGGCGTCGAGCGTCGCGGCGACGCACCCGTACAGCTCGGCGGCGACGGCGCGCGGGTGGTCGCGCACGGGCTCGGCCGGTTCCACGAGGACGATCTCGGTGTCCTCGCCGAACGACGCGCCGAACCCGAGCCGGAAGTCCATCGGCACCCCGACGACGATCGCGACGTCGGCGCCCTTGAGCCCCGTCCCGCGCGCGCGTGAGAAGAAGAGCTCGTGATCGGCCGGGACGCAGCCGCGCGCCAGCCCGTTCAGGAACACCGGGATGCGCAGCGAAGAAGCGAGCCGCAGCAGCGCCTCCTCCCCCCGGCTCCAGTAGAGGTCGGTGCCGGCCATGATCACGGGCCGCTCGGCGTCGCGCAGCAGCGCCGCGGCGCGCTCGACCCCCTCGGCCGGCGGCCCGGACGCGACGTCCGGCAGCGTCGCGGGCGTCCCCGCCTCCGGCGCCTCCATGAAGACGTGGTCGAGCGGGAAGTCGACGAACGCCGGCCCCATGTGCGGCGTCACGGCGGCGACCAGCGCGTCGTCGATCAGCCCCGGGATCTCCGCGGTCGAGTCCGCCGTGGTCGCGAGCTTCGTCAGCGGCCGCACGAACGGCACGTGGTCGATCTCCTGCAGCGACCCCTGCCCCCAGCGCATGGCCGGCGCGCGCCCGCCGAGCACGACGATCGGCGAGTGGTTCTGCTGCGCCGACGCGATCGCGCTCATGCCGTTCGTCACGCCCGGCCCGGCGGTCAGCGCGGCCACGCCGGGCTCGCGCGTGACCTTCGCCCAGCCCTCCGCCGCGAACGCCGCGGCCTGCTCGTGCCGCGTGTCGACGATGTCGATGCCCTCCTCGCGGCACCCGTCGTAGATCGAGAAGAGGTGCCCGCCGGAGAGCGTGAAGAGCTTCGTGACCCCGTGCGCCTTCAGGCGCCGTGCGACGAGCCTGCCGCCGTGGAGCTTGGTGCCTGCGTCGATGTCGGTCGCCATCCGCCGGATCCTACGGGCCGCGGCGCGTAGAGGCGCACCCTCTCGGTCTTGCCCTTCAGGGCGACGCGCGGCCGTTCATCGAACCCGTGGAACGGCAGCGTCAGCAGGTCGTGCGTGGCCGCCGTGATGAGGACGTCGTCGCCCGTGATCCGCGTGACGTCCTCGACGCGGGCGGCGGTGTTCACGGCGTCGCCGATCACTGTGAACTCGACGTGCCCGCCGCCGCCGAGCGTGCCCGCCAGCACCGTGCCCGAGTTGATCCCGATCCCGATCCGCAGGCGGCTGCCGTACGCCTCGTGCACGGTCGCCGCGATGTCGAGCGCGGCGAGCACCGCGCGGTCGGCGTGGTCGAGCAGCCGCTGCGGCGCGCCGAACACGCCGAGCAGCCCGTCACCGACGAACTTGTTCGCGTGCCCGCCGTGGCGCTCGAGCACCGGCACGACCCGCCCGTAGAAGTCGTTGAGCCGGCCGACGACCTCGCCGGCGGTCGAGCGCTCGGCCAGCGCGGTGAATCCGCGGATGTCGAGGAAGAGGATCGACACCTCGACCTCCTCGCCGCCGAGGTCGGTCGTGCCCGCCTCCATGATCCGCTCCACCACGTCCGGGTCGACGAACGCGCCGAACGCCTCCTGCAGCCGCGCGCGCTCCTCCAGCCCCGCGACCATCGAGTTGAACGACGCGGCGAGCGCGCCCGCCTCGTCGGTCGACAGCACCGGCACGCGCGCGCCGACCTCGCGCGCCTGGATGCGCTGGGTCGCGGTGCGCAGCTCGTCGATCTGGTCGACCACCGACCGCGCGAGCAGCAGCACGAGCTCGAACGAGATCGTGAACGACACGACGACCGCGGCGAGCACGTCCCAGCCGAGGTCGGCCAGGTCGTTCTCCCCCACCCCGTTCGACAGCCCAGAGACGACGACGCCGGTGATCACGTTCATCGCCGGCAGCGCGACGAGCAGCTTCCAGCGCAGCGGCACCCGCACGCCGCCGAGCTCGGCCCCGTCGGGCAGGTCGCACGACACGTCGGCGAGCACCGGCCGCATCAGCAGCTCCATCCCGAACCAGCGCACGAGCACGCCGTAGGCGAGGCACACCGCGGCGCCGGCGGCGACGAGCAGGAACCCGTACGCGTTGAGCTCGAGCACCCACGTCACGAAGCCCGCGACCGGGATGACGTTCATGAAGATCGCCACCCAGCGGCCGGTCGAGAGGAAGTCCTGCGGCAGCCCGGCGAGCGCGCGCCACGCCTGCACGGCCGTCTGCGGCGTGCGGTCGCCCGACAGCCACGCGCTGGCCGGCTCGACGAGCCGGAAGGCGACGCGCCCGGCGAGGATGTTCTCGACGAAGACGAGCCCGATGACGCCCGCGACGATCGTCACCAGGTCGCCCGCGCTCATGTCCTGGTAGAGCCGCAGCAGCCCCACGCCGACGACGCCGACGACGTACGCCATCGCGAAGAGCAGCATGAGGGCGGCCCGCGGGTACCGGGGGCCGAGGCGCTCGTAGGCGAAGCGCAGCCCGCGCTGCATGGCGGCGATTCTAGATCCGGCGCGCCACTAGACCGCGTCGCGCGACGGATGGTGGAGCGCGTGCACCGCCTCGCCGAGGCGGTCCTCGCCGCCGAACACGAGCCGCCCGACGCGCACCGCCGGCAGCCGGTCGCAGCCCGCCGCCTGCAGCCGGCGGGCGTGCTCCTCCATCGGCTCGTCGCGCTTGGGGTCGCCCGCGGCGCGCAGCGCGTCCTCGAGCGCGAGCCCCGCCGCGGCCGAGGCCTCGGCCAGCGTCTGCGGGTGCTCGAGGTCGAACCCGCCGCAGAACGCCAGGCGGCTGGCGGCGAGCACGAACGCCGCGCCGCAGCCCTGCTCGGCGGCGAGTGACGCGACGCGCATCACCGGCCGCAGGCCCGCGAACCGCGTCGTGCGCTCGGGCCAGACGAGCGGCAGGCCGAGCGCCGCGGCGCGCCGTTCGACGTGCGCGGCATCGTGCGGCTCCGGCTGCAGGACGTCCTCGAGCACGGGCCGCCAGACGACCCCCGGCAGCAGCCGGTCGACGCGCTCCGCGGCCAGGTACGTGTACGGCGAACCGAGGTCGAAGCAGAACTCGACCCGTGCGGCGCGCGGTACCAGCGCGTCCTCTTCGGTGCGGTTGAAGCGGCGTTCGTCCAAGGAGATGACCTCCCCCACATGAGCTGCAACGTCGCCGGCACCGGTTTCTTGCGCGTCAGCGCACTACGACGAGCGCTGCCCGTCGCCCGAAAAAACCCATATATGGGCGGGGGATCTGTATGGTCGGAACACGATGCCTTCAGCTCCGCCCCCGAAGCGCCATCCGTACAACCAGTGGTCGCCCGACGCCCGGGCGCTTGACCTGGTCGGCGACAAGTGGACGCTGCTGATCATCCGCGACCTCGCGGCGGGCCCGCGCCGGTTCGTCGAGCTGCAGCGCGTGCTGCCCGGCATCTCGACCGAGCAGCTGCGCTCGCGCCTGAATCGCATGGTCGCCGACGGCCTCCTGACCCGGCAGCGCTACCGCGAGGTGCCGCCCCGCGTCGACTACGAGCTGACCGAGCGTGCGCGCGCGGTGCTCCCGGTCGTGGGCGCGCTGGCGACGTGGGGCTACGACTGGGCGTGGGGCCAGCCGCGTCCCGGCGAGGCGATCGACATCGGCGCGATCCTGCGCTCGACCGTCGGCCGCGCCGTGCCCGCCGGTGCCCGCAGCGGGCTGGTGGAGCTCGTGGTCTCGACGCGCGGCCGCGGCGACCGCCACTACGCGCTGCGCATCGCTGACGGCGCGATGTCGATCGAGGAGCGCGAGGCCCCCGAGGCCGACGCCCGCCTCACCGGCAGCGAGGTCGCCTGGGTCGCCGCGTTCAGCCCCTCGGCCTCCCGCGACGACCTCGCCGTCGAGGGCGATCAGCGGCTGGCGGAGACCGTGCTCGAGCTCTGCGGCTCGGCCGGCGTCGCCGACGGCGCCACCGCCGTCGCCTGAGCAGCGCGCTCGCGCCGCAGCCACTTCTCGCGGGTCCGTCCCCCCCACGCGCCGAGCGCGGCGCCGAAGATGCCCGTGATGACCACGAGCAGGATCTCCGGGTCCGGCAGGTCGGCCTTCGGCGCCTTGTCGGCGATGCCGTTGGCGAGCAGGATCCCGGTGCCGAACAGCAGGCCGCCGATCACGCCGCGGTAGAAGCCCTCGAGCGCGTAGGAGTGCTCGAGGCCCGCGAAGTAGCCGCCGGCGATGCCCAGGATCGAGAGCACGAGGTAGATCGGCTCGGAGATCCCCAGGAAGATCCCGGCGACGACCCCGAACAGCAGCGGGACGGCGATCACGATGAACGCCTCCTGCGCGTCGGTGCGGTCCTTCAGCAACACGATGTGCTTCATGCCGCGGATCCTCCCCTACTTGCGGGCCTGTGAGTAGTCCGCCGCCTCGACGTGCGGGAAGCGCGTCGGGCCGGGCAGCGGATCGACCCAGCACGACGGCATGTCGTCCGAGTTGCGCTTCTTCGTGGTGTACTCGCCGCCGGCGTTCGAGCAGTCCCAGCTCGGGTAGATCATCTTGTCGCCGTTGCGCTTGCCCTCGAGCTGGTGCGGCGCGAGGTAGGCGTTGCCGCGCACCTCGCGGCTGCGCCCCGGCTGGATGACCGCGGACTCCGGCCCGGTGAGGCCGAACTGGCCGAGGTAGTGCCCGCGCTCGTTCGGGTCGCGCAGCGGGCCCACCGTGTCGACGAGCGCGCCGCCGCCGTTGGCGAAGAAGTCGGCGGTCGTGTGCTGGTGGTACTCGAGCCACTGGAAGATCGGGTTGACCTGCTCGAGGAACGGCTGCAGCTCGCCGAGCAGCGGGTCGAGGCCCTTCAGCGTGTCGCGCAGCGCGGGCAGCCCCTGCTTGGAGACGGTGATGAGCGGGTCGAGCGACTTGACGAACCGCTCGAGGTCCGGCGCGAACGCGCGCGCGTCGCGCAGCGTCGGGCGCAGGTCGCGGATCGCCGGGCGCAGGTCGTGGATCACCGGGCGCGCGAGCTCGGAGAACGACTCGAGGTTCTCGGCCGTCGCCTTCGACTCGTCGAGGAACGTCGGGAAGATCGAGAACGTCTCCGCCAGCGACTTCTGCTGGCGCGCCGTCGACTGGAAGACCTGGTCGGAGCTCGTGATGAGGTTGCGCAGCTGGCCCTCGTCGCGCGTGATCGCGCCGAACACCTGGCCGGTGTTGCGGATGAGCCGGCGCACGTTCTCGTCCTGCTGGTTGAGCACCTCGAGCACGTCGGTGCCCGAGGCGACGAAGCGCGGCAGCGTGCCGAGCGCGTCGTTGAGGTTCTGCCCGCTCTCCTTCGCGGCGCCGCCCTGCTGCTGCTGCCACGTGCGGAACAGCTTGCGCGTCGTCGGGTCGAGGATGCCGAGCACCTCGTCGAGCTCGACCGTCTTCTCGACCTGCCCGTCGGGCAGCCGGCCGCCCTCGGGGATCTTCGGCCCGCCCGGCGTGCCGCGCGTGAGCTCGAGGTACTTCTCGCCGAGGATCGTCTTCGAGCGCATGATCACGCGCGCGTCGGCGTCGAGCGGGGCGACGGAGCGGTCGAGCTCCATGCCCACGAGCGTCTTGTTGCCCTTCGGCAGGCGCGTCTTCTCGCGGATCTTGCCGACGCTGACGCCACTGACGCGGACGTCCGCCTCGATCGCGAGCTGGTTCGCCTCGGGGACCGCGACGTACACGCGGTAGCCCTTCGGCTTGAGCGGGATCGGGCCGCCGAACGCGAGCCACAGGAAGAGCAGCAGCCCGAAGCACGACAGCGCGAACAGCACCATCGTGAGCAGCTTGCCGAGTGTCGGTGCCTGCTTCTGCATCAGCTCGGGCAGATCCGCGGGTCGAGGAGCGCCTGGGTGAGGCCCTGGAGGAACTCGAGCTCGGGCTCCTCCTTGACCGTCTGCTTGACCGTCGTGCAGCTCGCCTGGATGGCGGTCGAGCGGAACGGCCCGTTCGCGTCGGCGGTCGAGAACAGCGCGCCGCCGTTGTGGGCGAGCCACGCCGCCCAGAAGAGGTAGCCCTCGGAGCGGTCCGCCTTGCTCGGGTCCTCGCGGCCGTTCTCGTTGTAGGCGGCGAGGTTGAAGAACGTGTTGAGCACCTCGAAGACGCGGCCGAGGTCCGGCGTCGCCTTGTCGAGCGACTGGGCGGCGGGGCGCAGGTCGCGCACGAGCGGGCGGGAGTCCCGGACGAACGGGCGGATGTCCTCGCGCAGGATCGGCGCCGCCTCCTTGGCGAGCGGCTCGAGCGCCGCGTTGGCCTCGTCGATCTTCGCGACGGCCGGCGTCAGCTCGGTCAGCGACGGCTTCAGGATCTCCGCGAACTCCTGGACGTGCTGCAGCGTCTGCGTCGTCTGCTGCAGCGCGCCGGGCAGCTGGCGGACGGCCTCGGTGATGTTCGCGTCCTGCGAGCCGAAGGCGCGGAAGACGCGCGACGCGGCGTCGACGAGCTGCGCGAGCTCGTCGTCCTTGCGCCCCAGCTCGGTGTTCAGCACGTTGAGGTTGTGCACGAGCCGGCGCAGGTTCTGCCGCCGCTCCGCCACCTTCTCGTTGACGCGCGCGATGTCCTTGTGCGTCGGCTCGAAGCGCTTGAAGACCTCGTTGAGGTCGTCGCCGCGGCCCTGCAGGCCCTTGCCGGCGCCGCTCACGAGCAGCTTGAGGTAGTCGCGCGTGTCGGTGTCGAGCGCCGAGAGGAACTCGTCGGGGTTGACGTCGGGCAGCGTGTTGCCGACGCCGATGACGAAGCCCGGCTTGGCGACCGGCGTGCTGTCGTCGCCGGGCTGCAGCTCGACGAACATGTCCTTCAGCGCCGTCTTGGGCCGCAGCAGCGCCGTCGCGTTCTCGTGGACGAGGTCCTTGTACTTCGGGAGGATCTCGAGGTTGACGAGCGCGCGGCCCTCCTTGAGCTGCACCTTGCCGACGTCGCCGATCTTCACGCCCGAGACGCGGACCGTCTGGCCCTGGCCCGGCGTGATCGCCTGAGCCGTCGAGAACTCGGCCTTGATGACCTTCGGCTTCTCCTCGATGAGCGGGAAGCGCAGGCGCTGGTTGGCGAGGATGTAGCCGCCGACGCCGATGGCGACGACGAAGAGGCCGATCAGCGCGGCGAAGTCGCGCGCGTGGTCCTTGATGGCCTTCTTCACTTCGTCACCCGCTGGATGCTCGAGAGGTCGGCCTTGGAGAGCAGGTCGTCGGTGACCTCGATCTTGCGGCCCTGGTCCTTGAGCGCGTCACGCAGCCACTTCACCGCGATCTTGCGCGCCTTGAGGTCGCGCGCGGCGGCCTCGGCCGGGTCGGCGGCCCGGATCTTGAAGCTCTTGCCCGCGAGGCCCATCTCCTGCGTGCGCAAGTCGGGCTGCTGCTGCGTCTCGCACGGGACGTCGGGGCGCAGCGGCGGGCGCTTGGACGGCGGCGGCGGGTTCGCGCCGATGAGCGGCTTGTCGGTGAGGAAGAACCGGTCGCCGCCGGCCGGCGTCCCGAACTGCGCGGCGTTGAGGCCGACGCGGAACCACTGGCCGTTGGCGTCGAACGAGCGGCTCTCGCCCGCGAGGCCGACGAGCGGCTTCGTCTGCTCCTGGTAGACCGGCCCGATCGCCGGGAACGTCGAGTCCTGGATCTTGTCCTGCGACCACGGCAGGACCACGCCGTTCTGGCAGCTCGAGGCGGCGCGCAGCTGCTCAAGGACGGGCACGGTCTCCTTGTTGAGCGACGCCAGCGCCGGCACCGTCGGGCGCAGGTCGGACGCCAGCCCGCGCAGCTCGGAGGCCTGGACGAGCCCGCGCAGCTCGCGCACGAACGGGATCTGGGCGTCGAGCGCCGAGGCCGACGAGCGCACGCCGGGCCGCAGCGCGGAGGTGAAGCGGCGCAGCGACGGAAGCGCGTCGTTGAGCTTCTGGAGCGCCGGCATGCCCGCGTTCAGCGTCCGCGGCAGCTCCCCGAGCGCCGTCGCGAGGTCCTGGTCGCGGGCGGCGAACGCGCCCGCGGTGCGGCGCAAGTCGGTGATGAGCGACTGCAGCTGCGGCGTGTTGCGGTCGAGCCCCTCGGCCACCTTCGCCGCGCCCGCGAGGTACTGCGAGAGGTCGTGCTCGAGCAGGCCGAGCGTCGCGTCGCTGACGACCGCCGAGCTCTTGTAGGCCGGCTCCCAGTACGGGATCGTCCGGTTCAGCGCCTCGGCGCCGCCGTTCGAGTAGCCCTTGCCGAGCTCGGAGAGCAGCGTGCGCAGGTCGCGGCGCGTGTCGGACTGGAAGGTGTCGAGCACCTGGTCGAACTGGACCGGCCCGGACGTCTGGTTGACCGGGATCGTCTCGCCGTCGCCCATCTCCGGCGCGGACGGCGAGCCGGGGTTCAGGTCGACGAAGAAGTTGCCCTCGAAGATGATGCGCGGCCGGATCTTGAGCGTCGCGTCCTTGTGGATCGGCATCGCCTTCTTGTCGATGCGCATCGTGATGCGGGCCGCGGGCTCGCCGTTGCCGACGTGCTCGACCTTCGTGATCTTGCCCACGTTCACGCCGGCCACGCGGACGAGGTAGTTCGGCTTGAGCTGGTTCGCCGTCCGCACGACGGCGTTGATCTCGTAGTGCGAGCGGAACGGGATCGACTTCGTGAACGAGAGGTACGTCACGACCACGGCGAGGCCGATCGTCAGCAGCGCGACCGTCGTGTAGCTCATGCCCTTGCGCTGGTTGCGCCTCATGGCTTCGGCTGCCCCCTGTGCTTGAGCAGCGCCTCGTCGTACTCCGTGAGGTCGCCGCGCCCGCCCGGCACGTCGGTGAACGTCTGGCCCTCGGGCACCTGCATCGGGTTGCGGCCGGACCCGCGCCCGTTCTTGTCGAACTTCGCGTAGGTCGAGCCCTTCGCGCTCGCGTCGAAGAGGCCGTTGAGCATGTCGACGACCGCGCGCTTGTAGTAGCGGTCCTCGGTCGTGTCGTTCTTGTTCGCGCCGTACGAGTAGCCCTGCTGGCCGGGCGTGCAGTCGGCGCGGCCGTCCCGCTTGACCGCGTCGCCGCCGTTCGTGTTGCCGTGGAGGTACTGGCGGATCGCGTCCGAGCCCGCGCCGCGACCGGTCGCGTACTCGTTCGCGCCGAGCCCGTTCGACAGGTTGTCCTTCTGGTTGCGGTCGCCGCCGTTGAGCAGCACGCGCTGCGACGAGCCGGTCGGGTCGGGCGAGGTGAAGTGCTCCGCCGCGAACGTCCAGAAGATGTTCCAGTAGTTGCAGACCGTGATGTACGGCCCGAGGAAGCGGACCTGCGGCTGCAGCGTCCCGACGAGCGCGGTGAGGCCGCGGAGCGCGCCGTTCGTCGTGGGCGACGTCGTCAGGTCGTTCAGCGCGCCGAGCGTGCCGCGCAGCTCGTCGTTGAGCTCGACCGAGCGCTTCGTCACCGGTGTCGCCGCCTCGATCGCGTCGTTGACCGGCGGCAGCGCCGCCTTCAGGTCGCCCGACGCCGCGTTGAGGTCCTCGGACATCAGCCGCGTCTCCGTGAGGAACGGCCGGCTGACGCGGAACGAGCTGATCGACGCGTCCATCGTCGGCGGGCTCTTGGAGATCGTCGCCTTCAGCGCGCCGGGATCGGCGTCGATCGCGTCGTACGTGTCGGCCTGCGTCCCGAAGCTGCGCGCGTACTGCTCGGACACCGGCGCGACGACCCGGGCGGCATCGCCGAGCTCCTTGAAGAAGTTCGGCAGCTCGGCCCGCGGGTCGGACAGGTTCTTC
The DNA here is from genome assembly GCF_056863335.1 of Parviterribacter kavangonensis. Classification (NCBI taxonomy): domain Bacteria; kingdom Bacillati; phylum Actinomycetota; class Thermoleophilia; order Solirubrobacterales; family Parviterribacteraceae; genus Parviterribacter; species Parviterribacter kavangonensis. The sequence goes on along the minus strand of NZ_JBXPJA010000002.1, from coordinate 435,307 downwards.
ATGACCGGCTCGACGACCCTCAGGAAGCCGGGCAGCGACTGGATCGTCGTCGCGAGGTCGCCGCCGCGGCCGGCGAGCGCGTCGCCGAAGCCCTGCAGGTTGCCCTTGACGCCCTCGCGCGTCGGCTCGTCGTAGACCGTGTAGAGCTCGTCGAGGTCGGTGTTGATCTGCGACTGGTCGACGGGGAGGTTCGCGCCGTCGGGGAGGCCCTGCTTGCTCGACCCGCGCTCGAACTGCACGATCTTCAGCGCGAGCGGCGAGCGCGGGCGGACGATGACGCGCGAGTCGCGCGGGTACGGCGCGGCGGACTTGTCGAGCTTGAGGCTGAGCACCGCGACGACCCGGCCGTTCGGGAGCCGCTTCGGCTTCATGTCCGACACGACGCCGATGCGGTAGCCGCCCTCGCGGACCTCGACGCCGCGGTTGACCTCGGCGCCGTCGGGCAGCTGCGCGTAGACGGTCTGCGACGGGACGAACGGCAGCCCGTTGTTCGCGTTGTACGCGAGGAAGACCGCGACGACGACGACGAGCAGCGTGACGGCCCCGACGAGCACGGGGTTGGCGACGATCGATGCGGTGCCGCGGCGCCTCATGGCCCCAGGAGGTAGTTGGCGAGCTGCTCGGCCGCGCCCTGGCGGTCCTCGTCCTTCGGCGCCAGCGGCGTCTTGCCGTCGAGCGCCTGCGGCACGGGCACGTCCGGTACGACCTCGTCGAGGTTCGGCAGCGTCGGCGGATCCTTGACGACGTCCTCGACCGGGTTCTTCGGCTCGTTCACGCCGCGGCCCTCGTTGCCCGGCAGCGCGTTGTTGATCGCCGACGGCCGCGGGCCGCCCGCCTCGCCGCTGCCCGGCGCGCCGCGGTCGGCGGGCGGCGTCGGGTCGGGCTCCTTGTCCTTCGGCCCCCGGTCCGCGCCGTCGTAGCCGGCGGGCCTGGTGAGGTCCTCGAAGTTGATGCCGATCTGGTTCGGGCCGAGCGCGGTGCTGCACTTGTCCGCCAGCTCCTTGGCGGCCTTGATGTCGGCGTAGTCCTGGCACTGGCCGACGAACGGGATCGCCTTGAGGATGTGCGTCTCGCCGTCGTGGACGTTCGTCGACATCGTCTGGTCGAACACGTACTGGAGCAGCGCCTCGAGGCCGGTGTAGCCCTTCCCGCCCGGCGACCGCGGGTCCTCCTCGGCGGAGAACTGCCGGTCGTTGAGGTGGTTGAGGACGATCTTCAGGTTCTGCGACAGCTCGGGCAGGCCGGCGGAGTAGCGCTGCAGCTCGTCGACGGTCGGCGTCGCGTTCTTCACCGCGCTCTTGCCGATGTCGGCCGCGTCGCCGAGCGAGCGGATCGCGGGCCGCGACGCCTTCGCGAACGGCGGCAGGTTGTCGAACAGGCGCCGGAGCTGGCCGGCGCTGTCGGCGACGTTGCGCAGCGCGGGGCCCTGCTGGTCGACCGTCGCCTGCAGCTCGTCCATGGTCGGGCGCAGCTCCTTCAGGAACGTCGGCAGCCGCTGGAAGCCGCGCTCGATGTCCTTCGACCGCTCGGCGGAGTCGGCGGACAGCTTGCGCGCCGAGGACACGAAGCGGACGACCTGCTTGCGGCTGTTCGCGAGGTCCCCGAGCACCTTGTCGCCGTTCTTCACGAGGTCGGCGAGCACCTGGTTCTGGCGGGCGAGGATCGCGAGCACCTCGTTCGTCTCGCGCAGCGCGGGGCTCGCCCGGCGGATCGCGTCGTTGAGGTTGTCGGAGTTGCCGGCGACGGCGGCGCCGAGCTCGTTGATGACGAGGCTCAGGCGCTGGCGGTACGGCAGCCGCATGATGTTGTTGACGAGGTCCGGCGGGACGGTCGTCGACGTGCGCGAGACGGGGATCGTCGACCCGGGCTTCAGCGTCTCCTTCGCGGTGCCGGGCTGGCAGTTGACGAAGTACTCGCCGACGAGCGACTGGGGCGCGACCTCGCACCGCGCGTCGGTGCGCAGCGACCCGAAGCCGTCCTCGGTCACCGTGAAGGAGATGATCGCGCGCTTCGTGCGCTCGTCGAGGTCGAGCGCGCTGATCTTGCCCGCGCGGACGCCGGCGATCTTGAAGTCGCCGCCCTCGATGAGGCCGAACGCGTTGTCGAGCTCGACCTTGAACTCGTTGCCCGGCTCGGCGTTCGACGCGCCGCCGCCGAGGACGGCGAAGGCGAGCACGCCCGCGACCAGGACCGCGATGCCGGCGACGCGCCTCATTTGGGGTACACCTGGCTCGGATCGCAGTTGAAGTCCGGCGTCGGCTTCCACGGGTTGGACCCGTCGGGGGCGGCGACCTCGGCGGCGCCCGGGCAGCGGTTGCGCTGGTCGCGCACGGTGACGCCGGCCACGGCGGCGTTGCGCAGCGGCACGGGCAGCGGGCGCAGGACGCCGCCGACCTGGGCGAACGCGTTGACGTACGTGCCGACGCGGCTCTTGCCGCCGAGCGCGTCGTAGACGCCGGAGTGCCCGAAGTCGTCGAACCAGCCGGTGAGGTCGACGGAGTACGGGCGGAAGTAGGCGGCCTCGGGCGTCGCGGTGCGCAGCGCGTCGGTGCTCTCCGGCAGCGCGCCGCGCCGCGTCTTGCCGTTGCGCTGCACGTCGCCGACGGCGATGTCGCGCAGCGGGACGTTGCTGCGCGTCAGCTCGATGAGGTCGTTCGCGCCGCCCGGCTTGCTCACGAGCTGCGCGAGGTCGCGCAGCGTCGGGCGCGCGTCCTGCGCCAGCGGGCGCAGCTCGGCGAGGAAGCGGCGCAGCTTCGGCGTGACGGGCTTCGTGTCGCGGATGAGCGGGCGGAGGTCGTCGACCGCGGAGCGCAGGTTCACGAACGTCGAGTTCGCCCGCCGCATGAACGGCGGCAGCTGGTTGATGGCGTCCTCGAGCGCCGTCCGGCGGCTCGCGATCGCGTTGAACGTCGTCGCCGCCTCATCGACGAGGCCCGCGAGGTCCTCCTTGCGCGCGGCGACGTCCGTGACCAGCTTCGACGACGCGCCCACGAACTTGTTCAGCGCCGGCGTGTCGTAGGTCAGCTCCTCGAACAGCCTGCTCGACGCGGCGAGCGACGGGTTGAGGTACAGCCAGCCGCGCTGCGCCTCGCGCATCCGGCCGTCGTACTGCTTGCCGAAGCCCTGGATGACGCTCTGCAGATCGGTGCGGGCGCGCTTGTCGAGGGCGTTCAGGAGGGCGTCGAGGTCGACCGCCGAGGTCGTGTCGGTCGTGGGGATCTCGCCGTTGTGCGGGATCGGCTTCGCATCCCCGGAGGGCATGCGGAGGTCGACGTAGCGATTGGCCACGCCGGACAGGGAGGTGAGCCGGATGATCGCCTCGGTGCCGCGCCGGAGCGGGGAGTACTCCGGGTCGGTGATCTCGAGGACGACGTCGGCCCCGTTGTCGGGGGCGAGCTTGATGTCGGTCACCTCGCCGACCGCCTTGCCGGCGACCTGGACCTCGTTGCCCTTGACGAGCTGGCTGGCGTTCTGGAAGCGCGCCTTGACCACGTACGCCTCGCCGTCGCCCCCGCTCAGCAGCACGAACCCGACGACGAGCACCGCCGCGACGAGCGCGACAGCTCCCACCATCCGTCCGATCTGCCTCGAGTGGCGCATGCAGAGACCCCTGGTTCGGGCCCCTCCCCAGAGGCCCGTCTGAATGGCGAACGAAGCTAGTTGACGTTTCTTGCGGATGTCGCAGTTCGCCGTCGCGGGCCTTTGACGCGGCCCGCCAGCTGGAAGTCGCTCCCCCGCTAGCCTGTGCGATCGCCCCGCGCAACTTGCTTCCCGCCGCGGGGTTCTCTCTGTCCGCCCCACGTTCTTCGAGGAGGACTCCCGCCCCCATGCCCCGGAAGACCCCGTTCGCCTTGCTTGCGCTGCTCATCGCGCTCGTCGCCCTGCCGTCGACCGCGTTCGCAGCCAAGACCAAGGTGGCCGTCGGCATCGGTGATCAGAACGCCAGCACCTTCAGCCAGCCGAACTTCAAGAAGCTGAAGGTCAAGAAGGTCCGCTACTTCATCCGCTGGAACGCGATCGACAACCCCGGCGAGCTCGCCGCGGCCGACGCCTACGTCGCCGCCGCGAAGGCCGCCAAGGTCCGCGTTCTCATGCACATCTCGACGGACATCCTCACGCGCGCGTCCGAGGGCAGGGCCAAAGGCCTGCCGGTCGCGAAGCTGCCGTCGGTCGCGACCTACAAGAAGAAGATCCGCCCGCTCGTCAAGCGCTTCGGCGGCAAGAAGATCGACTGGGGCACGTGGAACGAGGTCAACCACGACTCGCAGCCGACGTACAAGAGCCCCAAGCGCTCGGCCCAGTTCTTCCTCGCCCTGCGCTCGATGTGCAAGGGCTGCAAGATCGTCGCCCTCGACGTCCTCGACCAGCGCGGCGTCGAGAGCTACATCAAGCGCTTCTTCGGCGCGCTGAAGAAGTCGCAGCGCCGGTACGTGTCCGTGGTCGGCATGCACAACTACTCCGACACGAACCGCTACCGCCAGAAGGGCCGCAAGAAGGGCGCCATCACGGCGTCGATCATCAAGACCGTCAAGCGCTACAACCGGCGCGCGAAGTTCTGGATGACCGAGACGGGCGGCCTCGCGAGCTTCGGCCGCAGCTTCCCGTGCGGCACGGCGAAGGTGTCGGTCGCGAAGGCCGAGAAGCGCCAGGCCAACGCGATCTCCGACATGTTCACGCTGGCCAAGCGCTACCGCGGCCAGGGCATCGAGCGCCTCTACTCGTACAACTACTGGGGCACGGACTGCCAGAGCCGGTTCGACGCCGGCCTCGTCCGTGCCAACGGCGCCGCGCGTCCCGCGTACAACACGTTCAAGAAGCGCGCGGCGAGCTTCATCCGCTAGGGCAGTTCCGTCAGCGCCCACCCGCGCAGGACGCGGGTGCCCCGCTCCCAGCCGAGCTCGCCCAGGCGGCCGGCGGGGAGCGGGAGGCGCTGGCCGAACGCCGGCGGCTGCTCGAGCCAGCGGCTCGTGAGCATCCGCAGGAGGTGCCCGTGGGCGACGACGCAGACGTCGCCGTCCACGCCGAGCACCCGCTCGATCACCCGGTCGGCCCGCGCGGCCACCTCGTCCGGGCTCTCGCCCTCCGGCGCCCCGTCGCGCCAGAGCACCCAGCCCGGCCGCTCCGCGCGCACGTCGACCGCCGTGCGCCCCTCGTAGGCGCCGTAGTCCCACTCCACGAGGTCGTCGAGCACCTCGTCCACGTTCACGCCGGCCAGCTCGGCCGTCTCGCGCGCCCGCTGCAGCGGGCTGCTCAGCACGAGCGCGAACCGCCTCGGCGCGAGGCCCTCCGCGAGCGCGCGCGCCGTCGCGCGGCCGTCGTCGGTTAGCGGCACGTCCGTCCTGCCCGTGTGGCGGTTGGCGACCGACCACGCCGTCTCGGCGTGGCGGACGAGGATGACGCGCGGCTCGGGGATCAGCCCTCGCCCGCGGCGGCGCGGTCGCAGACGATCTCGTCGAGGTCCTCGCCGAGGCGCGCGGACGGCACCGCCTGGTCGCCCGCGCGCACCCGGTCGAGCGCCTCGCGCTTGCTCTCGCCCGTGGCGAGCAGCACCGTGTAGCGCGCGCGCCGCAGCACCGGCATGGTCAGCGTGATCCGCTCGGGCGGCGGCTTGGGGCTGTTGCGGATCGGGATGACCGGGGCGTGCGCCGCCTCGGCCTCCGGCGCGCCGGGGAAGAGCGACGCGGTGTGCCCGTCCGGCCCCATGCCGAGCAGGACGAGGTCGAACACCGGCTTCTCCCCCATCGCGCGCACGATCTCCACTCCGTAGAGCCAGGCGGCGTCCTCGGGGCTCAGCTCGCCGCGCACCGGGTGCAGCACCGGATGGTCCTCGGCGCGGAGGTGGTCGAGCAGGCTCTCGCGCACCATCCGCTGGTTGGCCTCCTCGTGGTCGGCCGGCACGCAGCGCTCGTCGCCGAACCAGAGGTGCACGTGGCGCCATGTGCCCTGGATGTCGCCGAGCAGCTCGTACGCGCGCTGCGGCGTCGAGCCGCCGGCGATGGCGATGTGCACGTCGCGGCGCTGGGTGCGCGCGTCGTTGATGTGGTTCGCCATGACGTCGGCGGCGCGCCGCGCGGCGGCCTCCGCGTCCGGCAGCACGGTGAGCCTCGTCATGGTCCGTCTCCCGGGGCCGGCGCGTCGAGCGGGCGCAGCGGGTCGCGCCGGCGCGCGTCGAGCGGTTGCTGGTTCAGCGTGAGCTCGTGGTCGGCGCGGATCACGTGCATGACCGCGTTGATGAGCGCGAGGTGCGTGAACGCCTGCGGGAAGTTGCCGAGGTGGCGCCCGGACCGCGGCTCGATCTCCTCCGCGTAGAGGCCGAGCGGGCTCGCGTAGCCGATGAGCTTCTCGCACAGCTCGCGGGCCCGCTGCGACTCGCCGATCTCGGCGAGCGCGCTGACGAGCCAGAACGAGCAGATCGTGAACGCGCCCTCGACGCCGCGCATGCCGTCGTCGGTCTCCTCGACGCGGTAGCGCAGGACGAGCCCGTCGACCGTCAGCTCGTCGGCGATCGCGTTGACGGTCGCGACGATGCGCTCGTCGTCGGGCGGCAGGAACCGCACGAGCGGCGCGAGCAGCAGCGACGCGTCGAGCGCGTCGGTCCCGTAGTGCTGCACGAACACGCCGCGCTCGTCCAGGCCGTTCTCGAGCACGTCGGCGTGGATCTCGTCCGCGACCTCCTGCCAGCGCGTCGCCATCTCCTCGTCCTCGCGCAGGCGGGCGAGGCGCGCGCCGCGGTCGCAGGCGACCCAGCACATGATCTTCGAGGACGTGAAGTGCTGCGGCTCGCCGCGGACCTCCCAGATCCCGCGGTCGGGCTCGCGCCAGTGGGTGATCGCCTTCTCGACCTGCTTGCTCAGGATCGGCCAGAAGCGGTCGGGCAGGCCGTCGCGCGACTTCGTGTGCAGGTAGAACGAGTCGAGGATCGTGCCCCACACGTCGTGCTGGCGGTGCGTGTAGGCGCCGTTGCCGATGCGGACCGGGCGCGCGTTCTCGTAGCCGTCGAGGTGGTCGAGCTCGTGCTCGACGAGCTCGCGCTCGCCGCCGATCCCGTACATCACCTGCAGGTCGCGGTCAGCGCCGGCGACGTCGGCGATGAAGTAGAAGAAGTCGTTGGCCTCCCAGTCGAAGCCGAGCGTGTAGAGCCCCCACAGCATGAACGTGGAGTCGCGGATCCACGAGTACCGGTAGTCCCAGTTGCGCTCGCCCTGCGGCGACTCGGGCAGCGACGTCGTCGCGGCGGCGACCATCGCCCCGGTCGGCGCGTAGGAGAGGCCCTTCAGCGTCAGCGCGCTGCGCTGCAGGTACGGCCGCCACGGGTGGTCGGGGAAGTCGCCGCGCGCGAGCCACTCGTGCCAGAAGTCGGCGGTGCGGACGACGCGCTTGTAGGCCTCGTCGTACGTCTCGGGCGCGCCGTGCTCGCTCCAGCTCAGCGCCGCGAACGCGAACTCCCCTTCGTGCATCGTCGTCCTCGCGCGGGCGCGCGAGCCCTCGAAGCCGAGGCGCAGGTCCGTGTTGAGCCGCAGCTCGAGCGGGCCGTCGGCGCATTCGGCGCGGCCGATCGCGTGGTGGTAGCCGCCGTCGGCGTACTCCCAGTGCAGCTCGGTCCGGCCGTAGTCGCACACCGGCTCGCACTCGAGGTGCAGCTCCACCGAGCCCTGCACGCAGCGCAGCGTCCGCAGCAGCACGTGCTCGGCGTCCCAGTCGGTCGGAGCGCGGCGGTGCGTCTGCGAGCGCTCCTTCATGTCGTGCCAGGGACCGATGAGGAGCAGGTCGCGCTGGATGATCCACCCGGTGTTCGTCCCCCACGTCGTCTCGAGGATCATCGTGCCGGGCAGGTAGCGGCGGGACGCGGGGACGCGCACGTCGAGCGGCGCGAGCATGAACCCGCCGGCCTCGCGGTCGAGCATCGCCGCGAAGATGCTCGGCCCGTCGAAGCGCTTCAGGCACATCCACTCGATGTTGCCGGTGGGCGCCACGAGCGCGGCCGTCTCGCAGTCGGACAGGAAGGCGTAGTCCGCGATCGGAGGGAACGGGCTGCCCCCGAGCGGGACGTCGCCGACGATGCGCTTCAACCCGCGAGCCTCCGGGCGCAGCTCAGCGCGGGCTGGTAGGTCCGGTCGCGCAGCAGCGCCTGCCGGATGCCCTCGCCGAGGATCCCGCCCTCGCCGCGCGACGCGCCGAGGATCGTCCACGCGCGCTCGCGACCGTCCTTCGCCTTGCGCAGCGCCTTCAGCCCGCCCGCGCCGCGGTCGAGCGACAGGCTCGCGCCGTCGGCGGTCTCGATCGTCACGCCGGCGAGGCCGGGCACGTCCTGATGCGCGCACTCGAGCACGAGCCGCACGTCCTGGCGCTTGGCGCGCGCCTTGCCCATCGCGCGGTCCTCGTGGTGGACGAGCTCGACGGGCTCCCACCCGAGCCGGCTCGACAGCCACCCGAGGAACAGCATCCCGCCCGCCTCGGAGCCGGGCGCGTGCCGGACGGTCACGCCGGTGATAATCGAGAGCAGCCGTCGCGCGGCCGGCGGGTCGAAGTACGCGGCGACGCGCTCGCGCCACGGCGTCCCGCGCAGCCACGCCAGGTCGACGACGTACGCGCGCTCGCCGAGGTCGCCCGCGCGGCAGAGCGCCGCGGCGGGGTCGGGCTCGGCGACCGAGTCCCACATCACCGACTGCGCGAGCCCCAGGAGCGCGTCGACCGCCTCGGGGTGGCCGTGCGGCGACCACACGACCGTCGGGACGTCGGTCACCACGAGCGGATCGACGATCGAGCGCAGCCCCTCGACGTGGCGGTCGCCGACGCGGAGCACGACGGTCTCGCGCAGCAGGACGAACTTGCCGTGCTCGGGCTCGCCTTCGGAGACGACGCTGGCGCGCGCGTCGATCGTCTCGCGGCGCCGCTCGAGCGAGCACACGATCGTGCGACCCGCGTGGTAGCGCCCGACGCCGCGCAGGCGGTTGGCGATCTCGCCGCTCCAGTCGTGGTCGACGATGCAGATGAGGTTGATCGTCCGCGCGGGGACGTAGCCGGCGTTCTCGGCGTGCTTCTCGACCACGAGCCTGCGCAGCGCGGCCTCGACCGCGCCCGGCGACGTGTCGCGCTCGCTCCAGACGGTGTCAGATCGCGCGCCAGGCATCGCAGCCCGCCAGCATGATCCCGTTCGCCGCCTCGGGGCCCTGCCCCCCGGCCTCGTAGGTCTCGACGGGCTGTCCGGTCTCCGCCCAGGCCTTGAGGATCGGATCGATGATCTCCCACTGCGCCTCGACCTCGTCGTTGCGCGTGAAGAGCGTCGCGTCGCCGCGCATCGCGTCCATGATCAGGCGCTCGTACGCCTCGGGCGACTGCGAGAGGAACGTCGTCCCGTACTGGAACTCCATGTTCACCGGGCGGATCGACATCCGGGTGCCGGGGATCTTCGCGCCGAGCTGCAGCGAGACGCCCTCGTTCGGCTGCACCGTCAGCACGAGCGTGTTCGGCCGGACGCCGAGCGACCCGTTCTGGTCGAAGCCGAGGTGCGGCACCGGCTTGAGCGTCACCGCGATCTCGGTCACCTTGCGCGCGAGCCGCTTGCCCGTGCGCAGGTACATCGGCACGCCCGCCCAGCGCCAGTTGTCGACCTCGAGGCGCAGCGCGACGTACGTCTCCGTCTTCGAGTCCTCGGGCACGTCGGCCTCGTCGAGGTAGGCCGGCTCCTCCTCGCCGCCGACGCGGCCGGCAGTGTACTGGCCGCGCACGGTGATGTCCTTGACCGTCTCGAGCGTCGGCTTCTTGATCGCGTGGAGGACCTTGACCTTCTCGTCGCGGACGTCGTCGGCGCCGAAGTTCACCGGCGGCTCCATGCACAGCAGCGTGAGCAGCTGCAGCATGTGGTTCTGGACGAGGTCGCGCAGCGCGCCGGAGCTGTCGTAGTAGCCCGCGCGCGAGCCGACGCCGATGTCCTCGGCCGCGGTGATCTGGACGTTGTCGACGTAGTTGCGGTTCCAGACCGGCTCGAACATGCCGTTCGCGAAGCGGAACGCCATGACGTTCTGGACCGTCTCCTTGCCGAGGTAGTGGTCGATGCGGAACGCCTGATCCTCGGCGAAGTTCTCGAGCACGATGCGGTTGAGCTCGCGCGCCTCCTCGAGGTTCGTGCCGATCGGCTTCTCGATGATGACCCGGACCTCGGCGTCGTTGCGGCGGTTGAGGCCGTGCTCGCCGAGCGCCTCGATGATCACCGGGAAGAACGACGGCGCGGTCGAGAGGTAGAAGCAGCGGTTCAGCGCGAGGCCGGCCTCGTCGTCGTAGGCGTCGAGCGTCTCGCGCAGGCGGTCGTACAGGTCGCCCTGGTTGAACGTGCCGGGGACGTACCGCGCGCTCGAGAACAGCTCCTCCATGAGCGACTCGTCCGGCTCGCGGCGCGAGAACTCGCGGACGGAGTCGGTGGCGAGCTTGCGGAACTCCTCGTCGCTCATCTCGCTGCGCGACGAGCCGACGAGGTGGAAGCGCCCCGGCAGCGCGCCCTCGTGCGCGAGGTTGTAGAGCGCCGGCAGCAGCTTGCGGCGGCTGAGGTCGCCGGTGGCGCCGAAGATGACGAGCGTCGTCGGCGCGACCGGCAGCCGCTCCAGCCCCTCGCTGAGCGGGTTCTCGCCCTGCGGGTGCTGGGCGGCGGTGCTCACCCGTCCGCCCGCCGCTGGACCGCGTGCCCGCCGAACTGGGCGCGCAGCGCGGCGTTGACCTTCGCCGCGAAGTCGCCTCGCGACTGCGAGCTGTAGCGCTCGAACAGCGCCATCGTGATGACCGGCAGCGGCACCTTCTGGTTGACCGCGTCCTCGACGGTCCAGCGGCCCTCGCCGGACTCGGCGACGACGGGGTCGAGCGCCTCGAGGTCGTTGCCCTCCTGCTCGAACGCGTTGGCGGCGAGCTCGCACAGCCAGGAGCGCACGACGGAGCCCTTCATCCACAGGTGCGCGATCTGCGCGTTGTCGAGATCGAACTCGCTGGCATCGAAAAGCGCGAAGCCCTCGGCGTACGCCTGCATCATCCCGTACTCGATCCCGTTGTGGACCATCTTCACGTAGTGGCCGGAGCCGGTCGGGCCCATGTGCTGCCAGCCGCGGCCGTGCTCGTCGTCGTGCGGCGGGGCCAGGACGTCGAGGATGGGGCTGAGCCGCTCCACGGCGTCGTCGGGCCCGCCGACCATCATGCAGTAGCCGACCTCGAGACCCCAGACGCCGCCGCTCGTGCCGACGTCGACGTAGCCGATGTCCTTCTTGGCGAGCGCCTCGCCGCGGACCTTGTCGTCGGTCCACTTCGAGTTGCCGCCGTCGACGATCGCGTCGCCGGGCTCGAGCAGCTCGGCCAGCTTGTCGACCGTCTCCTGCGTCGCCTCGCCGGCCGGGACCATGATCCACACGAGCCGCGGCGCCTCGAGCTTGCTCACGAGGTCCTCGAGCGAGGAGGCCCCGCTCGCGCCGTGCCCCTCGGCCGCCTTGACCGCGTCGTCGCTGAAGTCGAACGCGACGACCTGGTGGTCCGAGTCGCGGTGGATGCGGTGGACCATGTTGCCGCCCATGCGGCCGAGGCCGACGAAGCCGAGCTGCACCGCTACAGCTCCTTCACGCGGACGACCGGCAGGCCGTGGCCGGTGAGCGTCTCGAGGTCGCCCGCGGCCTGCGCCTGCTTGAGGTGGCCGAACGTGTAGCCGGCTTCCGGGATCTCGATGTCGTCGGGATCGTCGGGGACGACCTGCACGAACAGCCCGTTCTTCGGGCCGCCCTTGTGGTACTGGCCGGTCGAGTGCAGGAACCGCGGGCCGTAGCCGAACGTGGTCGCGGCGCCGTGGTGCTCGAGGATCCGCCGGCGGACCGCGTCGACCTTCTCCTCGAGCTCGGCGCTCGGCGCGGCGTAGGCCATGATCGCGACGTACTTCGGCGGCTGCGCGTCCTTCGTCAGCGAGTGCGGGTCGCCGGCCTCAATCTCCGGGATGCTGCCCTCGAGGACGCGCTTGGTGTTGTCCTTGGCCTCCTGCACGTTGGGCTGGTCGAACGGGTTGATGCCGAGCACCCAGCCGCTCACCGCCGTCGCGAACTCGGCGAAGAAGAAGACCCGGCCGAGGTCCTTGGCGCCCTTGGTGTGGACGGTGATGACGGCGTGGCCGGCGTGCGCGAGCCCGCCGACCTTCTCGTCGAGCTTGCCCTTCTCGCCGCGCAGGTGCACGAAGACGCGGTCCTCGCCGTACTGCTCGGGCGCGCCGAGCGGCTCGCCGGCGACCGGGAGGATCCCCTTGCCGTGCTTGCCGGTCGACTCGGCGACGAGCTGCTCGAGCCACAGGCCGACCGGCCCGAGCTCGTCGTCGTCGACGATGAACGTCAGCTTGTCGCGCCCGCGGCTGGCGAGCTCGCCGAGCGCGACGCCGAGCCACAGCCCGCTGTTGCCCTGCTTCGGATCGCCGAAGCGGCAGCCCTCGGCGGCGACCATCGCGCCGTCGACGAGCGCCTCGGTGTCGGCGCCCATCACGGCGGCCGGCACGAGCCCGAAGTGGCTGAGCGCGCTGTAGCGCCCGCCGATGTCGGGGTCGGCCTCGAAGACGCGGCGGAAGCCGTGCTCGGTCGCGAGCTGCTGCAGCGGCGAGCCGGGGTCGGTGACCGCGACGAACTGCTCGCCGTTGCGGCCGGCGCGCTCCCAGAAGTAGCGGAAGTGGCTCAGCGTCTCGATCGTGCCGCCGGACTTGCTCGACACGATGAAGAGCGTCTTGTCGAGGTCGAGCGCGTTCTCGGCCTCGCGGACCGCCTTCGGGTCGGTGCTGTCGAGGACGTGGAAGCCGTCGGCGCCGAACGCGACGCGCAGCACCTCGGGCGCGAGGCTCGAGCCGCCCATCCCGAGCAGCAGCGTCTGCGTCAGGCCGTCGCTCTTGACCTCGTCGGCGAACGCCTGCAGCGCGGGCACCTCGTCCTGCATGCGCTCGGCGATCGTCAGCCAGCCGAGCCGGTTCGAGAGCTCCGGCGTGTCGGCGTCGCCGCCCCACACGCTCGGGTCCTTGTGCCAGATGCGCCCGGCGACGTCGTCGGCGACCGCCTTGCGGACGCGGTCGCGGACCGCCTCCTCGAGGTCGTCGGGCAGGTTCGAGTCGAAGGTTAGCGGGCGGTCGGTGACGATCGCCTCGCGCTTGGACTCGATGCCGGCCATGAGCTTGACCATCGGCGTGACGAACTTCGCGACGCCCTCGACGAGCAGCGTGTCCGTGACGTCGTCGATGTCGATGCCCGCGTCGGCGAGCTTCTTGAGGTCCTCGGTCGCGTCGAGCTCGGCGGTGTTGCCCTCGATCTTCCCGTGGTCGCCGACCGCCTGCATCGTGTCGGGCGGCATCGTGTTGACCGTGTCGGGCGCGATGAGGCCGTCGACGTAGAGCGTGTCGGGGTAGCGCGGGTCCTTCACGCCGGTCGACGCCCACAGCGGGCGCTGCAGCGGGCAGCCGAGCTCCTCCATCTTCGGCTTGAGCTCGTCGAGGAACAGCCGGTACGCGGCGCGCGCGTTCGCAAGGCCGGCGAGGCCCTTGAGGTCGTCCTTGCCGCCGATCTTGTCGAGGCGCTTGTCGACCTCGGTGTCGACGCGGCTGACGAAGAACGAGGCGACGGAGTGGACGTCCATGCTCAGGCCCTCGGCCTTGCGGCGCTCCATCCCGCGCAGGTACGCGAGCGCGATCTCCTTGTACGCGGAGACCGCGAACAGCAGCGTGACGTTGACGTTGACCCCGGCGTACGTCGCCTCCTCGATGGCGCCGACGCCCTCCGGCGTGCCGGGGATCTTGATCATCACGTTGGGCCGGTCGACGCGCTCCCAATAGTACTTCCCGGCGGTCAGCGTCTGCTCGGTGTCGTGGGCAAGGTCCGGCTCGACCTCGAGGCTGACGTAGCCGTCGAGGTGGTCGGTCTCCTCCCAGGTGGAGCGGAACACGTCGCACGCGGCCTGGACGTCGCGGACGACCATCGCGCGGTACGTCTCGCGGCCGTCGGCGCCGGACTCGGCCAGCTCGCGCAGCTGGTCGTCGTAGTCGTCGGAGCCGAGGATCGCCTTCTCGAAGATCGCGGGGTTCGACGTCGCGCCGCGCAGCGATTCCTCGTCGATCATCCGCTGCAGCTCGCCCTGCTCGATGAGCGATCGGCGCAGCAGGTCGAGCCACGGGCTGACGCCGGCCTGCGTCAGCGCGGCCAGGCGAGGGTTGACGTTGACGGCAGGGGTGCTCATGTCGTGACTCCCGTGTTCTCTCGCTCAGTCGCAGCCAGCAGCGCTGCGCCGCGCACGCCGGCCTCGTTCCCGTAGCGCGCGATGCGGATCCGCGCGCGCGTCCCGACCCCGGGCAACGTGAGGCGCCGCGCCGCGTCCTGCGCGGGCACGAGCAGGAGGTCGCCGGCGGCCGAGACTCCGCCGCCGATCACCACCTCGTCCGGGTCGAGGGTGTGCATGAGGTTCGCGATCCCGACGCCGACGCGCTCGCCGAGGATCCTCAGGACGTCGCGCGCCTGCGCGTCGCCCTCCTTGGCGGCGGTGACCGCCGCCTTCCCATCTTCGAAGCCGTGGTGCTTCGCGAGCGCCCCGAGCGCGTCGCCGTCGGCGGCGTGCTCGAGCGAGCCGCGCTGCGGCCAGTGCTCCGGCCTCGCCGGCGCGCCGTTGGCGACGTCCGCCGCGATCATCATGTGCCCGAGCTCCGCGGCGGCGCCGGTCGCGCCGCGGAAGATCTGCCCGTCGAGCACGATCCCGCCGCCGACGCCGGTGCCGATGGTGAACATGACGAGCACGCGCGGGATGGCGTCCGGGTCGGCGTGCGCCTCGGCGAGCGCGGCGCACGTCGCGTCGTTGTCGACGAAGACCGGGATGCCGAGTCGACTACCCAAGACCTCCCTGAGCGGCACCCCCGCCAGCGGGATGTTCACGCTGAAGCGCGCCGAACCGGTCGCGAAGTCCACGACGCTCGGCACGGCGATCCCCACCGCATCCGCCTCGCCCTGGCGCTCGATCATCTCGGTCAGCTGGTCGAGGAACGCGTCGGTCGACGTCGTGACGGTCGGCTCGACGTCCCGACCGCTCAGCTCCCCGTCCTCGAGCGCGGCAACGGCCACCTTCGTCCCGCCGACGTCCACGCCGATGATCCGGCTGCTCACGCTTCGCAGCATGCCACGGATGGCCGCGTTCCAACCATGCGGCGGGTGCGCCGGATGCCCGGGGTGGGACTCGAACCCACACGTCCTCACGGACCGATTCTTTTAAGGAACCAGCGTCTACCCATTCCGCCACCCGGGCGGGCCGACGCATCCTACGGGCTCGTCCGACCGCGTTGATCAAATGCGCGCTGTGCATTGGGAGGCGCAGGGCGCATGCTGCCGGCACTCCCGGATCTCGACGGCGCTGTCCATCTTCTGCGACGCAGTACACCGGCATCGTCGCGGCAGCGGCCGAGGCGATGCGCGACGTCACAGGGGGAACTCGCGAGGCGTGGACGCGCGCGAAGGGAAGCGGGTCGTGCACGGTCGTCACGTCCGCGTGGCTGCATTGGCCGATCGTGTTCCCGCAACACGGCCGGGGCCGCAAGCACGACCGCACGATCGACCTCGCGGCGTGGCAGCTGCGGCACACGACGAGGTGCCGGGAGATGTTCCTCCGCGGGCTGCTCGAGTCCGATGGCTGTCGCTGCATCGCGCGGCAGCGAGTCGGCTCGAAGGTCCACACCTACGTCAGGTACTCGTTCTCGAACCAGTCGGAGGACGTGCGGCGCATCTTCTGCGACCACCTCGACCTGCTCGGGATCGGCTGGACGCGTGCGACGCCGGCGCAGATCGCGATCGACCGGCGGGCGGACGTGGCGAAGCTGGATGCGTTCGTGGGACCGAAGATGTGAGCCTGCAAGGGGTCTTGCGCCCTTGTCATGGGGGTTCGTGAGAGCGGTCTCATGAAGGCGGTGGACGGGAAGGAGGCGCCGCTAGCCTGGTCCAGACGCGCAACTTCGTGGTCCCTCCGGAGTTGCAGATCCGACCCGCGTGGAAGCTTCAGCACTCACCCATGTCGGCGCCGCAGGTTTCCGCGGCCCCACGCCGCTTCTGCGGCTGCAGTCCGACGAGCGCCTGATCGTGCTCGTCCGGCGCGGGAACCATGCCGCGTTCGAGGCGCTCGTCAGCCGCTACCAGGCGCGGCTCCTGGCGTTCTGCCGGCACATGCTCGGGTCGCGCGAGGACGCCGAGGACGTCCTCCAGGAGGTCTTCGCCGCAGCGTTCAACGCGATCCTCGCGGACAGCCGGCCGATCAACGCGCGGCCGTGGCTGTACCGGATCGCGCGCAACCGGTCGCTGAACCACCTGCGCCGCCACCAGGCGATCGGCGTCGACTCGATGGACGTCCACGTCGCGGACGCCGGCCAGACGACCGCCGAGAAGGTGCACGAGCGCGAGGAGTTCCGTGCGCTCATCGGCGACGTGCAGGAGCTGCCGGAGACGCAGAAGACCGCGCTGCTGCTGCGCGAGATCGACGCGCTCTCCTACGAGCAGATCGCCGAGGCGATGGAGACGACGGTCCCGAGCGTCAAGTCGCTCCTCGTGCGCGCGCGCGTGTCGCTCGCCGAGATGGCCGAGGAGCGGCAGCTCAGCTGCGACCAGGTGCGCGAGGAGCTCGGCGAGGTCGCCGAGGGGCTCAAGCGCACGACCGCCCCGGTGCGCCGCCACCTGCGCCGCTGCGACCGCTGCGCGAACTTCCGCAAGCAGCTGCGCGAGACGAACAAGGCGCTCGCGTCGGTCATGCCGGTCGGGCCGCTGCTGCTGCTCAAGAAGCTCGTCCTCGCCCACCTCGGCACGACCGCCAGCGCGGGCGGTGCGGCCGGCGCCGCCACCGCCGCCGGCACGGCCGCCGCGGGCACCGCCGGCGCCGGCGCGCTGTCGGCCGGCGTCACCACCGTCGCCACGAAGGCCGCCGCCGGCATCGCCGCCGCGGCGATCGTCAGCGTCGGCGCCGTCGAGGTCAAGCGCGCGAACGTCCACACGCCGCACCCGCCCGCCGTCGCCGCGGTCGCCCCGGCCCCGGCGCCGGCGCCCGCCGCGCTCCCGGCCGTCAAGCAGACGCCGGTCGCCACGACGACGGTCGACGACGCGGCCGCCGCTGCCGCCGCCGAGCAGCGCCGCCTGGCCGCCGCGGCCGAGCAGCGCAAGCAGCTGCAGGAGGCCGCCGCGAAGGCCGAGCTCGTCACGCCGGACGCCGCGGCCGCCACCGCGCGGCCGGCCGCCGCGACCGCCGCCACCGATCCGGCGGCCGATCAGGCCGGAGCCGAGCAGGCGCCCACCATGCCGACCGGCGGCACCGAGCAGGGCGTCGACAGCACCATCCTTCCGGGCCAGCAGCAGGCCGGCCCCGGCACCGGCGGCGCAGAGGCCCCCGACGACGAGCCCATCACCGCCTCGGGCAACGAGTCGACCGCGACGACGGCCCCGGCTCCCGAGCAGCAGTCCCAGCCGGCGCCCGAGGAGCAGCAGCCCGCCTCGGAGCCGCAGACGACCACCGAGCCGGCCCCCGTCGTCGACCCCGCCGTGGTCCTCGAGGGCACCCCCGCCGTCCCGGTCGCTCCCTAGGCGACGACCGCGCGCGAGGCGGCCGCACGCGGCCCCGTCGAACGCAGGTCGATAGCGTCTCGCCGGTGGAGGCGCTTCCGACGGTCGATGACGTCCGCCGTGCCGCGCAGCGGCTGCGCGGGGTTGCGCACCGGACGCCGGTGCTTCGCAGCCGGGCGCTCGACGAGCTGGCGGGCGCGCGGCTGTTCCTGAAGGCGGAGCCGTTCCAGCGCACCGGGTCGTTCAAGTTCCGCGGCGCGTACAACGCGCTCTCGTCGCGGCTGGCCGACGTGCAGGAGCGCGGCGTCATGACGACCTCGTCGGGCAACCACGCGCAGGCCGTCGCGCTCGCGGCGCGGCTGCTCGAGACGCAGGCGCTCGTCCTGATGCCGGACGACGCGCCGGCGAACAAACGCGCCGCGACGGAGGGCTACGGCGCGACCGTCGAGACGTTCGACCGCTACGAGCAGGACCGCGACGAGCTGACCGAGCGCGTCTCGGCCGAGCGCGGCCTCCCCGTGCTGCATGCGTACGACGACCCGTTCGTGATCGCCGGCCAGGGCACCTCCGCGCTCGAGCTCTGCGACGAGGTCGGGCCGCTCGACCTGATGGTCGTGCCGGTCGGCGGCGGCGGGCTGATCTCCGGCTGCGCGCTCGCCGGGCACGGCATGCAGACCGACCTCCGCGTCGTCGGCGTGGAGCCCGAGAGCCGCCCGGCGGCGCGCCGCGCGCTCGAGGACGGCGAGCCGGTCAACGTGCCGGTCACCAGGACGATCGCCGACGGCCAGCAGAGCGCGAACGTCGGCGTCCGCAACCGCCGGATCATGGCCGACCACGTCGACCGCGTCATCGGCGTCGAGGACGCGGAGATCGTCGCCGCGATGCGCTTCCTCTTCGAGCGCCTGAAGGTCGCCGTCGAGCCGAGCGGCGCCTCCGCCATCGCCGCGATCCTCGCCGGGCGCCTCGGCGACCTCCGCGGCGCCCGCGTCGGCGTGATCCTCTCGGGCGGCAACGTCGACGTCCCCCGGTTCACGTCGCTGCTGAGCGCCTAGACGCCAGCCGGGAGTGCGCGCCCACGCGCCGCCTCAGCGGTGCGAAGATGCGCCGAGCGACGATGAGAGCAGTGATCCAGCCTGCTTACGGCGGTCCGGACGTCTTGGAGCTGCGTGACGTCGATGTCCCCGTGGCGGGAGCGGACCAGGTGCTCGTCCGGGTTCGCGCGGCAGGTCTCAACATCGGCGACTGGCATCTCCTGAGAGGCGTCCCGTACGCGGTCCGTCTCGCGGTCGGAGTCCGGCAACCGCGCAAGCGGATCCCGGGGATGGACCTGGCCGGCGAGGTCGAGGCGGTCGGCCCGGGGTGACTGGCCTCGAGCCCGGAGATGCGGTGTTCGGATGGGGCCCCGGCGCGTTCGCCGAGCACGCGCTCGTTCCCGCGGACAACCTGCTGGCCATCCCGAGTGTCCTGAGCTTCGAGCAGGCCGCCGCCGTGGGCGACTCGGCCTTCACCGCTCTCATCGCGGTCCGCGACCAGGGCCGCGTCCGCGCGCGGGACACCGTGCTGATCAACGGAGCGTCGGGCGGCGTGGGGACGTTCGCGGTGCAGATCGCGAAGTCATACGGAGCAGAGGTCACCGCCGTGTGCAGCGGCCGCAACGCGGACCTGGTCCGGTCGCTGGGCGCGAACGAGGTGATCGACTACACGCGCGAGAGCTTCGCCCGAACCGGCCGCAGCTACGACGTCATGCTCGACCTGATCGGCAACCGTCCGCTGAAGGAGTGCAGGCAGGTCCTCGGCCCGCAGGGGACCTACGTCCTCGTCGGCGTCAAGGAGATGGGCCGCTGGTTCGGTCTCGCCCGGCAGGCCAAGGCGATGTCGACGTCGCCGTTCGTTCGCCAAAGGATGCGCGTCTTCGTCTGCAAGCACACACGCGCCGACCTCGCGGTCCTCAAGCAGCTCGTGGAGGCGGGCGACGTCCGGCCCGTGATCGATCAGCGCTTCGAGCTCGGCAGGATCCGCGACGCCTTCGCGAGCGTGGGCAGCGGGCACGCGAGCGGCAAGGTGGTCATCACCGTCGAGAGCCAGGGCGCGGCTGCCAGGCGAGGTCGAGCCCGTTGAAGTCGCCCTCGTCGACGTTGGGCTCCGGCAGCAGAGCGACCTTCTGCGGCCGCCCGCCGAGCCGCAGCTTCCAGAGGCTCGGGTAGACGCGGAAGCTGACGTCACCGGCGGTGAAGCGCAGGGACACCCAGGCGATCCAGCGGCCGTCCGGCGAGAAGACGGGGCTCGTCTCGGCGATGCGCTTGCGGTGCACGATGCGCTGCGGCTTGCCGCGCCCGTCCGCGCGGACGAGGTAGATGTTGCCGCCGCTCGCGCCGCCACCGATCTCGTGCTGGTAGTAGCTCGTCCGGAAGACGAGCCGCTTCCCGTCGGGGGACCAGTCGGGCTCGGCGGCGCCCCTGACGAGGCGGCGGACGAGCCGGCCGCTCGCGGCGTCCACGAGCCAGAGCCCGTCGAGCGCGCCCCAGCCCGAGCGCTGCACGGCGATCCACCTCCCGTTCGGCGACCAGCGCGGGCGCTCCCAGACGCGGCAACCGGTGCTCGGGCTGCACGACTTCGCGCGCAGGACGCGGCGGCCCGACCCGTCGAGCGCGGTGACGACGAGCGTCCCGTCGTCGGAGTAGACCACACGCCGGCCATCCGGCGAGAGCGACGGCGCGACGTCGGGGCGCGGCAACGGACCCTCGTCGCGGCGGTCGCCGCCGGCGGCGGCGACGCTCGCCAGCCGCGTGCCGGGGCCGCCCTCGCGGTAGTCGGAGTCGACGTGCAGGAGCCGCGTGCCGTCCGGTGTCCACTCGGGCGCGTACGTGTCGCGGGCGTCGTCCTCGCCGAGCATCTCGCAGCGCGGCGTGAGATCGCCGGCGCTGCGGCCGAGCGTCGTGAGCGCCCGGATGAACTGCGTCTCCTCGCACCCGTCGAGCGTCACCGCCAGCCGGCCGTTCCCACCCGGGAACGACGCGAACGCGGGCGCGACGAGCAGCGCGGCCAGGACGGCGGCGAGGAGGCTGAGGAGAACGCGAGTCACGTCCCATCCAACGCGGCTGGCACGATGGAGTTGTGGAGAACGAGATCACCCCTGACCACTTCTTCGCCGTCGACATGCGCGTCGGCCGGATCGTCGAGGTCGAGGACTTCCCCGAGGCGCGCAAGCCGGCGTGGAAGCTGCGTGTCGACTTCGGGCCCGAGATCGGGACGAAGCGCTCGAGCGCGCAGATCAAGAACTACGCGCGGGAGGAGCTCGAGGGGCGGCTCGTCGTCGCCGTCGTGAACTTCCCGCCGCGCCAGATCGGTCCGGTGCGCAGCGAGGTGCTCGTGCTCGGATCCATGCGCGGCGACGTGGTGAAGCTCCTCACCCCGGAGCCCGACGCGGAGATCGGCGACCGGATCGCCTGAATCCCGGCTCAACCGGGAGGGCCCACGTGCCGATCATCACGACCAAGATGCTCCGCTACGACCCCGTCACCTTCGTCGTGTCGGTCGCCGAGCCGGTCACCCCGCCCGCGCACGCCCCGCGCCGGCCCGAGCCGCTCGGTCGCGTGCTCGGGACGATCGCCGTGGCCGCGTTCGTCGGGAAGACCGTCGAGGCGCTCGCCGCGCTCAGTCTCCGCCCACGCTGAACAGCGCCTCGAGGTCGTGCTTCGAGAAGGCCTCGAAGGCGACCATCGTCTGCGTCTTCAGCACGCCCGGCAGCGCCGCGATGCGGTGCGTGACGATCTCGGCGAGCTGCTCGTGGCGCGCGAGGTGCAGCAGCGCGACGAAGTCCCACTCGCCCGTGACCGAGTAGGCCGCGCCGACGCCTTCGACGTCGGCCAGGGCCGCGCCGAGGGTCGCCATCGCGTCGCGCTCGGCCTCGATGAGGACGATCGCGTGCGTCACAGCGAGTGGCTCTCCCCCGGGTCGAGCACGACGACCTCGGAGCCGGTGGACGACTCGACGTCCGACTTGAACGCCTGAGCGTCGGTCTCGATCGGCGGGAACGTGTCGTAGTGGCACGGGATGACCTGCCTCGCGCCGACGAACTCGGCGGCGGTCACCGCGTCGATGCGGTCCATCGTGTAGTGGCCGCCGATGCACATGAGCGCGACGTCGATCTGGTCGCCGCGCCCGGCGACCAGCTTGAGGTCGCTGAACAGAGCGGTGTCGCCGAGGTGGTAGACGACCGTGTCGCCGAGCTTGATGAGCAGCCCCGCCGGCGTGTTGACGGTGCCCTTCGGCGTCGTCGACGTGTGCCACGCGGGAACGAGCTTCACCCACCCCCAGTCGAACTTCACGGTGCCGCCGAGGTTCGGGTCGAAGACCTGGTGATCGCCGCCCAGGTCCTCGCCGATCTCCCCGGCGAGCTCGACGATGGCCGTCACCGGCGCGCCCGTGCGCTTGGCGATGTCGACCGTGTCGCCGATGTGGTCGGCGTGGCCGTGCGTGAGGAGGATCGCGTCGGCCTCGACCCGGGCGGCCTCGACGGCGGCCTTCGGGTTGCCGGTGAGGAACGGGTCGATGAGGACCTTCGTGCCGCCCTCCTCGAGCAGGAACGCTGCGTGTCCGAGGAACTGGATGTTCATGGCGAGTCCTCCGTGGTTCGTTGTCTGGCCAGCGCGAGCTCCTGCGCGAGCTCGAGGCCGACGGCGACGCCCACCAGCATCCCCACCCGCGTCTCGTCCGCGACGAACGCCCGCAGGGTGGCGAGCCGCTGGGCCTCGTCGGGCTCGCTCGCCGCGCGCCGGATGGCGGTCTCGTGCGCGCTGTCGAACCACCCGCCCGCGGCGAGCGCCTCGTTCAGCACGCGCTGCAGGCCGGGCGCGGCGTGCGTCACGATCTCCTGCGCATGCGCGAAGCGATCGGGGTCGCCCAGCGCCTCGACGGCGCGGTCGACCTCCTCGGCGGTGTAGGTGGGGCGATCGGCCAAGGGTCGCCGGATGATACGGACCGCCATGATGGCGGCGTGGCTTCCGTCCCCCTCACCAGCCTCTCCCACGGCGCGGGCTGCGGCTGCAAGCTGCCGCCCCAGGCGCTGCACCCGATCGTCGCCGCGCTGCCGCGCCCCGAGCGCTCCGACGTCCTCGTCGGCTACGACACCGCCGACGACGCCGCGGTCATCCGCCTGCGCGACGACCTCGCGCTCGTGCAGACCGTCGACTTCTTCACGCCCGTCGTCGACGACCCGTACGACTTCGGCCGCATCGCGGCGACCAACGCGCTGTCGGACGTCTACGCGATGGGCGGCGAGCCGGTCAGCGCGCTCAACCTCGTCGCGTTCCCGCTCGAGAAGCTCGGCGGCGACGTGCTCAAGGAGATCCTGCGCGGCGGCAACGACGCCGTCACCGCGGCGGGCGCCGCGATCGTCGGCGGCCACTCGATCGACGACCCGGAGCCGAAGTACGGCCTCGCCGTCACCGGCACCGTCCACCCGGACGAGGTCCTCACGAACGCCGGCGGCCGGGCCGGCGACGTGCTCGTCCTCACGAAGCCGCTCGGCGCCGGCGTGGTGAGCACGGCCGCCAAGCGCGGCGCCGCGAAGGGCGACCTCGTGCAGCGCGCCACGGAGGTCATGACGACGCTCAACCGCGACGCCGCGCGCGCCGCCCGCGACGCGAACGCGCACGCGGTGACCGACGTGACCGGCTTCGGGCTGCTCGGCCACCTGCACGAGCTGGCGCTCGCCTCCGGCTGCGCCGCCGAGGTCGACAGCGGCGCCGTCCCGGCGATCGACGGGGTCATGCGGCTGCTGGCCACCGACCGCGCGCTGGCCGGCGGCACGAAGCGCAACCGCCAGTACGCCGAGACGTTCACCACCTGGGCCCCGGGCGTGCAGGCCGCGCGCCGCTGGCTGGTCTGCGACGCGATGACGTCGGGCGGGCTGCTCGTCGCCGTCGGCGAGGAGAGCGCGGACGGAGTCCCGGGCGTGATCGTGGGCCGGCTCACCGACGGCGAGCCGGGGACGATCAGCGTTCTGGCCTGACCCGTGCGATCAACAGGCCGCAGAGGCAGCCGAAGACGATGCCGCAGGCGGTCGCCAGCCAGCTGACCTCCGGCCGCGCCAGCGGCATGAGCGCGAGCAGGACGAACAGCACCGCGGCGCCGAGCAGGTCGGCGTCGTCGTAGTCGCTGTCGCCGCTGCGGCGGCGCTCGAGCCAGATCGGCAGCGCCCACGCGCACAGCAGGCCGAGCGCGCCATACGAAGCGCCCATCTTGAACGGCCCGTCGAAGCCGAGCACCTGCCCGCCCTCGGGCGCGCCCTCGACCGCCTTGACGACGGCCAGCGAGCCGGAGGCGGTGATCAGCCAGATGGCGAGCATCGGCAGCCAGCCCTGCTTGCGCTCGATGAGCCAGCCGAAGACGGCGACGGAGCCGAGCGCGGCGAACTGGTACCAGCTGTTCGCGTGGATGAACGGCGCGGTGAGCACCTGCCACCACTCGCCGAGCGGGTCGAGCGCGAGGCGGTAGCCCTCGTCGCGCAGCGGGATGACGGCGAGCCACCACAGCGCCCCGACGAGGACGAGCGCGATCGTCGCGGTCGGCCGGCGCAGCTCGTCGCCGCGGACGCCCGGGATCTCCCCCGTGCGCAGCGGGCCGAGCGACGGCATCGACGGCGTCCGGCGCCGCTTCTGCGCCGGCCCGAGGTCGTCGCGTTCGATCTTCGGCGCCCGCTTGCGGATCCGCGTGCCGCAGTACGGGCACTCGGTGATGTACGGGCTCACCTGCGACCCGCAGTTCTTGCAGACGACGAAGAGATCCGGGCTGCTCGCCATGCCCCTCCGACTGTACCTCGCCGCCGCCCGTGGCGGACCCCGTACGAGGTGAAGATCCGCCTTATGCGGGCAGCGTCGCGCCGACGATCTCGGCGGTGACCTCGCGGAGGTCGTGGTTGGCGCCGTAGACGACGAGCTGGCGGTGGGCCCCGGTGCCGCGCGCGAGGAGGTCCTCGACGGCGTCGAGCTCGCCGTCGGCGCCGAGGTCCTGCGCATGCTCGCGCAGCCGGTCGAGCAGCCGCCGCGCGAGGTCCTTGGCGGGCACGCGCGACTCCGACGGCAGGTCGACGAGCGCCCCCTCGAGGCCGTGGCGCGCGGCGAGGAACTTGTTCTCGTCGAGCATCTCCCACGGGTAGTCGGAGAGCTGCCCGCCCGCGTCGTAGTGCTCGGCCAGCTCCTTGACCATCGCCTGGATGAGCGCCGCCAGGCCGACGGTGTGCTCGACCCGCGTCTGGCTGTCGCACGCGCGGATCTCGATCGTGCCGAGCCGCGGGTGCGGGCGGACGTCGTACCAGAGGTACGTGTAGTCCTCCATGACGCCCGACCGGCACATGAAGCCGATCCGCTCGGCGTAGTCGTCCCAGCCGCGGTACGCGGGCGGGATGCCCACGCGGGGGAACGCGCGGAAGATCGGCGTGCGGGCGGACATCAGGCCGGTCGCGTCGCCGCGCCAGAACGGCGAGTTGCAGCTGAGCGCGACGAGGATCGGGACGTGGACGCGCATGCCGTTGGCGACGTGGATCGCCTTCTCGCGGTCGTCCAGGCCGACGTGCACGTGCATGCCGAAGATGAGCTCCTGCCGGGCGACGAACCGCAGGTCCTCGATCAGCGTGCGATAGCGGGGGTGACCGACGATCCGCTGGTCCTCCCACAGCGCGAACGGATGCGTCCCGGCCGACCCGATCGCGAGCCCGTGCTCGCGCGCGCGTGTGACGACCTCGTGGCGCAGCCCGCGGAGCTCGCGCCCGGCCTCGCCGATCGTCGCGCACGGGTGCGTCGCGATCTCGCAGACGGACTCCATGAGCTCGGGCTTGATGGTCTCGTCGCCGTCGACGAGGAGCTTCTCGATCGCGTTCTCGAGCGCCATGGTCTCGGCGTCCACGATCATGAGCTCCTCCTCGATGCCGATCGTGTAGCCGGCTGAGGTGAAGTTCTCCTCCATTGGCGGCGCGGAGCCTAGGCGATGGGTACTGTCAAAGGCATGGCCACGACCGCCGAACTGACAACTTCACGCCTCGAGGAGCTCCTCGGGGATGACGCCGCCACGCTCCTCCAGCACACGTGCGAGACGTTCCCGGCGTCGAACCTGCATCTGCCCGGCCCGGACTTCGTCGACCGCGTCTTCGTCGACACCGATCGCCCCACGACGGTGCTCCGCAACCTGCAGTGGCTCGCCAACTCGGGCCGCCTCTCCGGCACCGGCTACGTGTCGATCCTGCCCGTCGACCAGGGCATCGAGCACTCGGGCGGCGCGAGCTTCGCGCCGAACCCCATGTACTTCGATCCGGAGAACATCGTCAAGCTCGCGGTCGAGGGCGGCTGCAACGCCGTCGCCTCGACGCTCGGCGTGCTCGGCGCGGTCAGCCGGAAGTGGGCGCACAAGTTCCCCTTCATCGTGAAGCTGAACCACAACGAGTTCCTGTCGTATCCGAACGCCTACGACCAGATCATGTTCTCGTCGGTCCAGCGCGCGTACGAGATGGGCGCCGCCGGCGTCGGCGCGACGATCTACTTCGGCTCGGACGAGTCGCGCCGCCAGATCGTCGAGGTCGCGCGCGCCTTCGAGGAGGCGCACCGGCTCGGCATGTTCACCGTGCTCTGGTGCTACCTGCGCAACTCGCAGTTCAAGATCGAGGGCACCGACTACCACCTCGCCGCCGACCTCACCGGCCAGGCGAACCACCTCGGCGTCACGATCGAGGCGGACATCATCAAGCAGAAGCTGCCGGAGAACAACAACGGCTACGGCGCGGTGAGCGGCCTCAACGGCGCGTACGGCAAGACGAACAAGCTCGTCTACGACAAGCTCACCACCGACAACCCGATCGACCTCACCCGCTACCAGGTCATGAACTGCTACCTGGGCCGCGCGGGGCTCATCAACTCGGGCGGCGCGTCGTCGGGCGAGAGCGACCTCGCCGAGGCGGTCAAGACGGCGGTCATCAACAAGCGCGCCGGCGGCATGGGGCTCATCTCGGGCCGCAAGGCGTTCCAGCGGCCGATGGACGACGGGATCGCGCTCCTCAACGCGATCCAGGACGTCTACCTGTCGCCGGAAGTCACGATCGCGTAGCGGAACTGCAACGACGTGTGCGCCGCGACCGGGCGGCGCACTAGCGTCGCCGGGCGATGCGTCTCCGGCGACTGATCCCGCTCCTCATCGCGCTGGCCATCGCGGCCGGCGCGCTCGTCCCGCGGGGCGACGGCGCGCCGGAGGAGCGGGGCCGCGTCGACCGCGTCGTCGACGGCGACACGCTCGTCGTCGACGGCCAGAAGGTCCGGCTCATCGGCATCGACACGCCGGAGTCGGTCAAGCCCGGCGCGCCGGTCGAGTGCTTCGCGAAGAAGGCGAGCGCGTTCACCGCGCAGCTGGTGGACGGCAAGCGCGTGCGGCTCGAGACCGACGTCGAGAGGCGCGACCGCTACGGGCGCCTGCTCGCCTACGTCCGGCGCGCGTCGGACGGCCTGTTCGTCAACGCAGAGCTCGTGCGCCGCGGGTACGCGACGACGCTGACGATCCCGCCGAACGTGCGCTACGCGAAGCGCTTCGCGGCGCTCGCCCGGGACGCGCGCGAGCACGGCCGGGGGCTGTGGTCGGCGTGCCGCGGGTCCGGGGAGGGATAAGCTCCGTCAAGCACATGCGGATGCGGCAGAGCCTCAACCAGCTGGAGCGCGCGTTCCTCGAGGAGACGCAGGTCGACCGTGCGCGCCGCGAGGCGCTGCGCCGTCAGGCCGCGCACCGCTCGCGTCAGCGGCAGATCGAGCGCGTGCACAAGCGCGGCACGCTGCGCTTCACGATCCTCGTGCTCGTGCTGCTCGCCACCGCGGTCATCGTGACCGTGGCGATGTTCCGCACGCTGTACCTCGTGATGGGCTGACAGCCCGCCGGCGCCGGACGAGCGGCGCGGCGGTCGCGCCTCCCGAGCGCGACCGCCACGTCACTTCCGTCCTACGCCGTCCCGCCCAGGCGATGGAGCGCCCGGTCTACCTCCGATCGGGCGTCACCCTCGCCGTCGGCCAGACCTCGCCTCTCCTGCTGGATCTCGAGGTAGACCTCGCGACGGAACACAGGCACGTCCCGCGGCGCCTGGATCCCGATGCGGACCTTCTCGCCCATGATCGACAGCACCGACACCTCGATGTCGTCGCCGATCATGATCGACTGGTTTGACTTGCGCGTGAGCACGAGCACTGTGGTGGCACCTCCCTGCCTTGCCGAGCCCCGGGGATCCCGGTTGGTACTCCCCGTTCGCGGGCTCGCGACAACATCCTACGTAAGGCACCAACGGCGGTCACGCCCGGACCTTGCGCTAGTCTCCGGCGCGCTTTGGCCCGACGCTCACTTCGCCCGCACCTGAACCAGATCCGCAGTTGGGTCCGCCAGGGGCGGACCGATGCGTGGATCGCCCATCAGCTGGAGGTCACCGTCCAGCAGATCCAGTCCTTCAAGCGTGAACAGGGGCTGGAGCCCGACGGCGACGCCGAGACCGGCGCGCCCGGGACCGACTTCGACGACGAGATCGACCTCCGCGCCGAGGACGACGCGCTCATCGCCGCCGAGCTCGAGGCGGCCGAGGCCGCCCGTGCCGAGGAGGAGGCGGCCGAGGAGGCCGCCGCCGGGGACGAGAACGGCGACGACGAGGACGAGGACGACGAGTCCAAGCCGCGCCGCCGCCGCGGTCGTCGCGGCGGTCGCCGGCGCACCGGCACGCGCGGCGACGGGGGCACGCTCGAGGCGACGTTCGATCACGGCGAGGAGGGCTACGGGTTGTGGCTCGATCCCGCCATCGTCGACAACCCCGTGTACGCCGAGCACTGGGCGGGGCACCGCCCGGTCGAGGTCACGATCGAGGAGGACCAGATCGTGATCAAGCGCGCGGGCGCCGCCGACGACGAAGACTGAGCGCGGCGCGTGCTCGACCGCGCGCTCGCGTTCCTGTGGGCGCTCGCGGAGTCCTGCGCCGACGAGATCGAGGCGGTCGCCCCCGGCACGGTGCTGCGCACGCCGTCGCTGCCGGCGAAGTGGGGCCTCAACGCGCTGCGCATCGAGGGAGACCACCTCTCGCTCGGCGTCCCCGAGCTGAGCGCGCTCGCCGACGCCCATCTCGCGCA
The DNA here is from genome assembly GCF_056863335.1 of Parviterribacter kavangonensis. NCBI lineage: Bacteria > Bacillati > Actinomycetota > Thermoleophilia > Solirubrobacterales > Parviterribacteraceae > Parviterribacter > Parviterribacter kavangonensis. The sequence goes on along the minus strand of NZ_JBXPJA010000002.1, from coordinate 406,611 downwards.
CGTCCCGTACCGGCGCATCGAGATCGAGGACACGCGCGCCGCCGCACGGCTCGAGGCGCCGTTCCGCGCCGCGGGATGGACCGTCGAGCGCGAGGTGCTGCTCGGGCTGTCGGGCCCGCCCGACCGCAGCGCCGACACCGGCGCGGTGCGTGCCGCCGCCGCCGAGGACCTCCGGCCGCTCGAGGTGGCGTGGATCGACGAGGACGGGCACACCGCCGACACGGAGGACCTCCTCGGCGCGTGGGACCGCGAGCACCGGGCGCGCCCCGAGCTGCGGTTCGTGATCGACGACGATCGCGGGGTCGCGGCGATGGCGGTGCTGCGCTGGCACGGCACGACCGCGCAGATCGAGGACGTCTACACGCGCCGCGACGCGCGCGGGCGCGGCTACGCGCGGGCCCTGCTGACGCAGGCCCTCGACGTCGCCCGCGAGCACGGCCATCGCCACGTCTTCCTGGTCGCCGACGCCGATGACACGCCGCAGGAGCTCTACCGCAAGCTCGGCTTCACCGAGATCGGGCGCCGGCTCCGCGCGAAGCGGACGCTCTAGCGGTCGCCGCCGGGGGGTGGCGTCTCAGCCCCGCTCGAGCCTCCGGCCGCCCGCGTAGTCGGTCGCCTCCCTGAGGTAGCGGGCGAACGCGGCGTCGGCGACGAGGCGCGGGTCCCACGCCCACGGATCCTCCGGCGCGGCGTTCGTGGCGATCTCCATCGCCCAGTCGGTGCCTTCGCGCTCGTACAGCGCCACCAGCTCGGTCGAGGAGAAGGGGCCGCCGAGGCGGCGGCGCAACTCGGCGAGGACGCGGTCGACGACGCGGTCGAGGACCGGTCGCTGCTCGGGCGGCGCCTCGCGCAGGCGGCGCTCGCCTTCCTGCCACTGGAACGTCGCGGTGTCGAACGGGCTCACCGGCCCGAGGGTAGGCCCTCCACGACGAACGCCCGCTCGCCCGGCTTGAGCATGCCGAGGCGGCGCGCCTCGCGCTCGAGTACGACGGGGTCGTGCAGCCCGCGCTGGCGCGCGCGCAGCTCGGCGTTCTCCTTCTCGAGCTGGGTCAGCTCGGCAGTGCGGCGGCCCTGCTCCTGCCACGTCGACACGTAGTTCCGCAGCGGGTTGATGTAGAGCGCGATCACGCCGAGCAGGACGAGCAGCAGCGCCACCCGCCCGACGCGGTCCCAGCGGACGCGCGCGGCGGGCCGGCGCAGCGCGGAATGCGGAGTGGCGGCCATCCACCGCGCAGTTCGTGCCGGCGGCGGAGAACCCTTCTTCTCCGCCGCCCCGCCGCACGAGGTCTTGCGCCGGTCAGCCGTTGCCCTCGATCACCTCGGGCGAGTCGCTGCCGGTCGAGATCTCCACCCGCCGCGGCTTCGCGCGCTCGGCCACGGGGATGGTCAGGGTCAGCACGCCGCGGTCGTACCCGGCGGAGATCCGGTCGGCGTCGAGCTGGTCGCCGAGCAGCAGCTGGCGGGTGAACGTGCCCTGCGGCCGCTCGGCCACGAGGATCTCGTCGCCCTCCTCCTGCTGGAAGCGCCGCTCGGCGCGCACGGTCAGCGTGTTCTCCTCGACGGTCAGGTCGATCGAGGACGCGTCGACGCCCGGCAGGTCGAAGTGGACGACGAACGCGTCGCCGCGGCGGTAGGCGTCCATCGGGAACGAGCGCGCGGCCTGCTGGCTGGCCTGCGCCAGCTCGTGCCACGCACGATCGAAGTCGCGGAAGGGATCGAAGCGCATCAGCATGGGAAGGACGACTACCCGATGTGCCGTCTCTTCGGGCTTCACGCCGGCCATGAACCGGTCACCGCGCGCTTCTGGCTGCTCGACGCGCCGGAGTCGCTGCTCCGGCAGAGCCACCGGAACCCCGACGGGTACGGGCTCGGGACGTTCCTGCCGGACGGCACGCCGGTCGTCGAGAAGGCGCCCATGCCCGCGCATGACGCCGAGCCGTTCGCCTGCGAAGCGCAGCGCCGCCGCTCCCCCGTGTTCCTCGCGCACGTCCGCTACGCGTCCGTCGGCAAGCTGACCCCGGCCAACACCCACCCGTTCGTCCAGGACGGCCGGATCTTCGGCCACAACGGGGTGGTGGGCGACCTCGAGCTCGTCGACGAACGGCTCGGCGCGCTCGAGGACGACCTCGTCGCCGGGGACACCGACAGCGAGCGCCTCTTCGCGCTCATCACCCGGGCGATCCGCGAGGAGGGCGGCGACGTCGCCGCCGGGATCACGGCGGCGACGCGCTGGCTCGCCGAGCACGTCGAGCTCTACAGCCTGAACTTCGTCCTCGCGACGCCCGCGGACCTCTACGCGCTGCGGTACCCCGAGGGCAACGAGCTCTGGATCCACGAGCGCAACCCGGCCGTGAGCGCCACGCGCGCGCTGGAGAAGGACTCGCCCGAGGGCACCATGCACTTCCACTCCGACGAGGCGGGCGACCGCCCGGTGGTCGTCGTCGCGAGCGAGCGCATGGACGAGAACCCGGCCTGGCGGATCGTGGAGCCGGGGACGCTCGTGCACGTCGACGCCGACCTCACCGTCACCGAGGACCTCATCCTCCCGGACCCGCCGGCCAGGCCGATGGAGCTCACCGGCCGGGCCGCGGAGTCGCAGGCGCAGGAGAAGATGCCCGCCTAGCGGCGGAAGACCGACCGCCCCGGGTACGTCGCGTCGGCGCCGAGCTGCTCCTCGATGCGCAGCAGCTGGTTGTACTTCGCGACGCGGTCCGACCGCGAGGGCGCGCCCGTCTTGATCTGGCCGCAGCCGGTCGCGACGGCGAGGTCGGCGATCGTCACGTCCTCGGTCTCGCCGGAGCGGTGCGACATGACGGCGGTGTAGCCCGCCTCGCGCGCCATCGAGATCGCGTCGAGCGTCTCGGTGAGCGTCCCGATCTGGTTGACCTTGATGAGGATCGAGTTCCCGACGCCCGCGTCGATGCCGCGCTTGAGGCGCTCCGTGTTCGTCACGAAGAGGTCGTCGCCGACGAGCTGGACGCGGTCGCCGATCCGGTCCGTCAGCGCCTTCCAGCCGTCCCAGTCCTCCTCGTCCATGCCGTCCTCGATCGAGACGATCGGGTACTTGTCGCACAGCGTCGCCCAGAGGTCGGCCATCTCCGCCGAGGAGAGCTTGCGGCCCTCGCTGGCGAGGTCGTAGATGTCGCCGTCGCGGATCTCGCTCGTCGCCGGGTCGAGCGCGATGACGACGTCCTCCCCCGGCGTGTAGCCGGCCGCCTCGATGCCGCGCACGAGCGCCTCGAGCGCAGCCTCGTTGGACGGCAGGTCCGGCGCGAAGCCGCCCTCGTCGCCGACCGCGGTCGACAGCCCCTGGTCATGGAGCGTCTTCTTGAGGTGGTGGTAGACCTCGGCGCCCATCCGCAGGCAGTCGCGAAACGACGTCGCGCCCGCGGGGACGACCATGAACTCCTGGAAGTCGACGGAGTTGTCGGCGTGCGCACCGCCGTTGAGGACGTTCATCATCGGCACGGGCAGGATGTGCGCCGCGTCGCCGCCGAGGTACCGCCACAGCGGCTGGCGCTCCTCCGCCGCCGCCGCGTGGGCGGCGGCGAGCGAGACGCCGAGGATCGCGTTCGCGCCGAGGCGGCTCTTGTTCGGCGTGCCGTCGAGGTCGATCAGCGCGCGGTCCAGGCCGCGCTGGTCGAGGACGTCGAAGCCCTTCAGCGCCCCGGCGATCTCGCCGTTGACGTAGCCGACCGCGTTCGAGACGCCCTTGCCGAGCCACGCGTCGCCACCGTCGCGCAGCTCGGTGGCCTCGAACTCGCCGGTCGACGCTCCGCTCGGAACGGCCGCGCGGCCGGTCGCGCCGGAGCGCAGGGCGATCTCCACCTCGACGGTGGGGTTGCCGCGGCTGTCGAGGATCTGGCGGGCGTGAAGGCGTTCGATGTCACTCATGGGCGGCCCGGAACCTATCGGCTGCGGCGCGCAGCGCGAGCTCCGGGTCGACCTTCAGGCGGCGGGCGCGATCGACCACCGCGAAGAGCAGCTCGCCGATGCCGTCGAAGTCGTCCGCGGCGCCGGCGAGGGCCTGCAGGTCGGCCTCCGGGGCGTCGATCCCGGCCGTCTTCGCGCGTCTTTGCACCTTCCTCGCGTAGAGCGGTCCCGGCAGGTTCTCGGGCACCTCGCCGAAGATCCCCTGCTCGCGGCCGGGCTCGGTCTGCTTGATCGCGTCCCAGTTGCGCAGGACCTCGCCGGCCGTCTCGGCCTCGGTCTCCCCGAAGACGTGCGGGTGACGGCGGATGAGCTTCTGGCGGCAGTGCTCGGCGACGTCGGCCATCGTGCCCGCGCCGCGCTCCTCCATCAGCAGCGAGAGGAAGTGGACCTGGAACAGCACGTCGCCCAGCTCGTCGAGCAGCTTGGCGTCGTCGCCGCGGTTGGCGGCGTCGGCGAGCTCGTAGGCCTCCTCGACCGTGTGGGGGACGATCGAGCGCTCGTCCTGCTCGCGGTCCCACGGGCACTCCACGCGCAGCTTGCGCGTCAGGTCGTCCAGCCGGCCGACCGCGTCGGTGATGTCCTGGCGCGTCACGATCCGCACGCTACCCTGAACGCCAGCCACAGCCGTCGGATCGGCGGTCGTGGTCCTCGTCGCAACGGCGGCAGTCGGGAGCCTGGTTCAGCAGGGCACCCGGCGGGGCCGAGCTCGTCGCTCACCCCTGCCTTGGCCGCCACCCTCCCCACCTCCACCACCCCAGCGGGCGCCGTCGCTCTGCGCGAGCTCGGCGACGACTTCCGGGCCGCGTTCCCCGACTGCGACCAGCAGCTGGCCGACCGCGTCGCGCACCTCCCCGCGCTCGACATCGCCCCCGGCCCCTGGACGCCCCCGCCGGACGGCGACCGGCCGCGCGCCGTCGTCGTGGTCGACGGCGCGCTGCTCCGCACGGTGGCGATCGCCGGGCGCCGCTTCGCGCAGGTCGTCGACGCGGCCGACGTCGTCGACCCTTGGCTCGACTACGACGGCAGCGTTCCCGCCGCGTCCACCTGGACTGCGATCGAGCCCGTGCGGCTCGCCGTCCTCGAGACCAGGTTCGACCGGCTCGCCGAGCGCTGGCCCGGACTGCTCTCCGCGCTGCACCGGCGCGCGGTCGACTACGCCACCCGCACCACGGTGCACGCCGCCATCCTCGCGCTGCCGACGATCGAGCAACGGGTGCTCGGCGTGCTGTGGCACGTCGCCGACCGGCGCGGGCGCGTCTCGTCCGATGGCGTGTCGATGCGGCTCCCGCTCACCCACGCGCAGCTCGGCGCCCTGTCCGGCGGCCTGCGCCCGACGACCTCGCTGGCGCTGCGCCGGCTGGAGGACGCCGGCCACGTCCGGCGGCGCGACGACGGCACGTGGGTGATCGCGCATGCGTCGCGAGCGCTTCTCCGTCGCCAACCCGGGTAGTCCCGGGACAGTGACCGAAGGCGACACGAGCAACATCGCGAGCGCGGTCTCGTCGGCGATCGTCGCGCTCTTCAAGCAGCACTACGGGCGCGGCCCCGAGCGGGCGCGGACGTTCCTCAACGGCGAGTACGTGCTCACCGTGCTCGAGGGCGGCCTGACCCGCAACGAGGAGACGCTCGTCGCGGCCGGGCAGGAGAACGTCGTCCGCGGCTACCGCCTCGCGTTCCAGGAGGCGATCTCGGCCACGATGACGACGACGGTGGCCGAGCTGACGGGCCGCAGGGTCGTCAACTACCACAGCCAGATCGTCTTCCACCCGCCGCGCGGGTTCGAGATCTTCGTCCTCGACGAGCCGGTCGCCTGAGAACGACGAAGGGCCGCCGTGGCGGCCCTTCGCGTGATCAGCTGATGAGGACGGCGCCTACGGCTGCGGCGTGGTCGACGTCTGCGCGCCCGGCGCGGCCGTCGTCGCCGTGGTCTTCTGCTTCGGCGCGTTCTTGCAGTCCTGCGTGACGTAGCCCTTGCGGCAGTTCGTCTTCTCCTTCCACTCCTTCTGGAAGTCCTTGATGAACGCGTCGAGGGCCTTCTGCTGGTTCTCGGAGGCGAGGATGCCCTTGATCGTCGCCGAGGCCTGCTGCTCGGTCTGCTGGCTGGCCTTCGTCACCTTCGTGACCTCGAAGACGTAGTAACCGAACTGCGTCTTGACCGGGCCGACGAGCTTGCCCTTGTCGGCCTTGAAGACGGCCTCGTCGAGCGCCGGCTCCTGCTGGCCCTTGGCGACCGCGAGCAGCACGCCGCCCTGCGCCTTGGAGGCCTGGTCGATCGAGTACTTCTTCGCGGTGGCCTTCCAGCTGTCGCCGCTCTCGAGCGCCTGCTTGGCCTCGTTCGCCTTGGCCTGCGTCTTGGTCAGCACGATGCGCAGGTCGCGGCGCTCGGGCTGCGCGAAGCGCTGCTTGTTCTTGTTGTAGTAGTCCGTGATCTGCTGCGGCGTGACCTTGTCCTTGCCCTTGGTCACCTTCTCGCGCAGCTTGTTGGAGAGCTGCTCGAGCCGCACGCGGAAGAGGACGTCCTCCTCGGTGAAGCCGGAGGTCTTGAGGAACTTCTGGTAGTCGGCTTCCTTGGGGAACGACTGCTTCTTCTGCTGGTCGAAGGCCTTCTTGACCTCGGCGTCAGTGACCTCGATGTCCTGCTGCTCGGCCTCGCCGGAGACCCACTCGTTCTGGATCAGGAGCTGCATGACCTGGTCGCGCAGGCCCTCGTACTCCTGCTGGCACTGGTTCTTGTAGTCCTTGTCCGTCGGCGTCGGCTGGCCCTTGGCCGGCTTCGGCGCGTTCTTCTTCTTCGCGGCGACGCAGGCCGTGTAGTCCGGCGGCTGCGGGATCTGGACGGTCGGAGCCTTGTTGCCCTGGGTGGCGCCCTGCGACGAGATCGCAGCGATCTTCATCCAGTGGTCGAAGGTCTCCTTCTTGATCGTCGAGTCGCCGATCTTCGCGACGGAGTCGCCCGGGAGGCTGTCGCCGCCACATGCAGTGAAGGCAGCGGCGGGCAGCGCGAGGACGCAGACGGCCGCCAGGGCCCTCCGGGGCATGCGGCGGCGGGGGGTGCTGGCGTGGTTCATAGCTGGATCAGGGAAGCGGGTTGGACTTAATCGAGTCTCAAGCGGCTTCGCGAGTCACCGCAAGAAGGACGTCCGCAGCACGGACGACCGCCGGGAACCGCTGCTCGGGATCATCAGGGACGCGCACCGAGACCTGCGACTTGCCCGACTCGTACAACGCCTCCGGGATCTCCTGACGGAGCTTCCGGGCGCGGTGCGAGTCTAGCTCGACAGGTGTCACCGCGAGTCGGTTCCCCTTGAACGACACCGCGCGGGCCCCCGCCTGACCCAGCTTGATGCGGGCGCGCTGGAGCGTGATGAGGTTGCTGAGCGGCTCCGGAACGGGCCCGAACCGGTCGGCCAGCTCCTCCCGCAGGCTCTCGAGCTCGGACACCTCGACGGCGGCCGCGATCCGGCGGTGGACGTCCACCTTCGCCTGCTCGTACGGCACGTAGTCGGCGGGCACGTAGGCGTCGACGTTGACGTCGAGGCGGACGGGCTCGGGCGCGTCGTCGTCGATGCCGGCCTGCGCCGCGACCGCCTCGTCGAGCATCTGCATGTAGAGCTCGAAGCCGAGCGCGGCGACGTGCCCGGACTGCTCGTCGCCGAGGAGGTTGCCCGCGCCGCGCAGCTCGAGGTCGCGCATGGCGACCTTGAAGCCGGCGCCGAGCTCCGTGTAGTCGCTGAGCGCGCTGAGGCGGTTCGCGGCCTCCGGGGTCAGCGTCGCGGCGCTGGGGTACAGGAGGTAGGCGAACGCGCGCTCGCGGCTGCGGCCGACGCGCCCGCGGATCTGGTAGAGCTGGCTGAGCCCGAAGGTGTCCGCGCGCTCGACGATGAGCGTGTTCGCCTGCGGGATGTCGATGCCCGACTCGATGATCGAGGTGGCGACGAGCACGTCGGCCTCGCCGCGCAGGAAGCGCAGCATCCGCTCCTCGAGCTGCTTCTCGTCGAGCTGGCCGTGACCGACCTCGAACGTCATGTCCGGGCACAGCGCACGCAGGCGCTCGGCCGTCTCGTCGATCGTCTCGACGCGGTTGTGGAGGAAGAACGCCTGGCCGCCGCGCGCCTTCTCGCGCTGCAGGGCCTGCTTGACGAGCTCCTCGTCGTACTCGCCGACGTAGGTCTTGATCGGGCGCCGGCCCTCGGGCGGCGTCTCGATGACGGTGATGTCGCGCAGCCCGGCCAGCGACATCTGCAGCGTGCGCGGGATCGGCGTCGCGCTCATCGCGATGACGTCGACCTTCAGCTTCAGCTGGCGCAGCAGCTCCTTCTGCTTGACCCCGAAGCGCTGCTCCTCGTCGACGATGATCAGCCCGAGGTCCTTGGCGCGGACGTCGCGGCTGAGCAGGCGGTGCGTGCCGATGAGGATGTCGACGGCGCCGGAGGCGAAGCCGGCGATCGCCTCCTTCTGCTCCTTCGCCGGGCGGAAGCGGCTGACGTGCTCGATCGTGAAGGGGTAGTCCTTGAGGCGCTCGGCGAACGTGCCGTAGTGCTGCTGGGCGAGGATCGTCGTCGGCACGAGGACCATGACCTGCTTGCCGGCGTCGGCCGCCTTGAACGCCGCGCGCAGCGCGACCTCGGTCTTGCCGTAGCCGACGTCGCCGCAGATGAGGCGGTCCATCGGCTGCTCGCCCTCCATGTCGGCCTTGACGAGCTCGATCGCCTCGCGCTGGTCGGGCGTCTCCTGGTAGGGGAACTTGCCCTCGAAGTCGACGAGCCACTCCGAGTCGGTGGGGAACGCGTGGCCGCGGCGGCGGCGGCGCTCGGCGTAGAGGTTGAGCAGCTCGCCCGCCAGCTCCTGCGCGGCGCGCCGGGCGCGCGTCTTCATCGCCTCCCAGCTCTTGCCGCCGAGCTTGGAGAGCGGCGGATGCGCGCCGCCCGCGCCGACGTAGCGGCTGATCTTCGCGAGCTGGTCGACGGGCAGGAAGACCTTGTCGGTGCCGGCGTACTCGAGGTTCAGGTAGTCGCGGGTGACGCCCGCGACGGTCTTCGTGTCGAAGCCGGCGAAGCGGGCGAGGCCGTGGTCCTCGTGGACGATGATGTCGCCGGTCCGGAGGTCGGCGAACGAGCGGAGGGTGCCCTTGCGCCGCCGTCCGGCGTCCATCCCGCCGGTCCTCTCGGCGCGGCGGCGGCGGAGCAGGCGGTGGTCCGGGAGGACGGCGAGCTTGAAGCCGGGCGCGATGAAGCCGTCGCGCAGTCGCGCGTGGACGAAGCGCAGCGGTTCGCTGGCATCCCAGGCCGCCTTGATGCGGGCGAGGTTGTAGGCGGCGCGCTCGCCCTCCGCCCTCGTCGCCCACGTGACGACGGTGCGGTACTGGGAGCGGACGAGCTTCTCGAGCTCGGTCTCCGCCTCCTTCAGCGACCGCGCGGCCGTGTCGGCCGTCTGGGCGCGGAACTCGAGCGGCTGGTTGCCGCTGATGCTGGACAGGCGGATCTTCGCCCGGTCCGTCAGCGCACCGAGGACGGTGTCGGGGTGGATGTAGAGGTCGTGGGCGTCCTGGTCGTGGAACGCCGTGCAGACGTCCTGCCAGTGGTCGCGCAGCGCGGGCTCGACGTCCTCCTCGGCGGCGATGACGATCCGCGCCGTCTGCGGGGCGAGCTCGAGGAACGCGCGGAAGCGGTCGACGGGCAGCAGCTCGGCGATGTCCGGCCGCTCGCTCTCGTCGTCGGTCGCCGCGACCTCGGCGAGCTCGCGGTGCTCGGCGGCGAGCTCCGCGGCCGGGGCGATCTCGACGACGTCGACGTCGCCGAAGCTGCGCTGCGTGAAGGTGGAGAACTCGCGCAGCGTCTCGACCTCGATGTCGAAGAGGTCGACGCGCACCGCGCGGTCCGCGGTCGCCGGGTAGAGGTCGAGGATCTCGCCGCGGATCGCGAACTGGCCGCGGTCCTCGACCTGGTCGGCGCGCTCGTAGCCCATCGAGACGAGCCGGTCCGCCGTCTCGTCGAGGTCGAGCAGGTCGCCCTTGGCGATCGTGAACCCGTGCGGGCGCAGCTCCGGATCCGGGACCTTCTCGGAGAGCGCGACGGCGGACACGACGACCACCGGCGCCTCCGCGGAGTCGTTCGGGTCGTCGAGCAGCGCGTCGATGGCGGCGACGCGCAGGCCGACGAGGTGCGGCGGCGGAGCGAGATGCGACTCGTACGTGACGCCGCGGCTCGGGTAGAAGCGCACCGGCCGCGGCGCCAGCCACGCCGTCAGGTCCGTCGCGAGATCCCGGGCCTGGCGGTCGTCGCCGGCGACGACCAGCAGCGGCCCGGCCTCCGCCTCGGCGAGCCCCGCGACGAGGAACGGCCGCAAGGCCTGACTGACGAACGCGCGCCCGCCCTCACGGTGCAGCTGCACCGCTTCCGCGTTGTCGTCGAAGTGCTGGAGGAGGGTTCTCAGGGCCATGTCAGGGCACGCACAGCGACCGGGCACGAGGCCCGGCCGAGGTCTTCACCGAGTGTAGGAGAGGTCAGGGCTCGCGGCGCCCGAGGACGATGTCCTCGGCGATGTCGCGAGCCCGCTCGACGAGCGCGCGGACTTCCTCGCGCGGCTGGCGCCACTTCCCGAGCACGTACGACGCGACGATGTCCGGATCGGTCGAGTCGGGCCGGCCGACCCCCACGCGGACGCGGACGAAGCCGGGGTCGCCGAGCTCGCGCCGCAGGGACTTCAGGCCGTTGTGACCCGCCAGCCCGCCGCCGGTCCGCGTGCGGATCTCGCCGAACGGCAGGTCGATCTCGTCGTGGATGACGAGCACGCGATCGAGGTCGACCTTGTACGCGCCGCGCGCCGGGCCGGCGGAGCGGCCCGCCTCGTTCATGAAGGTCTGCGGCAGGAGCACGGCCACGCGCGGGCCGCCGATGCCCGTGCGCCCGTCGGCCACGAGGCCGTTGAACTTCTTGCGCGCCTGCGGCATGTCCCACCGCCGCGCCAGCGCGTCGGCGACCTCGAAGCCGACGTTGTGCGGGGTGCCCGCGTACTGCGCGCCGGGGTTCCCCAGCCCGACGACGAGCCAGTCGACCGGCGCGACGATGTCCCGGCCGCCGCCGCCACGGCCGCCCGGACGGCGCAGGCGCACGGAGCGGAACTACTCCTCGGTGGTGTCGGGCTGCTCGGCGTCGCCGGAGCCGCCCTCGGCGTCGCCCTCGCCCTCGGCGGACGCCTCGGCGCCCTCCGCACCCTCGCCGACCAGCTCGGTCTCGGTCTCGGGCTCCTCCGGCTCCTCGATGACCGCGCGCGGGATGGTGATCGACGCGACGACCGTCTCGGCGTCGTCGATGATCGTCACCTTGGCGGGAGCGGTGAGGTCGGAGACGTGCACGGTGGCGCCCAGCTCGAGCGACGACGCGTCGAACTGGATCGACTCCGGCACCTCGGCCGGCAGGGCCTCGACGGTGAGCTCGCGCAGGGTCTGCTCGAGCACGCCGCCCTCGACGGTGCCGGGGGCCTCGTCGACGCCGGTGAGCTCCAGGAGCACGGGCGTCTGGATCGGCTGGTCCATGCGCACGCGCAGGAAGTCCACGTGCATCATGTCGCCGCGCACCGGATGGCGCTGGAAGTCCTTGAGGACGGCGGTCGTCTTGTTGCCGTCCAGCGACAGCTCGACCACGGCGCCGGCCGCGTTCAGAGCGTGGCGCAGCTCGCGCGAGTCGACGCTGAACGCCACCGGATCGCCGTCCCCGCCGTAGAGGACGCCGGGGACGCGGCCGTCACGCCGCAGGCGGCGGTTGGCGCGGGAGCCCTCGAGGTCGCGAGTGGCGATGGCGAGCGAAGTGGTGTCGGAGGAGGCCATGACGGCAGACGATGGTAGCGAGGGCGCTCAGTCACGCCCCGCGCCCGCGCTCGCGCGAGCCGCGCGCACAGGATCGCCCGGGTACTGGTCGAACGCCTTGAACAGCCGCTGCAGGTCGAAGAACGCCGGCTTGCGGTTGCCGTCGAAGTCCACGACGCCCTTCTGGTGGATCGGCGGCTGGGGCCGCGGGTTGCCGCCGTCCCACGACGGCCGCACGCGGAACTCCTTGAGCGCCCAGTAGACCGCGCCGCTCAGCCACGTCTTCGAGTTGATGACGCCCAGCTGGTAGTTGATGAAGTCCTGCTGGAACTCGAACGTGCCCTTCTCCTCGACGGGCCCGCGGCGATTCGCCTCCGCGCCGAACTCCGACACCACGACCGCCTTCGTCGGGTAGCACGCGCGGACCGAGTCGAGGTAGTCCGAGAGCACCGTGCGGTCGGCGATCTGGCCGTTCGGGCCGGGGTACCAGCCGAAGTAGTCGTTGATGCCGATGATGTCGAGCGGCTTGTAGCGCGCCTGGCAGCCCGCGGCGGGGTAGCCCGCGACGGCGTACGAGATGGGCCGCGTGGGATCGAGCGCGCGCGCCTGCGTCGCCGCGCGCTGGAGGTACTCGCCCTGCACCGGGCCCGGCTTCGACGAGAGCTCGTTGCCGACCGACCACGTGATGATCGACGGGTGCGACCCGTTGGTGAGGATGTTCTCGCGCAGCTCGCGGGCGCCGGTCGCGCGGACGATCTCCTTCTTCAGCTCCGGCGTCTTGAGCGCGTACATCGGGATCTCCGACCAGATGAGCAGGCCGCGCCGGTCGGCCAGCTCGTGGAAGTACGGATGGAGCGGGTAGTGCGAGCGCAGCAGCGTCGCGCCCGAGTCGATCGCGTCCTGGACGTAGCGCTCGCGGGTCGCGTTGTCGATCGCGAAGCCCATCTTGCGGTCGTCCTCGTGGAAGCCGTAGCCGCGGAACGAGATCGGCAGGCCGTTCAGCGTCAGCCGCCCGTCGACGACCTTGACCGAGCGGATGCCCGACTTGAGCCTCCAGCGGTCGACCACCCGGTCCCCCGCGCGCAGGTCGAGCGTGACGCTGTAGAGCGACGGGTGCCGCGGCGACCACAGCCGCGGCGACGAGACGCGGATGCTCGACTCGAACGTGGTCGAGCGGCGGCCTCCCACGCCGATCGAGTCGAAGCTCACCCGCTGGCCGCCGAACTTGCCGCTCAACCGCAGGCGCTGGCTCGCGCCCGAGAAGTTCTTGACGCCGACGCGGAAGCGGACCGACGCGGCGCACGTGCGGCACGCGAGGTCGGGCAGGACCTGGACGGTGGTGAAGTCGGCCGTGTCGACCTGCTTGAGGTAGACCTCGCGCAGGATCCCGCCGTAGTTCCACCAGCCGCCGGTCGGGACCGCGGTGCGCGTGAGGCCCGACGGCGGGAGGTCGAACGCCTTGCGGACGCTGTCGATCCGGATGACGAGCCGGTTCGTCCCGCCGCGGTTGAGCGCCCTCGCGGGCAGGTGCAGCTCGAACGGGAGGTAAGCGCCGCGGTGCCGGCCGACGGGCTTGCCGTTGAGCCACGCCGTCGCGCGGTAGTTGACCGACTCGAAGCGGATGACCCAGTCGAACCGGCTGCTCGACGACGGCAGCTTGAAGTCCTTGCGGTACCAGCCGACGCCGCCGGCCATCGACGCGGGCGACTCGTCGCCGGCGTTCCACGCGTTCGGCACCGTCGTGGCCGACCAGCCGTCGGTCGAGCTCTGCTTGTTCCAGCCCTGCGTGATGCCGGCCCTGTCCGGGTCGAGGCGGAACAGCCACTGCCCGTCCATGAGGTAGCGGTTCGTCGGGCCGTCGGCGTAGAGCGTCCGCTTCGACGGGACGTCGAGGCCTTGAGCGGAGGCGGACGCGGCCGGGACGAGCAGGGCGGCGAGCCCGAGCAGCAGGGGCAGGAGTGATCGGTTCATGCGGCGCACGGGGTGGGGAACACCGGGACGGGAGGAACGATGCGGCTTCAGCAGGACGCTTCACGGCCGATCGGATCGCTCAGGCGCAGCAGCGTAACGTGCGGCCCACTCAGCACCGACCCGGTACGGCGGACGAGCACGCACTGCACTGTCGTGAGCCTTCCCTCGGCCTGCCAGACGATCCGGGTCGGGCCCGTCTCCTCCCCCAGCGCGTGGCTCGTGCGGCTGTCGTAGCGGACGACCTCGACCTCGCCGTCCGCCGTCTTCAGTCGCTGCGCGAGCCCCGCGAGCCGGTCGCGGCAGGCCGCGTCGCAGCCCTCGATCTCGCGCGCCATCGCAGCCGCGTCCCCGCGCGCCTGTGCGCGCAGGAGCGCCTCCACGCGGGCGCGCTCGCCGTTGTCGACGGCCAGCCAGCGGGTGACGAAGAACACGGCGACGCAGAAGACGAGGACGCCGCCGGCGATCGCCAGGCGGCGCACGAGACGGCGTCGCGTCACGCCTCGTCGCCCTCGCCGCTGAGCTCGAGGAACCGCTCGACCGAGGCCTCCTGGTGGTCGAGCCGCTCGGCCAGCTGGCGCGCGTGCTCGGCCGCGACCGCGAGGAAGTCGTCGAGGCACGCCTCGGGGTCGTCGGCGAGCGGGTAGATCCGCGTGACGTCCTGCTGCGCGCAGGCGATGCCGAGCGGCGGGCGCCCCTCCGCGAGCGTCCGCGCGCTGCAGACCGGCGCGACGACCACCCCGCGCTCGGGCGCGACGAGCGCGACCGGGATGAGCCGGTGCGCCGGCAGCTCGACCGGCAGCGTGATCGAGCGGTCGACCTGCACCGGCGACTCGGCGACGTCCGCGAGCGGCTCGCTCCACACCGCAAGCACTGTGTCAGCCGCGGTGATGCTGTCGCGCAGCGAGCGGGCCTGCGCGGCGTAGAGCGCCTCGGCCTCCGTGCGGTCGCCCGCGTCGCCGAGGTCGAGGTCGCACGGGACGCGCAGCAGGTCGCCCGCGCCGACGGTCGCGCCCGCGCCCAGGCCGCCGTGCGCGACGTACGTCTGGATCGTCCCGAGATCGCGGCGGCCGTGGAAGATGATCGTCAGGGCTTGGCAGGTGGACAGCGGCTCGACCCGCAGCGCGACCGAGGCGGCTGCCTCGGCGTCCAGCAGCGCGCGGCGCAGGAGCTCCTCGGACTCGTGCCGGGTGTCGTCTTGACCACCCATGTCGTACGAGCAGTATCGACCATGCATCGGTCGACTTGTGGCGGGTACTGTCCCCAACGTGATCCTCAGGCTGATCTACCGCCCGTTCGGCATCGTCCTCGGCCTCGCGGCGGGCTTCCTGTCCAAGAGCGTCTTCAACTGGGTGTGGAGCAAGTTCGACGACGAGGAGGCCCCGAAGGCCACGCAGGACGAGACGACGTGGGCGAAGGTGCTGAGCGCCGCGGCCGTCCAGGGGATCGTCTTCCAGACCGTCCGCGCGGCGGTCAACCGCAGCGGCGCCGAGGGGTTCCGCTGGCTCACCGGCGTGTGGCCGGGCGAGCGCCGCCCCGAGCCGAAGTGACGCTCGCCGGGGCGCTTGCAGCCCCGGTCAACCTGTGTTCATGGGCGATCCGCACCTTGTTTTGGTGCATCGACCCTGAACGAACGCCAACGCGCCGTCTCGACGGTTCTTCTAGGCCGTTCGTGCGTTTTCTCGCGTCAACTCTCCAACCCGTGACGTCAGCGGGCGTTGACCCCCGCAGATGACTGGTTCCGAGCCGAGTGAGCTCCTCTCCACCGCCGCCCGCCTGGAGGATCCGGGCGAGGCCCTCGGCGCGGTCTGCGACCTGCGCCGCCACCTGGACCGCCTCCAGGCGGTCCACGTCGAGAACGCGTTGCGCGCAGGCTGGTCCTGGAGCCAGGTCGCGCAGGCGCTCGGGGTGACGCGGCAGGCCGCGCACCGCCGCTACGCCCGTCTCGTCCGCGAGCAGCTGGACGAGGCGCGCGACACCTCCACCTCCGCTGCGTCCGGCGAGTTCGTCCTCACGGGCGCCGCGCGGCTCGCCGTGCACCTCGGCCGTCAGGAGGCGGGCGCGATGCGCGCGCTGAACCTGGGCACCGAGCACGTGCTCCTCGGCCTGCTGCGCACCGAGGTCGGCGCCGCGAGCCGCGCGCTGCGCACCGCCGGCGTCGAGCTCAACGCCGCGCGCGACGCGGTCCGCGAGCTGGCCGAGGTGACCGACGCGCCGCTGTCGATCACGGGCGAGCTCGACCCGACCCCGAACTGCCGCGCCGCCTTCGAGCGCGCGCTGCACGAGGCGATCTCCGCCGGCTCGGATCGCCTGCGGCCCGAGCACCTGCTGCTCGCGCTGCTCGCCGACCCCGGCTCCGGCGCCGTGCGCACGCTGACGCACCTCGGCATCGAGGCGCCGACCGTCATCGACAACATCCGGGTCAGCGTCCCCGGATGATCAGCCCGCGCTCGTCGAGATCGGCGAGCGCGACCTCGAACGCGGCGAAGTCCCGCCGCAGCAGCAGGTCGATCGGGCGGCCGTGACGGCCGGCGGCGCGCAGCCAGCGCCGCAGCAGCGCGGGGTCGTGCTCGGCGGTGAGGCCGAGCAGGATCCCGATCTCCGGCCGGTGCGCCAGCTCGTCGGTGATGATCGTCAGCGGGTCCTCGTCGAGGACCGCGCACAGCTCCTCGTCGGTCAGGCCCAGGCGCGTCATGAGCGCGACGGCCGCGGACTCCATCAGCCCTCCGGGGCGGCCCCGTCGCGGTCGCCGTCGCCGAGCAGCTCCTCCGCGGTCGCGAGGTACTGCTCGGCGCGGGACGTCATGCGGACCAGGCCGTAGGCGTTCAGCACCGCGCGCTTGCGGTCCGGGACGTCGCCGAGGCGGCGCATGAGCTCGGCGATCTCGTCGAGCGGCACCTCGATCAGCTCACGCGGGCCGAGCTGCCGCACGACGACGGGCGGCGAGTCGGGCGTGCGGACGACGTCGTCGCGCTGCCACGGGATCTCGTCCTCGCGGGTCAGCGCGACCTTGCCCTCGCGCGCGAGGTGGTAGACGGAGTTCGACAGCGGCGCGCGCGCGACGCTCGTCAGCTTCTTGCCGCCCGATGCCCTGTTGTAGATCGCGTAGGCGCGGCTCGCGAGCATCGGGCCCTCGGTGGCGATGATCTCGGCGAGCGCCTCCATGATCCGCGGGCGCGGCGCGCTGCGGGGATCGCCGGGCACGTCGCCCTCCCACTCGTGGTACGGGTCGAGCGCGACCTGCACCGGCGCCGCCCGGCGCGTCGCGGGCGCCGTCGCGTACCAGTCGTCGACCGGCCAGTCCGGCCGCTCCCCCGCGCTCAGCGTGAGCACCGGCACCTCGGTCACCTGGTAGAGCAGCACGCGCTCGTCGAGGAGCACCCGGCCGGGCGGATCCGGCCAGCCGGTGACGATCGTCGCCGCGACCGCAAGCCCGGCGCCGAGCGCGCCCTCGACCGCCAGCCGCGCACGCCCCGTGAGGCCGGGCGCCGCCGGCTCGGTGAGCAGGACCGGCGCGCCGAGCTGCAGCGCGAGGTCGCGGATCGAGAACCGCGGCGTCAGCGGCGAGACGAGCGAACCGCGCAGCGCGACGACGTCGTGGTCGCGCGTGTCGCGCAGCAGCTGCTCCGGCTCGAAGGCGTGCCCGCGGTGGCGCGCGGCCAGCTCGGGCGTCGCGTCACCCTCGTCCAGCAGGTAGGCGTTCCGGTCGATCGCCGCAGCGACTTCCGGCGCGTCGGAGCCGATGACGACGAGTCGCGTCACGCCGCGCACGGTACCGATCCGGAGGTCCGTCCAGCGTCGCCGAACTTCGTGTTTATCCGCACGCCTTCCTGTCGATAACAGGGGACGCAAGTACCCGACACCGACTGAACTGGGTACCCGGCGGAGGGGATACCGCGGGGCTGGCAGGGGGCCAGGAACGTACCGGTTGTCGGCCGTCCACCCGTCACCCAAGGGGTACTCACGCATGTCACGGACGCCCGCGTCCGCGACGCGGCCTGCCTGCCGCGTCGCCGTCCTCGCGCTGCTCATCTTCGCTGCGTTCGCGCAGCTCGGCCCGGCGTCCGCGCTGGCAGGCCGCAAGCAGGCGGCGGGCGCATCGTCACCGCTCAGCCTGATGCGCGAATCGACGTGGAACTCGCCGAACCCGAACGCACCCGGTTGGTGCCTCAACGAGGACGACTGGCACCAGCGGACGTGGAGCGGCGCGCTGTCCGGCTCGCTGACCGCGAGCGAGCGCCTGTGCGACGGCAACGTCGACTACAGCGGCGGCATCTGGTGGGACGGCGGCGGCGTCGGCGTGCAGGCCGACCTCTACGTCACCGGCACGCTCGAGAGCTTCGTCCTGAAGGCCCCGACGGGCGAGACGCGCAGCGGCGTGCTCGTCGGCTCCTCCACGAGCAAGGGCAGTCGCACCGACCACTACCAGGTGTGCTTCGTCCCGGCGTTCTCGATCAGCTCGAACGTCGGCGGGCATGCGATCCCGGGCGGCATGTACGACTTCACGGTCTCCGGCTCGCTGAAGAGCGTCAACTACGTGGTGACCGCGGAGATGGCCGACGCGCCGTTCCAGCAGCAGCGCTGCCCGGCCGAGCAGCAGAACCTCGTCCCGTAGCGGCACGAACGTGGAGAGGGCGGCCGAAGCCGCCCTCTCTTCATGCCGTCACGTCAACGAGGACCTCACGGGTCGACGTCGATCGTGCAGGTGTAGACCCCCGGCGTCAGCGTGCTCGTGCCGTTGCCGAACGTCTCGTCGGTGTCGTCGTACTTCGACGGCGACGCATCCGGGTCACCGTTCTCCGTCACCGCAGGCACCGTGTTCCCGCCCTTGGTGCACGAGATCTGGGACTTGGTCACGTCGCCGTTGGTGTCCTGCGCGAGCGAGAAGAACTTGATCTGGATCTTCGAGAGCGGCGTGTCGACGAAGCTGTTCGCCGGCGTGGTCGCCCCAGTCGTGCAGTTGCCGTTGGTGTTCACCACCACCGATTGCGACGCAGCGTCCTTCGCGTAGCCGCTCGGCGCCGAGCTCTCCGCGACCGTGTACGTGTCGAACGGGAGGTTCGCCACGCACGCCGTGCCGTTGGAGTTGGTCGGCCCGATGTTGTAGACGGTGGTCCCGTCGCTCGCGGTAGCGGTGAAGCTGGCTCCGGCGAGCGGAGCGTTGCCCTTCGCCGACACCTTCGTCACGCTGATGGCTCCCAGCTGCTGCTGGTTCGTGTACACGCAGACGACGCTGTCGTTCTGGGCGAGCGTCACCGTCAACGCCTTCCCGGTCGAGCTGAAGTTGGTCGTCCCGGTGCACGTCACCGAGCTGAACCCGAACCCGGTCGGGTCCGCGCCCTCCGTGACGTGGTAGGTGCCCGGGAGGACCTCGGTCTCCGTGATCGTGTTGCCCGTGCTGTTGTTGGCGGTCGTCGTCGACCCCTGCGCCTTGCCGGTGTTGCCCGTGTCGTTGAGGCAGAACGCGCCGGTCGCGGACACGCCGGACGCGCCGCCCGTCGTGCACGCCACGCCGCCGGCCGCCGAGTTCGCCGGCAGGTCGGAGGTGAACGAGAACTTCTGGTCGAGGCCGCGCGGGTTGGTCTGCTTGATGATCTTGATCTGCGCGCAGTTGGAGATCGTGCGGTTCTCGATCGAGATGTCCTTCGTCGTCGACACGAAGCTGCTGCCGGACGCCCGCGACTCCCACACGGTCTGCGGGAACGCCTTGCAGGTGTTCGCCGGGATGACGCCCGCACCGACGAGATCAACGGCGAACTCAGCGAACTGGCCGGCCTGCAGGGCCGCGTTCGTGATCGGGTTGTTGGCCGCCGTGATCGCGGCCGTGCTCGCCTTGCCCTCGAACGTCGTCGCCGACGGATCGAGCACGTTCGCGCCCCAGCACGGCGGGACGTCGTTGCCGACGAAGCACGTCGCGTTGTTGGGGTCGAAGTCCGGGCTGGCGGGGTTGCTCGTGACGATCCACGTGAGCACGTGCAGGTCCAGCGTCGTGCCGCCGTTGAGGTAGTCGAAGGAGAGCAGCTTGTCGCCCTTGGTCCGCGCCAGGAGGGTGGAGCCGGCGCAGGTGCCGTTCTTGCCCTGCTTGAGCTCGACGTTCTCGCTCGCGTTGCCGTTCGGGGCGACGCGGATCGTCGCGCCGTAGAGGTACGTCCGCAGCGACGCGCTCGTCTCGCTGTAGGAGGCGACGGCGCTGAAGTCGTCCTTCGGCGGGTTGCTGTGCGGCTCGACGCCCGGACACACGGAGTCCTGCTTCTGGCCCGGTGTGAACGAGTCGTCCTGACCGTTCGTCAGATCAGTGACCTTGTCGAAGGCGACCGTGCTCCAGTCGCCGTTGCCGGTCGTGTCGACGATCATGTTGCCGTCGTCTCCCTCGAACTTCGAGGGGCTGCCCGTGAGGACGCCGAAGGCGGAAGGGATGACG
The DNA here is from genome assembly GCF_056863335.1 of Parviterribacter kavangonensis. Taxonomy (NCBI): domain Bacteria; kingdom Bacillati; phylum Actinomycetota; class Thermoleophilia; order Solirubrobacterales; family Parviterribacteraceae; genus Parviterribacter; species Parviterribacter kavangonensis. Next base: position 386,485 of record NZ_JBXPJA010000002.1, on the reverse strand, counting down.
ACCGCGATCGCGATCACGGCCAGGCCTGCTGAAAGCAGCAAGCGTCGATGGCCCGCCCAGCGGGCCCAGAGAGAACGCACGATGTCTCCTCCTCGAGGAGTCAGCCGGCGAAGGAGCAGATGGCCTTGCGCACGAACGTTCCGGGTGAACGCGCCGCGATCGGACCTTCCGGCGGTGAATTGGGTCCACCAGCTCAGGTGGATGTACTTCGCTGGGAACCGACCCTACGCCGGTCCGAACCTGCGAGTCAACGCTGTCGAAGCGCCCTCTATCGAACATGCGTCCAGGCGGGGGAGGAATGTGCTAGGCGCTTGTGTAGGCCACTGGGAAGTCAAGTACCAGACGGCGCCAAGTCCCGCCGTTCCGTGGTGAAGTTCCTGCTCAGGGCACGGTTAGGAAGACCAACACCGGCCGACGTGCGAGTCGTGGGGATCGAGGTCCGGTAGCGTCCCGTCGCGAGGAGCGGGATGCGCAGGCACGGACGACGGTGGCTCGTTTCGATGGTCGTCGCGACGGCGGTGGTCGCGGCGCCCGCGACGGCGCTCGAGGACGGCACCGACCGGCAGCTTTCGACGACCGGGACGCTCGCCGAGACGTCGAAGCTCGCGACCGACCCCGACGTCGCGGTCAACACGCGCACGGGCGAGTCGCTCGTCGTGTTCGCGGCGAACCCGAACGCCTCCGGCGGCTCGATCTCGTACGGCGTCTACGGCCAGCGCCTGGACGCCGCCGGCCAGCCGGTCGGCCCGCGGCTGAACCTCGCGGGCGTGGGCGAGGACACCGACCCGCTGCTCGTCTTCCCCGAGCCGTCGGTCGCGTACAGCGAGGCGAGCGACCGCTGGCTCGTCGTGTTCTCGATCGACGACCAGACGCTCGGGCATCCGAACGACAAGTTCGAGGTGTGGGCGCGGAAGGTGACGGGCGCGGGTGCGGTCGAGGGCGGGCTCATCCAGGTCAGCGAGACGGGCAGCCCGACGGCCGCCGCGGACGACGCCGAGAGCCCGTCGGTCGCGTGGAACCCGGACCGCGACGAGTTCCTCGTCGCGTGGTCGACGGACGTGGCGAGCGCCGAGGACGACACGATCCAGGTGCAGCGCGTGAGCGGGACCGGGACCGTGCTCGGTTCCGACGCCGTCATCTCGGCCACGGCGGCGCAGGACGGCGCGGAGGCGTACACGCAGCGCCCCGCGGTCGCGTACGACGCGGCGTCCGGCCGCTACCTCGTCGTCTGGTACGCGGAGCCGACCCCCGACGACGCGTTCCAGTCGCAGGAGCTCTTCGGCCAGCTGCTCGACGGCCGCAGCGCGCCGATCACGCCGGTCGGGCCCGACGACTTCCGCGTCAGCTTCACCGGCGCCGAGGGCGACGAGGGGGCGAACGCCGGTGGCACGTGGACGGCCGGCGGGACGAACCCGTCGCCGGACGTCGCGTGGGACGCCGCGGCGAGCCGGTTCCTCGTGGCGTACCAGGGCGACCCGGCGACCGGCGGGCTCGCCGACAACGAGTTCGAGGCGTTCGTCCAGCGCGTCACCGCGGCGGGCGCGCGCGACGGCGATGCGGTGCGCGCGAGCGAGACCGGCCCCAACGGGACCGCGGGCAGCAACGCGTCGGCGCCGGCGATCGCCGCCGATCCTGTCGCGCGCGAGGCGGTCGTCGTGTGGGGCGCCGACCCCGAGACCGGCGGGTTGGCGGTGAACGAGCAGGAGATTCTCGGGCAGCGGCTGATCGGCGGCGCGCCCGCGGGCGCGGACTTCCGCATCGGGCAGACCGGTCCCGACGGCGAGGACGTCACCGACGCCGGGCGGCCGGCGATCGCGGGCCTCGGCGCTCGCTTCCAGGTCGTGTGGGACGCGAAGCCGGGCGGTTTCAAGAACGAGATCCACGGCGACCTGCTGCACGTCCCGGTGCTGTCGGTCGGCGACGCGGTGGCGAACGAGGCCGACGGCGTCGCGCGCGTCCCCGTTGCAGTCGCGCACGTCGATGGTGCCGGGGTGCCGGTCACCGCGGCGGTGTCGGTCGACGATCCGGGCGGCGACGTGACGGGCGCGCCGGCGACCGTCACCGTGCCGGCGGGGGCGGCGGGAACGACGCTGGAGCTGCCGCTCGTGCACGACGCGGTGGTCGAGCCGGACGAGCGGATCGGCGTGACGCTCGCCGCGCCGTCGGGCGCGGTGCTGGGCACGTCCTCGGCGGCGATCGCGCTGGCCGACGACGACCGGGCCGGCGCCGGGCCGGCGCCGGGCACGCCGCCGGCGGGGACGCCAGGTGCCACGGCGCGCGTGCCCGCGGCGCTGCAGGTGCGGCGGGTCCGGATCCGGCGCGGGCGGCTCGAGGTGGCGGGATCGCTGGTCGCGCGCGCGACGGGATCGGTCCGCATCGCGCTGCGCGCGGGCGGGCGGACGACGCGGTTCTCCGTGCGGCCGCGAGCGGGCCGGTTCTCCGCCTCCCGTGCGCTCCCCGCCGTGCAGCGGCGGCGGCGCACCGGGACGGTGACGCTCTCGTACACGGGTGACGCGGGCGTCCGGCCGGCGAGCGCGCGGCTGGTGGCGGCGACGCGAGCGCCCGCGCTGCGGGTGACGCGGTCGGTCCGGTCGGGCGGCGTGCTGCGCGTCGCGGGGACGATCGCGCGCCGGGCGCGGGGCGTCGTCGTCGTGCGGTTCACGGTCGGCGACCGCGTGTTCACCGCCCGCGCCCGCATCACCGTGCCGCGCCGCGCGGCACGCAACCGCTGGTCGGCGCGGCTTGCGACCGTGCCGGCGGCGGGGCAGCTCGACGTGCTCCACGCGGGCAGCACGCGGCGCGGCGTCGCGGGACAGCTGCTGTCGCGTCCGGTTGCCTGAAGCCCTTCCGAGTGGAGCAAGGACGTGAGAACGTTCGCTCTCGTCCATCTCGTACGAAGGAGGCCCCATGGCCGACAGCGTCTATCGCGTCACGCAGGTGATCGGTACGAGCAGCGAGTCCTGGGAGGCGGCGGCCCGCAACGCGGTTCAGACCGCGGCCAGCTCGGTGCGTGACCTGCGCATCGCGGAGGTCGTCCGCGAGGACGTGACGATCGAGGACGGGCAGATCACGAACTTCCGCGTGCGGCTGGACCTCTCGTTCAAGTACGAGACGAGCTGATCGTGGACGCACCGCAGCGGGTCCGGCGCGTGGTCACCGGCCACGACGCGACGGGTCGCTCTGTCTTCGCCGCCGACGACGAGGTCGCGCCGGACACGCTGCGGGCGCTGCCCGGCTGGGAGTTCTTCCAGCTGTGGGGCGCGGACGTACCGCCCACGTTGCCCGACGACGGCGCGCAGCCCGCGTGGTCGTCGTACTTCCCACCCGTCGGCGGGCTGCGGTTCAGCTTCTCGACGATCCCGCCGGAGGGCGCCGAGCCGCCCGCGGACCTCGATCCCGCCGAGGGCGAGGCGGAGATCGAGCGGGTGCTGCCGGAGATGCTCGCGCACATGGAGGCCGACGAGCCGGGCATGCACACGACCGACACGGTCGACCTCGAGATCGTGTTGCGCGGCGAGCTCGTGCTGGAGCTCGACGACGGCGCCGAGAGGCGCCTGGGTCCCGGCGACGTCGTGGTGCAGAACGGGACGCGGCACCGCTGGCGCAACCCGGGCTCCGAGCCCGCGCTGCTCGCGGTGTGGATGCTGGGCGTCGCCCGGCGCTAGAAGAGCTGGTTCTCGCCGCCGAAGACCTCGCTCACCGAGTCGTCGGTGAAGATCCGGCGGATCGAGTCGGTGAGGAGGTCCGCGCACGACAGCACGCGGATGTTGGACGGCGCACCCTCGCGCAGCGGGATCGTGTCGGTGACGACGATCTCCTCGAACGGCACCTTGGCGAGGTTCTCGAACGCGCGGCCGCTGAGCACGGGGTGCGTGGCGGCGGCGTAGACGCTGCGCGCGCCGGAGTCGAGGACGGTCTCGGCCGCGGCGGTCAGCGTTCCCGCCGTGTCGATCATGTCGTCGAGCAGCAGCGCCGTCTTGTCCTTGACGTCGCCGATGATGTAGCCGATCTCGGCGACCTGGTGGGCCGGGCGCTCCTTCGTGAGGATCGCGAGGTCCGCGCCGAGCTTCTCGCGGAACTTCTCGGCGAGCTTCGCGCGGCCGACGTCCGGCGCGACCACGACGAGGTCCGGCAGGTTCAGGTCGCGGAAGTAGTCGCTCAGCATCCGCAGCGCGGTCATGTGGTCGACCGGGACCTGGAAGAAGCCCTGCAGCTGGCCGGCGTGGAGGTCCATCGTGAGGACGCGGTCGCAGCCCACGGCCTCGAGCATGCGGGCGACGGCGCGGGAGCTGATCGGCTCGCGCCCCGTGGACTTCTTGTCCTGACGCGAGTAGCCGTACCACGGGGTGACGGCGATGACGCGGTGCGCGGAGGCGCCGACGGCCGCGTCGATCATGAGCATGAGCTCCATGAGCGAGTCGTTCGCGGAGACGCCCGTGTGCGGGTTGCCGCACGTCGGCTGCACGATGAAGACGTCCGCGCCGCGGATCGACTCGTCGAACCGGCAGTAGACCTCGCCGTTCGAGAAGGTCTTCAGCGTGACGGGGCCGGGGGCGATGCCGAGCTTGTCGGCGATCTTCGCGGCCAGCTCGGGGTGTGCGCGACCCCCGAACAGCATCAGCCGCTTGTCGTACTGGATGTCCAGGCTTGTCGCGGCCCGGGCGTCGGCGTCGACGGCGCTCACGTCCGGTCACTCTAGCCCGTCCGCCGGGCGTATCCCTCGACGTTGCGCTGGCGCGCCCGGGCAACCCCCAACGCGTCCTCCGGGACGTCGTCCGTGATGACCGATCCGGCGGCGATCACGGCGTTGTCGCCGACCGTCACGGGTGCCACGAACGTCGTGTCGACGCCCGTCTTGACGCCCTCGCCGATCGTCGTCCGGTGCTTGTTGCGGCCGTCGTAGTTGGCGGTCACGTTCGCCGCCGCGATGTTCGTGTTCGCGCCGACGTCGGCGTCGCCGAGGTAGCTCAGGTGCGGCACCTTCGTGCCCTCGCCGATGTCGGAGTTCTTCATCTCCACGAAGGTCCCGGCGCGGGCGTTCTCGCGCATGACCGTGTTCCCCCGGAGGTGCACGTACGGGCCGACGCGGACGCCGTCGTGGAGCGTGGAGTCGATGAGGTAGGCGTGGAACACGGTCACGCCGTCGCCGAGCGTCGTGTCGGTCAGCGTCGCGTGCGGGCCGATGCGGCAGTCCTCGCCGGCGTGGGTGATGCCCTTGAGGATCGTGAACGGCTCGACCGTCGTGTCGCGGCCGAGGACGACGTCGGCGTCGATCTGGACGCTCGCCGGGTCGACGATGGTCACGCCCGCGCGCTGGTGGTCGTCGACGATGCGGCGCTGGGCGAGCCGGCGGACGTCCGCGAGGTCGACGCGGTCGTTGATGCCGAGCGTCAGGTTCGGGTCGTCGACGACGTGCGCCGCCGTGCGGTGGCCTTGGTCGCGCAGGACCTGGAGCGCGTCGGGGAGGTAGTACTCGCCCTGGGCGTTGTCGTTGCGGATCTGCTTGAGGGCCTCGAGCAGCAGGCCGCCCGTGAACGCGTAGACGCCGGTGTTGACCTCGCGGATCGCGAGCTCCTCGTCGGTCGCGTCGCCGGGCTTCTTCGTCTCGACGACCTTCACGACGTCCTGCGTGGCGTGGTCGCGGACGACGCGCCCGTAGCCCGACGGGTCGTCGAGCACCATCGTCGCCATGGTCGCCGCCGCGCCGCTCGCCCGGTGAGCCTCCGCCAGCCGGCGGATCGCGTCGGCGGTGATGAGCGGCACGTCCCCGCTGAGCACGACCACGGTGTCGTCCTCGCCGATGTGCTCGGCGGCGCTGCGCACCGCGTCGCCGGTGCCCTTCGCCTCGTGCTGCACGGCGATCACGACGTCCTCCGGCAGATGCCCCTCCACGGCCCGGTCCGGGCCGCCCACCACGACCACCGTGTCGGCCCCGGCAGCCTTCGCCGCCTCCACGGGCCACCGCACGAGCGGCCAGCCGCACAGGTCATGGAGCACCTTCGGCGTCTTCGACCGCATCCGGGTGCCCTGCCCGGCGGCCATGATCACGGCGGTGAGGCGAGGCATGGCCCGTGATCGTAGGACGACGCCCGGCCCGCCCTAGTCTTCGGAACGATTGGGGAGTGGGGTAACGGCAGCCCGCCGCTCTTTGGAAGCGTGCAGTCCCGGTTCGAATCCGGGCTCCCCAGTGACCTCTCGCTGTCCGAACCGCGTGCGAACATACGTTCGTGGCGCCACGGTACACGGAAGACCAGGCACGCCAGGCGATCGCTGCATCGCTCAGCTGGGCGGAGAGCCTCCGGCGACTCGGGATGTGCCCGACCGGCGGCGGGTGGAAGGTGCTGCGGAAGTGGGTCGAGATCTGGGAGATCCCGACCGACCACTTCGATCCTCGTCGCGCCTCGTTGGCGGGGCTCGCACGCGCCGCTGCGGCCGGGCGGACGCCGTTGACCGAGCTCCTCGTTGAGGGCCGGCGTGTCAAGACGGCGAGCCTCAAGGAGCGCCTCTACGAGGCCGGGCTCAAGCAGCCGGGGTGCGAGCTCTGCGGACAGGGCGAGGAGTGGCGCGGCCGTCGGATGGCGCTCATCCTCGACCACATCAACGGGGTCAACGACGACAACCGCCTGGAGAACCTCCGCATCGTCTGCCCCAACTGCAACGCGACGCTTGAGACGCACTGCGGCCGGAACGGCCGGACGATCCCGGTCGAGCGGGCCTGCGCGCACTGCGGCGCGGTGTTCCGGCCGAAGTACCGCAGTCACCGCTACTGCTCTCGCGGGTGCGGCGTCCACGCTCCGACCCTGCCGGGTCCGAGGCCCGAGACGAGGAAGGTGGAGCGGCCGGGGTTGGAGGTGCTGCTCGCGGACGTCGCGACGCTGGGGTGGTCGGGGACCGGGCGGAAGTACGGGGTGTCGGACAACGCGATCCGGAAGTGGGTGCGGCAGTACGAGCGGGAGGCGGCTTGAGTGCGGGCGTAGCCTTCGGCTCATGTCGTGCACGCACCGCGACCACATCAAGGACGTCGAGCCGAGCACCCGTGAGGGGTGCGAGGACTGCCTGCGCATCGGCGGGCGCTGGGTCCATCTGCGGCTGTGCCTCGAGTGCGGGCACGTCGGCTGCTGCGACTCCTCGCCGAACCGACACGCCTCCAAGCACGCCGCCGAGTCCGGCCACCCCATCGTCCAGTCGTTCGAGCCGGGCGAGGACTGGCGGTGGTGCTACGTCGACCAAGTGATCATCTGACGTCCGGCCGCGCCGCGAGACGCGGGGCGGCGGTGGCTCTTCTCAGGCGGCGCGGAGGAGCGCCCTGATCTCCTCGGGCGCGACGGGGTCGGCGAGGAGGGCGGCGGCATCCTGCGGCTCTTCGAGGAGGCGTTCGGAGCGGAGCATGCCGACGGTGAGGCCGGCCTCGTGGATGGCGCCGAGCGTGAGCGAGAGGGTCTCGGGGCCTCCCCACTGCTCGGCCGGCAGCGCGAAGACCTCGGGGTGCGGCTCGCGGAGGCCGATGAGGTAGTAGCCGCCGTGGTTCGCCGGCCCGACGGTGACGTCGATGCCGTCGCGGAGGTCGTCGAGGGCGGCGGTCGCGTGGCGGGCGTCCAGCTGGGGCGTGTCTACGCCGACGACCACGACCGGGCCGCCGTGCTGCTCGAGCACCAACTCCGTCGCGGCGGCCAGTCGCGTGCCGACGTCGCCGCCGACCTGCTCGACGAGCGTCGCGCGCGGCGCCAGCGACGCGAACTCGTCGACGGCGTCGGCCGGCGCGTACGCGACGTACGCATCCCCCACGTCCTCCGCCCACGCGACGGCGCGCCGGATCAGCGCGGCCTGCAGCGCGGCGCAGCCCTCCGGGCCGAGCAACGGCTCCAGCCGCGTCTTGCAGGCCCCCGGCCGCGGCGCCTCGGCGACGACGATCGCGGCGGGCCGGTCAGTCAAAGCGGAAGTGCGTCCCAACTGGCGCGAGGTCGGCGGCCGCCGCGCGCGGCACGGCGGCCTCCAGGACGGACGCGAACGTCGGGCCCGACGCAGCGATGAGCCGGACGAGCTCCTCGACCGGCGTCGGCTCGTCCATCACGCCGTTCGCGTAGTCGGTCGCGTAGCCGACGAGCGCGTAGGGCAGCTCGGCCTCGCCGCAGAGCACCGTCTCCGGCCCGGCGGTCTGCGACACCGCGGTGACGCCGACCGACGACAGCGACCGGATCTCGGCCCTCGTGTTGAACCGCGGCCCGTCGACGTGGCCGTAGCAACCACCGTCGCGCGCCGTCACGCCCGCGGCCGCGCACGCCTCCAGCAACGCGCCGCGCAGCGCGGGAGCGAACGGGCCCTCGTAGATCCAGTGCCCGCGCCCCGCCTCGCCGGGCGTGTCGTACAGCGTGCAGATCGCCCCGTCGGCGAGCCGGTTGACGAGGAAGTGCAGGTCGTCGAACACGATCAGCGTCCCCAGCTCCACCGACGGATCGCACGCCCCGCAGACGGTCACGCCAAGCACCGCATCGACGCCCAGCTCGCGCAGGGCGACGACGTTCGCGCGGTGGTTGACGTGGTTGGAGAGCCGGACGTGGCCCTCCAGATGGCGCGAGATGTGGACCACGTCCGTCCCCGCGAACGAGCCGACGCTCGCGATGACGTCGCCGTACCGCGTCGGCACCGTCCGCTGCGAGCCCTCGAAGCCGGGCAGCGCGTACGTGCCCGACCCTGTGATGACGCCGACGGTGGCCATGAGGCCACCGGATGCTACGGAGCGGGCGTGCCGCCCGTGGCCGTCGCGACGTCCGCAACGGGCGCCGCAGGCTCGGCCGGCGTGCCGGCGTCCGCGGGCGGAGCGGTGTGCTCCGCCGGCGCGGTCTCGACCGGCGCGGGCTCGGGCACCGGGGCCGGCTCCGGCGCCGGCTCGACGGGCGCCGGCTCGACCGGCGTCGGCTCGGGCTCGGGCTGCGGATCGGGGGTCGGCTCGGGGTGGGGCGCCGGCTCGGGCTCCGTGACCGGAGGCTGATCCGCCACGCCCGGGTTGGTCCCGGTGGCAAGCTCCTGCGTGTTCGGCACGCCGTCGCCGTCGTCGTCGTCCGACCCGTCCGAGATCCCGTCGCGGTTCGTGTCGGCCTTCGTCGGGTCGTTCTTCGGCAGGCTCTGCTCGACGACGTTCGTGAGGCCGTCGCCGTCCGTGTCGTCGTCGCCGTCGGCCTGGCCGTTCGCGTCGGTGTCGATGAGCTGCGGGTTCGACCGCACCATGTACTCCGTGCGGTTGAGCAGCCCGTCGCCGTCGCTGTCGGTCGCGCCGTCGGCGCCGCTGGCCGGATCGAGCTTGTGGTTGAGCTCCCACGTGTCGGGCATCCCGTCGCCGTCGGAGTCCGAGGAGGTCGGGTCGGTGCCGAGCTTGCGCTCGATGCGATCGCTCAGACCGTCGCCGTCGGTGTCGACGTTGGAGACCTGGCCGCCGACCGACTGCGCGTGGCGGCGGACCTTCGCCTCGCCGATGGCCATCTCGATCTGCGCGGCCGTGCCGCGGCTGACGGTGGCGCGCCCGGCGCGGCCGTTCCCGAGGAGGTCGGAGCTGCGGACGACGAGGCGGTCCGGGTAGGCGGGCGCCAGCGTGCCGCCGGTGTGGACGGCGATCGGCTGGCGGCGGGAAGCGATCTCGGTCGCGGCGCGCGAGGTCTCGGAGAGCACGAGCGGCTTCTCGTCGCCGCGGCCCAAGCGGTGCCACTGGTCGTTGCTGAGAACCTCGCGGTCGAGCGCGGCGAGCGACCCGCCGATGAGGACCATGGCGGAGGTCAGGCCGGCCGCGGCGTACGCGACGGGGCGGACGCGGATCGAACGGTGGGGGGACAGCGCCTTCACAACCGCTCCATCGGCATTCCGTCCACCGCTTTGAAGATCCGGTGGGCGTTGCCTACACGCCGGGAACCGGTTTCTCCGTCGTGGTGTGTCAACGAATGGTGCTAATCCGCCAACTTGGCGCGTCGGCAGCACTTGAGGACCCCCCGGTCGGGGGGTGTCAGCGCTCGCGCCGGACGGCCCGCGAGGGGCCGCCCTCGCCCGCCGGCGAGCCCGGAGCGGCGATGCCGAGCACCCGCATCGCCTTCAGCCCGAGGCTCAGCTTCTCACGCCCGTCGGTCGAGCCCACGTCGAGTCCGGACAGCTCCCGGACCCGCTCGAGCCGGTACCGGATCGTGTGGCGGTGGGTGAAGAGCTTGGCCGCCGTCCCGGCCACGTTGCCGTCCGCATCGAGGAACGCCTCGACGGTCTGGACGAGATCGGTGGCGTACTGCTCGTCGTAGGCGACGAGCGGCTCGACGGTCTCCGCGTAGAAGCGCTGCAGCTCGGCGGGGTCCTCGCTCATCGCCGGCAGCAGCAGGCGGTAGGCGCCGGTCTCCTCGAAGGCGAGCGCGGGCCGCTCGGCGTCGCCCTCTGCCACGTTCGCGGCGAGCAGCGCCTCGTTGCCGGCTCGGTCGAGCAGGAGCGGATCGGTCGCGACCCGGCTGCGGCCGACGGCGAACGAGTGGCCCGGCAGCGAGGCGCGCAGCTCGCGCAGCATCGCGTCGGCGGCGCGCGTCGCGAGGTCCTCGTCGGCGCCCGGCACCAGCACGACGATCTCCGCGGCGACCGACTCCGCTCGCTCGCGCAGCCCGGCGATGGCCCCCGGCGCCGCGGCCCGCGCGCCGCGCTCGGTCGTGGCGAGCACGCGCGACCGCCAGCCGTCCTCGGTCGGGACGTGGGCGTGCGCACGGGCGACGATGACGCTGCCGCCCGCCTCGAGGTCGAGCCCGAGCTCCTGCGCCCGCGCGAGCAGGTCCGACCGCTCGGCGAAGCCGCGCGTCAGCAGGTGGTCGATGAAGGCGCCGACGGCCTCCCGGGAGGCGCGCTCCGGCGCGCGGACGCGCTCGACCTCCGAGGCGACGAGCGTCGCGACGAGCCGCACCATCGCCGGCCCCGCCGTCCCGCGCACGCGCATCCGCAGCTGGCCGACGACGCGATCGGCGACGCGCAGCTCGCACACCTCGACGTCGGGCGCGTCGACCATGAGCGAGCGCTCGTCGGCGGGCGAACGGGCGGCGACGGCGAGCACCTGGCCGGCGCGGTCGACGAGGACGAGGCTCGCGTCGAGAGCGCGCGCCGCGGCGCGCACGACCTCTGGCAGACCCGTCCCGGCCGCCACGGCCGCGGTGACCGCGTCCAGGGCGGCGAGGTCGAGGCCGCCCGTCATCTCGGACGACGGCGTCGACATCGCAGCCCTGAAGAGTAGTCCGGAACCGGCCTCAGCCGGTCCAGCGATCCCAGAACCAGACGACCGTCGCGCCCCCGACGAGCCCGAGTCCGACCATCGCCGCCAGCACGTAGAGCGAGAGGAACGCCGCGCCCACCCGCTCGTACCACTTGCTGTACGACGTCCAGGCCGGGATGAGGATCCAGACGACGAACGCGGTCAGCGCCAGGACGCCGCATGCCGCGCCGACGACGTACGTGATCGTTTGGTTGCTCACGACGAGGTCATGATCTAGCAAACGCCCGACGCACCCGCTGCTTCGCTTCGGCGCGCTGTTCGGCGGTCCGGAGGTACTTGCTCGCCAGCACCGCGCCCACGCCGACGCAGATCGTCGTGCCGATCGCGAGGCCGCCCTGCGACGCGATCTTCGCGGCCCGGTCGATGTTCCGCCACGAGAAGTACCCGAGCAGCACGAACGCGCTGGCCCACAGCCCGCAGCCGATGATGTCGTACGGGAGGAACACCCGGTACGGCATCTTCGACGCGCCCGCGATGAACGGCGCGATCGCGCGCACGAGGCCGATGAACCGGCCGATGAGGATCGTCACGCCGCCGCGCCGCGCGAAGAACCCCTCGACGTAGCGCAGCCGCTCCTCCGTGATCTTCACGCGCGGCCCATGCTTGACGATCCAGCCGCGCCCCAGGCGCCGCCCGAGCCAGAACGACGCGCTGTCGCCGCCGATGCAGCAGATCCACACGATCACCAGCAGCACCGCGACCTCGACCTTGCCCTGCCCCGCGAAGACGCCGCCGGCCACGACCGCGGTCTCGCCGGGCGCGACCAACCCGATGAACGCGCCGGTCTCGAGGAACGCCAGCGCCCCGACGAGCAGGTAGGTCCACGAGCCGAGCGCCTCGCCGACGTCGAGCAGGATCCCCTCGAAGTCCGGCTTGGGGATGACGCCCGAGCCGTAGAGCGCGAAGCCGGTCGCGACGACGAGCCCGATGACCCGCACCTCCCAGCCGATCCGGCGGCGCCAGAGAACGAGCACGAGCAGGATCAGCGCGGCGAAGACGAGCGGGCCGGGGCGCATCGATCGTCCTACGGCTCGAGCGGCCGGGTCGCGATGGGCGCGGGCGTGCGGCCGGCGGCGGCGAGGTACCCGGCGGCGCGCTCCGCGTCGCCCGGCGTCCGGAACAGCCCGACGACCGTCGGCCCCGATCCGGAGACCATCGCCCACGACGCTCCGACGCCGCGGGCCGCGGCGAGCGCCTCGTCGATCGACGGGCACAGCGATCGCGCGGCCGGCTCGAGGTCGTTGGCGAGCGGCGGCAGCTCGCCGGCCGCGATCGCCGCGGCGGCCCGCTCGGCGTGCCGCTCCAGCTCCGCGTCCGTCGGCCCGCGGCCCAGGTCATCGAAGCGGCCGTAGACCGCGCCCGTCGAGAGCTGGTCGTCGCTCGGCAGCACGAGCAGGCCATAGGGACTGCCGGGCACCGGCGCGGGATCGAGGCGCTCGCCGCCACCGCGGACGAGCACCCGGCGCGGCCGGACCTGGCTCGGCACGTCGCTCCCCAGCCCCGTCGCGATCTCGTGCAGCACCTCGTCGTCGCCCAGCCCGCTCGCGCGCTGCGCGAGGCGCAGCGCCGCCGCGGCGTCGGCCGACCCGCCGGCCATCCCGGCCGCGACGGGGATCCGCTTGTCGATGGTGATCCGCACCGGCGCGCCGTCCCAGCCGGTTGCCGCGCGGAAGCGCTCGAGCGCCGTGGCCGCGAGGTTCGGGCCGTCGACGCCGGGACAGACGACCTCGTCCGCGGCCGCCTCCGGCGCGGGCTCGAGGGTGAGGGTGTCGTGCAGGGCGAGCGGCTCCATGACGCTGACGAGCTCGTGGCGCCCGTCGGGCCGCAGCGGGCCGACGTGCAGGCAGAGGTTCAGCTTCGCGGGCGCGTGCTCGATCACGCAAGCGCCTCCGCCCGGACCCGCCTCACCGTTCCGCCCCCTCGCCGCCCAAGGCGGCGGCCAGCCGCCGGAAGTCGTCGGGCGACAGCCGTTCGGCGCGCACGTCGTCGGCCAGCCCGACCGCGGCGAGGGCGACGCGCCCTTCGTCCCGGCTCGCCACTCCCGCAAGCGCCAGCGACCGCGCGAGCGCCTTGCGCCGGTGCGCGAACGCGCCTTGCACGACCCGGCGCACCTGCGGCGACGGCGCCGGCCCGCGCCGCTCGAGCGCGACGAGGACGCTGTCGACGTTCGGCACCGGGTGGAACACGGTGCGCGGCACGTTGCGCACGACCTTCACGGTGCACGCGAGCTGGGCGAGCACGGACGGGACGCCGTACGACCCCGAACCGGGCTGCGCGGCGAAGCGCTCCCCCACTTCCTTCTGCACCATCGCGAGCCACAGCGTGACCTGATCGAGCTCCTCGATCGTCTTGAGGATCGCGCTGGCCGCGATGCCGTACGGGAGGTTGGCGACGACCTTCGTCGGCGCCGGGTCGAGCGCGCGGAGGTCGAGCTTGAGCGCGTCGCCGAGGTGCAGCGTCGTGTTCGGGTGCGGGTCGAGCGCGTCGCGGAGGGCCGGCTCGAGCGAGCGGTCGAGCTCGACGACGTGGACGTGCGCGCAGCGCTCGGCGAGGTACTCGGAGAGCACGCCGAGGCCGCCGCCGATCTCGAGCACGACGTCGGCCGCCTCGAGGTGCGCGGCACGCTCGATGACGCCGAGGATGTTCGAGTCGATCAGGAAGTTCTGACCGAGATCGCGCTTCGGCCGCACGCCGAAGTCGCGCAGGCGACGCAGGCTCGGCTGCGTCGGCGTGGGCGGGGTCTCACCCCCAACCGAAGAGCTCGGCGGCATTGCGCTCGACGGTCTCCTCCAGCTGCTCGTACGGGACGCCGCGACGCTCGGCCACGAACCGCGCGGTGTGGACCACGAACGCCGGCTGGTTGCGCTCCTTGCGGACGGCCTGCGGAGTCAGGTACGGCGCGTCGGTCTCGACGAGCAGCCTGTCCTCCGGGACCTGCTCGGCCGCCGCGGCGAGGTCCTGCGCGCTCGGGTACGTCACGTTGCCGGCGAACGAGACGTACCAGCCGTGCTCGACCACCTCGTCGAGGTGATCGGGCATCGAGAAGCAGTGCATGATCACGCGGACGCCGTCGGCGTGATCGCGCAGCGTGCGCAGCGTCGGCTCCTCCGCGGCGCGCGTGTGGATGACGAGCGGCTTGCCGGTCTCGCGCGCGAGTGCGATCTGCGCCTCGAACGCGCGCTGCTGGTCGGCCGGCGGCGCGTTGTCGCGGTAGAAGTCGAGCCCGGTCTCGCCGATCGCCACGCACCGCGGATGCGCAGCGAGCGCCTTGAGCTCCGCGAGGTCCTCGTCGTCGAACCCGGTCGCCGAGTTCGGATGGCGGCCGATCGCGGCGTAGACCTGCGGGAACGCCTCGGCGGCCGCCAGCGCGGCGCGGCAGGACGCGCCGTCGGTGCCCACGGTGAGCATCCGCCGGACGCCCTCGCGGTCGGCCGCGGCGACGAGCTCGGCATCGTCGGGGCGGCAGCTGTCGAGGTGCGTGTGGCTGTCGATCACGCCGCGATGTCGCGGTCGATCTTCGGGAAGAGCGGCGCGATCTTCTCGACGCGGGCGACGCGCTCCTCCTCGACGTGCAGCGCCGCGAGCAGCTTGTCCATCGACTCGGGCATGTACGGCTGGAGCTGGTTCGCCACGAGGTGCACGCCGCGCGCCAGCGTCGCGAGCGCGACGTCGAGCTGCCCGTCGTCGCCCGCCTTCGCGAGCGCCCACGGCGCCTGCTCCTCGACGTACTGGTTCAGCCGCCGCACGACCGCCCAGATCGTCTCGAGCGCGCCGTCGACGTCGAAGCAGTCCATCTGCGCCTCGACCTGCTCGGCGATGTCGAGGTCCACCGCCGGGTCGGCGGCGACGTCCGGCACGGCTCCGTCGCGGTAGCGCGCGATCATCGCGAGCGTGCGGCTGGCCAGGTTCCCCAGGTCGTTGGCGAGCTCGGTCTCGTAGCGGCGCTCGACGCCCTCCATGCTCACGCTGCCGTCCTCGCCGAACGCGACGTCGCGCATGAGGTAGTAGCGCAGCGCGTCGGTCCCGAACCGGTCCATGACCTCGAACGGGTCGAGCACGTTGCCGAGGGACTTCGACATCTTGCGCCCGTCCGCGCCGAGCAGGAAGCCGTGGATGAACACGCGGCTCGGCACGTCGAGGCCGGCGGCCATGAGGACGGCGGGCCAGTAGATCGTGTGGAACTTGAGGATGTCCTTGCCGATCAGGTGCTGGGTCGGCTCGCCCCAGAACCGGTCGGTCAGGTCCTCGCCGTCGCGCGCGAAGGTGAGCGCGGTGTAGTAGTTGAGGAGCGCGTCGAACCAGACGTAGAACACATGGCCCGGGTCCCACGGGACCTGCACGCCCCACGTGAGCTTGCCGCGCGTCAGCGAGATGTCGGTGAGGCCCTGCGCGATGAACGACTTCGCCTCGTTCGCCCGCGCGGTCGGCTGCACGAAGTCGGTGCGGTGGAGCTCCTCGAGCTGCTCCTGGAACGCGCTGAGCTGGAAGAACCAGTTCTCCTCCTGCTCGCGCGTGAGCTCGATCTCGTGGATGAGGCAGGTGTGGCCCGGGCCCTGCTCGGCCTCCGACTTGAAGTCCGCGCAGCGGGGGCAGTACCAGCCCTCGTACATCCCCTTGTAGACGTAGCCGTTGTCCTTCACGCGCGAGAGGACCTCCTGGACCTTCGCGACGTGGCGCGGGTCGGAGGTGCGGATGAAGAAGTCGTTGCTCGCGCCGAGGATGGGCGGCAGGCGCTCGAACTTCGCGGCGTTGCGGTCCGCGAGCTCCTTCGGAGAGATGCCCTCGCGCTCGGCCGCCTGGGCGACCGGCTCGCCGTGCTCGTCGGTGCCCGTGAGGAAGAACACGTCCTCGCCGCGGCGGCGCATGTGGCGGGCCACCACGTCGGCCGCGATGGTCGTGTACGCGTGCCCGAGATGGGGCGCGGCGTTCACGTAGAAGATCGGCGTGGTGACGTAGAAGGCCATCGGAGCTGAGGCTACCGAGCATGACTACGATCCCGGCGGTGCCGGAGCGGGTCGACATCGCGATCGTCGGCGGCGGAGCCGGCGGGCTCGGCACGGCCGCCCGGCTGAGGGCCTCGGGGTTCTCCTCGTTCGCGATCTTCGAGCGCGACGCGGGCGCCGGCGGGACGTGGCGGGCGAACACGTACCCGGGCGCCGCGTGCGACGTCCCGTCGCACCTCTACTCGTACTCGTTCGCGCCGAACCCGGGCTGGTCGCGGCGGTACCCGCGGCAGGACGAGATCCTGCGGTACTTCGAGCGGTTCGTGGACGAGCAGGGCCTGCGCCCGCACCTGCGGACGGGCACGGAGATCGCGGAGGCGTCGTGGGACGAGGACGCCTCGCGCTGGCGGCTGACGACCGCGTCGCACGACGTCGTCGAAGCTCGCTTCGTCATCGCCGCGTGCGGCCAGCTCAGCGTGCCCCACGTCCCGGACTTCCCGGGGCTCGACGAGTTCGCGGGCCCGGTGATCCACAGCGCCCGCTGGGATTCGTCCCTGGACCTCCGCGACGCGCGCGTCGGCGTGATCGGCAGCGGCGCGTCGGCGATCCAGATCATCCCCGAGCTCGTGCCGGCCGGCGACGGGTCGTCGCCGGCCGTCCGCGGCGGCGGATCGCCCCGCTCGCTGACCGTCTTCCAGCGGACGCCGCCGTGGATCATCCCGCGCGGCGATCGCCCGTACTCGCGCCTCGAGCGCGCGCTCTTCCGCCGCGTCGATCCGTGGCGGCGGCTCTACCGGTCGTTCATCTTCTGGCGCAACGAGAGCCTCTGGCTGGCCTTCACGACGAAGCCCATGGCGACCGTCCTGACGCGGATGGCGACCAAGCACCTCGAGGAGCAGGTGCCCGATCCGGAGCTGCGCGCGCGCCTCACGCCGTCGTACGCGATCGGCTGCAAGCGCGTGCTGATCAGCGACGACTACTACCCGGCGCTCCAGCGGCCCGGGGTCTCGCTCGTCACGGCCGGCCTCGACCGGTTCGAACCGAACGGGATCCGCACGCGGGATGGCGAGCTGCACGAGCTCGACGCGGTCGTGATGGCGACCGGGTTCGACACGCAGGCGCTCGTCGCGCCGATGCGCGTCGTCGGCCCGGGCGAGCGCACCCTCGACGACGTCTGGGCCGACGGCCCCCGCGCGCACCTCGGCGTGACGGTCGCGGGGATGCCGAACCTCTTCCTCCTCTACGGCCCGAACACCAACCTCGGCCACAACTCGATCCTCTTCATGATGGAGAGCCAGGCGAAGTACGTCGTCCAGTGCCTCCGCGAGGTCCGCCGCCGCGGCGCCGCCACCATCACCGTCCGCCCCGAGGCGTTCGAGCGCTTCAACACCGACATCCAGCGCCGCCTCTCCGAGTCGGTCTGGGTCGAGGGCTGCACCTCCTGGTACAAGACCGACACCGGCCGCGTCACCAACAACTGGCCCGGCCCGGCGAGCGAGTACTGGCGAGCCACCCGCCGCCCCGACTTCACCCAGTACGCCCTGGCCTGACGACGACCGCTGCACGCCGCCGCCGGCCCTCGCGCCGCCTCGCCAGGCCGCCGACGGAGAGCCCGGAGAGCAGCAGTCCGAGGCCCGCCCACACGATCGCCGGCACCTCCCGCCCGCCCTCGACGGGGCGAACATCGTCGCGGCGCGAGGAGACCTCTCCGGGCTGCGCCGCGCGCGTCTCCGCTGCCGCCCGCACCCCTCCGCGCGTCGTCGGCCCACGACCTCTCCGGCCCACCGGCGCGGGCCCCGGAGCCGACCCGGCTGGCGCCTCCATCAACCGCAGCGGATCGACGTAGCCGAACGGCGAACCGATCCTCCGCGCACCGAGCTGCACCGTGCCGCCACCGGCCGCGCCGAGCGCGCTGCCGGCGAGGACGGCGTCCCCTCGCCGCACGGTGGTCGCGACGAGCCCGAGATGCGTCGCGAGCAAGTGCCCGCACACGACGCTCACGACCCGCCCGCGGCTCGGCACCCGCCCGGCGAACCGCACCCTGCCGGCGCACGCCGCGCGCACCCTTGCGCCTCGCCTCGCCGAGAAGTCGACACCGCGATGCTGGCCGCGGGCGAAGGGGCTCTTCGCGACGCGGAACTCCCGGACGACGACGCCGTCGACGGGCGGCCGCCATCCCTCCGCCACCACCCGCGCAGGGGCGCCCTGCCGCCATCCCTCCGCCACCACCGGCGGAGGAGCGCCGAGTTGAACGAGGAGCGCAAGGAGCACGACCGCGAGAACGAACATCGCTCCACCATCACCGCGCGAAGCAGCGTCGGGCCGGCCGTCGCGCATCTCGCAACGACCTCGTCACGAAGACGGAACATCCCGTCGCACTTCCGCAACGCTCGTCTCCCCCCTCGGTGCCAGGCACCTCGGTGCCTGGCACCGCGGTGCCAGGCACCTCGGAGGCTTCAGTCGCGGGTGGTGAGGGCTCGGTAGAGGGTGTTGGCGGGGACGCCGGTGAGGTCGGCGACTACCTGGGCGGCGGGGCGGGCGCGGGCTCCGGCTTCGACGAGGCGGCGAACGGCGTCGACGGCGGCGGACTCGTCGGCGGAGCCCTCGGCCGCCGGCGCGATGACCACGACGATCTCTCCGCGCGGCTCGTCGGACGAGAAGCGTTCGGCGAGCGACGCCGCGTCGCCGCGCACGATCTCCTCGTGGACCTTCGTGAGCTCGCGGCAGACGGCGACCGCTCGCGACGGGTCGACGCCGGCGAGGACCTCGAGCGACGCGGCGAGGCGGCGCGGCGACTCGAAGGCGACGAGCGTCTCGGCGGCGGTCGTGAAGAGCGACGCGAGCTCGCCCTTCTTGCGCGGGAGGAACCCGACGAACCGCCACGCGTCGGTCGCGAGGCCGGACGCGACGAGCGCGGTGAGCGCGGCGGACGGCCCCGGCAGGACCTCGACCGCGAGGCCGGCGGCGATCGCGGCCGTGACGAGGACGTAGCCGGGATCGCTGACGAGCGGCATCCCGGCGTCGGACACGAGCGCGACGACCGCGCCCTCGGCCATCCGCGTGACGAGCTCCGACGCCCGCGCGCGCTCGTTGTGCTCGTGGTACGAGACCAGCGTCGCCGACACCCCGTACCGATCGAGCAGCACGCGAGTCCGCCGCGTGTCCTCGCACGCCACGACGTCCGCGGACCGCAGCGCCGCGAGGACTCGCAGCGTGACGTCCTCGAGGTTCCCGATCGGCGTCGGGCAGACGACGAGCCGGCCGCTCACTGGTGGAGACACGCGGTGGGGGCGGCGCGGAGAGGAGTGGTCGTGACGGGGCTCATGCGGCAGCGGCGCTGGAGCCGCGGCCGGCGAGGCCGTCCAGGGCCATGACGGCGGCGCCGAGCATCCCGGACTCGGCTCCGAAGCGCGACGCCTCGATGCGGACCTCGGTGCCGCCGGGGCGCAGCGCTCGTTCGCGGACGACGGACCGGGCCGGCTCCAGCAGGAGGTCGCCGCCGGCGATGACCCCGCCGCCGATCACGACGACCTCGGGGTTCAGCGCGTTGACGAGGCCGGTGATGCCGACGCCGAGGCGCATCCCGATCAGCGCGAGGACGTCGCGGGCGGCGGCGTCGCCGTCGTGGGCGAGCTCGGTGACGAGCATCCCGGTGATCGGCCGGCCCGCGGCAGCCGCGCGCGCCAAGGCCGATCCCGGCGCCGCGCGCGCGACGCGCTCGCCCTCGCGGCCCACGGCCGTCCCGGACGCGAGCACCTCGAGGCACCCGACGTTCCCGCACGGGCAGACGGGGCCGTCGATGTCGACGGTCATGTGGCCGAGCTCGCCCGCCCCGCCGCGCGCGCCGTGGACGATCTTGCCGTCCACCAGCACCGCGCCGCCGATCCCGGTTCCCAGGGTCAGCATCAGCGCATGCGACGCGCCGCGCGCCGCACCGAACCGCGCCTCGGCGAGCAGCGACACGTTCGCGTCGTTGTCGATCCACACCGGTAGGCCGAGCCGCTCGGACATGAGGTCGCGGAACGGCACGTCCCGCAACGGGAGGTGCACGGTGCTCAGCGCGACGCCCGTCCTCTGGTCGACGACGGACGGGATCCCGAACCCGACGCCGAGCACCTCGCCGCCCGCCGCCTCACGCGCCTCCAGGACGGCCGATTCGACCGTCGCGAGCACGTCCGAGGCGTCCCGGCCGCGAGAGGAACGCTGGGCGCGGTGGTGCACCGCCAGGGTCGGGTCGACGACGCCGGCGAGCAGCTTGGTGCCGCCCAGGTCGACCCCGATCACGCAGTCGGCGGCCATGGCGTTGGCATAGTAGACCGCTTCGCATGAGCGGCTCGGAGCCCCCGAAGTACACCAAGTACCGCGCTCGCCCCAAGCTCCTCGGCCGCAAGCCGAAGGACTGGCGGGAGAGCGGCGCTGCGCCCGTGGACGGGGCGGGCCCCCACCACGGGGACGGCTGGAGCGACGTCTCCCGCGGCGACGGCGGCAGCGGCCGCCGGCTGCCCAAGCTGCCCCCGCTCCCCGGCCGGCGACGAGGCCCCGGAGCGCCCCGCAAGCCGATCACGATCGGCCGCGTCGTCAAGTGGCTCGTGCTCGCGGCGCTCGGCTGGCTCGTCCTCAGCCTCGTCCTGTTCCTCGTCAGCGCCCAGATCCAGCAGGGCAAGGTCTCCGACGAGACGAACGCCGCGCTGGCCGGCGGCGGCCTCCCGTTCGGCAAGCCGACGAACATCCTCGTGCTCGGCTCCGACCAGCGGCCGAAGGGCTCGAAGGAGGCGGGAGCGAGCACGTCCGGCCCCAGCCGCAGCGACTCGATCCTCCTCATCCGCGTCGGCGCCGGCCACAACAGCCGCCTGAGCATCGCCCGCGACACGCTCGTCGACATCCCCGGCTCCGGCCGCAGCAAGATCAACGCGGCCTACGCGTACGGCGGCGCGCCGCTCGCGATCACGACGATCTCCCGCTACCTCGACGTGCCGATCAACCACGTCATCGAGGTCAGCTTCAGCGACTTCCCCGACCTCATCGACGCGATGGGCGGCATCGACTACAAGGGCGGCTGCGTCGTGGCCAAGGTCAACGGCGGCTACAAGAACGGCGGCGTGACGATCCGCATCCCCGCCGGCAAGAAGAAGCACCTCAACGGCAAGCAGGCGCTCGCGCTCGCCCGGATCCGCAAGAACGACTGCAACAAGTCCGAGAACGACCTGACGCGCGCCAGGCGCCAGCAGCGGATCCTCGCCGCGATGCGCAGCCGCGTCCTCTCGCCCAACGGCTTCATCCGGCTGCCGTGGATCGCGTGGCAGACCCCGCGCACCTTCAAGACCGACATGAGCGGCCCGACGCTGAGCACG
The DNA here is from genome assembly GCF_056863335.1 of Parviterribacter kavangonensis. Taxonomy (NCBI): domain Bacteria; kingdom Bacillati; phylum Actinomycetota; class Thermoleophilia; order Solirubrobacterales; family Parviterribacteraceae; genus Parviterribacter; species Parviterribacter kavangonensis. Next base: position 364,913 of record NZ_JBXPJA010000002.1, on the reverse strand, counting down.
GTGTTCGGCTGGCTCGCCGCCGGCGGCACGCCCGAGACGCACGTGCTCGGCACGCCCAGCGGCGAGGTCCCGGACGAGCTCCGCCGCGCCGCCGTCGAGCGCTTCCTCGACTAGCCGCAAGTTCTCCGAGCTCGCCCCGTTCCAGGCGGCAGAGCTTCACCCGCACGAGACGGGCAGGGACAGGCGATCGGGGCGGCGGCTTGGGAGAGCCGGCCGCCCCGTCGCGCTTCTCAGTCCGAGGACTTGGAGCTCGACGAGGATGACGACGAGCTCGAGTCGGACGACGAGCTCGAAGACGAGGACGAGGACGACGACGAGTCGCTCGAGGAGGAGCTCTTCTCGGCCGCCTTCTCACGGTTGCGCTTGCGCGTCCCGTAGTCGGTGTTGTGGAAGCCCGAGCCCTTGAAGTGGATGGCCACGGGAGCGAACACGCGCTCGACCGGCTCCCCGGTCTCGGGGTCCGTGGTGAGCGGATCGTCGCTCATCTTCTGCATGACCTCGAACGTGGTGCCGTCCTGGCGGCGGTACTCGTAGATGGGCATCGCAGGCGGGCAGTCTACGATCCGCTCCCCTATGAGCCCTTCCTCAACCGACGACGTCGTGACGATGGACAAGATCGTGGCGCTCTGCAAGCGCCGCGGCTTCATCTTCCCCAGCTCGGAGATCTACGGCGGGATCGGCTCGACCTACGACTACGGCCACTACGGCGTTCTGCTGAAGACGAACGTCAAGAACGAGTGGTGGCGGGCGATGCTCCAGGACCGCGACGACATCGTCGCCCTGGACTCGGCGATCCTCCAGCACCCTCGCGTCTGGGAGGCCAGCGGCCACCTCGCCGGCTTCACCGATCCGCTCGTCGACTGCCGCACGTGCAAGGCGCGCTTCCGCGCCGACCACCTCGGCGAACTGCAGTGCCCGAAGAAGCCCTCGAAGCACCCCGGCGAGTTCGAGGAGTGCGACCTCACCGAGGCGCGCGACTTCAACCTCATGTTCGAGACGACGGTCGGGCCGGTGAAGGAGAGCGGGTCGACCGCCTACCTGCGCCCCGAGACCGCGCAGGGCATCTTCATCAACTTCAAGAACGTCCTGCAGTTCAGCCGCAAGAAGCCGCCGTTCGGCATCGCGCAGGTCGGCAAGTCGTTCCGCAACGAGATCACGCCCGGCAACTTCATCTTCCGCACGCGCGAGTTCGAGCAGATGGAGATGGAGTTCTTCGTCCCGCCCGCCGAGGGCCAGCAGTGGTACGAGTTCTGGAAGGACGCGCGCCGCACGTGGTACGAGGAGCTGGGCATCCGGCCCGACCACCTCATGCTGCGCGAGCACGACGCGGACGAGCTGAGCCACTACTCCAGCGGCACCGCCGACGTCGAGTACCTCTTCCCGATCGGCTGGTCGGAGCTCGAGGGGATCGCGAACCGCACCGACTTCGACCTCAACCGCCACGCCGAGTTCAGCGGTCAGACGCTCGAGTACTTCGACGGGCAGACGAAGGAGCGCTACGTCCCGCACGTGATCGAGCCCGCGGCGGGCGCCGACCGCGCGACGCTCGCGTTCCTCGTCGACGCCTACGACGAGGAGGAGGTCGGCGGCGAGCAGCGCACCGTGCTCAAGCTCCACCCGCGCCTCGCCCCGGTGAAGGCGGCCGTGCTGCCGCTCGTCAAGAAGGACGGCCAGCCCGAGGTCGCCCGCGAGGTCGTGGCGACGCTGCGCAAGCGGATGCAGACCGAGTACGACGAGGGCGGCTCGATCGGCAAGCGGTACCGCCGCCAGGACGAGATCGGCACGCCGTGGTGCGTCACGGTCGACCACCAGACGCTCGAGGACCGCACGGTCACGGTGCGCGACCGCGACTCGCTCGCGCAGGACCGGATCGCGATCGACGAGCTCGCCGACGAGCTGAGCCGGCGCCTCGAGGCGCCCTGGCGCTCGCCGAAGCTGGGGTAGGCAGGCAACTCCCCGCTGCCGGGGACGTGGCGTCTCCGTAGAGTCGCGATGTGCGCCTCGAGATCGGGATCCTGGGGATCCTCGAGGTGCGCGTCGATGGCCGGGAGATCCCGTTGCGTTCGGCCAGGCAGCGCGCGCTCCTCGGCCTTCTCGTGCTGCACGCGGGCGAGGTGGTCTCGCGCGACCACCTCGAGGACGCGCTGTGGGGCCAGTCGCCGCCGCCGACCGCGACGAAGGCGCTGCAGGTGCACGTCTCCCAGCTGCGCAAGGCGTGCCTGACGATCGACGCCCGGGCCCCCGGGTACGTCCTGCACGTCGAGCCCGGCGCCGTCGACGCGGACCGCTTCGAGCGCCTGGCCGCGACCGGCGCGCGGGCGCTCGCGGCGGGCGACGCGCCGCGGGCGGCGGAGACGCTCCGCGAGGCGCTCGCGCTGTGGCGCGGCCCGCCGCTCGCCGACCTCGCCTACGCCGACTTCGCCCAGCCGGAGATCGCGCGGCTCGAGGAGCTGCGCCTCCAGGCGATCGAGGATCGCGTCGACGCCGAGCTGGCGCTCGGCAGCGACGACCTCGTCGGCGAGCTCGAGGCGCTCGTCGCGGGCCACCCGTATCGCGAGCGGCTGCGGCGCCAGCTCATGCTCGCGCTGTACCGCAGCGGCCGCCAGGCCGAGGCGCTCGCCACGTACCGGGCGACGCAACGGGTGCTCGACGAGGAGCTCGGCCTGCAGCCGACGCGCGAGCTGACCGACCTGGAGCGAGCCATCCTCCGGCACGACCCTGGTCTGTCGGCGGGCCCGTCGCGCGGCGTCGTCGCCGCCGCCGAGTTCGCCGACCGCTGCGGCGAGCTGGCCGCGCAGCTGGAGCAGCTCGCCGACGCGGACCTCGGCGACGGCGCCCTCGACGACGTCGGATGGGCCGAGGCGGCGCATCTGCACGGGCTGGCGCTCACCGTGCTCGAGCGCGCGGCGCCGGGCGACACGGGGCGGCGGACGGCGCTGCTGCTGCGGCGCGGCGCGGCGCTGGCCCGCGCCGGCGACGACAGCGGGGCACGGGAGTGCTTCCTCGCGGCGGCGCGGCTCGCCGCGCGGGCGGGCATGCCCGAGGTCCTGGCCGAGGCGGCGCTCGCGTACCTCGGGCGCTTCCTGTGGATGCGCTCGATCGCCGACCCGCAGCTCGTCCCGCTGATCGAGCAGGCGCTCGACGCGCTCGGCGAGGGCGACCACCCCCTTCGGGCGCGCCTGCTCGCGCGGCTGGTGCCGGCCCTGCGCGGCGGCGAGCTGGGCTGGGAGGAGCGGCGGCTGCTCGGCGACGAGGCGGTCGCGATGGCCCGGCGGGTGGGCGATCCCGAGACGCTCGCCTACACGATCGAGTCGCAGATCAGCGGGCTCTGCGGGCCCTTCATGCTCGACCGCGTGATGCCGGGCGCCGAGGAGCTCATCGAGCTGGGGACGGAGCTCGGCGACGACGAGCGCGTCTTCGGCGGGCTCGAGCAGCGGATGTGGAACGCCTGGCTGCTGGGCGACATGCCGGGCGTGCGCGCGGGGCTCGCCGCGATCACGCGGCTGGCCGGCGAGCTGCACCAGCCCGCCCAGCGGTGGGTCGTCCTCGTCGCCAACGCGACGCTCGCGACGTTCGAGGGGCGCTTCGCCGCAGCGGAGCTGCTCATCGACGAGGCCTTCGCCGCCGGCGAGCACGCGTTGTCGTGGGCGCCCGCGATCGAGCGCGACTTGCAGCGGTTCCACCTGCGCTTCGAGCAGGGGCGGCTCGCGGAGCTCGACGACGTCCTCCCCCGCTGGCGGCGCGAACGGCCCGGCTACCGGATCCTCGACTGCCTCGCGCTCGCGGTCGACCTCGAAGTGGGCCGGCTGGAGCGGGCGACCGACCGGCTCGGCGCGATCGCGGCCGACGGGTTCGCCGGGCTCAGCCCCGACGAGCAGTGGGTGTGGGGAGCGACGTTCGCCGCCGAGGCGTGCGTCCGGCTCGGCGACCGCGAGCGGGGCGCCGAGCTGTACACGCGGCTGCTGCCGGTCGGGCCGTTCGTCGTCGTCACCGAGCCCGAGGTCGCCTGCGGCTCGACGTGGCGCTGGCTCGGGATGCTCGCGGCGCTCTGCGAGCGCTGGGACGTCGCGGACGAGCACTTCTCCGCCGCGCTCGCGCTCGACGAGTCCACCGGCGCGCGCCCCGCGGCGACGCACGACCGCGAGGAGCAGGCGCGCGCGCTGCTGCGCCGCGGCCGCGGCCGGGATCGGGCCCGCGCGGAGGTGCTCCTGGCGCGCGCGGCACACGACCGGGTCGCGCTGAGCGTCGCTCATTGACGCGCCTTTACCACGGTCGGCGAACCCCTTTACCAGCCGCGCAGAACATCCCGGCATCGCGGCCGCGGTGGGCGGCCGTCCAACGAGAAGGGACCCACATGCCCGGCATGCACCACCGCACGGTGGCGCTCTCCGCTGCGATCGTCGCGCTCGCCGTACCGGGGGCCGCGACTGCCGCGAACTGGGAGCAGGCGAACGGGGCGGACCCCCAGGCGACGGGGACGACCTCGATCACGACCTCCACCTCTGACCTGCGCTCGGCCGACGCCCGCGACGCCGCGCGCCAGATCGGCACGACGCAGGACCTCCGCTCGCCCGACACCGCGGACGCCGCGGTGCAGTCCACGTCACCGTCTCCGGCGCCGGCCTCCTCCCCCGTCGTCGTGGTCAGCGATGACGGCGGCTTCGGCGTTGGCGACGCGGCGATCATCGCGGGCGGCCTCGCGCTGCTCGCGGCGCTCGGTGCCGCGGCCCTGCATCAGCGCAGGGTCGACGGGCACCTGCACATGCCGCTCATTCGGCACTGAGCACAGATCCGGGCTGCCGACCCGCGGCGTCAGCCGCGGGTCGGCAGTGGGCGCAGCTCCTCGAGCTCGACGTCGGGGAGCACGCGCGCGAGCGGCCGCGGCAGCCACCAGTTCCACTTGCCGAGCAGCTCCATCGCCGCGGGGACGAGTGCGAGCCGGACGATCGTCGCGTCGACCGCGATCGCCACGGCGTTGCCGAGCCCGAGCTGCTGGATCGAGGGCAGGCCCGTGAACACGAAGACGAGGAAGACCGCGACCATGATGAGCGCGGCGCTCGAGATCGTCCGCGCGCTGGTCGCGAGCCCCTCGGCGACGGCGCGGCGGGTGTCGCCGGTGACCGCGTAGCGCTCGCGGATGCGCGTGAGCAGGAACACCTCGTAGTCCATCGACAGCCCGAACACCACCGCCAGCACGAGCGGGGGGGTGATCGCGTCGACCTCGCCGAACACGAGCGTCAACACGCCGTACGCCGCGCCGACGGACAGCAGGTTCATCAGCACCGCCTTGAGCGGCAGCACCGCACTGCGCAGGAGGACGAGCAGCACGAGGTACGAGAGGCCGAGGACGAAGAGCACGATCTTCCACATCGAGCCGGCGATGAGCTCCTTGAAGTCGGCCTGCGCCGCGGTCGAGCCGCCGATCGCGAGCTGCGTCCCGGGCGCCACCTCGGGCAGGCGGTCGCGCAGCCGGTCGACGGCCGCCTTCGCGGCGTCGCTCTCCGGGTCGGTGCGCAGCTGCGCCTGCAGCATCACGCTGCGACCGTCCCGCGCCGTGACCTGCGGCAGCAGCCGCGCGGTCTGCGGGTCGTCGCGCAGCTCGCGGCGGATGGCGACGAGCGCCTCATGGTTGCGCGGCGTCGCGCCCGTGCCGCTGTCGAACCGGGCCAGGATCCGGACCGGGGAGCTGGCGCCGGCGCCGGTCGCCTTCGCCGCCTCCTCGAAGCCGACGCGCGTCTCGTCGCCGGGCGCGAGCTGGCGCAGCGCGCCGTTGTCCGTCTCCATCTCGATCGCGGGGGCGGCGAGCGCGAGCAGGATCGCCGACGCGGCGACGACCGCCACGACCGGGCGCCGCATGACCTTCTCGGTCCACCACGCCCAGAAGCCGGGCCGCGCGACGCGCGTGCTGCCCGGCCGCCGGCGCCGCCAGCGCTGTGCTCGGGCGATCAGCCCGGCGACGGTGAACGCGCGCGAGCGGGCGTACGCGCGCCGGCCGAGCAGCCGGATCAGCACCGGCAGGAACGTCGCGCTGGCGAGCATCGCGACCGCGACGACGAGGATCGCCCCGACCGCCATCGACCGGATCGCCGTCGTGTCGATGAGGAACAGCCCGGCGAGCGAGGCGATGACGGTGACTCCGCTGAAGAGCACGGCGAGTCCGCTCGTCGCCAGCGCGGTGGCCCGCGCGTCGTCGGGCGACCGGCCGGCGTGGATCTCCTCGCGGTAGCGGGCGAGGACGAAGAGCGAGTAGTCGACGGCGACGCCGATCCCGATCATCGAGGCCATGTTCGTGACGAAGACGCTCATGTCCATCACGAGCGAGAGCGCGTAGATCAGCGCCCCGGTGACGAGCACGGAGGCGATGCCGAGCGCGAGCGGCAGAGCCGCCGCGGCGAGCGACCCGAAGACGGCGAGCAGGACGAGCGCGACGATCGGGAAGCCGGAGCGCTCGCTGCGCTCGACGTCCTCCTTGGCGACCTCCTGCATGCGCGCCCACAGCGCGCCCTGGCCGACGAGGTGCACGACGACCGGCGCGGCCTTCTCCTCGGCGAGCCCGAGCCGCTCCCGCAGCCCGGTCGCGATGTCGATGTCCTGCATGAGCTTCGCGTTCAGCGCGAGCGGGACGACGAGCGTTCGTCCGGGGCCTTGCCGCTCGAGCTGCGCGAGCGCCTGCTGCTGCGCGCGCTGCGTGAGCACGACGCGCGGCTCGGCCCGCGCGGCGTCGCGGACGCCGTCGATCGCAGCGCGCACGTCGCGCGCGGTCGCCTCGCGCTGCGGCACGAGCACCGCGGCGAGCGTCGGCCGTCCGGCGTCGCCGAACCCCTGCGCGGCGTCCTCGACCTGCGCGGACTGCGAGCCGGGGACCGTGTAGCCGCCGCCGGTCAGGTGGTCGGACTGGCGCAGGGCGAACGGGACCGCCGCGACGATCGCCGCGATCCACAGCGCGAGCACGACGCGACGATGGCGCTGCAGCGCGGCGTCGAGCTTGAGCATGAACCCCTGCACGGACCTCCCCTTACCCGGGAACTGGCTGGCTGGCCAGGGAGGGAAGCTCAGCGCCCTCCGGCGCCGTGTGGGACCGGTCACACGGCGGGGTGGAAGAACGGACTACTCGGCGACGAGCAGCGGCCGGACGGCGCGGACGCTCGCGGCGATCGCGTCGGTCCAGTCGCGACCCGGCTCGGCGAGCATCCGCAGCGCCATGCCGTCGGCCAGCGCGAAGAGCACGTCGGCCAGCGCCATCGGCGGCGCGGCGAGCGAGAGGACGCCCTCGGCCGCCTTCGCCGCGAGCAGGTCGGCGAGCTGCTCGCGCGTGCGGCGCGTGAGCTCGGAGAACTCCGCGGCCAGCTCCTCGTTGTGCCGGCCGGCGGCGAAGAGCTCGAAGATGAGCGTGATGAGCTCGGGCTCGCGGTGGACGACGTCCTGGAGGTTCGCGACGAGCCGCTCGAAGACGTCCTCGGGCGTGCGGGCGCCGGAGATCTGCTCGTCGAGCGCGGCCATCCGCACCTCGCAGTCGCGGCGCACGACCTCGGCGAGCAGCCGCTCCTTCGTGCCGAAGTAGTAGTGCAGCAGCCCGCGCGAGACCTCGGCCTCGCGGGCGACGTGGTCGAACGTCGACCCGGCCACGCCGCGCCGGGCCACCGAGCTGCGCATCGCCTCGATGATCCTCTGCGCCTTCTCGCCGTCGAGCCGCCGCGCCGCCGTGGCCTCCATCGCCCGCGGGATCCTAGTGACCTGAGTCGGAAGCTCGCGGGCATCTGGCGGCGCCGTTATCGCGCCTGACGGCACCCGGCATCCACAGCCGGACTACCAGTACGACAGTGGATGCCGGTCGCCGTCAGGCACGATCCGGCATCCACCAGCTGGGCACGACCTTCCGACTCAGGCCACTAGTCGGCGAAGAGGGCGACGACGGAGCCGCCGAAGCCGCCGCCGGTCAGCCGCGCCCCCAGCGCTCCCTCGGAGAGGAGACGCTCGACGAGCGCGTCGACCTCGGGGACGGAGACCTCGAAGAGATCCCGCTGCGAGGCGTGCGACGCCGTCATCAGCCGCCCGCACTCGGCGAGGTCCTCACGCCCGAGCGCGGCTCGGAAGGCGAGGACCCGCGCGTTCTCCTCAACGACGTGGCGGGCCCGCGGAAGATCGCGCAGCCGGGGGTCGGCGGGCGAGACCTCCCGTAGGGCGGCGACTCCCAGTGCCTGCGCGTCCCGCTTGCACTCGCGCCGCCGTTCGGCGTAGCCGCTCGTCGCGTTCGCGTGCTTGACGCCCGAGTCGTGGACGGTGAACCGAGCGTTCGGCGGGACCGACACCCGCCGGACGTCTTGCGAGGCGCAGTCGATGAGCAACGCCTCGCCGGGCGTCCCGAGCGACGCGGCCATCTGATCCATCATCCCGCAGGGCACGCCGACGTGCTCGGTCTCGGCGACCCATGCGACTTGCGCGATGACGCGCGCATCCCATCCCCAGCCGAAGGCGGCGTCGAGCGCGCGAAGCAGAGCGACCTCGTACGCCGCGCTCGAGCCCAGCCCGGCGCCCGCCGGCAGTGTCGCGTCGCTCTCCACGTCGACCGGCGGCCAGATGCCCAGGGCGGCGAAGACGCCGCGCGTGTACGGGTCATCCGGCGGCGCGCCGCCGTACGACAGGGTGACGCCGACCTCGCGGTCGAGGACGAGCGGCAGCACGAACCCCTCGTTGTAGTCCGTGTGCTCGCCCATGAGGTTCACGCGGCCGGGCGCGGAACGACGGAGGGCGCCCGTAGGCGCCCTCCAGCGAAGCGGTGGTGTCCCGCGGTCGGTCAGCCGCTCGCGCCCGCGGTCGCCGTGGGCGCCGGCGCGGCGGGGGCGGTGGTCGACGTGTAGTCGAACTCCTCCTCCGCGCCGAAGAGCAGGTCGAGCACCTTGTTGCGCAGGTCGCTGCTCACGCCGAGCGCGACGCCGGTGCCGATGATCGCGAGAAGCAGGAGCCGGCCGATGCCGCCCTTGCGCTTCTTCTTCTTGGGCCCCTCACGGAGCGCATCGCTCGCCGAGCGCAGCGAATCCGCGGCGCTCTGGAGGTCCTTGTGGAGCTTCTTGTCGTCCAAGAGCGCCTTCGCGGGCGCCTTGCCGTTGTTCAGCCGGCTGTACGCGCTACGGCCGGACTCGTAGGCCGTGCGGATGTTGTCGCGCAGCTCCTCGTCCTGGATCAGGCGCTGGACGTACGGTGACGCGCCGGCGATCGCGGTGCCGGCGGTCGCCTTGGCCGCCTTGCTCTTCTTTGCCATTCCTCTCCCTCGCCTCGCTTGCCGTTCTGGCTCCCGGATCCTACCCCGGAGGGCTCGAGCGCCACACCAAGCACATCCTCGACGTGCGACACGAAGTGGAACTCGAGCGACTTGCGCAGGTGCTCGGGGATCTCCTCGGCGTCCTGCTCGTTGAGCTCGGGAGCGATCACGTGGCGGATCCCGAGGCGCTGCGCGGCGAGCGCCTTCTCCTTCAGCCCGCCGATGGGCAGCACCTCGCCCGTGAGCGTCACCTCGCCCGTCATCGCGACGTCGGCGCGCACGCAGCGGTCCGTCAGCGCGGACACGAGCGCGGTGACGATCGTGACGCCGGCGCTCGGCCCGTCCTTCGGGATCGCGCCCGCCGGGACGTGGACGTGGAGGTCGTGCTCGGCGAAGAACCCGCTCTCCACGATGCCCGCACCGCGCACCCACGTCAGCGCCGCCTGCACGGACTCGCGCATGACGTCGCCGAGCTGCCCGGTGATGGTGAGCTTGCCGGTGCCGGGGATCGCGCGGGCCTCGACGAACAGCACGTCGCCGCCGACCGGCGTCCACGCCAGCCCGGTCGCCACGCCCGCGTCACGCGTGCGGCGGAGGACCTCGCTGAACACGCGGCGCTTGCCGAGCAGCTCGCGCGCCTTCGCCTCGTCGACGCTCACGCGCTTGTCGACCGTTCCCTCCGCGACCTGCCGTGCGACCTTGCGGCAGATCGTGCCGATCTCGCGCTCGAGCCCGCGGACGCCGGCCTCGCGCGTGTAGTCGCGGATGATCGCCCGCAGCGCCTTGTCGTAGATGGAGATCTGCCTGCGCTTGAGGCCGTTGCGCGAGATCTGGCGCGGCACGAGGTACCGCTTGGCGATCTGGAGCTTCTCCTCCTCGGTGTAGCCCGCGATCTGGATGACCTCCATGCGATCCAGCAGCGGCCCGGGGATCGTGTCGAGCGTGTTCGCCGTCGCGATGAACATGACGCTCGAGAGGTCGAACGGCACGTCGAGGTAGTGGTCGCGGAACGTCGTGTTCTGCTCGGGGTCGAGCACCTCGAGCATCGCGCTCGCCGGATCGCCACGGAAGTCCGCGCCCATCTTGTCCAGCTCGTCGATCATGAACAGCGGGTTCATCGAGCCCGCGTCGCGCATCGCGCGGATGATCACGCCGGGCAGCGCGCCGATGTACGTGCGGCGGTGGCCCCGGATCTCGGCCTCGTCGCGCACACCGCCGACGCTGATGCGCTCGAACTCACGCCCGAGCGCGCGGGCGATCGAGCGGCCGAGCGACGTCTTGCCCACGCCGGGCGGCCCGACGAAGCACAGGATCGAGCCGCGCGCGTCCGGCTTGAGACGGCGGACGGCGAGGAACTCGAGGATGCGCTCCTTGACCTGCTCGAGGCCGAAGTGATCGTCGTCGAGCACCTCGCGAGCGTGCTTGAGGTCGAGGTCGTCCTCGGTCGTCTTGCCCCACGGCAGCGAGGCGACCCACTCGAGCCAGCCGCGGATGACGCCGTGCTCGGCCGCCGCCTGCGGGAGGCGCTCGAGGCGCGACAGCTCGCGGTCGACCTGCGTGCGGATCTCGTCGGGCAGCTCGATCTCCTGCAGCTGCTCGCGCAGCTCGTCGACCTCGGCCTCGGCCGGGTCGCGCTCGCCCAGCTCCTCCTGGATGGCCTTGAGCTGCTGGCGCAGGACGAACTCGCGCTGCGAGCGGTCGATCTCGCCCTGGACCTCGGACTGGATGCGCGAGCCGATCTGGATGACCTCGAGCTCGCGCTGCAGCGCCTCGAGCAGCCGCCGCAGCCGCTTGGCGACGTCGAGCTCCTCGAGCAGCGACTGCTTCTCCTCGGCCTTCAGCCGCAGTGAGCCGGCGATGACGTGCGAGAGCATGCTCGGGTCGTCGAGGTTCGCGACGGCGACCGACATCTCCTCGGGCAGGTACGGGAGCGCCTCGACGATCTCCGAGAACGTCGTCTGCACCTGGCGGACGAGCGCGGTCAGCTCGTTGGACTCGCGGACCACGTCGGGGGCCTCGGCGACCTCGGCGACGAGGTACGGCTCCTCGCGGACCCAGCGCGTGATCCGCACGCGCTGCGTCGCCTGGACGAGCACGCGCAGGGAGCCGTCGGGCGCCTTCATCATCCGCGCGATGACGCCGACGACGCCGACCTCGTGCAACTGCTCGGGCGGCGGCTCCTCCACCTCGGGCTGCCTGCTCCCGACCATCACGATCATGCGGTCGTGGGCGAGCGCGTCGTTGACGAGCTCGATCGACCGGGGCTGACCGATGGCGAGCGGCAGCACGGTCTCGGGGAACGCGACGATCTCGCGCAGCGGCAGCACGCGGGCCGGCGAGGGGATCTGCCGGTTGCCGTTGGCTCCCGCGTCCAGCGGGCCGCCGACGCCCTCGATCTCGATCACGCGGCGTCCTCGCGCGTCTTGACCGACACCTTGCGGCGGCGCGGCTCGGGACGGACGAGCGGCAGGGTCACCTCGAGGATCCCGTCGACGTAGCGCGCCTTCGCGGCGTCCTTGTCGACGTCGGCGCCGAGCGGGATGACGCGCCGGAACGACCCGTGCTCCATCTCGATCTGCTGGTAGAGCCGCCCCTCGGGCGCGGGCGCGGCGCGGCGGCCGGCGAGCAGCAGCTCCCGCCCGTGGATCTCGAGCGTGACCTGCGAGGCGTCGACGCCGGGCAGCTCGGCGTGCACGATCGCCCGGGGCGGGTCGTCGACGTAGAAGACGTCGACCGCCGGCTCCCACGCCGACCCCGGCCGGCGCCGGCGCGTGTCACCGAAGAGCTCGTCGGCCTCGCGGCGCGAGCGGCCGTAGCTGACGAAGAGATCGCGCGACGACATGCCCGATGTGTACCACCTGGCCTCAGTCCTTCGACGGGCCCGGTTCGATCGGAGACGGCGAGGCGATGAAGAACCACGCCTCGAAGACCAGGATCGCGAGCACCACCATCACGACCAGCAGCCGCTCGAGCGTCGTGAGCCCCTGGCGCTCCCGCTCATGCTCGACCCGCTCGCCGCGCACGCTGCGCAGCCACGGGACGTGCCGCTTGACGTGCCGCGGCCGCCCGGTCAGCTCGTCGTAGGCCGCCGACGCGCGGCCGAGCACGACGACCAGCCCGATGGCCGTCCCGAACATCACGATCGCGACGAGCGCCACCGACCCCATCGACACCTGCGACGAGGACGTGGCCACCCGCGACCCGACCCACAGCGCCAGCAGCGGCGCCCCGGTCCAGATGTTGATCGCGCTGAGCGCCATGACGACCTGCAGCCAGACGCGCTTCACCCCCGGGATCTTCGGGGTCCGGGTCGACGTTGGGCAACCCCCCGATGCCATGGCGGCGCGGCGAGCCGATCATCGCCCCATGACGACGACCACCCGTGAAGAGCGGCGCTTCTGGAACCCCGTCCAGCAGGACGCCGCGATCCTGCTCGAGTCCGCCGAGGAGTCGGGCGGCGCCCGCTCGCTGTTCGAGGTCCACCTCTCGCCGGGCGGCAAGAACCAGCCGCACCGCCATCTCACGTACGCCGAGCGCTTCGAGGTGCTCGAGGGCACGTTGACCGTCAACCTCGAGGGCGTCGACCACTGCCTCGGGCCGGGCGAGACCGCGCTCGCCCCGGCCGGGTCGCTGCACAACTTCCTCAACGAGACCGACGGCGAGGTGAAGTACCTCGTCGAGCTCACGCCGGGGCACCGCGGGTTCGAGCGCGCGCTGCAGGTCGGCTACGGCCTTGCGCGCGACGGCAAGACGAACAGGGACGGCATCCCGACGAACCTGCTCCACCTCGCCGTCCTCGGCTCGTGGGCGGAGATCCGGATGACCGGCGTGCTGCGCCTGGTCGGCCCGGTCATCGGGATCCTCAACCGCATCGCGAAGCGCCGCGGCGTCGACGCGGAGCTCGAGGAGAAGTACGTGAGGTTCTAGACGTCGAACACGTCGCCCTCGGCGGCGACGTGGACGTCGCCGCCGAAGGCCTCCGCGGCGCAGTTGCGCGCCCAGAGGTGGTCGAGCTCGTCGGAGATGTGGGTGAGCACGACGCGCTTGGCACCGGCCTCGCGGGCGTGCTCGCCCGCCTCGGCCGGGGTGAGGTGGCCGCGGTCGCCCTCGCGCTCCGGGCGCGGGAGCGTCGCCTCGATGAGGAGCAGGTCGGTGTCGCGCGCGAACGTGACGAGCTCCTGCGTCGGGCGGTGGTCGGCGCCGTAGGTGATGCGCCCGCCGCCGTTCACCGACGCGATCTCGATCGCGTGCGTGTCGACGAAGTGCGGCACCAGGTGGAAGCGGAGCGTCATCGGGCCGACGTCGAGGACGTCGTCGGGCGCGTACTCGCGCACGTCGAACGCTCCCTCGATGAGGTCCTCGGCGCCCCAGCCGCTGCAGACCCGGCGGAAGCACTCGCGCGCCCCGCGCGGCGCGTGCAGCACCGGCCGCGCCGGCGTGTCGGTGCCGGGCCAGCGGTCGACCGGGACCGGCTGCTGGCGCGGCGCGTAGCGCAGCCCGTAGGCGAACGGGACGAGGTCGAGGAAGTGGTCGGCGTGGAGGTGCGAGATGACCACCGCGTCGACGGCGACGTAGTCGACGAAGCGGCGCATCTTCCCGAACACGCCGTTGCCGCAGTCGAGGAGCAGGACCGTGCCGTCCTCCTCGACGAGGTAGCCCGAGCACGCCCCGTCGACGTCCTGCCACGAGGGCGACTTGCCCAGCACCGTGAGCCGCATCGGCGGGAGCCTAGTGCGGGGTCAAGCGTGGAGCGCCGCCTGCTCCTCCGCCGTGGGGAACGACCACGTCGACTTGACGCGGCGCTCCTGGCGGAAGGTGAACCGCAGCTGCTGCGGCGGGCGCAGCCCCTCGGGACGATCGGGGCGGAAGGTGGCGCACGGCTCGGGCTCGTTCAGAGCGCAGAGCATGTTGCAGCGGAAGAAGCAGTCGTCGCACGAGACCTTGCGTCCCGTGCCCTTCCTCCCCGCCGGTCGATCGTTGGTCGCGGTTCCCATCGGCCCGGTCATCCAAGCACCTCCGCCGACGCCCGGGGAGACCTCATCCCGCAAATGGGGAGGAATTGTGAAAACGCCGCTCTTTGCAGCCTTTTCGCCCTTTTTGCCGCAAGAAGCGGGGCTTCTACGAGGTCGCCTTGCCGACCGCGTCGGCGATGTGCTTGGCGATCGCCAGCGAGGACGTCGCAGCGGGCGACGGAGCGTTGCGCACGTGGACCGCGCCATCGGTGCCGGACAGCACGAAGTCGTCGACGAGCGAGCCGTCGCGCCCCACCGCCTGCGCCCGCACCCCGGACGGCCCGGAACCGACGTCCTCGGGCCGCAGCGCGGGCACGTAGCGCGCCGCCTCGGCGACGAACGCGCGGCGCTGCAGCGCCATCCGCACCTCGTGCGCGGCCGTGCGGCGGTACTTCCACGCGACCTTCCACGTCCCCGGCCAGCGCAGCGCGTGCGGCGTCGGGACGAGCAGCGCCGTCGGGCCGATCGAGACGTCGCCCGTGACGTGCTTGGTCAGGTGGACGCCGAGGAACGGCAGCGACGGATCCGGCACCGGGTAGATGAGCCCGTTGACGAGCGACCGGCGCTCCGGCTTGAGCAGCAGGTAGGACCCGCGGAACGGGACGATGCGCGGGTCCGGATCGGCGCCGCCGGCGACGGCGAGGCGATCGGCCCGGCCGCCGGCGCAGAAGACCGCCCGCCCGACCGACAAGACCTCCTCGTCGGCGGCTCCCCAGAGGGGACCCCTTCGGGGGCCTCCCGGGCGGAGACGAAGGGCGACGCTTCCGGAGGCCTTCTCGGCTCCGACGACGTCGACGCCGAGGCGCACCTCTCCGCCGTTCTCGCGGATCTCGTCGCCGAGCGCGCGGGCGACCTCGGCGTAGTCGACGATCCCGGTGTTCGGAGAATGGAGAGCGGCGACGCCGGCCGCGTGAGGCTCGAGCTCGCGCAGGCCGGCCGCGTCGACGCGCCGGAGGCCCGGGACCCCGTTGGCGATCCCGCGGCGCTCGAGCTCGTCGAGGCCCGCGACCTCGTCGGACCGCGTCGCGACGATGACCTTGCCGCAGCGCTCGTATGCGATCCCACGCGCGTCGCAGAACTCGTAGAGCAGTCGCGCGCCCTCGACGCACAGCCGCGCCTTCAGCGACCCCGGTGCGTAGTAGATCCCCGCGTGGATGACGCCGCTGTTGCGCCCGGTCTGGTGCAGCCCGATGCGGTCCTCGCGGTCGAGGACGACGACCTTCGCGTCCGGACGGCGGCGCTGCAGCTCGCGGGCGACGGCCAGCCCGACGATGCCGGCCCCGACCACGCCCAGATCGGCATCGTTCGGCACCGGCCTAGGGTAGGTCGCCGCCGTGCGCATCCTCATCACCGGCATCACCGGCTACGTCGGCGGAGCGCTCGTCCCGCGCCTCGAGCGCGACGGGCACGAGCTCCGCGGCCTCGCCCGCGACCCGTCACGGGCGCGCGACCACCGCCTCGAGGTGGTCCGCGGCGACGTGCTCACCGGCGCGGGGTTGGAGGAGGCGCTCGACGGCGTCGACGTCGCCTACTACCTCATCCACTCCATGGAGCGCGCGAGCAACGGCGCGTTCGCGGCACGCGAGGAGCAGGGCGCGCGGACGTTCGCGCAGGCCGCCGCCCGCGCCGGCGTCAAGCGGACCGTCTACCTCGGCGGCATCCTCCCGCAGGGCCCGATCTCGACCCACATGGCAAGCCGCCTGCGCGTCGAGGAGCTGCTGCTCGAGGCGGTGCCCGACTCGGTCGCCCTGCGCGCCTCGATCGTCATCGGCGCGCGCTCGCGCTCGTTCCGCTTCCTCGTCCGGCTCGTCGAGCGCGTCCCGGTGCTGCCGATGCCGCCGTGGACCCGCGCCCGCACGCAGCCGGTCGACGGCCGCGACATGCTCGAGGTGCTCGCCCGCGCGGCTACCGAGCCGAAGGCGGGCGGCCGCTCGCTCGACGTCGCCGGCCCGGACGTCCTCAGCTACGGCGAGATGATCGAGCACATCCGCGACCTCATGCTCGTCGGCCGCCCCGCGATCAAGCTGCCGATCGCCATGACCCCCGTCGCCAGCCGCATCGCGGCCGCGATCGCCGGCGAGGACGTCGGCCTCGTCGAGCCGCTGATGGGCAGCCTCGGCGGCGACATCCTCGCGCGCAACATGGATGCGGAGGCGCTGTTCGGCCTGCGGATGCGGCGCTTCGACCGCGCCGTCGAGCACGCACTCGGGGAGTGGGAGCGCCTCGAGCCGGGTAGCGTGGCGGCTCGATGAGCCACGTCAGCGTCGAGATCGACATCCGGGCGCCCATCGACGAGGTGTTCGCCCTCGCGATGGACCCGCGGCGCACGCTCGACTGGGTCACCATCGCGCGCGACGTCAAGGAGGTCCACGGCGACCCGACGGCCGAGGGCTTCACCATGAAGCAGCAGCTGTGCCTGCGCGGCGTGCCGTTCTGGGTGACGTGGAACCTCGTGGAGGTCGACGGCCCGACGTACGCGCGCTACGAGGGCCGCGGCCCGATGCGCTCCAAGGCGTACATCGAGAACGTCCTCGAGGACCGCGGCGGCGTCACGCACTACGGGTACAGCAACGAGTTCAAGGCGCCGTTCGGCCCGCTCGGCTCGACGGCGGAGAAGGTGCTCGCCGGCGGAGTGCCCGAGCGCGAGGCCCGCGCCTCGCTCGCGAACCTCAAGCAGCTCGCGGAGTCGACGGTCCGCGCGTAGCGCGCGGGGACGCGCCCTCAGCCGGGCGCGATCCGCACGACGCCGCCCTCGCCCACCTCGACGGGCACGACGGACACGGCGTTCTCGATGCCGGCCTCGCCGCGGCACAGCACCGCGGCCTCGAGGCGCTCGCCGCCCCCGCCCACGAGCGCGCGCAGCACGGGGTCGAGGTCCTCGGGGTGCACGCCGAGGACGCGGCCGCGCGGCAGCAGGCTGGCGGTCAGCGCTTCCTGCACGCCGGCCTTCGGATCGGCGGTCGCCACGACGATGACCGCGCCGGGCGCGCGTCGGGCGGCGAGACGCGCGGCGGCGTTCACATCAGTGCCGTCACCGATGACCACGACGTCGGCGCCCGCGATGTCAGCTTCACCGGTGACCGTGACCCAGTCACCTTCCAGCATTTCGGTGGAACGCGGGTTGACACCCGATAGGACAGTGATCTTGCTGCGCATTGTGTGAGTAACGGTTACGGTTGCACCATGGCCGATTTCCTGGAAGAGAAGAAGCGCGAGATCGCCGCGCGCCTCAAGGAGCTCCGACCGATGGTCGACGAGTTCCACCGCCTCGAGGCCGCGCAGCGCGCGCTCGAGGGCGTCGAGCCGCACGAGGCGGGCAACGGCGCCCCGTCGCGGCGCCCGCGCCGTCCGAACGGGTCGGGCTCCGGCACCGGCCGGCGCGGCCGTCCCCGTGGGTCCGGCACGCGCGCGGCCGAGGCGCTGAGCCTGGTCAAGAGCCAGCCCGGCATCACCATCCCCGAGATGGCCCAGAACATGGGCATCCAGCAGAACTACCTCTACCGCGTCCTGCCCGGCCTGGAGCAGGACGGGCAGGTGCGCAAGGAGGGCCGGGGCTGGTTCCCCAAGGAGGGCTAGCGGGTCACGGCACCAGGCCGAGCTTGCGCACGGCCTCCCGCTCCTCCTTCAGCTCGTTGACGGTGATGTCGATCTTCGACTGGGCGAACTCGCCGACCTCGAAGCCCTCCTCGACCGTGTAGTCGCCGCCCGAGCAACGGACGGGCATCGAGCAGATGAGCCCCTCCTCGATGCCGTACTGGCCGCTCGTCCACACGCCCATCGACCGCAGGCCATCGGCGCCGAGCGCCCAGTCGCGGACGTGGTCGATCGCCGCGTTGGCGGCCGACGCCGCCGACGACGCGCCGCGGGCCTCGATGATCTCCGCGCCGCGCTTGCCGACGCGCGGCAGGAACTCGTTCTCGTACCACGCCATGTCATCGACCTCGTCGACGGCGCGGTTGCCGTTCACCTTCGCGTTGAACAGGTCGGGGAACATGGTGGGTGAGTGGTTGCCCCACACCACCAGGTCGTTGATGTCCTCGACACCAACCGGCTTGCCGCTCTCCGACAGCTTGTTCGCCAGCTGCGCGACCGCCCGGTTCTCGTCCAGGCGCGTCATGGCGGTGAAGCGCTCCTTCGGGATGTCGGGCGCGTTGTGCGCGGCGATCAGCGCGTTGGTGTTCGCCGGGTTGCCGACGACGAGCACCTTCACGTCGTCCGCGGCGCCCGCGTTGAGCGCCTCGCCCTGCGGCTTGAAGATCGCGCCGTTGGCCTCGAGCAGGTCGGCGCGCTCCATCCCCTTCGACCGCGGGCGCGCGCCGATGAGCAGCGCGACGTTGACGCCGTCGAACGCCTCCTTCGGATCGTCCGTGATGTCGATCTTCGACAGCAGCGGGAACGCGCAGTCGATCAGCTCGAGCGCGGTGCCCTCCGCGGCCTTGACCGCCTGCGGGACCTCCAGCAGACGCAGCTCGACCTTCTCGTCCGGCCCGAGCAGCTGGCCCGAGGCAAGGCGGAACAGGATGGCGTAGCCGATCTGGCCGGCGGCGCCGGTTACTGCAACCCGAGTAGCCACTAGGCGTTCATCTCCTTCTTCAGGTTCTCGTCGATCGACGCGAGGAACTCCTGCGTCGTCTGATGGGGCTGGTCGCCGCCGACGAGCAGCGCCAGGTCCTTCGTCATCTTGCCGCTCTCGACCGTTTCGATGCACACGCGCTCGAGCGTCTCGGCGAACGCGGTGACGTCCGGCGTGCCGTCCATGCGGCCGCGCGCGGCGAGCCCGCGCGTCCACGCGAAGATCGACGCGATCGGGTTCGTCGAGGTGGGCTTGCCCTGCTGGTGCTGGCGGAAGTGCCGGGTCACGGTGCCGTGCGCGGCCTCCGCCTCGACGGTGTTGCCGTCGGGCGTCATGAGCACGCTCGTCATCAGGCCGAGCGAGCCGAAGCCCTGCGCGACGGTGTCGGACTGCACGTCGCCGTCGTAGTTCTTGCAGGCCCAGACGTAGCCGCCCTCCCACTTCAGCGCGGCGGCGACCATGTCGTCGATGAGCCGGTGCTCGTAGGTGAGGCCGGCCTGCTCGAAGTCGCTCTTGAACTCGCTCTCGTAGACCTCCTGGAAGAGGTCCTTGAAGCGGCCGTCGTACGCCTTGAGGATCGTGTTCTTCGTCGACATGTAGACCGGCACGCCGCGATCCAGGCCGTACCGCATCGACGCGCGCGCGAAGTCGCGGATCGACTCGTCGAGGTTGTACATCCCCATGAGCACGCCGCCGCCGGGGAAGTCGAAGACGTCGATCTCCTTCTTCTCGCCGCCGTTCTCGGGCTCGAAGACGATCTTGAACTTGCCGGGGCCCGGCACGACCCAGTCCTCGGCGCGGTACTGGTCGCCGAAGGCGTGACGGCCGATGATGATCGGCTTCGTCCAGCCCGGCACGAGGCGCGGGACGTTCGAGATCACGATCGGCTCGCGGAAGATGACGCCGCCGAGGATGTTGCGGATCGTCCCGTTGGGGGAGCGGTACATCCGCTTGAGGCCGAACTCCTCGACGCGGGCCTCGTCGGGCGTGATGGTGGCGCACTTGACGCCGACGCCGTACTGCTTGATCGCGTTGGCCGCGTCGACCGTGATCTGGTCGTCCGTGGCGTCACGGGACTCGATGCCGAGGTCGTACTCCTTCAGCTCGACGTCGAGGTACGGGAGGATCAGCTGGTCCTTGATGAACTGCCAGATGATCCGGGTCATCTCGTCGCCGTTGAGGTCGACGACGGGTTCGGCAACCTTGATCTTCGCCATGCGCAGGTTCCTGTCTCGTGGGCAGCGGGCGATGGTATTGGCCCCGGCGTCCATGACGCGTTGCAGCGGCTCAACCCGGAGGGGGGTGCGGTCGACGAACCGGGAGAACATGCTCATGCCCGACCCCACCGGGAGCGCTCAGCGCATCGTCGTCGTCGAGGACCCCGAGAGCGCGGCCCTGCTGCAGCGCATGCTCCAGGCCGCCGGCTACGAGGACGTCCGGACCCCGCGCACCCCCGCGGAGGTCGAGCACATGCTCGAGCTCATCGACGCCGATCTCGTCGTCCTCGACCTCCAGGTCGACGGCGAGGACGGGTTCGCGTTGCTGGAGCGGGTCGTGGCCACCGGCGTCGCCGTCCTCGTGCTGACCGCCGACGACACGCCCACGACGCGCCGCCGTGCGCTCGGGCTGGGCGCCCGCGACTTCGTCACCAAGCCGCTCGACCAGGTCGAGGTGCTCCTGCGCGTCGGCAACCTCCTGCAGACGCGCCGCCTGCAGCGCGCGCTCGAGGACCGCAACCACGACCTGCAGCGCTGGGTGCGCGCCCGTACCGCGGACCTCGAGGAGGCTCGCCGCGAGACGCTCGAGCGCCTCGCGCTGGCCGCCGAGTACCGCGACGACGACACGAACCAGCACACCAAGCGCGTCGGCCGCACGGCGGCGCTGCTGGCCAAGCAGCTGGGGCTGTCGGCCGAGACGATCGAGCACCTGCGCTTCGCGGCCCCGCTGCACGACGTCGGCAAGATCGGCATCCCGGACGCCGTCTGGCTCAAGCCGGGCGCCTTGAGCGACCACGAGCGCAAGATGCTCGAGCAGCACACCGAGATCGGCGCCCGGATCCTCTCCGGCAGCCGCTCCCCCATCCTCCGCCTCGCCGAGCAGATCGCCCACACCCACCACGAGCGGTGGGACGGGACGGGCTACCCGCGCGGCCTCGCCGGCGACGCGATCCCGCTCGCCGGGCGCATCACCGCCGTCGCCGACGTCTTCGACGTCCTCGCCCACCCGCGGCCCCACAAGAAGGCATGGCCGCTCGAGCAGGCCGTCGAGGAGATCCTCGCCCAGGCCGGCCGGCAGTTCGATCCCGAGGTGGTCGGCGCGTTCCGCCGCCTCGACGCCCGCGCGCTGCTCATCCCGGTCGAAGAGCAGCCGCTGCGCCGCGCGGCGTAAGTCTGGTTTCGCCCTACGGTCCTCGCGAGCTCGGACCTGCGGTCGACGTTAGCTTTCGGTTCAAGGCTGGCCCCATCGTCGTCGCGAACATCGCGGTGAGGTGGCCGAGGTCCTTGTGGACGAGCGCGCCGCCGATCACCGGGTAGCAGCGCTTGCGGTCGCACATGAGGTCGGTTAGGTCGACGACCTTCGCGCGCGGCTGGCCCTTGGCCGCCGCCGCCTGAGCGTCGGGTCGCAGCGACAGGCGCCGCGGGATCGCGCACGCCCGGCCGGCGTCGCGGTGCGCCGCGATCGCGCGGTCGATGCAGTCCGACGTCGACGCGCTGCTCCAGGGCGCGTCGCGGATCACGACGACCTGCTTGATCGACGGCGGCAGCGCGCGCCAGGCGGCGCGGAAGCCGGCGATCTGCGCGTCGCGCTCGGACTCGCCCTCGGCGGGGACGACGCGGCTCCCGTGGTCGGACACGAAGACGCGGGTGATCTCGGGGTGCTCGCCCAGCCAGCGGACGATCCCGTCCATGACGCGCTTGCAGCCGGCCTGACGCTCCGGCGTCGCGACG
The DNA here is from genome assembly GCF_056863335.1 of Parviterribacter kavangonensis. Taxonomy (NCBI): domain Bacteria; kingdom Bacillati; phylum Actinomycetota; class Thermoleophilia; order Solirubrobacterales; family Parviterribacteraceae; genus Parviterribacter; species Parviterribacter kavangonensis. Next base: position 343,121 of record NZ_JBXPJA010000002.1, on the reverse strand, counting down.
ATCGGCGCGAACGTCAGCGGGCAGCCCGAGCTCGTCAGCGACACGCCTCGCCAGCGGCGGCGCTGCGCGACGACGTCGACCGCCCCGCGCCAGTGGGCGGCATGGCTGTCGCCGATGAGCGCCACCGACGTGCGCGCGCGGTCGGCGGAGACGCCGAAGAGGCACGGGAACGGCGGCTCCACCGGTTGGACGGTCTCGCACGGCGCGTTGCCGAGCCCCCGCGCGACGGCGGGCGTCGGCTGCACCATGAGCCGCAGGCGGGGGTTGTGGCAGCGCTGCTGCGGGTCGCGCGAGGCGGCCCCGTAGCAACGCGGGGTGCGCTCGGCCGTCGCGGCGACGCTCACCCAAGCGGCGAGCAGCAGCGCGGCGAGCGCGAGGATCCGGGCGGCGGTGCGCACGGCACCTGACCGTAATGGGCGCGGCGGTCGTGGCGTGAGGGAGAAGTCCGGCCGCAGCTGGCGGATGCCGAATCGAGTCTGACGGCGACCGGCATCCACTGTCGTACTGGTTGTCCGGCTGTGGATGCCGGGTGCCGTCAGGCGCGATAGCGGCGCCGTCAGATGCCGGCGAACTTCTCCCTCACGGCACCTAGCCGAGCGGGCAGCCGTCGTACGGCTGCGCCAGCGAGCCAGTCGTGACGCACTGGCGCCAGCTGACGACCTGCGAGACGCCGGCGTCGGGGATCGTCCACGTGGTCAGCACCGAGTTCCACTCGATCGTCATGTCCTTGTGGACCTCGACCGTGGCGCCGCTGACGCCGCCCTTGAGCCTGCCCTTGCCGTTGAACTTCACCTTCGACATCGGTGCCCAGACGAGCCCCGAGAAGCCGACGGCGTTGCCGACCTTCATCTTCGTCTTCTTGCTCCAGGCGAAGATCTGCAGCGTGCGCGGGTCGGCCGAGGCGTTCACGAACGACGAGTTCGTCTTGCTGTCGAGCATCCCCGACGTCGTGCAGCGCGAGCCGGCGCGGTCGCGGCTGTCGATGAAGAGCCGCACGGCGTCCTGCGGGACCGTCGCGCCGGCGACGGGCGGCACGACCGTCACGCGTGCGTTCTTCCCGATCGACATCTTGCAGAAGTTGTAGACGCCCGGCGGCATCGTGAAGTTCACGCCGTCGCCGATGACGAGCTCGCGGGTCGTGGCGTTGTACGTGACCTTCGGATTGGACGCCCACGGCGCGTACACCGAGAGGTTGTCGTTCCACGTCGCGCTGTCGCGCTTCGTGCCCGTGGTCGGGTCGTAGACCGAGAAGTCCGGCAGCGTCGGCACGAGCGGCGACGTGAGCGTGGTCGGCGTGCCGGTCCAGCCCTTGATCTTGCCCTTCGGGCCGCGCGTCACGGTGCCGTTGAGGTAAGCGTTGCGCTCGACGGTGAGCTTGTTGTTGAACGAGAGGGCGGCGTTGACCGTCGCGCCCTTCCTCACCTTCACGTCCTTGAAGCCGATCAGGCTCGTGTTGAAGTTGAACGGCGTGGCGGTCGTCGAGATCGCAACGCGCGCGGCGACGCGCCGGACCACCCCGTTGGCCGTGCCGGTGGAGACGACGCAGCGGTCGCCGGTGGAGCCGGCCGGCAGGGTGACGCCGCCGCACTGCGAGACCGGCGACACCGACGACGACACCTGGTAGGTGAAGCTCGTGTTCTGCCCCATGGCCTCGGCGGGGGTCGCGGCGCACCACCCGGCCGACGGCGAGGCGACGACGGTCGTGACGCACTGGGCCGCGGTCGGCCGGTAGGCGTTGATGCGCGTCAGCGCCCGGTCGATGCCGGCATCCGCGGCCTGGAACGCGCGCTGCGAGTCCGTCGTCTTGCGGATGCTGCCCGTGAGGTTCGTGGTGACCGAGAAGACGGTCCCGATGAGGAGCATCATGAGCGTGAGGACGAACACCGCGATGATCACGGTGTTGCCACGTTCGGAGCCGAGCTGGTCGCGCATGTCAGAAGGCCGGGGTGGAGGAGACCTGGACGGTGCTGGCGAGGTTCGGGTGGTCGTAGAAGACCGCCTCGGCACCCGCGGTGTTGTTGTCGACGGTGACCTCGACGCCGAGCGCATGACCGGCGACGAGCGTGCGGGTCACGCCGGTGCCGAGGTAGCGGAAGATCCCGGTGTCGATCTGATCCGGCGCCGCGCTCGGCCACGGGTTCTGGGAGTAGATGTACGTGCTCAGCTGGGTCTTGCTGCCGATCTTGCCGGTCCCGTCGATGACCCAGTCGTAGAACGTGAAGCAGAGCGTGCCGCTCGTGCTGAGGGCGCCCGCCATCTGCGTGAACATCGTCGCCACGGCGTCGCCGTGCAGCACCGTGTTCTGCAGCACCGGCCGCGTCGACCAGCGCGCGCTCTTCAGCTTGTTGCCGGCGCTGTTGCCGTTGCCGCCGTTGCAGCTGGCCGAGTGGGTGATGAGCGCGCCGCCGGGGTACGTGAGGCCGAGGCCGTTGAGCGTCTCGGCGTCGGTTCCGTAGCGGTAGCGGGTGGGCTCGAACGGCGCGGTCAGCGCGTTCTCGTACGGGTTCGGCGGCGGATCGGTCCCCATGAGATCCGGGTAGTCGTCGCGCGTGTGCAGCACGTGATCGCCCGTCTGGGTCTGGCGCGTCGCGGATGCCGCAGGGGTGTCGTACAGGTAGAAGGTCGTCCAGCACGGGCAGGCGGCCGGCTTCGCTGTCGGCGTCGAGGTCTCGTCCGCCGCGCCGAACTGCGGGTCGGCGACGAGCGTCGACATCACGACTGACTGCATCGCGCCACGCACGGTGAACGTGACGCCGATGCTGACGCGCTTCGGGCAGATCTGACCGCAGCCGGCGGTGCCCGCGGGCTCCTGGGTGATGAAGCGGTAGACGGTGCCGGAGGCGTCGCCCGAGGACCATGGGACCGACGGCGGGATCGCTCCCTCCGCCGAGCCGTCGATGACCATCGGCGCGAGCGCCGCGTCCGTCGACGGGCGGTAGGACGTGCCGCTGATGCCCTGACGCGGGTCCTTCGGGCCGGCCGGAGCGCCCGGCGACGCGGTCAGGACCAGGCGGCGGTAGCCGATGCCGCGCAGGATCTCGATCTGCTTCTCCGCCTCGTGCGTGGCCGCCTCGCGGGCGATCATCGACGTCGAGGTGGAGCGGAAGGCGTCGAGCGAGGCGAGGATCCCGAGCGCGCCCGTCATGAGGATGAGGGCGGCGACCATCACCTCGATGATCGTGAAGCCGCCGTCGCGAGCCGGGACGTGCGCGTTCACGAGTCCGCCTCCTGGTTGCGGCCGATGTTCCGGAGGTAGACGCCGTCGTTGAAGGTGATGCGGTGGCTGTAGCGGCCGTTCGCGGTCGAGCCGCGGGCCGGAACCGCGATGCTCACGTCGACCGACGCGGGCCAGCGCGGAGCGGGCGGCTCGTCGTCGGCCTCGGGGAGGTCGTCGGGATCGACTGGCGGCGCCGGGAGCTGCGCGCAGGCGACGACCGCACCATCCTCGCTGCGGCAGGTGAAGACGGGCGACGCGGTCGCCGTGTCGCACGTCGTCGCCGACGTGCCGGGGCAGATCCGGTCCACCATCACGACGCCCTGCGAGATGTCGGGCAGCGCCGGCGGATCGGCGTTCGGCGCGGCGTCGGCGGAGCGGCGGACGCAACGGCGGTACGTGTCGTCGTACGGGTTGGTGGGGCTGTTCGTCGAGGCGACGTCGCAGTCGAACCGCACGCGCGAGAGCTGGCCGCGCACCGCCACGATGACGTCGATGAAGTTCGGGCCCATGTCGACGACGTCCTCGGTCGCGCGCAGCTCGCGCACCATGCGCGCGGCACCCGGCAGCGGGTTCTGCGCCGACGTCGCCCGCGTGTCGTCGCGGTTGATGACCCCGCGCGCGGAGTCGAGGACGTTCAGCGTCGCGGTGAGGACGATGACGCCCAGCACCATGCTGACGAGCAGCTCGACGAGCGTGAAGCCTTGTTCGTTGCGCCACGAGCCCACGCCGTCTGGGTCGGCACGAAGACGCTCCGGTTGCAGGTCAACTCGACGAACGTGCGATTCTGCCCCGATGGCCGTCGACGCCTTCTCGGGCCCCTTCATCTCGCACGAGGTCACCAACCAGGCCGTCCCCCTGGAGGACCTCGACCTCTTCTCGTCCAACGTCCCGCTGGTCGAGGCGGTCGACCGCGAGGGCGCCGGCTGGGCGCGCGAGCGGTGCGCCGAGGTGGGCCGGGCGTGGGGCGGCGCGCCGCTGAGCACGTGGGGCTACCAGGCGAACGAGAACCCGCCGAAGCTGAGGACGATCGACCGGTTCGGCCACCGCATCGACGAGGTCGAGTTCCACCCGGCCTACCACCAGCTCATGGCGCTCGCCTCCGAGCACGAGCTGCACAGCCTCCCGTGGAACGCCGGCCGCGACGGCGCGCACGTCGCGCGCGCCGCGATGTACATGTGCTCGGGCCAGGCCGAGGCGGGCCACGGCTGCCCGATCACGATGACCTTCGCGGCCGTCCCGGCGCTGCGCACGACGCCCGAGCTGGCCGACGAGTGGATCCCGCGGCTCACCGCCCCGCTCTACGAGCCCGAGCTGGGCGCCGGCAAGGCCTCGGCCAAGTGCGGCATGGCGATGACCGAGAAGCAGGGCGGCTCCGACGTGCGCGCGAACACGACGCGCGCGGAGCCCGCCGGCGACAGCTGGCTGCTCACCGGCCACAAGTGGTTCTGCAGCGCGCCGATGTGCGACGTGTTCCTCGTCCTCGCGCAGACCGCCGAGGGCGTCTCCTGCTTCCTCGTCCCGCGCGTGCTGCCCGACGGGACGCGCAACACGTTCCGCCTCCAGCGCCTGAAGGACAAGCTCGGCAACCGCTCGAACGCCTCGTCCGAGGTCGAGTTCGACCACACCCACGGCTGGCTGGTGGGCGAGCCCGGCCGCGGCGTGCCGACGATCATCGAGATGGTCGCCCACACGCGGCTGGACTGCGTCATCGGCAGCGCCGCCGGGATGCGCTGGGGCGTCGCGCAGGCGATCTGGCATGCGCAGCACCGAAGCGCGTTCGGCAAGCGCCTCGTCGAGCAGCCGCTCATGCAGAACGTCCTCGCGGACCTCGCGATCGAGTCCGAGGCCGCGACCGCCCTGGCGATGCGCCTCGCGCGCGCCTACGACGAGGAGGACACGGCGTTCAAGCGCCTCGCGACCGCGGTCGGCAAGTACTGGGTCTGCAAGCGGCTGCCGGGCCACGCGTTCGAGGCGATGGAGTGCCTCGGCGGCAACGGCTACGTCGAGGAGTCGGGGATGCCGCGCCTGTACCGCGAGGCGCCGGTGAACTCGATCTGGGAGGGCTCGGGCAACGTCAACGCGCTCGACGTCCTCCGCGCGCTCGCCAAGTCGCCGCAGGCCCTCGACGCGTACTTCTCAGAGGTCGACCTGGCCTCCGGCGCCGACGCTCGGCTCGACGCCTTCGTCGCCGGCCTGCGGGCGGAGTTCGGCGACCTCGACGGGGTCGAGCGCCGCGCGCGCCGGATCGTCGAGAAGCTCGCGCTGGCGCTCCAGGGCTCCCTGCTCGTCCGCAATGCGCCGTCGGAGGTCGCGGACGCGTTCTGCGCCGCGCGACTGGCGGGCGACGGCGGCCTCGCCTACGGCACGCTGCCGGGGGGCGCCGCGCTCGACGCGATCGTCGATCGCCACGCACCGCATATCTGACCGATTTGTCTGACACGGGCGGTGGTGGCACCATCCACGCCCGAGATGGACTTGGCGTACCGCGAGGCCGGAGACCGCGCGGCGCCGACGGCGCTGCTGCTGCACGGCTATCCCAACTCGTCGTACCTGTGGCGGGACGTCATGCCCGCCGTGGCCGACGCCGGGTGGCATGCGGTCGCGCCGGACTTCCCCGGCTACGGCGACTCGGAGCCGTTCGAGGACCGCGACGGGACGTGGACCGACCACATCGAGGCGCTCGACGACTTCGTCGCGCAGCACGACCTGGCGCCGGTCGCGCTGGTGGTGCACGACTGGGGTGGGCTGATCGGGCTGCGGTGGGCGTGCGAGCGCGAGTACGCGGTCCGGGCGCTCGTGATCATGGGCACCGGGTTCTTCCCGGACGGCCGCTGGCACGGGCTCGCGCAGGGGCTGCGCACGCCGGACCAGGGCGAGCAGCTGCTGGCGGGCATCACGCGGCGCTCGTTCGGCGACATCCTCCGGCAGGCCTCCCCGGGCACGACCGACGAGGCGCTCGACGAGTACTGGAAGGGCTACGCCGACGAGCGGCGCCGGGCGGCGCATCTCGCGCTCTACCGCTCGGGCGAGTTCAGCCAGCTCGCCCGGTACCGCGGGCGGCTCGCCGCGCTGGACGTCCCGACGCTCGTGCTCTGGGGCGGGGAGGATGCGTTCGCGCCGGTCGCGTCCGCGCACCGGTTCAAGCGCGAGATCCCGCACGCCGAGCTCGTCGTGCTCGAGGACGCCGGGCACTTCCTCCACGAGGACGCGCCCGACCGGGTGGCGGCGGAGATCGCCCGCTTCCTGCGCGGCATCCGTTAGCCGCGCGACCCGGCGCGAACGGTCAGCGCAAGTTCCCGGACCGACCGTCGTTCATCGCATCACGGCAGGTGCGCGGGAACGGAGGCTGGTGTGCGTGGACGTGGGGTCATGAAAGGCCGGGTCGCGGCGGTGGGGATCGCCCTGACGGTGCTCGGCACGGGAGCGGGCGGCGCTCATGCCGCGGCGACGGCGGCCTCCGGCGCGGCGGTGACCCCGTTCGCCACGGGGTTCCCGTTCGACGCCGAGCGCGGGCTCGGGCCGATCGGGCTGGCGATGGGACCCGAAGGCTCGGTCTTCGTCTCCGCGCGTGACCGGCTCTACCGCTTCTCGGCGGCCGGCGGCGACGCGAGCGCCGGGCGGCTGCCGGTCGCCTCGGGCGGCGACCTGCTCACCGGCATCACGTTCGATCGCGCGGGCCGCATCTACGGCGCGCGGTACACGCGTCCGGGCGCCGGCGACGTCGTCGAGCTCGACCCGCAGAGCGGCGGCCCGGTGCGGTCCGTGGCCACTGGGATCCGGTGTCCCACGGCGCTGGCGACCGACCCGATCAGCGGCGACCTCTTCGTCTCGACCGTCGGCTGCGGCCGGTCGATCCTGCGCATCCACGACGGCGTTGCGAGCACGTACGTCGGCGACCTCTCGGTGGACGGCATCACCTTCGCGCCCGACGGGACGCTCTACATCGCGCACGAGCCGGACGCGAGCGGCGCGACGATCAGCTCCGTCGCCGGCACGAACGCGTCGCAGCCCGGCGCGCGTACGCCGATCGCGTCAGTGCCGCACGCCGACGGCGTGGCGCTCGGCCGGCGCGCTGCGGGCGAGAGCGCTCCCCCGTTCCTCGTCGTCAACCGCACCGACGGCTTCGTGACGCGCGTCGACCTGCCGTCGGGCACGACTCGCGACCTCATGACCGGCGGCTCGCGCGGCGACCTCGTCGCCGTCGGCGACGACGGCTGCCTCTACGCGACGCAGACCGAGTCGGTGCTCAAGCTGACGAACGCCGGCGGCGGGTGCACGGGCGACGCGGGCGCGCCGCCGCAGCAGGCCGCGCTGAGCAGCGGGCTGGTGGCGACCGGCGTGCCGGTCACGCGGCTCGCGACGCCGCGGTGCCCGCGCACGCGGAAGATCCCGGTGTCCGTGCGGTTCCGGGGCAAGCGGCTGAAGAAGGCGGTCATCCGCGTCAACGGCAAGCGGGTCAAGACGGTGCGCGGCCGCGCGCTGCGCAGGACCGCGCGCATCGCGAGGCTGCCCGCGAAGGCGTTCACCGTCACGGTCACGGGGACGACGCGGTCGAACCGCAAGGTCGTGCGCCGCATCCGGTACTCGGGCTGCGGGCGCGCGAAGCTGGCAGTGCCGAAGCGGGCCAAGGCCAAGCGGCGGTAGGTAACGTGCCGCCCCCGTGAGGGGGAAGGGGATCCCGCGCAGGGCGCGGGCAAGAGCGCGGCTGGCCCGCGAACGTGCGGCCTGGCGGCTCTACCACCGGCTGCGCGCGGTCGCGCGCCGCGGCGGCTACCACCTCGTTCGCGCGAACTACTACAGCCCGATCCCCGACACGGACGCCCTGCCGCCGTCGACGTGGACGGACGCCTCGCCGATGCCGGGGCTGCCGCTCGACCTCGACGCGCAGCTGGCGTGGCTCGAGGGCGACCTCGCGCCGCCTCTCGCGGAGTTCCGCCCGCCGCGCCACGGGCCCGGTGACGACGAGGGCTACTACTTCGACAACCCGATGTACGGACCGGTCGACGCGGCGATCCTGCACGCGATGGTCCGCGCGCACCGGCCGCGGCGCGTGCTGGAGATCGGGGCGGGGTTCTCGTCGCTCGTCATCGCGGGGGCGCTGCGGCGCAACGCGGCCGAGGGGTCGCCGGGTGAGCACCGCATCGTCGACCCGTACCCGTCGCCCGTCTTGGAGCGCCTCGGCGCGCGCGCCGACGTGCGGGCGTGGACGGCGGACGCGGTGCCGCTCGAGGAGTTCACCGCGCTGCGCGGCGGCGACGTGCTGTTCATCGACACGACGCACACCGTCCGCCCCGCCAACGACGTCCTCTACCTGCTGCTGGAGGCCGTGCCCTCCCTGGCGCCGGGCGTCGTCGTCCACGTGCACGACGTGTTCCGGCCGTACGAGTACCCGCGGGTGCTGATGGACGCGTTCGGGGCGTACTGGCAGGAGCACCACCTGCTCCAGGCGCTGCTTGCGTTCAACGATCGCTTCGAGGTGCTCGTCGCGAACCACGCCCTGGAGCGTGAGCGGACCGCGGCGCTCGCCCGGCTCGTCCCGGCGATGTCCGAGATCGCGCACGTGGCGAGCGGGTTCTGGTTCCGCCGCACCGAGGTGCCGGCGTGAGCCGCACCGGGCGCGCGCGGTTCGCCGCGTGGACGCGCTGGCTGGGCGTGCAGCTGGGCCGCCAGGGCGCCTCGCTCGCGGTCGACGCGCCGCATGGTGCGGTCCTCTCCGGGTGGCCCGCGGTGACCTTCGATCCGTGGGGACGCCACGGCGACGCGCGGCTGGAGCTGCGGGTCGGGCGCGACGTGACGATCGGCCGCGGCGTGACGCTCGAGCTGTTCCCGCGCGGCAGCAACCGGTTGACGCTCGGCGATGGCGCGAAGCTCGGCGACTTCGCACGGCTGCAGCTGCGCGGCGGGTCGATCGATGTCGGCCGCGAGGCGTTCGTCCGCGCGCACGCTGTGCTCAAGGCGGACGGAGCGATCGTCGTCGGCGAGCGCGTCCAGGTCAGCTACTTCTGCGTCCTGCACTGCGCCGAGCGGATCGAGGTGGGCGACGGCGCCGGCCTCGCCGAGCGCGTGACCGTGCTCGACAGCGACCACTCCTTCGAGGCCCACGACGGCCCGTTCTGGGATGCCCCCTTGATGGTCGAGCCGGTGACGATCGGCGAGAGCGTCTTCGTCGCCGCCGGCGCGGTCATCACCCGCGGAACGGTCCTCGGCGCGAACTCGGTCGTCGCCGCCGGCGCCGTCCTGACGGGCTCGCGCGAGTACCCGCCCAGCTCGCTCGTCGCGGGGGTGCCGGCGAAGCTCGTCCGGGACCTCCGCGCCGAGAGCCGCTGATCAGCGCGCGAGGACCTCGCGGTAAAGCGCTTCGTGCGCGGCGCCCGCGGCGGTCGTCGAGAACTGGCGGGCGTGGGCGCGGCATGCCTCCGCGGTGCCGGGTGCCTCGGCGAGCTCGAGCCCCTCGAGGAGCGCGGTCGCGACCGCGGCGGGGTCGTCGCCGGAGAACAGGCGTCCGACGCCGTCGCCGTCGAGCACCTCCGGGATGCCCGCGTCGTCACGCCCGACGCCGGGCGTGCCGCACGCGAGCGCCTCGGCGAGCACGAGCCCGAACGCCTCGTCGTAGGCCGGCAGCGCCGACACCCACGCGGCCGAGTAGCGGCGGGCCATCTCGCGGGCGTCGTCGGCCGGCGGGAGCAGCTCGATCCCCTCCATCTTGGCGAACTGCCGCGCGCGCGCCGGATCAGCGGGCCGGATGAGCTGCAGCCGCGTCCCCCGGCGCGAGCGCCGGACGATCGGCAGCGCCTCCGCCAGAAGCGCGACGCGCTTGCGGTCGTCGTCGGCGGCGGCCGCGCAGAGGATCACCGGCTCCGGCGAGCGCGGAGCGGCCGGGGCGAAGACCTCGGTGTCGACGCCCGGCCAGATCGGCTTGGCCGTGACGCCGAGCCAGCGCTCCATCGCACGCGCCGACGCGAGGCTCGGCACGACGACGGCGTCGGCCGCCAGCACCGACCGCTGCAGCGTCCCGAGCGCGAGCCGCCGCGCCGCCAGCACCTTCCGGTTCGGCAGCCCGTTGTACGACAGCACCGCCGGCCGCCCGTGCCGGCGCGCCCAGCGAACGGCGGCGACCCCGTCGGTCGCGTAGAACGCATGCGCGAGGTCGTCGTCGCCGAGCGCCAGCGCCGCATACGACAGCGGCACGTGCGCGAGGTGGTCCACGAACGCCTGGCGCCGCAGCCGCCCCTCCCCCGGCGGCCGCGGCAGCCGCAGCACCGGCGTCCCGTCCTCGACCCGCCGCGACGGCGCGCCGCGATGGCTCGTGACGATCCGCGGCTCGTGGCCTCGAGCGACGAGCTGCGCCGCGACCTCCCGAACCACCCGCTCCGTCCCCCTCCGCACCTCGGGGAAGTAGCGCGGGGTGAGCAGCGCGACCTTCACAACATCACCGTCCGGTGCCTCGCGCTGCCTTTCGCGAGCGCGGCGATCTCGGCGGCGTCGACGGCGGCTCGGCCGGGGCCGTGGCGGACGGCTCTCCGGATGCTCGGTTCGGCGTAGCGGAGCAGGACGAGGTACGGCACGGAAGCGGCGAGGCCGAACGCGCGGCGCGCGATGCCAGCCCTGCCTCCGACCGGCGGCGCCGCGGCGGTCATCCCGGCGGCCGCCAGGAGCAGCGCGGCGTGGGACGGGCGCCAGAAGACGCGGAGGAAGAGGTGGCGGCGCATCCACGGGTGCGCCTTCGGGACGTACGCGAGGTCGGCCCAGCGGCGGGCGGCGCGGACGCGGCCGCGCAGCGGCACCGCGGTGACGGCGTGGAAGACGACGGCACCGGGGGCGGCGGCGTGCTCGGCGCCGGCCTCCTGCGCGCGGCACGCGAGGTCGGTGTCCTCGCCCGCCGCGAGGTCGGGGTCCTCGAGGAAGCCGCCCAGCCGCTCCAGCAGCGCGCGCGGGTAGAGGACGTTCGCGGTCGGGCAGTGCGGCGTCGGCGGCTCGACCTCGAGGGTGCGCACGTTCGGCGTCGCGTCGAGGATCGCCGACTCGTACGGGTCCGGCAGCGTGCGGCCCTGGACGAAGGCGCCGGGATGCTCCTCCGCGACAACGAGCAGCGCCGCGAGCCAGCCCGGCGAGGGTCGGCAGTCGTCGTCGGTGAACGCGACGAGCGGCGCGCGCGCCTCCCGCCATGCGACGTTGCGCTGACGGCTCGCGGTGCCCGTGTTGCGCTCCAGCCGGACGTGCCGCAGCCGGCCGGCGCGGGTGAGCGGGTGCGTGGCGATCAGCCGCTCGGTGTCGTCGCCGGAGTCGTGCACGACGACGACCTCGAAGTCGTCCGCGCGCAGCGTCTGCTCCTCGAGCGCGTTCAGCAGCCACCGGAGGCGCAGCGGCCGGTCGTGCGAGGGCACGGCGACGGTGACCTTGGGCGCCACGGGCCGCGATCCTGCCACAGCCGCCGGTACGCTCGCCGCGCTCCATGGCCGACGTCGCCGTCGTCATCCCCGCGCGCAACGCCGCCGCGACGCTGCCCAAGACGCTGGCCGCGCTCGCGGCGCAGACCTACGCGGGCGAGGTCGAGCTCGTGGTCGTCGACGACCGCTCGACCGACGCGACGCCTCGCCTGGCCGAGGCTGCCGGCGCCCGCGTGCTCTCGACGATCGACGGCGGCGGGCCGGCCGAGGCGCGCAACGCGGGCGTCGCCGCCACGACCGCGCCGCTCATCGCGTTCACCGACGCGGACTGCGAGCCCGCACCGGACTGGCTGGAGCGCGGCGTCGCCCGGCTCGACGCAGCGGAGCTCGTGCAGGGGCGGATCACGCCGCCTCCCGGCGCGCCGATCGGCTTCTACGACCGGACCCTGCACGTCACCCGGCCGTCGCCGCTCTACGAGACGGCGAACCTGCTCGTCACGCGAGCGGCGTTCGAGCGCGCGGGCGGCTTCCCGCGCGTCGCGACCGCCGGCACGCCCGGCCGCGGGCTGCGCCTGCCGCCCGGCGTGAAGTCGTTCGCCGAAGACACGCTCTTCGGCTGGGCCGTCCGCCGCACCGGCGCGCGCGCCGCATGGGCGCCCGACGCGCTCGTGCACCACGCCGTGTTCCCGCGCCGCGCTCGCGGCTACATCGCCGAGCGCGAGCGGCTCGCGTTCTTCCCCCCGCTCGTCCACGACGTGCCGGAGCTGCGCGAGCACCTCGTCGGCCGCGTGTTCCTCAGCCCGCGCAGCGCGACGTTCGACCTCCTGGTGGCGGGCGTCATCGCCGCGGCGGTCACGCGCAAGCCGCTGCTCGCGGCCGCGGCGGCGGTGCCCTACGCGCGCGTCGCCGGCCCGCCGTGGCCGCCGAAGCCGTGGGCGCTCAAGCGCTTCGTCGCGTACGCCGCGGCGGACGCGGTCGGCCTCGCCGCGCTGCTGCGGGGAAGTGCCGTGAGCCGCACGCTCGTTCTGTAGCTTCGCCGAGGTGACCACGACGGTGGAGGCCACCGGACGGCCGCAGGGGGACACCGGCGGCATGCGCGTGCGCGCGGCCCGCGGGACGATCGTCTCCGCGGTCTGGCTGGTCGGGCTGAACGTCCTCTCCCTCGCGCGCGGGTTCGTCGTCGCCGGGTTCCTCGCCGCGTCGGAGTACGGCACGTGGGGCGTCGTCATGGCCGTCCTCGGCACCGTCCTGTGGCTCAAGGACATCGGGATCGGCGACAAGTTCATCCAGCAGCGCGAGGAGAACCAGGAGCACGCGTTCCACGTCTTCTTCACGCTCGAGCTGATCGTCGCGTCGGCGCTCACGCTGCTCATGCTCGTCGTCATGCCGCTGTACGCGCTGCTGCTCGGGCAGCGCGACGTGCTGCTTCCCGGGCTGCTGCTCGCGCTGACGCTGCCGGGCATGGCGCTGCAGGCGCCGATCTGGGTCTTCTACCGCGACATGGACTACGTGCGGCAGCGGACGCTGCAGTCGATCGACCCGGTCGTCGGCTTCGCCGTCACGGTCGCCCTCGCGGTGGGCGGTGCCGGCGTGTGGTCGCTGGTGATCGGCGCGCTGGCGGGATGCTGGGCGCAGGTCCTCGTGGTGCTGTGGGCGACGCCGTACAGCATCCGGCTGCGGCGCCCCGACGGGCACGTCCGCGACTACGTCCAGTTCTCGTGGCCGCTCGTCGTCGCGGGCGGGTCGGGGCTCGTCATCGCGCAGACGACGGTCATCGCCGGCGAGGCGACGGTGGGGCTCGCCGGCCTCGGTGCGATCGCCCTGGCGAACAACCTGACGCGCTACACCGGGCAGGTCGACAAGATCGTCACCGACACGCTGTACCCCGCGATCTGCCGCGTCGTCGACCGCCCCGCGCTGCTGCAGGAGTCGTTCGTCAAGTCGAACCGGCTCGCGCTGATGTGGGGCGTCCCGTTCGGGATCGGCGTCACGCTGTTCGCGCAGGACCTCGTCGACTTCGTGCTCGGCGACCGCTGGCAGCCGGCGGTCGTGCTGCTGCAGTCGCTCGGCATCGTCACCGCGATCACGCAGGTCGGCTTCAACTGGACGGCGTACTTCCGCGCCGTCGGGCGGACGGTGCCGTTCGCGAAGGCGGCGGGGATCACGCTGGCGGTGTTCCTCGCGACCGCGATCCCGTTGCTGATCCTGGACGGGCTGCGCGGTCTGGCGCTCGCCTCGTTCGCGCTGGCGCTCGCGCAGATGGCGTGCCGCGTGCACTACCTGCGGCTGCTGTTCCCGACGTTCAGCTGGACGCGCCAGGCGCTGCGCGCGGTCGCGCCGGTCGTCCCGGGCGTCCTGGCCGTGCTCGCGCTGCGGGCGGCGCTGCCGTCGGACGGCGCGACGGCTGGGTTGGCCCTCGCGGTCTACGTGCTCGTCGTCGCCGGCGCGACGGCGTGGTTCGAGCGCGGGCTGCTGGGCGAGGCGCTCGGCTACCTGCGCGGGCGCGCGCCGGAGGCCGCGGGCGCGTGAGCGGCAGCGTCGCGTTCCTGAACCCCACGTACTGGCCGGAGGTCGCGCGCGGGTCCGAGCGCTACATCGACGACCTCGGCCGCGGCCTGCGCGCGCGGGGCTGGTCGCCGCGGCTGATCACGAGCCATCCGGACCGGCGCGACTCGTCCGACGAGGCGGGGCTGCCGGTCTCGCGCGTGGCGCGCGGGCGCGGGGAGCAGCGGCTGCGGCGGCTCGGATTCGACGACTTCTGGACGCACCTGCCGTTCGCCGCGCGGCCGCTGCTGCGCGGCGACGACGTGCTCGCGCACGCCTTCTACCCCACCGACGGCGTGCTCGCGGGCCTCTGGGGCCGCCGGACCGGCCGGCCGTCGATCCTCTCGCTGACCGGGATCCCGAACCCGTACCTGCGCGTGCGGTTCGACGCCGTGCCGCGGGCGGCGCGGCTGTGCACGGCCGTCACGGCGCTGAGCCGCTGGGCGCGCGACGGGTTCTGGTGGCGGTACGGCATCGAGCCGCGCGTGCTGCACCCGGCCGTCGACCTGAGCGCGTTCGGGCCCGGCGACCGTGCGGCCGAGCCGACCGTCTTCTGCGCCGCGACCCCCGACGTTGCGCGCAAGCGGGTGCCGCTCCTGGTCGAGGCCTTCGGCCTCGTGCGGCGGGAGCGTCCGGACGCGCGGCTCGTGCTCATCCAGCCGTCGTCGCCGGAGCGGGCGGCGGAGCTCGCGGCCGCCGAGGGCGTCTCGCTGGTCTCGCCGGGAGCGGACCCGGCGGCGATGCGCGCGCTGTACGCGTCGGCGTGGGTGTCGGCGCTGCCGTCGATCGGCGAGGCGTTCGGGATCGTGCTCATCGAGTCGATGGCCTGCGGCACGCCGGTGGTCGGAACGGACGCCGGGGCGTTCCCGGAGATCGTCGACCGGCCGTCCGTGGGGCGGCTGTTCGACGGCGGCGCGGATGCGCTGGCGCGGGCGCTGCTGGAGGCGCTGGAGCTGTCGTCGGATCCGGGCACCCAGGCGGCCTGCCGCGCGCGTGCCGAGGACTTCTCCGTCGACCGCGCGGCCGACGGGATGGACGCCCTCTACCGGGAGCTGCTCGGGTCGTGAGCACGATCGACTCGCCGCGGTGGAACGTGCTGGTGAACCACCTGGCCGCCTCGCATGCGATCGGCGAGGAGCGCCGCGGCCGGCTGCTGCGCCGCGGCGGCCTGCGGGTGCATCCCGACGCGCGCGTGCAGTACGGCGTGTGGTTCTTCGGCGCCGGCGTGACGATCGGCGCGGGGACGTGGGTCAACCACCGCTGCTACTTCGACAGCCGCGACGCGATCGTCTTGGGCGAGCGCGTCGACCTCGGGATGGAGGTGATGCTCTGCACCTCGACCCACGAGCCGGGCGACCGCACGCGCCGCGCGGGCCGCTACCGCACGGCGCCGGTCGTGGTCGAGGACGGCTGCTGGATCGGCTCGCGCGCGATCGTCCTCCCCGGCGTGACCGTCGGCACCGGCTGCGTCGTCGCTGCGGGCGCGGTCGTCCGCGAGGACTGCGAGCCGCACGGCCTCTACGCCGGCGTCCCCGCGCGCCGCGTCCGCGACCTTCCCTAGCGGCCGCACGGTGGCCCACCGAAGGCGGGGTTGCCTTGACGACCGGTCTTGGACGGCGGCCCCGCGGATCTTCTCTGCCTCTCTAGTTCGCGCGCGTCACCGCGGCGGCGCGGATGAGGTTCGAGAGCTTGCGCGCCTCCTCGTCGACGTTCGCCCAGCGGAGCACGTGCTCCCGCCCCGCCCGGCCGGCCTCCGCGCGTTCCTCCGGCGACAGGGCGAGCACCTCCTCGATGGCGGCGGCCAGCGCCTCGTCGTCGTGCGGCGGCGCGAGGCGGCCCCACGGCGGGCGGACGATCTCGGGCAGGCCGACCTCGTTCGTGGCGACGATCGGCAGCTCCATCGCCATCGCCTCCTTGACGACGACGGGCATCGAGTCGCGGTCGCCGTTGGCCGCGACGACGCAGGGCATGCAGAGGAGGTCGGCGCGCTCGAGCAGCGCGCGTACGCCCTCCGGGGGCGTCGCGCCGAGCAGCGTGACCCGATCGCCGACGCCGAGCCGTTCGATCTCCGCCTCGAGCGCCGCGCGGCCGGGACCGTCGCCGGCGATCTCGGCCGTCACGTCGTCCAGTCGCGCGACGGCGCGGACCAGGTCGGTGAAGCCCTTCTTCTCGATGAGCCGCCCGACGGCGGCGACGTGCCGGCCGCCCGGCGGAGGGGTGCTGCGGCGGAAGCGGCCGGCGTCGACGCCCATGACGATCTTGAACACCCCGCCCGCGAGCGCCTCCCCCGCGACGGCGCGCAGGTCGCGGACGGTGTAGTCGCAGCCGCTCGTCACGAAGTGCGCGGCGCGGACCTTCGCCTCGAGGTTGCGGCGGTCCTGGTAGATCTCGTACGCGTGCGCCGTGATGCTGACCGGCGCGCCGATCACGCGCCCGATCCGGACGGCCTCGAGCGCGGCCTCGTAGGCGAAGTGGGCGTGCAGGTGGACGCCGTCCTGCTTGGCGAGCCGCCGTGCGCGGACGGCGAGGCGGCGCAGCGGCTGGACCGGCTCGTGCTCCGCCCAGCGCTTGCGTGCTCGCAGGTCGGCCCCGCAGGCTCGCGGGTGGCGCAGCGCCAGCCACGCCATCGCCGCCAGCCGTTCCGGTCTCGACTCGTCGCCCAGGTAGTGGACGGGCACCCCGGCCGGCGCCTCGCCCGGCGTCTTCGGCAGGCCGCGCGTCTCGACCGTCACGCGATGCCCCGCGCGAGCGAGCGCCGCGGCCTCGCTGCCGATGAACGACTCCGACAGCTCGGGGAAGCGGTCGGCGAAGATCGCGACGGGCGGCGGAGGCGGCGGCGTCCAGCGCCGGCCGCGCCACTCGCCGAGGATGCGGGCGGCGCGCTTCGGGCTGCGGCGGGCGCGCAGCAGGGACGGCCAGCCGCGCGGCTCGCTCCACCACGCCTCGAGCGCCTCCCGGACGGTCCACGACGGGACGCCGGCGTCCATCTGGCGGAGGCCGACCCACTCGCGGCGGTAGCGCTCGAGGTTCTCGCCGATCGTGTCGTCGGAGTGGTCGTGGTCGGTGATGACGGCCGGGTCGACGACGCAGACGTAGCCGCGGTCCATCCAGTGCAGCGCCCACTCCTTGTCCTCGCAGCCGGGCATGTCCCAGCGGAACGGGTACGAGCGCCAGAGGTCCGCGCGGAACGCCCCCGCGGCGTTCGAGTACCCCCACTCCGGCACGCGCCGCGCGGTCGCGGCGTCCTGCACGTACGGGCCGTCGAGCGGCACGCCGTCCGGATCGGCGAGCCCGTAGCAAGCGCACGCCACCCGGTCGGCCTCGAAGTGCGCGGCCAACCGGGAGAGCCACCGCTCGTCCGGCGGGTACGCGTGCGCCGAGAGCGCGACGAGGATGTCGCCGCGCGCCGCCGCGGCACCGCAGTTCAACGCACCGCCGAACGTGAACCGCGGGATCTCGATCACCCGCACGCCGCGCTCCCTCGCGATCTCGACGGTCCCGTCCGTCGACCCGCTGTCGACGACGAGCACCTCGACCTCGTCGTCGACCACCTGCGCGGCGAGGATGTCCAGAACCCGCCCGATCCCCCCGGACTCGTTCTTCGCCCGGACGATCACGGAGATCATCGAAGGCATCCCGCTCCGCCGGCGGAGACCCCGCGAGGGGCGTCGGCCGTCACCGCAGCCACCCGTCGAGCCTTCGCCAGCTCTCGCGGCCGGCGGGCGCCTCGTTGGAGAGCCTCCGGCCGGCGTGGAACGCGGCCCAGGTCGTCGGGCGGACGAGGGCGGCGCGAGCGGCTTCTGCATCGCCGGTGACGGCACGGCGGGCGGCGCGGGCGACGTCGCGGAGCAGGTCGGCCGGGTGGACGTGCTCGGGCGGCATCGAGCCGGGCCAGCGGCGCTCGAGCCACGCGGCGCCGGCCCCGTGGCGGGCCTTCTGGCCGGCGAGCCTGCGGAGTCGGTCGCGGCTGACGTGGCCGACGCGGGCGTGCGGGCGGCGCTCGATCGCCCAGCCCGCTTCGCGCAGGCGGAAGCAGAGGTCGGCGTCGCCGGCCGACCGGATCTCGCCGACGAACCCGCCGACCGCCTCGAACGCCTCGCGGCGCACGGCGGCGTTGGCGGTCTGCGCGTACGCCCACGGCCGGTCGAGCGTGACGTCGGCCCCGAGCGACGCGTGGTCCGCGACGCCGAGCGCGACCGCGTCGTCGCCGGTGTCCAAGATGCCGCCGGCGAGCACGCCGGTGTGCGGCTTCGGCTCGGGGTCGAAGAGCGCGTCGAGCAGTCCCGGCGCCGGGCGGACGTCGCCGTCGAGGAAGAGGATCCAGGGGTTGCTTCCGGCGGCCGCGCCGCGGTTGCGCGCGTGGTACGAGGACTGGCGTTCCGGAGCGGTGACGATGCGAACCCGAGCGGACGCGGGCGGCGCGGTGACCTCTTGCGACGGCCGGTTGTCGACGACGGTCACCGTGTCGGCGTCGGCGAGATCGAGAGAGCCCATCCGCCCCACGACCTCGGCCAGCGCGGCAGCCGAGCCGGCGAACGGGACGACGATGTCGACGGCGGGCCGCGGCACGGACGCGGAAGCGTGCCACAGCAGTCCGGACCCCGCGCCTTCAAGCGGCAGCGCCGGGGTGCCGATCTCCGGAGCATGCGCCGATGCGCCATCGCCGCGCTCACCGCCGTCCTCCTCGTCGCCGTCCCCGCCCCCGGGATCTCTGCCGCGGACGCGAAGACGCGCGTCTCGGCATTGGCGAAGAAGCGCGCCGGCGCGAAGGAACGAGCGGCCGCGAAGAAGCGCGCGGCCGAGAAGAAGCGGGCCGCGGCGAAGAAGCGTGCGGCGGCGAAGCGGCGAGCCGCTGCGCGGAGGCGGGCGGCGGCGAAGACGATCTGGTCTCCGGCGGGTTCTCCCTCGGCATCGTCCGTCGGCGCCGCCGCGGCCGAGATGGCGGGGGCCGGCTCGGTCACTGCGCAGACACCGCTGTCCTCGGTCTCTCCAGCCGCGGCGGAGACGCCGGTGTCTTCGGTCTCGGCGCCGGCGGCGGCGAGTCAGGTCGCCGCGGGCGCGCTCTCTCCGTTCGGCGCGACGAGCTTCTGGGGCGCCCCTCTTCTCTCCGGCGTCGCCACGGATCTGCGGTCCGCGGCGCTCGTCGCGGATCTCGTGCGGCAGGTCGCCGTGCACGGGACGTGGATCAACACGACGCAGTACACGACCGGTGTCTACGAGGTGCCGGCGGATCAGCCGCGGGTGAGCGTGCAGCTCGACGCCGACGATCCCGCGCTGCGGGAGGCGTTCTCGTCCGTGCCGCTGCCGCCCGGCGCGGTGCCGAGTCCCGGCACGGACGGGTCGCTCGTCGTGTGGCAGCGCTCGACCGACACGGTCTGGGAGCTCTGGCGGCTGCGCAAGGACGCCGGCGGCGCGTGGCACGCGGCGTGGGGCGGCCGGATGCGCAACGCGTCGCAGAGCACCGGCGTCCACCCCTATCCCTACGGCGTCGCGGCGAGCGGGCTGTCGCTGCTCGGCGGGCTCATCCGCCCGGACGAGATCCGCACCGGCCGGATCGCGCACGTCGTCGGCATGGCCGTTCCCGACGTGACGCGCGGCGTCTTCCGTGCTCCCGCGACGCGGACGGACGGCACCGTCGTCGGCGGCGGGATCCCGGAGGGCACCGTCTTCCGGCTCCCGAAGTCCGTGGACGTCCGGGCGCTCGGACTGCCGTGGGCCGCCGCGCTCATCGCGAAGGCCGCGCAGGACCACGGGCTCGTCGTCCAGGACCGCGCCGGCGCCGTCGCGTTCTACGGCGAGAGCCCCGACTCGATCGGGTCCAACCCGTGGCCCGAGCTCTTCGAGAACCGGTACCCGAACCAGATGCTCGCGAAGTTCCCGTGGGCGCTGCTCGAGGTCGTGCCGGCGGCCGAGACGACGCGGTAGGGCGCGAGAGTCGGCGCGCGGCCTCAGCCGCGGGCGGCGGCCTCGAGGAGGTCGTGCATCTCGCGCGCCGACCGGTGGAGCTCGTAGTCCGCGGCGACGCGCGCGCGGCCGGCGCGGCCCATCTCCGCTCGCTCCTCCGGCGTCATCGCCGCAAGCCGCCGCAGTGCCTCCGCGGTCAGGTCGGCGCGGGCGGGCGCGACGAGGAACCCGCTGACGCCGTCCTCGACCAGCTCCGGGATCCCCATCAGGCGAGGCGCGACGACGGGGACCTCGCTGGCCATCGCCTCCATCAGCACGACTGGCACGCCCTCGGCGAAGCTCGTCAGGCAGAACGCGTCGGCCTCGCGGTAGAGCTCGGCGATGCGGTCATGGCCGACCGCGCCCGCGAGCGTCACCGCGGCCTCCAGACGCAGCGCGCGGATCCTCTCTTCGAGAAGCGGCCGCAGCTCGCCCTCGCCCACGAGCGTCAGCCGCACGTCCGCGCCGGCCGCGCGCGCCGAAGCGATCGCCTCGAGCAGCACCGGTTGGCCCTTCTGCGTGGCGAGGCGCCCGACGCTGAGGACATGCAGCGCTGCGCGCGATGACGACGAGGGGGATGACGGCGAAGACGAAGAGGGCCGCGAGGAAGACGGCGGCGACGACGAGGCGAACTCCTCGAGGTCGACGCCGAGGCGAACGACGCTGAGCCGCTCCCACCGGGCCGGGTCGACGAGCGCGCACGCCTGGGCCCGGGCGAAGTCGCTGATGCACGCGACGCGCGACGCGTCGGCGAGCTTCGCCGCGAGACGGTGGCCTCCGACGTCGGCCAGCTCGGTCGGGCCGTGCAGGGTGAGGCTCCATGTCAGCCGCGGGTCGTAGGTCGCGCCGAGCAGCGCCACGTCGCTCGCGACGTTCGCGTGGTGGGCGTGCACGTGTCGCACGCCCCGCGCGGCCAAGGCGCGAGCGAGCAGGACCCCCTGCGCGAAGTACGCGAGCTGCCACACGAGGTCGCGCGCCCCGCCGCGACGCATCGCGAGCGCACGGCGCAGCGCGCGGACCCACCCGAGCGGTCGCCGCGCGAACGCGGCCGCGTGCACCGACAGGAGCCGCGCCACCGACACCGGCCGCAACGCCACCGTCCGCTCGTCCTCCTCACGCGTCGCCGCCTCGATCAGCTCCGACCGGTCGACCCGCACGACCGTGAACGGCACGACCTCATCGCCGAGCGCCCGCAGCCCCTCGATCTCGCGCCGGATGAACGCGTGCGAGACGGTCGGGTAGCGGCTGACGAGGTACGCGACGCGCATGCGAAGAGCGAAGCGGCGTGAGGCGCGCGCCGCGTCCGTATCGTACGGCCGCATGGACCCGGCAGTGCGCGCGGACCGGGGCGTCGATCTCCTCGTCGCCGTCCGCAGGCATCCGTTCGCCTTCCTCGTTCCCGTCGTCGCGCTCGCGATCGCGCTCGGCGTCTACGGGCAGCTGCGCGAACCCCAGTACACCGCCGAGGCGCGCATCGCCGTCGGCCGCCTCGACGTGCAGACGCAGGGGCTCCCCGGCTTCACGCAGGCCGGCGCCTCGATCGCGTCCGCGTACTCAAGAGCCATCGACGCGCCCGCCGTCGCCGGCCCCGCCGCCGCGAAGGCGCGCGTCACCCCGGGCGCCGCCGCCGATGCGCTCACCGCCAGCCCGATCCCCAGCTCCCCGCTCATCCGCGTCGAGGCCAAGACCGACGACGAGCGCAAGGCGGTCGACCTCGCCAACGCGGGAGCCGAGTCGCTCGTCGCGTACGCCAAGCGCCAGAGCGCGGGCGGCGGCGACCCGGACGAGCTGCTGCGCGACTACTCGGCCAAGTCCCGCGAGGTGCGGCGGCTGCAGCTGGAGCTGGACGCGCTCGGCTCCAAGTACGAGCGCCGGCCGACGCGCACGAACCGGCTCGCGTTCCAGGGCGCCGCCGGCAAGGAGCAGGCCGCGCGCCTCGCCCGCGACGCGGCCGGCCAGAAGTACAGCAACGCGGTCGCGGGCGGGACGACCGCGGACCTCCTCTCCGTCCTCGCGCCCGCCACCGCGGCGGCCGACGACCGCGACGACACGCGCAACAAGCTCGCGCTCACGGGCGCGCTGGCGGGCGTGGTGATCGGGCTCGCGCTCGCCGCCTGGCTCGAGCGCCGCTCGCAGCGCCGCGTCGCCACCGGTCCGGTCGCCGCCTCCGTCTGAGCCGATGGACCTCCCGGTCGTCCTCGTCCTCGCGACGGCGGCCCTCGGGGCGGCGTACCTCATGGTCGTCGCGGACGCGGCCTGGCTGCTGTCCGCCGGCCTCGTCCTCTCCGTGTTCTCCGGCCAGTGGGACGCGCTGGACGTGCCCGTCGCGCTCGACCGCCTCGTCCTGCTCGCGGGCGTCGTCGCGGTGCTCGCGCGCATCGGGCCGCAGCGCGACCGCCCGCGGCTGGAGCTCGGCGCCGTCCACCTCCTCCTGCTCGCCGCCACCGTCTTCGCGCTCTGCTCGTCGCTGTGGGTGGGCACGCTGGACGACAGCGACGCGCGGTTCCGCCTCGTCGACAGCTTCGGCATCGCGCCGTTCGCGCTCTTCACCGTCGCGCCGCTCGCGTTCCGCACCGCCCGCCAGCGCGCGATCCTGCTCGGGGCGCTCGTCGGGCTCGGCGCGTACCTGTCGCTCACGTCGCTGGCGGAGGCGATCGGAGCCGACGGGCTCGTCGTCCCGTCGTACATCCTCGATCCGCAGTACGGCATCCACGCCGACCGCGCGCGCGGGCCGTTCGTCGAGGCGGTCGCGAACGGCGTCGCGCTGTTCGCCTGCGCGGTCGCCGCCGGGATGGCACGGCACCTGTGGAACGGTCGCCGCGCCCGCACCGCTGCGACCATCGTCGGCGTCGCGTGCCTCGCCGCGATCCCGGTGACGTACACCCGTGCGGTGTGGATCGGCGCGGTGGTGGGCCTGGTCGCCGTGCTCGTCGCCACGGCGCCGCTGCGGCGCCTCGCGGTCCCGTCGCTCGTCGGCGCCGCGGCGGCGCTGGCGCTGGCCGTGCTCGTCATCCCCGGCTTCGGCGACCGCCTCGACGCGCGGTCGAGCGCGAAGGGCCCGGTGTGGGTGCGCGAGAACCTCAACGACGCGGCGGTGCGGCTGACGAACGAGCACCCGGTCGCCGGCGTCGGCTGGGAGCGCTTCGTGCCCGCCTCCTACGACGCCTTCCGCACCGTCGGCGACGTCCCGCCGGACGCCGGCGTCGGCGAGCCCGCGCACAACCTCCTCCTCGCACGCACCGCCGAGCTCGGCCTCCTCGGCGGAGCCCTCTGGCTCGCCGCGGTGCTCCTCGGGATCGGCGGGTCGATCGTCCGCCGGGTGGCCGCCGCGCTGGAACCGTGGCGAGCGGGGCTGCTCGCCGTCTTCCTGTGCTGGGCGGTCGTCGCGGCGCTCGGGCCGGCGGAGTACCCGTTCCCGCTCCTGCTGCTGTGGCTGTGGGCGGGCGTCCTGCGCGCCCGCGCGGCGTGAGGATCGCGGTCGCCACCACGGTCCTGCCCGTCGCGCCGTCCGGAGGCGGCGAGGTCGCGACGCGGGCGTTCGTCGATGCGCTGAGCGCCGCCGGGCACGAGGTGACCGTCGTCGGCTACCTGCGCCCGGAGGAACCGGACCCGGGCGACGAGCGCTTCCGCGTCGCCGGTCGCCGGCCGATCGAGACCGCGACCGCCGGCCGAGCGACGAAGGCGGCGTGGCTCGCCCGAGCGGTGGCGACGCGCCGCGGGTTCTCCGAGGCGAAGTACGTCTCGCGGGCGTACCGCGTGCCCGACGCCGATCTCGTGGTGGTCGACCACGCGCAGGTCGGCTGGGCAGCGCGCAGGCCGTTCGTGCACATCGCCCACAACGTCGAGACGGCCCTCTACGCGGAGCAGGCGGAGACGTCCTCGGGCGCCGCGGCGATCGTCGCGCGCCGGGAGGCGAAGCGGCTCGCGGCGGCGGAGCGGCGACTCGCGCGAGAGGCCCGCGCGGTCTGGACGTTGACGAGCGAAGACGCCGCCGCGTTCGAGGCACTCGGCGCGACGACGCGCGCGTTCGCGCTGCCGGCGACGCGGGCGGGCGGAGACGCGTCGGCGGGCGGAGAGGCGCGCGGGGCGATCGCCCTCCTGGGCACCTGGACGTGGGCGGCGAACCTCGCGGGCCTTCGGTGGTTCCTCGGCGACGTGCTGCCGCGGCTGCCGGAGAGCCTGGAGGTCGTGGTCGCCGGGCGGGGCAGCGAGGAGGCCGTCGATGGGACGCGCGCGAAGGCTCTCGGGTTCGTCGACGACGCCGCCGCGTTCCTCGCCGGCGGCGCGGTGATCGCGGTGCCGTCGATCGCCGGCGCGGGCGTGCAGGTGAAGACCCTCGACGCGATCGCCTCCGGCGCACCTGTCGTCGCGACGACGATCGCGATGAGGGGCATCGGCGATCCGCCTTCGAGCGTCGCGGTGGAAGACGACCCGCGCGGCTTCGCCGACGCGTTGGTGGCGGCGACGCAGAGGCCGCGAACCGACGGCGCGGCGTGGGCGAAGAGCCGCGCCGAGCGGTTCGCCGAAGACGTCGCGCGCGCGGCAGAAGACGCGGCGCGTGGATGAGCGCGCGGGCGGCGGAAGACGCGGCGCGTGGATGAGCGCGCGGGCGGCGGAAGCGGCGGCCGGCTAGCGCGAGCGCGCTCGGCGCACGAGCGCTCCGACGCCTTCGGACCGCGCGACGTCGACGGCACGGGCCGCCTGGCGGACGAGGCCGCGCGGGCCCGACGAGTAGCTGCGCTTCACGACGTACGGCTGGTGGATCCAGTCGTCGAACTGGCCGTCGTCGCCGGCCTCGCGCCGGAAGACCGCGGAGCGCATCGCGAAGTTCTCGACGAGCGTCCAGCCCGGCTGCTCGTCGAGGAAGTCCTTGAGCACCTTGCCGGTCCACAGATGGGTGTCGTCGATGACCAGCAGCCCGCCGGGCCGCAGGCGCCGCCCGGCGTACCACCAGTCGACGAACGGCGTGGGGAACCCGTGGCCGCCGTCGATGAGCACGAGATCGAGCGGTTCGTCGCCGAGCCCCGGCAGCGCGTCCTCGGACCGCGAGGTCGCGAAGGTCAGCCTGCTGTCGTCGACGCCGTTCGCGCGGCACCACGCGCGGATGCGCTCGGTCTCCTCGACGAACGGCACGACGCACGTGTGCTCCGCGCCGCCGACCACGAACACGAGCGTGCTCAGCCCGCCGCCGGTCTCGAGCGTCCGCGCCCCCGGACGCAGCTCGCGGGCGATGACCCGCAGCACGCGCGGGTCCGCCTCGAACGGCAGCGCGGTGCCGGAGGCGTCGACATGGAGGGCGGGCGGGTTCGCGAGCAGCGCTTCGACGTCCACGGCGCGGCGACTCTACCGGCCCGTCCGCCGCCCTTCGCCATCAACCGCCGCGCTCGCGCGTCGCACGCGCCGGCGCCACCACAGCGTCGTCGCGAGGCCGCGGGCCGCCGACGGCGACCGGGCGGCGAGGAGCATCGCGGCGTGGCGATCGGCGTCCCACATCGCACGGGCTCGCAGCCACGCGTCGAGCCGCTCGTCGTGCCATGGCCGGTCCGCGTACGCCGCGACGACCTCGCGGTGCGCGTCGTGCATCGCCGACCGTTCAGCCGAGACCTGCCCACCGTGCAGGTGGTACCGCACGCCGACGTCCGGCAGCGCGATCCCGCTCCCGGTCTCCAGCAGGCGCAGCCACGTGTCGAGGTCCCCGGCGCGCGGCCGGCCGGCGGGGAACCCGCCGCACGCCACGACCGCCTCCCGCCGCACCAGGGCGCACGAGGGCTGCACCACGTTGTCGGGGAACGCCACGTCGCGCGGCGAGCGCAGCTCACGCGGCCCGGGCCCGGGCCACCCGTAGATGCGGTGATGCTCCGGCCGGTCGCCCGTCCCGATCGCCGCGTCGGCCACGAGCACGTGCCCGTCCCGCGCCGCCCACAGCGACGCCAGGTGCCCCGGCAGCCACTCGTCGTCGGAGTCGAGCAGCGCGATCCAGTCGTTGCGCGCCTCCGCGATCCCGGTGTTCCGGGCCGCGCCCTCGCCCCCGTTCACGGCATGCGTGACGACGCGCGCACCCGCCCGAGCGGCCGCCTCGCCCGTGTCGTCCCCGGACGCGTCGTCGACGACGAGCACCTCGTCCGCGGCGACCCCCGTCTGCGCGCGCACGCTCGCCACGGCGCGGGTCACCATCGCCGCCCGCCGGTAGGCCGGGATGACGACGGTCACGGGTACGGAACCAACGCTCACGAGGCCGGGATGGTGACAGCGCACCACTTCCCGCAAGTTCACGGCGCAACCGTCGTTGTCGCCCGCAAGCACAGCTTCAGCGCCAAAGGGGAGGCCACGAATGGCTGCGGGGATTGGCAATGCAGGGCATGACTCGGTCGTGCACCGGAATCGCGTGTCCGGTGACGCTCCCGGCCGCCCCGAAGTGCTTGCCGAGCTGGAGCGCGCGCTCCTCGAGCTCCCCGCCTACGACCCCGCGCGCCGCCTCCCCAAGCCGCAGCCGGAGCTGCCCGCGCTCGACCGCACGTGGCTGATGGGCGTGCCGGTCGACGTCGTCACGCAGCGCCAGACGCTCGACCGCATCTTCGCGTCGCTCGACTGGGGCCGCGGCGGCTGGGTCGTCACCCCGAACCTCGACATCCTCCGCCAGTGCCAGGAGAACGCCGACATGCGCCGGATGGCGCGCAAGGCGGACCTCGTGCTCGCCGACGGCCAGCCGCTCGTGTGGGCGAGCCGCATCGCCGGCGCCGGCCTCCCCGAGCGCGTCGCGGGCTCGGATCTCGTCGTCCCGCTCTGCCGCATGGCCGCGCAGGGCGGCCGCTCGGTGTTCCTCCTCGGCGGCAACCCCGGCGTCGCCGACGAGGCGGCGGAGCTGCTGAAGGCCGAGGCGCCCGGCCTCGAGGTCGCCGGCACGTACTGCCCGCCGTTCGGCTTCGAGCACGACGAGCTCGAGGTCGAGAACATCCGCGCGCTGCTGCTCGACGCGCAGCCGGACATCGTGCTCGTCGCCCTCGGCGCTCCGAAGCAGGAGCACCTCATCGAGCGGATCAAGGACGACTTCCCCGCCACCTGGTTCCTCGGCGTCGGGATCACGTTCAGCTTCCTGACCGGCGAGGTCCGCCGCGCGCCGAAGCTGCTGCGCAAGGCCGGCCTGGAGTGGGCGCACCGCCTCGCGATGGAGCCGCGCCGCCTCGCCGACCGCTACCTCCGCGAGGGCCTGCCGTTCGCCGCCCGGCTCGGCATGTGGGCCGCCCGCAAGCGCTGGTTCGGCCCGGGGGTCGACCCCGCGCGCCGCACGGCGGTGATGCGGCGCTCGCTCGCCGTCGCCGACCTCGTCGCCGCGATGCTCGCGATCCTCGTCCTCGTCGCGCAGGGCCACGCGACCGCGGGCGCCGGGATGGTCACGAGCGCGCTCCTCGTCGTCCTCAGCGCGAAGATGAGCGGCCTGTACGACCGCGACGAGCTCGTCGTGCGCAAGTCGACGGTCGACGAGCTGCCCGCGATCTGCCGCCTCGCGCTGCTCTCGACGCTGCTCATCTCCGTCGTCGACGGCGACCTCGGCCGCGCGGCGGTGCTGACGCTCGCCGGGACGCTGCTCGCCGCGCTCATCGCGCTGCGCGCCGCCGCCCGCACCGCGACGGCGAAGATCCTGCCGCACGAGCGGTGCCTCGTCATCGGCTGCCCCGAGGCGTTCGAGGAGATCGCCCCGCGGCTCGAGCGCAACCGCTGCGTCCCCGCCGGCTTCCTCGCACTCACCGAGGCCGAGTCCGCGTCGCCGCGCGCGCTCGAGGCCGTCGTCCGCCGCGGGCGCATCGACCGCGTCGTCGTCGCCGCCGGCCCGGAGATCGACGCCGAGACGTCGCTGGCGTTCATCACCCGCGCCAAGACGCTCGGCACGCACGTGACGATCGTCCCGCGGATGTTCGAGGTCGTCGGCTCGTCGGTCGAGTTCGACCACGTCGACGGCATGGTCATGCTCGGCGTGCACCGCTTCGGCCTCACGCGCAGCTCGGCGCTCGTCAAGCGCGGCGTCGACCTCATCGGCGCGACGCTCGCGCTCGCGATCGCCGCGCCCGTCATGGCGGTCGCCGCGCTCGCGATCAAGCTCGACTCGGGCGGCCCGATCCTCTTCCGCCAGACCCGCGTCGGCCGTGACGGCGTGCCGTTCACGCTGCTGAAGTTCCGCTCGATGGTCGTCGGCGCCGACGAGATGCGCGACCTGCTCGCCCCGTTCAGCATCGGCGAGGGCCTCTTCAAGATGAGCGACGACCCGCGGATCACGCGCGTCGGGCGGATCCTGCGCCGCATGTCGCTGGACGAGCTGCCGCAGCTCATCAACGTGCTGCGCGGCGAGATGAGCCTCGTCGGGCCGCGCCCGCTCGTCGAGGAGGAGGACCGCCGGATCGCGGGCTGGCACCGCCGCCGGCTGCACCTGACGCCCGGCCTCACCGGCCCGTGGCAGGTGCTCGGCCGCAGCGACAGCCGCGTCGCCCTGCGCGACATGGTCACGATCGACTACCTCTACGCGGCGAACTGGTCGCCGTGGTCGGATGTGAAGGTGCTCCTGCGGACGATCCTCCACGTGTGCCGCTGCCGAGGGATCTGACCGGCGCCCCTTAGAATCTTAGGGGTGTTCGGCGAACGCTCGATCCAGCTCGTCCGCATCTCGGGGATCCGCATCGGCGCGAGCCCGAGCTGGTTCATCGTCCTCTTCCTCGCGATCTGGACGCTGTCGAACTCGTTCCAGGACGCGCTCGGCGGCTCGAGCACCCAGGCGTACCTCGTCGCGGTCGCCGCGGCGCTCATGTTCGCGGTCTCGATCATCCTCCACGAGCTCGGCCACGCGATCGTCGCGCGGCGCAACGGGATCGCGGTCGAGGGCATCGACCTGTGGCTCTTCGGCGGCATCGCCAAGCTCAGCCGCGACAGCGAGACGCCGGGCGAGGAGTTCCGCGTCGCCGCGGCCGGCCCGGCGGTCACGCTGCTCATCGTCGCCGTCTGCTTCGGCGTCACCGCGCTGCTGGAGGGCGACCGCGCCATCGACGTCGCGACGCTCGCGAACAACGTCACGGACTCGCCGCTCGAGCTGCTCATCGGCTTCATCGCGTCGATGAACGTCGTGCTCTTCGTCTTCAACCTCATCCCGGCGTTCCCGCTCGACGGCGGCCGGATCGCGCGCGCTGCGGTGTGGAGGCTGACCGGCGACCGCACGAAGGGCACGATCGCCGCCGCCCGCCTCGGCCAGGGCTTCGGCTACCTGATGATCGGCTGGGGCGCGTACACGTACTTCGCCCAGGACGACGGCATCAGCGGCATCTGGTGGGCGGTCCTCGGCTGGCTCATCGCCAGCTCGGCGCGCACCGCCGCCGCGGGCGCCCGGATGTCGGACCGCCTCGGCGCGATCACCGTCGCCGACGTCATGGACCGCTCGCCCGTGACGATGCCCGCCACGACGAAGCTCCTCGAGGCCGAGGACGAGTGGTTCGGCCGCTACCAGGCGCCGTGGTTCGCCGTGACCGACGAGTCCGGCCACCTGCTCGGGCTCGCCGAGCAGGAGCACGTCTCCGCCGCCATCGGCCAGGGGCGGCCGGCGCTCGAGGTGCGGGAGCTGCTCACGCCCGGCCACCCGGTCGTGACGGACCAGCCGCTGGAGGACGTCATCCGCGCCGAGCCGCTGCGCCGGCTCGGGGCCGTGATGGCCGTGGACCGCGACGGCGTGCTTCGTGGCGTGCTGACGGTCGAGCAGGTGCGCCGTGCGCTCACGGCAGCCGTATCGTGAGCGGAAGGCCTCCTTGAGGAGATCGTAGATATGTTCCTGGCCAGATGCCCGCACACGACGTCCTGATCATCGGCGCCGGTCTCGCCGGTCAGCGCGCCGCCCTCGCCGCCGCTGACGCCGGCTCCACGGTGGCGATCATGAGCAAGGTCCACCCCGTCCGCTCGCACTCCGTGGCGGCCGCCGGTGGCATCAACGCCGCGCTCAAGCCCGAGGACACGTGGGAGTCGCACGCCTTCGACACGGTCAAGGGATCCGACTTCCTGGGCGACCAGGACGCGATCGAGATCATGGCCCGCGAGGCGCCGAACGAGATCATCCACCTCGAGCACATCGGCGTCACGTTCCACCGCAACGACCGCGGCGAGCTCGGCACGCGCGCCTTCGGCGGCGCGTCGCAGGCCCGCACCTACTACGTGGCCGACATCACCGGCCAGGCGATCCTGC
Source organism: Parviterribacter kavangonensis (assembly GCF_056863335.1). Classification (NCBI taxonomy): domain Bacteria; kingdom Bacillati; phylum Actinomycetota; class Thermoleophilia; order Solirubrobacterales; family Parviterribacteraceae; genus Parviterribacter; species Parviterribacter kavangonensis. Next base: position 312,817 of record NZ_JBXPJA010000002.1, on the reverse strand, counting down.
ACGTGCTCTACGAGCAGCTCATGAAGTACAGCGATCGCGTGGACCGCTACGAGGAGTGGTTCACCACCTCGCTGATCCTCTCCGACGAGGGCAACTGCGTCGGCTGCATCGCGCGGAACATCCGCACCGGCCAGATGGAGGCCTTCAAGGCCAAGAACGTGATCCTCGCCTCCGGCGGCGCCGGCCAGGCGTGGAAGCCGACCACGAACGGCCTCATCGTCACCGGCGACGGCATCGCGCAGGCGTACCGGATCGGCGCGCCGCTCATGGACATGGAGATGGTCCAGTACCACCCGACCACGCTCGTCGAGAACGGCTTCCTCATCACCGAGGGCGCCCGCGGCGAGGGCGCCCACCTGCTGAACGGCGACGGCGAGCGCTTCATGGACAAGTACGCGCCGAACAAGCTCGAGCTGGCCTCCCGCGACGTCGTCTCGCGCGCCGAGCAGACCGAGATCAACGAGGGCCGCGGCGCCGGGCCGAACAAGGAAGGCATCTACCTCGACGTCACGGTCGTGCCGAAGAAGCGCACGCTCGAGGCGCTGCGCGAGATCGTCAACATCGGCAAGGACTTCGCCGGCACGGACATCACGAAGGACCCGATCCTCATCCGGCCGGGCCAGCACTACATCATGGGCGGCGTCAAGACCGACGCCTGGGGCGCGACGCCGGTTCCCGGCCTCTACGCCGCCGGCGAGGTCGCGTGCGTCTCGGTCCACGGCGGCAACCGCCTGGGCGCGAACTCGCTGCTCGACACGCTCATCTTCGGCCGCCGCGCCGGCGAGCACGCCGCGCAGCGCGCCGCCGCGATGCCGATGCCGTCGGGCCGCGTCGGCGAGGCGGAGCTCGCGCGGGACGTCGCCGAGATCGACGAGATCATCAACCGCCCGAAGACCGGGCGCCGCGTGTCGGAGATCAAGGACGAGCTCGGCACCGCGATGAACAAGGACGTCGCCGTCTTCCGCAACGAGGAGGGGCTGCGCAACGCGCACGAGGTCGTCCGCCGCCTCAAGGAGGAGGCGACGACCGCGTACATCGACGACCGCGGCACGGTCTTCAACCAGGACGTGCTGGGCGCCATCGAGCTGGGGTACCTCCTCGACTGCGCCGAGGCCTCCGTCGTCAGCGCCATCGAGCGCAAGGAGTCGCGCGGCGCGCACACGCGCATGGACTTCCCCGACCGCAACGACGACGAGTGGCTCAAGCACATCAACGTCTCGCGCAACGGCGCCGACGTGCCCGAGGTGTCGTACTCCCCGGTGACGATCACCAAGTGGCAGCCTGAGGAAAGGAAGTACTGAGTTGCTCACCGTGATCGCTCGCGTCACCTCAACGCGGTCTTCTTTGTTCGCAATCTCACAAGGGAAGTGCTGAAGGTATGGCCGAGTTCACCCTGAGACTCCGGCGCTACGACCCGGAGTCGGGCGAGCCGCCCTACTGGTCTGAGTACGAGGTCGACCTCGAGCCGCACCGCTCCGTCCTGGAGGGGATCCTGCAGGCCAAGGGCACGACCGACGGCTCGATCGGCATCCGCTGCTCCTGCCGGGCGGCGATCTGCGGCTCCTGCGGCGTGATGATCAACGGCCGCGCCGGCCTCGCCTGCCACACGCACCTCGACGAGGCCGCCCGCGGTGCGAAGGACGGCGTGATCGAGGTCGAGCCGTTCAACAACATGCCGGTGATCAAGGACCTGATCGTCGACATGGACGCGGTCCACTGGAAGAAGATCCAGCGCGTCACGCCGTGGCTCATCAACAAGGAGCCCGTGCCCGAGCGCGAGTACCTCGTGCCGCACGAGAACATGGTCGACATCACGCAGTCGATGGCCTGCATCCAGTGCGGCGCCTGCGTGGCCTCCTGCCTCTCGATGGAGGTCGACCCGCTCTTCGTCGGCCCCGCCGCGCTCGCGAAGTCGTACCGCTTCGTCGGCGACCCGCGCGATGCCACGCAGTTCGACCGCCTGAAGGACCTCGCCGAGGACCCGCACGGCATGTACGACTGCACGCACTGCTTCTCGTGCATCGAGGCCTGCCCCAAGGGCGTCGCCCCGATGAACCAGATCATGCGGCTGCGGCGCGTCTCCGGTTCCGACCATCACATCGAGGACCGCAACAACGGCGACCGCCACGAGCGCGCGTTCACGACGCTCGTCAAGGGCTACGGCCTGCTGCATGAGGCCGAGCTGCTGCCGCGCTCGTACGGCGGCGACTCCTGGTTCGGCAAGTTCGCCCCGGCGGCCGGCCTCGAGCTGCTCGACTCGCTGCCCGTCATCACGCGCGCGCTCGTGCGCCGCAAGGTGACGCCGAAGGGCGCGCTGCTCGGCCACAAGCTGCCGAAGAAGGACCTCGCCGACGTCAAGCGGATCTTCGAGAAGGTCGAGAGCCGCGAAGACCGCTACGAGCTGAACCTGTACATCACGGGCTACGACGAGGACGAGGCGGGCGAGGGCGCGGGCGAGCGGCCGAACGTCATGGCCGCCTCGGGCACCGGCGACGGCGCGGCCGCCTCCGCCGAGCAGGGAACGCCCGGCATCACCGCGGAGGACTCCCCCACCCGATGACTCGCGTCGCCTACTGGCCCGGCTGCGTCAGCCGTGGCTTCACCCCCGAGCTGCACGGCTCCATGGCCAAGATCGCGCCGCTGCTGGACCTCGAGCTCGTCGAGCTCGACCGCGCGTCGTGCTGCGGCGCCGGCGTGATCGCCGAGCACTCGCAGGAGCTGGCCGACACGCTCAACGCCCGCACGTTCGCCCTCGCGCAGGAGACGGACGCGCTGATGATGAACATCTGCTCGACGTGCCAGGGCTCGCAGACCGAGTGCCAGGAGCGCCTGGACGCGAACGCCGAGTACCGCGAGGCGATCAACGCGAACCTCGAGGGCGGGCTGCGCTACGACAAGGGCCGGGTCATCAACAAGAACCTGCTCTGGCTGCTCGTCGAGGACATCGGGCTCGACAAGGTCCGCTCGCTCGTCAAGCGCCCGCTGAAGGACCTGCGCGTCGGGCCGTTCTACGGCTGCTACATCATCCGGCCGGCCGACCGCCTGGGCATCGACCACGAGCTGCCGCGTGACCGGTACATGCACATGCTCATCGAGGCCCTCGGCGGCACGGTGATCGAGTACGCCGGCCAGCACAAGTGCTGCGGCTTCCCGATCATCACGATGAACAAGGACGCGTCGCTCAAGCAGGCCGCCCGCCACATCGGCGACGCGATCGACGCCGAGGCCGACTGCCTCGTGACGCCGTGCCCGCTGTGCCACCTCAACCTCGACCTCCAGCAGCCGCTGGCCGAGAAGTACGGCGGCCGCGAGCTCGGGCTGCCGATCCTGCACCTGCCGCAGCTGCTCGGCCTCGCGCTGGGCGTCGATCCCGACGAGCTCGGCCTCGCCCGGCACGTCGTCAAGCCGACCTCCGTGATCGACTGGTCGAATGCGGTGGTGGCCGGCGTCCCGGCGTAGGGGCCGGCGCTCCGAGGCACCCGCTTCCGCTCCGGCTCCGCGCGCCGTCGCGGAGCGGGAGCGCCCCGCGCTGGACTCGATGGACCGCGGCGCCGCCGAGATGCAGCGGCGCCTCGAGCAGGCCCGCACGCGGCTGCGCGACGCGATCCCGCCGCGCGCCGACGACGACGCCGCCTCCTAGGCGGCGTCGCTGCGGTGGCGCGCGACCGTCCGCTCCCAGTCGGGGCGGGCACCGCGCTCGTTGCGGTAGCCGCGCACGATCCGCGCGCGGCCGTCCTCCATCTCGAAGACCCACGCGACCGGCATCGCGATCGGCCGGCGCGCCGACGGCACCGACACGACGCCCACCACGAGCACCGTGCCCGCCTCGCCCTTCAGCTCGCGCAGCGTGACGGTCGCGCGGCCGCCGTGCAGCGCGCGGAAGCCGAGCAGCCCCTCGCGCACCGCCTCGCGCCCGTGCCACACCTTCGCCGGGTGCAGGAAGACGCCGACGGACTCCCAGGCGACGTCGTCGTGCAGCGCGGCGAGGAAGCCGTCGAGGTCATCGCGGTTGTGCGCCAGGAACGCCTGGCGGATGACCTCGCTGTCTGCGGGCGCGTTCGGCACCCGGTCAGCGTAGGACCAGCCCCCGTTACGGTTGCGGCCGTCGTCCGTTCGTAGGTGCACATGCCTGTCCTCCGCCTCTCCCTCCTCGCCGCCGTCCTGGCGCTGACGGCCGCTCCTTCCTCCCCCGCCGCCACGCGTTCGGTCGACGTCCGCGCACAGCAGCGCACCGAGATCGTCGGCGCCGCCTCGGTCGACGCAGCCGGGTTCGCCGTCGCGCCGGCGGGCGACGTCAACGGCGACGGCATCGACGACGTCCTGGTCGGGGCGCCGCAGGCCGACGGCCGCGGACGGCGGGACGCCGGCGCCGCCTACGTCGTCTTCGGCCACCGCCGGGCCGCGGGGCCCGCGCGCGCCGCGCGCGTGCGCGTCGGGGCGCGCCCGTCGGCTCCTGGCTTCCGGATCCTCGGGGCCCGGTCGCGATCGTTCGCCGGCCTCGGCGTCGCCGGCGCGGGCGACGTCAACGGCGACGGGCGCGACGACGTCGTGGTCGGCTCGGACGGCGGCGCCTTCGTCGTCTTCGGCCGCCGGGCGGGCACGACGGTCGACCTCGCGCACCTCGGCCGGCGCGGCGTCGCCGTCGCCACGTCGCGCGACCGCCGCCTCACGCCGCTGGTCGCGGGCGGTCTTGACGTCAACGGCGACGGGCGGCCCGATGTCGTCGTCGTCGACCGGGCGCGCACGTCCCCCGGTTCCTTCACTGGGCCCGTCGCGTTCCGCGACCACGTCGCCGTGCTCTTCGGCGGGATGCGCGCGGGACGGCTCGATCTGGCACGCCTCGGCGGCCGCGGTCTCGTCCTCCGCGGCCGGAAGGTCGACGCAGTGGCCCTGGCCTCGGACATGACGGGCGACCGCCGCGCCGAGGTCGTGCTGCAGGTCGACGAGGGAGCGGAGTCCGCCGTGCGGGCGCGCGTGGCCTTCGGGCGCGCGACCGGCGGGGACCTGCTCGCCCTCGGCGAGCGGGGCTTCGCCATCACCGACCAGGAGCCGTACCGCGGCACGATGACGATCGGCGCCGGCGGCGACGTGGACGGCGACGGCCGCGGCGACGTCGTCGTGGGGTCGTGGTTCCGCCACGACGCCACGGACCGGCTGCTGCCCGGCGCCGCCTTCGTCGTGCGCGGCGCCGGCTCGAGCGAGGACGTCCCGCTGGGCTCGCCGTACCCGCGCGTGACCGCGCTCACCGGCCCGCCGCTCGGGCCCGGCGACACGATCCCCGGCGGTCCGACGGCGGTGCCGCGCAACCGGGTCGGCCGTTCGGTGGCGATCGTGGGCGACGTCGATCGCGACGGGCACGATGACGTCCTCGTCGGCGGCGGCGGCGATGCGCGCGGCCGCCGCGGAGCCGGTCGTGCCTACCTGGTGCGCGGCGGCGCGCACGCCGGTGCCCTGTCGCTCGGCGACCTCGGTGCGCTCGGCGTCGAGCTGGCCGGCCCGTCGGCCTCCGACGGCTTCGGCGCGTCGGTCGCGCCCGCCGGGGACGTCGACGGCGACGGCCGCGCCGACCTGCTCGTCGGCGGTGCCGAGAGCACGCGCAAGGCGCGCGAGCGGGCAGGTGTCGCGTGGGTCCTGACGAGGCTGCGGCCGTGACGGCGCGGGCGGGAGCGCTGCACCGGCTGCGCGGCGACGCGGCCCTCCTGCGCCGCTTCCGCGCCGGCGACGACAGCGCCTTCGCCGCCCTGCACGATCGGTACGCCGCGGAGATCCGCGCGTACGCGCGGCACATGCTGCGCGGGACGCCGCACGACCCGGAGGACGCGGCGCAGGAGGTCTTCCTGCGGGCCTACCAGGCGCTGCGCCGCGACCGGCGCGACATCGAGATCCGTCCGTGGCTGTTCCGGGTCGCACACAACCGCTGCATCGACGTCCTGCGCGCCCCGCGCACCGAGCGGCTGGCGGACGAACCCGCGGCGCCGCCGGGTCCCGACACGGCGGCGGCGGTCGAGGACCGGGAGGCGTTCCGCGCGCTGCTGCGCGACATCGGCGGGCTCACGGATGCCCAGCGGTCGGCGCTGCTGCTGCGCGAGCTCGGCGGGCTGTCGCACGGCGCCGTGGCGGAGGCGCTGGGGATCTCGGAGGTCGCCTCGCGCATGCTCGTCCGCCGGGCGAGGCTCGCGCTCACCGACGCGGCCGAGGCGCGCGACGCGACGTGCGCCGACGTCCGGCGGCGGCTGACCGAAGCGGCCGATGCCGGCCATCGGCCGCGCCGCGGCGACCTGCGCCACCTCGACGCGTGCCCGGAGTGCGCGGCGTTCCGTCGCGCGCAGGCGCGGGTCGAGCGGGAGCTCTCGCTGCTGGTCCCCGGCTCGGGCCTGGCCGCCCTGCTGAAGCTCTCGGGCGGCGGGGGCGCTGCCGCCGTCGGTGCGGCGACTGGGGCCTCGGGCGGCGCGGGTGGCGGCCTGGTCGCGAAGCTCGCGGTCGGGGCGTGCTGCGCCGCGATCGGCGCCGGGACCGCGGCGACCATCGCCACAGACGCCGAGCACCGCGAACGCCGCCCCGCCCCCGCACCTCGTGCCGCGACGCCCGCGCCGGCGGCTCGCCCCACGACCACGACGACGAGCCCGGCCACGGCCCCGTCGGGCAACCGCGCCGCCCGGCGGTCCGCGGCGCAGCGCTCGCGGCCGAGCGAGCCGCGCCGGCGTGACCGGGACGCGGCGCCGCGGCAGCAGCAGGCAGCGGCGCCCGAGGCGCCCGTGGCGCCTGCGACGGTCGACCTCGGCGGGTTCGACGAGGATCGGCAGCCCACCCCGCCGGCCGGCCGGGCCGAGCCGGCGCGCGCTGCCGAGACGGTCGACCTCGCCGACCTCGGCGACGGCTAGGCGACGATCGTGCGCCGGGGGGCGCGGCCCTTGCGCACGGTCAGCCGGATGCGCTGGGCGGTGGTGATCGAAGGCGCGGTGACGACGACGTCGACGGTCGCGCCGGGGCGCAGGACGTGGCGGCGGAGCTTGCTCGTCAGCACGGCGCTGCTGCCGCTGCGGACGGCGGCGCGCAGGACGGCCTTCGGGCAGCCGCGCCCCTTGCAGCGGATCGCGATCGTCGCGCCGGCGGGCAGTCCCGTCGCGACGAGGCGGCGCACGCGGGTGCGGCTGCCGCGCACGACGTAGCGCGCCTGGAGGCCGAAGTGGAGGACCGGGGGCGTCGCACGGTGCTCACCTTCCGTGGAGACGCCCCCGGTCCCGGTCGTCCCGCTCCCGGGAACGCTCGAGTCGGTGGTGGTCGTGGTGGTCGTCGCGGCCTCGGCCGGCGCGGCGGGCGGCGCCGGGAGCTCGACGGTCTCGCAGTCGGCCGTGACGTCGAGCTCGTCGACGATCGCGCGGTCCTTGCCGGTCGCGCAGTTCACGGTGTCGGCCACGCCGTCGCGGGCGTCGATGACGTCGTCCTCGCTGCCGCCGTCGAGGAGGTCCTTGCCCGGCCCGCCGGTGATGGTGTCGTTGCCGGCCTCGCCCTTGAGCTCGTCGGCGCCCTCGCCGCCCGAGAGGACATCCGCGCCCGCGCCGCCGCGGAAGGTGTTCGCGCGCGCGTCGCCGCGCAGATCGTCGCCGGCAACGCCGCCGCGGATGACCTCGATGTCGGCGGCGAGGTTGTCGAGCTCCGCCGTGTAGCCGTCGTTGGCGGCGCCGTCGAAGGTGGCCGAGACAGGCGCCTCGCGGCCGGACCAGTCGACGGTGTCGATCCCGGCGCCGCCCTTGAGCGCGTCGGCCCCGCCGCCGCCGTCGATCTGGTCGTTCTGGTCGCCGCCGTCGATCACGTCGGTCTTGGGCCCGCCGACGATCAGGTCCTCGTAGGTGCCGCCGAGGATCGTGCCGCCGATCGGGAAGGTGCTGGTGGCGACGAACCGGTCGGCGCCGGAGCCGAGGTCGATCGAGAACGACTGCGCGTCGCACATGACCGCGTCGTTGAGGACCAGCGAGACGCAGCCGGTGCCGGCCTTGAGCTCGTCGCCGCCCGGCTCACGCGTGAAGACGGGCTTGCCGCCCTGAGCCGACGCGATCATGTTGTCCATGTAGAGGGAGGGCGCCCCCGCGTAGTGGATCTCGCCGAACGCCGTCGAGAACGTCCCGGTGGCGAACGCCGCCGGGACGACGACGAGCGTCGCGGCGAGTGCGGCGCCGAGCGCGCCGAAGCAGCGGGAGGGCGAGACGGTGAGCATGGCGACGATGCTGCCGCCGCGCGGTCTCGCGTTCTGTCGGGTCCGCTCCAGAGCGGGGCGTCGGTTCGCCGCCAGCGGCCTTCGGTTGAGGACGCGCTTGCGTCCGGACGTTCCCGCGCGGTAGGAACGCCCATCACGGTCCGGGCGCTCGACCCGAGCCCCTCCGTCGTGACGCGTCGCCGAACGCGCCGCTGCGCCGCAAGGTCTACCCCGAGACGTACGGCTACCCGGGCGCTCATCGGCAACGGCGTCCCCGACAAGTTCGCCCACTTCTGCGTCCGCGGGCAGAACCCCGCGATCGCCGCCTGTGAAGACAGCTACCGCGCGGGCTGAGCCGCCTCCGCGCCCTCGCGCTGGGCGGCGGCCATCTCTCGCAGCTGCTGGAAGTGGATGACCTGGCCGCCGGCGCCCCAGCTGCCCTCGTCGATCTCGCGGCAGGTGACCCAGACGCGCAGGGCATCCTCCTCGGCGAGCCCGACGGCCTCGCGGATCGCGCGGGTGGCGCCCTCGACGAGCTCGGCGCGGCGGCGGTCCGACAGCGCACCCTCGGGCGTCGTGACCATGAGCCGGACGATCGGCTTGTCGACCGGACGGCCGGCCGCGTAGACGTCGTAGGCGTCGAGCTCGTGCACGAAGACCCAGGTGATCTCGCGGAAGAAGTCGGTGTCCGGCGCGCGCTCGGCGCGCAGGAGGATCGTCGTGAGCTCGTCGACGAGCGCGGTCTTGGCGTCCTGCTCGAGGGTGCCGGCGGGCAGCGTGAGGTCCATCATCGGCATGGGCGCAGCATGCCACGAACCATCGGCGCCCGCGACTGCGTGACCCGGCGCCGCGGCGCCTAGGACTTCTTGCCGCCGCCGGACTTCTTGCCGCCCTTCTTCGAGGCGGCGTTTCCCGAGCCGGCGTTCGCGTTGGAGATCGCGGCGGCACGCTGCTTGCTCATGCCCTTCTTGCGCATGCCCTCGTACTGCTTGTCGTTCTTGACGCTCGATCCATGATCCTTGGTCATGCGACCGTCTTACCCGTTGCCGGTGCGGCGATAGCCTCGGGGCATGGCCACGCGAACGCTGCCGGTGAGCGTCGAGGCGCTCATCGAGCGCGACGGGCCTGCCTGCGTCTGGTGCGGCCGGGAGCTGTGGCGGCGTGACCTCACGCTCGAGCACGTCGTGCCGCGCTCGCGGGGCGGCCACATGACCGGCGAGAACGCGCTGCTCGCATGCCGGGCCTGCAACAGGCGGCGCGGGTCGAAGCCCGTCGACGCCTACGTCCGCGAGATGCAGCGCGCGGGCGCCGACGTCGACCTCGAGGCGTTGCGCACGTCGCTGGCCGGCCTCAGCGGCTCGCATCGCCGCGCCCATCGCGAAGAGGCGGCGCGGATGCTCCGCCGGCTGCCCGCCTGACCCGTCCTAGGGTGTCCGTGATGAAGGTGGCCACCCACGACGGGAGCTTCCACGCCGACGACGTCTTCGCCGTCGCGGTGCTCCGGATGATCACGCCCGATCTCGAGATCGTCCGCAGCCGCGACCGCGCCGTCATCGCCGCCGCCGACGTGCGCGTCGACATCGGGCTGCGCGACGACCCGTCCACCGGCGACTTCGATCACCATCAGAAGGGCGGCGCCGGCAAGCGGCCGAACGGGATCCCCTACGCGTCCTTCGGGCTCGTGTGGAAGGAGCACGGGACGAAGCTCACGGGCGGCGACGTCCGCGCCGCGGCGGACGTCGAGGGCCGGCTCGTGCAGGGCGTCGACGCGATCGACACCGGCTTCACGCTGTCGCGCCCGCTGCTCGACGGGATCCGCGTGACCGACGTCTCCGACCTCGTCGACCAGTTCAACCCCGCGTGGGACGAGGACGCCTCGGACGCGGTGCGGCTCGAGCGCTTCGACCGCGCCGTCGGCTTCGCCATGGAGGTGCTCGACCGCCAGATCGCCTTCGCGCTGGCCGGCGCCCGCGCCCGCGGCCTCGTCGAGCAGGCGATCGCGGCCGCCGCCGATCCCCGTGTCATCGAGCTCGACCGCTCGCTGCCCTGGCACCAGGCCGTCGTGACCGGCGCGCCGCAGGCGCTGTACGTCATCTACCCCAAGAAGGACGACGACTGGCGCGTCCAGGCGGTGCCCCAGCGCCTCGGCGACTTCACGAACCGCAAGGACCTCCCGGCGGCGTGGGCCGGCCTCCAGGCGGCGGAGCTCGCCGCCCTCACCGGCGTCGCCGACGCGCAGTTCTGCCACACCGCGCGGTTCCTCGCGGTCGCCCGCTCGCAGGACGGCATCCGCGAGCTCGTGCGCCAGGCGCTCGCCGACGGCGCCTGACCCCACTCGCGACCTCGCCGCCCCATCGGGGCCGCCCCATGACGCACCGGGGTCGTCGTCCGGGCCCACCGGGGTCGTCGCCGGCGCGAGGTTCCGGGGGTTCCCCGATGTGCGCCGGGCAGCGCACCTCCAGAGTGAGCGTCGTCATGCGTCGCACCATCCTGCTCGCCGCTCTCGCCGCCACCGCCGCCGTGCCCGCCACCGCCGCGGCCGCGCCCGCCAAGATCAACCGCGCCTCCGCCGTCTCGGCGGCCGGCGTCACCACCGTCCAGGTCTCGAACCCGAGCAGCCGCGTGCTGACCGGCAAGGCCAGCCTCCTCGTCGGCAGCAAGTCGCTCGCCTCGAAGGCGGTGCGGCTCGGGAAGTGGTCGACCGCGAAGGTCACGCTGCGCGTCGGCGCGAACGGCGTCACCGCGCTGCAGGCCGCCGGCGGCCGCGCGACCGTCGCGCTGCAACTGCGCGCCGCCAAGGCGAAGAAGGCCACGACGGTCCGCAAGACGCTGACGCTCACCCTGCCCGCCGCGACGCCGGGGCCGGGCTCCGCGCCCGCGCCGTGGTCCGCTCCGTCTCCCTCCCCCTCCCCGTCCCCGTCGCCGACGCCCTCCCCGACCCCGACCCCGACCCCGGAGACGACCCCGCCCGCCCCCGCGTCGAACAAGTGGGCCGGCCGCATGGGCTCCGAGGGCGCCTACGACGACTTCGAGTTCACGCTCGACAACGGCCAGATCACGTTCACGAAGTGGCCGTTCGTCCCGGTCGTCTGCGCGGAGAACGGCGGCTCGTGGCGCACCGCCGTCTCGCTCGAGCCCTTCGTGGTCGCCGGCCCCTGGACGGTCGGGACCGACGGCAACGTCCAGCAGTCGGGCATCACGGGCAACCAGCTCGTCGGCTCGAGCTCGCGCACGATCACCTACAAGGTCACGAACAGCGCGCAGCAGGCCGGCAAGGTCACCGGCACGCTGGGGATGTCGTTCTTCGACTCGAAGCTCGACGTCCTCAACGGCTACAAGATGATCTTCATCAACTGCGCCGGCTCGCAGTCGTTCGAGGCCATCCCGGCCTAGGCGGCGCGCAGCTCGACGTCCTTGCCGACGGCGTGCCGCTCGAGCGCGCCGCCGGCGGCGCCGACGCGGTAGGTGCCCATCCGGCGCAGCGGCGGGCTGTAGACGTGCAGCGTGACGGCCGGCTGCACCCCGGCGTGGCGGACGCGGTGGATGTCGGTCGGGCCGAACCCGAACGTCTCGCCCGCGCCCACGCGCCGGGACGGTGGCGTCTTGCCGCCGAGGGCGAGGCGGTCCTCGACCACCTCGCCCGCCAGCACGGCCACGGCGCCCGAGGAGACGTCGTGGTCGTGGAAGCCGGTGTCGTGCCCGGGCATCCAGCAGATGAGCCACGCCTCGACGTCGTCGCGGCCGGCGTTGAGCTCCTCGAACACCCGCTGCTCCGCATCGTGGCGGACGAGCCCGCCCCAGCTCTCGTGGTCGGCGCTCAGCGCCTCGAGGACGCCGCGCAGCTCATCTTGGGTCAGCACGCACCAGATTGTACACCGATCTTGTGGACTACGCGCCGACGGACTGGACCTGCAGCGGCTCGCCCGTCTCGAGCAGCGTCTTCAGCCCCGAGAGGATCTGCGGCCAGCCGCTCGAGACCTGCCGCGCCGCCGCCTCGCTCAGGTCCTCGTGCGTCACGCGCAGCCGGCAGGCCGACCCGGCCGGCTCGAGCTCCCACGTCACGCGCGACGGCTGCTCCTGCTCCATCTCCGCGTCCCAGTGCGCGCGGAAGCTCTGCACCAGCCGTCGCGGCTCGTCGATCTCGAGCACCTCGCCCTCGACCCAGACCTCGCTGCCGTCCGGGCTCTTCATCTCGAACCGCGCACCCTCGGTCCAGTCGCTCGTGACGGCGGAGCCGAAGTAGTACTGCCGCGTCAGCTCACCGTCGGTGATGCCGCGCCACACGTCCTCGGGCGTCGCCCGGATGTAGATCTCGAACACCTTCATCGCTCGCTCCTCCAGCGTCCTCTTGAGCCCGGTGAGCGCCGCCGCCCACGGCTCGGCGTACTTGCTCACCCACCGGTCGTGGATGAGCCGGATCGGCACGGGGTTGAGGAAGTGCAGGCGCTCGCGCCCCTGCTTGCGGCTCGTGACGAGCCCGGCCTCCTCGAGCACCCGCAGGTGCTTCATCACCCCGAAGCGGCTCATCGGCAGCCGCCGTTCGAGCGTGCCCGTCGCCTGCCCGTCCTGCGCGAAGAGCGCGTCGAGCAGGGCGCGGCGGGTCGGATCCGCCAGCGCTTTGAACACGTCGTCCATCTCCGCGGACAATACGTGACCAAATGGTCACCTGTCAACGGCGTGACCGATCTCACAGCCCTGATCCGTCGCGAAACCCGCACTCGAGGCGTATCGTCGGCGCGCATGAGCGCGGGAACGACCGCCGTCCCGCTGCGGGCCAAGCCTGTGCCCGCCGGCGAAGCCGAGGGCCGCCGCATGGCGCGTCGCGTGCTGCGCCGGATCGGCGTCGCGCAGATCGTCGCCGGCGCTTGGGGCGCGATCGACGTCTTCCTGCTGCTATGGCTCGTGCTGCCCGCCCCGGAGGCCTCGGCGGAGAACGGGACGATCATCGCCCGCAACGCGATCGCGCTCGCCGTGCTGCTGCCGCTCGCCGGTGTCGCAGGGACGATCGCCGCGCGGCGCCTGAACGTGCCGGTGCTGCGATGGCTCGCCGAGGGGCGCGCGCCGACCGAGACCGAGCGGCGCGACACGCTTTGCCTGCCGCTGCGCTCGGCCGGCCTCGACGCCGTCGGCTGGACCGCGAGCGCCGTCGCCTTCTACCTCATCAACCTCTCCTTCGGCGGCGAGGTCGCGTTCCACGTCGCCTCGACGATCTTCCTCGGCGGCCTGACGTGCACGGCGCTCGGCTACCTGCTGACGGAGCGGCTCGCGCGGCCGCTGACCGCCCGCGCGCTGGCGTTCGGCCCCGTCGCGCGGCCGAAGGGACCGGGCGTCGCGGGCCGGCTCGTGCTGACCTGGCTCTTCGCGTCGGGCGTCCCGCTGGTCGGGATGATCCTGCTTGCCTGCCATTCGATGGTCTCCGGCGAGGTGTCGGCCGACGACCTGGCGACGAGCGTCATCGTCCTCTGCGGCGTCGGCCTCCTCATCGGGCTGCTCGGCACGATGCTGGCCGCGAAGTCCGTCGCCGAGCCGCTGCGCTCGCTGCGCAAGGCCCTCGGCCGGATCGAGAGCGGCGACCTCGACGCCGGTGTTCAGGTCAACGACGGCAGCGAGGTCGGCCTGCTGCAGAGCGGCTTCAACAGCATGGCCGCCGGCCTGCGCGACCGCGAGCGGTTGCGCGACCTCTTCGGCCGCCACGTCGGCGAGGACGTCGCGCGGACGGCCCTGGACGGCCGCGAGCCCGCCCTCGGCGGCGAGGTCCGCGACGTCGCCGTGCTCTTCGTCGATCTCATCGGCTCGACCTCGATGGCCGCCCACCGCCCGCCGCGCGAGGTGGTCCGGCTGCTCAACGACTTCTTCGCCGTCGTCGTCGACGTGGCCGAGCGCCACGGCGGCTGGGTGAACAAGTTCGAGGGCGACGCGGCGCTCGTCGTCTTCGGCGCCCCCGGCGACCACGACGACCCCGCCGGCGGCGCGCTCGGCGCGGCCCGCGTCCTGCGCGACCGGCTGCGCCACCTGCCCGGCGTGGACGCCGGCATCGGCATCTCCGCCGGTCCCGCCGTCGCCGGCTACGTCGGCGCCGAGCGCCGCTTCGAGTACACGGTGATCGGCGACCCGGTCAACGAGGCCGCCCGCCTCTGCGAGCTCGCGAAGAGGCGCCCCGAGCGCGTCCTCGCCTCGGAGTCGATCATCCGCCGCTGCGCCAACGGGGAGGCCGGTCGCTGGAACGCCGGCGAGGAGGTCGTCCTCCGCGGCCGCACCCGCCCCACCCGCCTCTCCACCCCGGCGTAAGGCCTCGCCCCCTCCCCACGTGGATCCGGTGAGAGGCGGCGCGCGGTGTTGACCGCGCCGGGTGAGCGCGCCAGGATCCGGCGCATGCCGTCCCGTCTCGCCGCACTCGCCGCCCTGACCCTCGCGCTCCTCCCCGGCGACGCCCTCGCGGCCGCGGGCGGCGGCAGCTCCGGCTACGGCGGCGGTGGTGGCGGCGGCGGGTTCTCGGGCGGCGGCGGGTTCGGCGGCAGCAGCGGCGGCTCGGGCGGCGGCGGCTGGTTCGCGGTCCTGATCCTCGTCGGCTTCGCGCTCTTCTTCCTGTGGGGAGCGATGCTCGTCTGGCGCGACACGAAGCGCCGGAAGGAGCGCGTCAAGCGCACGATCACGGCAAGCGCCGCGGCGGCCGACGACGACGCCTGGTTCGCCGCCGATGCGGTCCAGCGCGACGCGGCGGCGCTCTTCACCGCCTGCCAGGTGGCGTGGGACGCCCGCGACCGCGACACGCTGGACCGGCTCGTCGGCGAGGACCTCATGGTCGAGTGGCGCCGCCGCCTCGACGACTTCGACCGCAAGGGCTGGCACAACCGCGTCAAGGTCCTGAACGGCCCGAAGATCGAGTACGTCGGCATCACGAACCGCGACGACGACACCGCCGACCGGGTGGTCGTCCGCGTCACCGCGACGCTCGAGGACTACGTCCGGATGAGCAACGGGCAGATCCTGCAGCGCGACGGGACGAGCGTGAAGACGGTCGGGCTCACCGAGTACTGGACCCTCGCCCGCCGCGGCGACGGCTGGATGGTCGTCTCGATCGAGCAGGACGCCGAGGGCAAGCACCACCTCACCGCCCCGCTCATCACCGACCCGTCGGCCGACGACCAGGGGCTGCGCGACGAGGCGGTCGTGGAGCAGGCCGTCGCCGACGCGACCGTTCCCGACGGAACTCGCGTCTCCGAGCTGGTCGACGTCGACTTCGCCGGCGACGCCCGCGCGCAGGCGCTCGACCTCGCGCTCGTCGACGACCGCTTCAACCCCGACGTCCTCGAGGTCGCCGCCCGTCGCGCGGTCGCCGCGTGGGCGGAGGCCGTCGACGGCGCCGACGCGCCGCTCGAGGCGGTCGCCGACGAGGCCGCGATCCGCGACCTCCTCTACGCCGGCGACGCGTCGCAGCGCACGCGGCTCGTCGTCCGCGGGCCGAAGCTCGAGTCGCTGGCGATCGTCGCGCTGGACGGCGAAGCGCAGCCGCCCTCGTTCACCGTCGAGGCGCGCGTGCGCGGCCGCCGCTACGTCGAGGACCGCGACACGATCGAGGTGCTGTCCGGCTCGCGCGACAGCGAGACGACGTTCACCGAGCGGTGGCGCCTCACGCTGTCGGGCGACGACAACCAGCCGTGGCGGCTGACGTCCGCCGCGGCGCCCGTCGGCTAGGCCGCGACTACCTGCTCGGCGGGCCGCACGAGCCCGCGGGCGTGCAGCTCCTCGGCGATCTGCACCGTGTTGAGGGCCGCGCCCTTCAACAGGTTGTCGCCGACGACGAAGAGGTTCAGGCTGCGCGGATCGCCGAGGTCGCGCCGGACCCGGCCGACGGCGACCTCGTCGCGCCCCGCCCACTCGAGCGGCGTCGGCGCGTCCTGCACCACGAGGTTGGGGAACGCCTTGAGGACGGCCAGCGCCTCGTCCAGCGCAGGCTCGTCCGCGTACGTCGCCCGCACCGCCACCGCGTGGCCGACCATCACCGGTACGCGCACGCACGTCGGCGAGACGGCCAGCTCCGGGATGGCGAGGATCTTGCGCGACTCGTTCTGGAGCTTGAGCTCCTCGTCGGTGTAGCCCTCGTCGCCGAGCGTCCCGAGCATCGGCACGACGTTGTAGGCGAGCGTGTCGGCGTGGACCTTGGACTCGACCTTGCGCCGCGCGCTCTCGCCGTCGTTGACGAGCATGTCGATGTCGCCGTGCAGCACGGGCACCTGGGCGGCGAGCTCGTCGATGCCCTTCTGCCCGGCGCCGCCGGCGGCCTGGTAGGAGGTGGCGACCATCGCGGTCATGCCGAACGCGTCGTGCAGCGCCTTCAGCGGCAGCATCGCGACCATCGTCGTGCAGTTCGGGTTCGCGACGATCCCGCGATGCCCCTCGAGCGCCTCGGGGTTCACCTCGGTCACGACGAGCGGCACGTCGTCGTGCATGCGCCACGCCGACGAGTTGTCGACGACGACCGCGCCCGCCTGCGCGAACCTCGGCGCCCATTTGCGAGACGTGCCGCCTCCTGCGCTGAACAGCGCGAGGTCGAAGCCCTCGATCGTGTCGTCGGCGAGCACGCGGACGGGCTCGTCGGCCTTGTCGAGCATCCGCCCCTCGGAGCGCTCCGAGGCGAACGGGACGACCGCGTCGGCGGGGAAGCCCCGCTTGCGCAGGACGTCGAGCATGATCGAGCCGACCGCGCCGGTGGCCCCTACGACCGCGACCCTCATGCGCCCGCGAACTCGCCGAAGGGGTTCTCGGGCCGCATCGTGTCGGGCCCCTGCAGCTCGAACGCGCTGTGCAGCGAGCGGACGGCCTCCTTGAGGCGGTCGCCCGGCACCACGCACGAGATCTTGATCGGCGACGTCGAGATCATCTCGATGTTGATCCCCTCCTCGCCGAGCGTGCGGAACACCTTCGCCGCGACGCCGGGGTGCGACTTCATGCCCGCGCCGACGATGGAGACCTTGCCCATCGTCTCGTCCTCGACGACGTCGCCGATCCCGACCTCGTCGACGAGCGGCTGCAGCGCGGCGCGCGCCGCCGGCAAGTCGTCGCGCGGGACGGTGAACGAGACCTCCGCGCGGGCGCCCTCGCCCACCGGCTCGTTCTGGATGATCATGTCCACGTTGACGTTCGCCTCGGCGAGCGTGCTGAAGATGCGGCCGGCGATGCCGGGGTTGTCGGGCACGCCGAGGAGCGTGAGGCGGGCCTCACCGGCGGAGTGCGTGACGGCGGTGATGAGGGGCTGTTCCACGGTCTGGTCCTCTCCCACCACAACCGTACCGGGGCGGTCGTGGAAGCTCGATCGGCAGTGGATTCGAACCCCGTGGTTGCGCGCGTACTCCACGGAGCGCAGCTGCAGCACGCCCGCGCCGGACGCCGCCATCTCGAGCATCTCCTCGAACGTGACGACGGGCAGCTTGCGCGCCTCGGGGACGATGCGGGGGTCGGCGGTGAAGACGCCGTCGACGTCGGTGTAGATCTCGCAGACCTCGGCGCCGACCGCTGCGGCGAGCGCCACGGCGGTGGTGTCGGAGCCGCCGCGGCCGAGCGTCGTGACGTCCTTCGCGGTCGACACGCCCTGGAAGCCGGCGACCAGCACGATGCTGCCCTGGTCGAGGCCTTCGCGGATGCGATCGGCCCGGACGTCGAGGATGCGGGCCTTCGTATGCGACGTGTCTGTCACGATCCCGGCCTGTGAACCGGTCAGGGAGATGGCCCGGTGCCCGAGGTCGTTGATCGCCATGGCGCAGAGCGCGCAGGACACGCGCTCTCCCGTCGACAGGAGCATGTCCATCTCGCGCGGGTCGGGCCGCGGCGAGATCTCGAACGCGTCCGCGATCAGGCGGTCCGTCTCCTTGCCGCGCGCGGAGAGGACCGCGACCACGTCGTAGCCCTGGTCGCGCTTCTCCACGATCCGCTGCGCGGCTCGCTTGAGCCGCTCGGCGTCGGCGACGGACGTGCCGCCGAACTTCATGACCACCGTCGAGCCCGCCATGCGCACCGAGGATAGGCCGCGCCACCGCAGGGCGGTGCTCGCCCTCGCCGGAGTGGCGATGGCCGTCGCCGCGATCGTGCTGTTCGCGGTGGGCGGCGGCGACGATTCGGGCGGCGCGCGCGAAGCCGTCCCCGAGGCCGGTTCGAAGTTCGGCGAGGGCGGCAGCGGGAGCGAGCAGACGCTGCTGCAGGCGCTGGCGCCGCTGCTGTCGAGCGACGAGCCGACGACCCAGCAGCTGCCCGTCGAGCGCGCGGCGGCGCAGGTGCTGGCGGTCGGCTTCGAGGGCCAGGACCCGTCGAAGGCGCTGGCGAAGCGAGTCGGCTCGCAGGACTGGGGCGCGCTCTACGTCGCCGACGGGAACTACCGCTCGGCGGGGGCGCTCGCGGACCTGGTGCGGGCGGCCAAGCGCGCCGCGCGGCGGGCGAAGCACGTCGAGCCGCTCGTGCTCGCCGATCCTGCGCTGCTGCCGATCGGCCCGACGCCGCAGGTCGACATCGGCGCCGGCGGGACGATCGACGAGGTGCGCGCCGACACGCTGCGGGCCGGCAAGCGGCTGCGCAAGGCGGGCATCTCGCTCGTCCTCGCGCCGTCCGCGGACCTCGGCGTCGGCGGCGGCCCGGCCGAGGACCACGCGTTCGGCGACGACCCGCTCGAGGTGGCGAAGCTCGTCCGAGCCGCGGTGCGCGGCTACGACGACGCCGGCGTCCTGACCGCGCCGGGCCGGTTCCCCGGCGAGGGCGCCGCGTCGCAGGACCCGATCGAGGGGCCGGCGACCGTCGGGCTGTCGATCGAGGAGCTCGTCGCGCGCGACCTGCGCCCGTTCGCTGCCGCGGTGCCGCTGACGAAGGCGGTGCAGATGAGCGCGGCGATGTACGCCGCGTGGGACGGCGTGACGCCTGCGACGCTCCTGCCCGAGGCCGTGGCGCTGCTGCGCGACCGGCTCGGCTTCAAGGGCGCCGTCGTCAGCGCCGACCTCATCGCCGCCACCGCCGCGACGGGCGGCGGCGTGGGCGAGGCCGCCGTCGAGGCGCTCAAGGCGGGCGACGACCTGCTCCTCGTCCCCGGCGGCCGCGCCGAGCAGGACGAGGCGCTGCGGGCGATCGTCGACGCGGTCAAGCGCCGGATCCTGCCGCGCGAGCGCCTCGACGAGGCCGTGGCCCGCGTCGAGGCGCTGCGCCGCGATCTCGGCTAGACGCGCCCGCTCGGCGGGATGTTCTGGTTGAGCCGGAAGGCGTTCTCCGGGTCCCATTCGTCCTTCAACGCCTGCAGCCGCGCGAACTTCTCCGGCCCGAACGCGCCGCGGACGCGCTCCGCGCCCTCGTCGCCGATGAAGTTCAGGTAGACCCGGCCGGGCCGCTTGTAGGCGTCCATCGCGCGGGACAGCGCGCGGGTCCACTCGATGTTGCGCTCGTTCTCGGCGGGATCGCCCCACATCGACAGGAAGTGGACGTTCCACGGCGCGTCCCGCTCGCCGAAGGCCATCGCGTCCTCGGGCACGCGGCGGATCGCGCCGCCGCCGGGGATGACGATCACCTGCGTGTGCGGGGCCGGCACGCGCGCCGTGTGCTCGACGAGCACGTCGATGGCGTCGTCCGGCAGCCGGTCGAGGAAGTCGGCGCTCCAGTAGTTCTGCAGGCCGCTCGGGCACGCCGGCTCCAGGAGCCGCTGCAGCGCGACGTACGGCATGTCGTCGACCATCGCCACCGCCGGCCCGAGGTCGAGCAGCGGCGCGAAGACGCGGCGGCCCTCGTCCGGCTCGCCGGCGTAGGCGACGACGATGCCGAAGACCGGCTTGCCGCGCACGGGCTCGGGCACGAAGTCCTCGGGCGGCGCGCTGATGAACGCGGCGGCGCCGCCGACCTCGTCCGGCGCGCCGGCCATGAAGGTCCGGTACGCCGCCAGCACCTCGGCGGCACGCTCGTGCGGGAACATCAGCATCCCGGCGAAGAGCAGGGGCGGGATCGGATGCGCGTCGAACTCGAAGCGCGTCACCACGCCGAAGTTGCCGCTGCCGCCCCGCAGCCCCCAGAAGAGCTCGGCGTTCTCGGACTGGCTCGCGGTCACGACGTCGCCGTCGGCGGTGACGAGCTCGACGCTGCGCAGGGAGTCGCACGTCAGCCCGAACTTGCGCTCGAGCCACGAGCTGCCACTGCCGAGCGTCAGCCCGCCCACGCCGGTGCTGGGCACGCGGCCGCCGGGCACGATCAGGCCGTGGGCCGTCGTCGCGGCGTCGAACTGACCCCAGTTCGTCCCGCCGCCGCATGCCACGCACCGGGCGTACGGATCGACCTCGACGTCGCTGAGCCCGCGCAGGTCGATCATCATCCCGTCGTCGCAGACGGCGGCGCCCGTCACCCCGTGACCGCCGCCGTGGACGGCGATCGGGAGGTCGTTCGCGCGCGCGTGGCGGACGGCCGCCACGACGTCGGCGGTGGACGAGCAGCGAGCGATCAGCGCGGGGTACCGATCGATCATGCCGTTGAAGACGCGCCGGGCATCGTCGTAGCCGGCGTCGGCGGGGCGTAGGACCGCCCCGGTCAGCGTGAGAGCGTCCATGCGCCGACACTCTCACCGCGAGTCGGTGCGATGCAAGGCGGCTTAACGAAGCGCCGCGCCGATCGCCGCCGCCACCTCGGCGGCGCGCTCGTCCGACGCGTACTTCGTGCGCGGCCAGAAGAACCCCCGCAGGCCGTCCTTCGGGCGCCGCGGGACCACGTGGACGTGCAGGTGGGGCACGGACTGGCTGACGATGCTGTTGACCGCGGTGAAGATGCCCGTCGCATCCATGGCGTCGCGCACGGCGACGCTGAGGCGCTGCGTGCGGTCGACGAGCGGCGCGGCCAGCTCGGACGGCAGGTCCCAGATCGCCTCGTGATGTTGCTTCGGAACGAGCAGGACGTGGCCCTCGAAGAGCGGCCGGACGTCGAGGAACGCGAGGAACTCGTCGTCGTCGAGGACGACGTGCGCCGGCGTCTCACCGGCGACGATCGCGCAGAAGACGCAGGGTCGCTTCGGGTTCACACCGCTCGGCGGCCGGCCAGCGCGCGCCCGAGCGTGACCTCGTCGGCGTACTCGAGGTCGCCGCCGACGGGCAGCCCGGACGCCAGCCGCGTCACGGTGACCTGCGGCGCGCGCTCGTGCAGGCCGTCGGCGAGGTAGAGCGCGGTCGCCTCGCCGGTCGTCGTCGGGTTCGTGGCGAGCACGACCTCGCGGACCGGCTCGTCGGCGGGCTCGGTGACGCGGCGGAACAGCTCGGCGATCCGCAGGTCGTCGGGGTCGACGCCGTCGATCGGGCTGAGCGCACCGCCGAGGACGTGGTAGCGGCCGTGGTACTCGTGCGTGCGCTCGATCGGGATGACGTCGTTCGGCTCCTCCACGACGCAGATGAGCCCGCCGTCGCGCCGCTCGTCGAGGCAGATCCGGCAGCGCGGGCCGTCGGCGAGGTTGAAGCAGACCTCGCACAGGCCGATGCGCTCCTTCACCTCGCGGATCGCGTCCGCCAGCGCGTACGCCTCCTCCGGCGAGACGCGCAGGACGTGGAACGCGAGCCGCTGCGCCGTGCGCTGGCCGATGCCCGGCAGCTTGCCGAGCTCGGTCACGAGGCGCTGGATCGGAGGCGCGTGCGAGCTCACGCGACCGCCTCGTCGTCCCGCGTGCGCGCCATCTCCCTCTACCGCTTCTTCTGCGCGCGGCGCGCGGCCCTGTTGGGGGCGCCGCCGCCGGCGCCCGGCATCCCGCCGCCGAGCTGGCCCATCCCGCCGCCGAGGCCGAGGCCCTCCAGCGCGCTCATCGGATCGAAGCCGCCGCCGCCGGCGACGCCCTCCATCTTCTTCGCCGCGATCTCCTCGGCCTGCGCGAGCGCCTGGTTGACGGCCGCGAGGACGAGGTCCTGCAGCATCTCGACGTCCTCGGGGTCGACCGCGTCGGGATCGATCTTCAGGTCCTGGATGCGCAGGTCGCCGGTCGCGACGACCTTCACCATCCCGCCGCCGGCCGACGCCTCGACGCGCTCCTCCTTGAGCGCCTCCTGCGCCTGCTGCTGGGCGGCCATCATCTCCTGCGCCTGCTGGAGCATCTTCTGCAGGTTGGGCGGCTGGGGCATCAGGTCTTCTCCTCCTCGTCGGGCACGATCTCCTCGGCCTCGAACTCGGCCTTGAAGCGCTCGATGATCTCGTCCTCGGACACGGCCGTTGCCGCGCCGTCCTCCGGCTCCTCGGCGGCCTCGTCGCGCAGCTCGTAGACGAGCCTGAACGACTGGCCGGTCAGCGACCGGACCGCCTCGGAGATGAGCTGCCGGCACGCCGTGTCCTCGGCCTTGCGGCGGTAGAACGAGTCGTCGGTGCCGAACGCGACGACGAGCTCCTCGTCGCGGATCTCGTACGGCCGCGAGTGCGCGACGGCGGCCGCGAGCATCCCGTTCGACGACTTGATCTGGTCGATCACCGCCGGCCACACCGCCTTCAGCGCGGGAACGTCGACCGGGCCCTCGGTGTGGACCTGCTCGACCGCGTGGGCGACCTCCTCGGGCGCCTGCTCGACCTCCTCGACCACCGGGTCGGGCACCGCTTGAAGCGGCGGCGAAGACGCCTCCGGTTCGCGCGGCGGCGGCGGCGCGGGCGGGGCGATGCGCTGCGGCTGCGGAGCGGCCTCCGGCGGCGCGACGGGACCGCGGCCGGCGAGCGCGGCCTCGAGGCGCTCGATCCGCGCGAGCAGCGCCTGCGTCGACGCGTCGACGCGCGGCTGGGCGGCCTTGACGAGCGCGAGCTCGAGCTGGATGCGCGCCTCCGCCCCGTTCTTGATCGCCTCGAGCGCCCGGGCGAGGAGGTCGAGGAGCCGCACGACGTCGGCGCGCGGCACGGCGGCGGCCTGCTCGCGCAGCCGGGCGTCGCGGTCGGGCGTCATCGCGATCTCCGCCGGCACGTCGCCGAGCGTGCCGACGACGAGCAGGTCGCGCGCGTGGGCCTCGAGGTCGCGGATGAACGCGCTGGCGTCGCGGCCGCTGTCGGCCAGCCGCGCGGCGGCGACCAGCGCGCGCCGGGGCTCGTGCGACGCGACGGCGTCGAGCGCCTCGAACAGCAGGTCCGCGTCCGCGATGCCGAGCACCGCCAGGACGTCCTCGGTCCCGATCGCCGACCCGGAGTACGTGACGAGCTGCTCGAGC
Source organism: Parviterribacter kavangonensis (assembly GCF_056863335.1). Lineage (NCBI taxonomy): Bacteria > Bacillati > Actinomycetota > Thermoleophilia > Solirubrobacterales > Parviterribacteraceae > Parviterribacter > Parviterribacter kavangonensis. Next base: position 289,456 of record NZ_JBXPJA010000002.1, on the reverse strand, counting down.
GTGCCCAGCGAGTCCCGGAACGAGCCGGTCGCGTGCCGGGCCACGAGCGCCAGCGCGTCGGCCGGGATGTCGATCTCCTCCTGATCGGCGACGCGCCGCAGGACGGTGGCGATCTGCTCGATCGTCGGCCGCGTGAAGTCGAAGCGATGGCAGCGGTCGGCGACGGTCGGGAGGATCTTGTTCGCCTCGGTGGTGGCGAGCACGAAGACCGTGTTCGGCGGCGGCTCCTCGAGCGTCTTGAGGAACGCGTTCCACGCCTGCGGCGTGAGCATGTGCGCCTCGTCGAGGATGTAGACCTTGTGGCGGCCGCTGACGGGCGCGAAGGCGACGCGGTCGCGCAGCTCGCGGACGTCGTCGACGGAGTTGTTCGACGCCGCGTCCATCTCGATGACGTCGAGCGACGAGGCGTTCGCGATCGCACGGCACGAGTCGCAGGTCCCGTCGGGGGTGACGGTCGGTCCCTGCTCGCAGTTCAGGCACGCGGCGAGGATCTTCGCCATCGACGTCTTGCCCGTCCCCCGGGAGCCCACGAAGAGGTACGCGTGGTGCACCTTGTTCTGCTCGACCGCGTTGCGCAGCGTGCGCACGACGTGCTCCTGCCCCACGACATCGGCGAAGGTGCGCGGCCGGTGGCGGCGGTACAGCGAGGGGGCGGCGGACACGGGGTTGAGAGGGTATCCCGCGCCTACTCGTAGACGACCAGGTCCGGCGCCGGGCGCAGGGCGAGCACGTACCGCGGCGTCATGAGGTTCGTGTCCTCGCGGTAGAAGAGCTTCAGCCCGTCGTGGAAGCGGACCGCCTCCGAGGTGAACGCGCGGTACTTCGAGAGCTTGTTCGGCCGGTCGCCGAAGCCGTCGACGTTGAAGGTGACCGCCAGCCCCGGGCGCCGCACCACCGACTCCTTGCCGACGACCATGTCCTCGGTGAACTGGTGGATGACGAGCAGCTTCTCCGGCAGCCGCTCGCGCCGGACGAGGCCGGCCAGCCACGCCGACACCTCGTTGACCTTCTCCGCCGTGACCGACCCGATCACGGTGCCCGGCCTCGCGCCGGGCGTCGACCACTCCGGGTCGAGCGCGAGCCCGACGTCGGGCTGGCGCAGCCACGGCTCCAGGCGCTCGACCTCGTCCATGAAGTCCGCGTGGCCGGGCTGGATGTCGAGCAGCAGAAGCATCTTGTGGCGCCGCGCCGCGCGCAGGTACCGGTCGATGACCGCGCGGTCCTGCTGCAGGCGGTAGAGCCCGTCGGCGCCGGGATGGCCCGCGGCGACGGTGGCGATCAGCTCCATCGCCGGCAGCACCGGCCGGGTGCGGCGCGCGTACCGGGCCGCCTGGCGCTCGAGCCGCCGCGCCGCCGCCTCCGGCGTCCTGATGCCGAGCGCGCCGAGCTCGTCGTCCTGCGGCGCGCCGTAGAACGCGACGACGCGGAAAGCCGGGAAGATCGTGCCGCCGCCGCGCGGCAGGGCGGGCGGCGCGGTCTGCGCGCGCGTCGCCGCGGGCGCGGCCGTGCGATCCCGCTCGTCGCCGCCGCTGGTCAGCGCCGCAAGCGGCAGCCCGACGACCAGGGCCGCGACGCCGATGGCGATCGCGCGCCGGCGCCAGTAGACGCTGGGGTGGTGCTGCACCCCCGCAGTGTGGCGGGTCCGGCTAGCTGCGACGGCCGCGCTGCGAGCCCTTGCGGGTGCGGCGCGTCGGCGTCGCCGGCTGGGTGGGCGGCTTGTCCTTCTCGTACGCGCGCGAGTAGTGGAGGACGGACAGCCGGCTCGGAGCGATCTTCGCGCTGCCCTCGGCGATCCGCTTCTCCGACGCCGCCTCGATCTCCGCGGTCGCCTCGACGAGCTCGAGCAGCCGCTCGCTCAGGTCCTTCCACCCCTGCTCGTCGAGCGTGAGGTCGGTGAACGAGAGGTGCGTGTCGGTGCGCTCGTCGAACGCGCCCGTGCCGAGCGCGTTGGCCGCGTGCTGGAAGATCGCATGGACGATCTCGCCCGCGAGCGCGTCGCGCGCGTTGGCGGGCAGCGCTGCCCAGTCCGAGTCGCTGAAGAGCGGGCGCCGGACCGCGCGGTAGTGGTGCTCGATCGCACCGCGGCGCGGCGTCGTGCCGACGAGCTCGACGAACCCGAGGTCGCGCAGGATCCGCACGTGGTAGCTGATGAGCTGCACGGACTCGCCGAGCTCGCGCGCAAGCTCGACCGGGCTGGCGACGGTCTCGTTGAGGCGCTTGAGGAGCTTCATCCGCAGCGGGTGGCCTATGGCCTTCACCACGCCGGTGTCGACGATCTCTTCGCTCTCTCGTTCAGTGCTTCGCGTCATGCCAGTTCCTCGAGCAGCGCTCCAAGCTTCTTGTGCGCTCTATGTAGCCTCACCCTAACGGTGCCTCCGTGCCACCGATAGCCGTTGCCAGCTCCCGCTGACATGTCGGCGCCGTAACGCTCGGCCGGGACAACCCGATCGTACGTCGCGGGAGGACACGACGCCACGCGGACGGCGCCGCCGACATCTCCGGCGTGGGCGTCAGACAACCGGGTGTCGTCGCGACTTGACGCCCATGGAGCAGGCGACGGATCGCCGTGATCGGGGCACTGAGGCCCCCGGGGGCCACGCACCGGCTGCGGCCGGGTACGCGGCGCTGGCGCCCTACTACGACACGTACGTCGCGCACCCCGGGTACGCCGGGTGGGTGCGCGGCCTCGCGGCGCTCGCCGTGGCGCACGGCGCGACCGGCGGGCGCGTGCTCGACGTCGCGTGCGGGACCGGCCGCAGCCTCGTGCCGCTCGTCGAGGACGGCTGGTCGGCGGTCGGCTGCGAGGTCGTGCCGGAGATGCTCGAGGTGGCGGCGTCCACGCTCGGCCCGGAGGTCGAGCTCGTCGCGGCCGACATGACCGCGCTGCCGGTGCTCGGCGTGTTCGACGCCGCGCTGCTCGTCAACGACGCGGTCAACTGCGCGCTGTCGGCGACGCAGCTGCGGGCGACGTTCGCGGGCATCGCCGCGAACCTGCGCCCGGGCGGCGTGCTCGTGTTCGACGCGAACACGCCGGCGACGTACCGGTCGACGTTCGCGCAGGCGCACGAGCGCGTCGCCGACGGCCTGCGGTTCACGTGGCGCGGGCGGACGACCGCGTTCACCCCGGGCGGCCGCGCGGTCGCCCTGCTCGACGTCGAGGACGAGGAGACCGGCGAGCCGCTCGCGCGCACCGTCCACGTGCAGCGCCACCACCCGCACGCGATCGTCGCCGCCGCGCTGCACGCCGCGGGCTTCGAGCTCGTCGCGCGCATCGGCCAGGACGCGCTCGGCCGTCGCGCGGAGGCGATCGACGAGGACGCCCAGCCGAAGGTCCTCCACGTCGCGCGACTTGCATCAACGAACCCGAAGGAAGGAGGTGCCACCCATGCTGAAGATCAAGAGGATCGAGGAGAAGCCGCTCCCCGTGCTGTCGGTGACGAAGTACGGCTGATGCCACGGAGGCCCCGGCTGAAGCCGGCGGCCGACGTGCGTCGCGTCCCCTCGGGCTCCCTGTACGTGCTGCGCGGCGATGCCGGCGGTGCGGACCTCGAGCTCGAGGGCGACGCGGACGCGATCCTCGCGCTGCTGCGTGCGCTCGATGGCAGCCGCGCCGTGCCGGAGGTCGCCCGCGCCCTTGGGCGCCAGGTCCCCGAAGTCGCCGAAGCCGTCGAGGAGCTGCTGGCTGCCGGGCTCATCGAGGAGGCCGCCGACGACGCGCTGCTGCCGCAGGAGCGGCGCGAGCGATTCGCGCGGCAGCTCGGCTACTTCGCCGACCTGCTCGGGTGGCCGCGCAGCGCGGCCGCGACGCAGGCGGCGCTGGCCGGCTCGACGGTGTGCCTGCTCGGCGCCGGCGGGCTCGGCTCCTGGGCCGCGTACGCGCTCGCGTGCTGCGGCGTCGGGCGGCTCGTCGTAGTCGACGGCGACCGGGTCGAGCTCGGCAACCTGAACCGGCAGGTGCTCTACCGCCCGGACGACGTCGGCACGTGGAAGGCCGAGGCGGCGGCGGGGGCGCTGCGCGCGTTCGATCCGGCGCTCGAGGTCGACGTCGTCGTGCAGCGCCTGGAGAGCGCCGAGGACGTCGCGTGCGCGGTCGTGGGCAGCGACCTCGTGCTCGACGGCGCCGACTGGCCGGCGCACCGGATCGGCCGGTGGGTGGACGAGGGCTGCCGCCTGGCCGGCGTGCCGCACCTCGCGATGAGCCAGCACCCGCCGCAGCTGCGCGTCGGCCCGCTCTACGTTCCCGGCGCCACCGGCTGCTTCGCCTGCCAGGAGGCCGCCTGGCGCGAGCAGTTCCCGCTCTACGACGAGCTTGCCGGCGCGGCCGCCGAGCTGCCCTCGGCCGGCGCGTTCGGTCCCGCGTGCGGCGTCGTCGGCGCGCTGGCGGCCAACGAGGCGATCACCTTCCTCGCCGGGCTGTGGGAGCCGGCGACGTTCGGCACCGCGGTCCTGCTCGACCTACGGACGTTCGAGGTGCGGCGCGAGGCGGTCCCGCGCCGCGAGAGCTGTTGCTGCTAGCGCCGATCGCGGTCTTCGCGCATCCGGGCTCGGCCTCTTGTCGCGAGCCGGCCCGGCCCTCTGCGGGCCGGGCCGTTCGCGAAGTCAGTGGACCGTGCACCCCTCTTCGAAGCGTGGTCACGAGCGCTGGACGACGGTCTCGGCTCCGGTCCGGGCTCTCCCGCTGCGCCTGCCGACGATCGCTTAAGGCTGCTTCCTTCCGGACCTGACCTGGTTCACGGGCCGACATCGCGCGGGACCCGGGCCATCGACGCCATGACCGGCGCTGCTGACCCCGTGGCCGACGCCCCTCGAAGGGGAGTTCAGCCCCGCTAGAGCGGATTGCGGGTGCAGGGCACCGCTACCTCCCCGCCTAGCACGGTCCGCCGCACAGCCTACCTCAGCCGATGAGGTGGAACTCGAAGGAGAACTTCGTCCCGTTCTCGAGCCCGTGCAAGTTCATGAACCCGCGCGCGTTCGCGTAGCGGCCGGTCCCGCCGGTGATCGCGAGCGTGCTGTCGCCCGCGTCGAGGAACGGGCCCTCGACCGTGATCTGACCGCCGGGCAGCATCGTCGTCCAGTTGCACTCGTACGACGCGCCCGCGACCACGCGGATGCAGTAGCCCTGGTCCGTGCCGACCTTCTTCTTGTCGGACCGGTCGAACACCTCGTTGGCGAAGGTGAGCACGTCGCCGGCGGAGTCGCCGGCCGCGCCCGTGTCGGTGGTCGCGTCCGTCGTCGCGTGCTCGATCACCGTCAGCACATGCCCCTTCCGCTTGGCACCGTGCCCTCCGGTGGCCCATGCCGCGACAGCGACTGCCAGCGCAAGAGCGAGGGTGAGGGGAACGACCGTCGAAGCAACCCGTCTCATCTGGGTCCTCCTTGATGGGGTTGCGCCCGTCCTACCACCCTCGCGCGACCGCGTCGAGCGCGTGCGTCGACTTGTGTTGTCTCGCACGTCCTCGCGAAGAACGCCGTCACCTCGGCGAAGATCGCGAAGGGCGCCGTGAACGCCCGGGCGCTCGCTCCGAACGCGGTCGTCGCCTCGAACATCGCCCCCGACGCCGTGACCGGCCGCGCCGTCGCGCGCTCGGCCATCGCCAGCGACGACATCGCTCCCGGCGCGGTCACGACGACGCAGCTCGCCGACGGCTCGGTCACGACGCTCCAGCTGGTCGACGGGGTGGTCACGAGCACCAAGCTCGCGGACAGCTCCGTGGAGTACGACAAGATCTACACCGACCCGGCGAAGGACTACACCGAGACGACGAAGACGATGCTGACCCAGCTGAGGCAGCCGATGACCACGGCGATCGTCGAGTCGCAGATCACGTGCCCCGACGGCAGCATGGCCCTCTCGTTCTCCGCCTCACGGTCACGGGCGTCCTGTCGTGGCAGGCGAACGCGAACGGCACCAGCCGCAACATGCGCATCCGCAAACGCTTCGGCCCGGCGTGGGGCGCGAACGCGGGGCAGCACACGGGGATCCAGACGTTCTCGTCCACCCCGGCCCCGACCGGCCCGACGGACCAGACGATGACGATCCAGGTCCCGCTCGAGGCGGGCGACAGCGTGATGCTCGAAGGCTCGACCTGCGGCCAGAACGTCCCGATCGACAGCGCGTCGTTCTCGATGGAGCGCAGCGGCGACTGACCTGACGACTGGGAAGGTCCCGAGCGAGGCTAGACTCCTGGCCTCCGGGCGCGTAGCTCAGTGGGAGAGCGCTCGCTTCACACGCGAGAGGTCGCAGGTTCGAAACCCGCCGCGCCCATCGAGATCTTCGGCCTCCTTCGGGAGGCCGTTGTCGTTCTGGTGCGCATCGCTGCCCGACGGCGAGTTCGGCGGAGTGGGATCACGTCGCCCGGGTCTGCCCCTGCGGTGCGGCCAGTTGGTGGTCGGCACGACCAGTTGCACCAGGCCTACTTCCCGCGACGCGCCTGCTCGGTCGCCGCGTCGCGTTGATCGCCGAGCTCAGCCTGCCGACGCAGCAACGCCAGGCGCTGAGGGCCGGAGACCTTGCCCGCCAGCTTGTCGCCGATGTTCTTGAGCTGCTTGAGGACAGCAGCCTCGGTGAGCGGTCGTGGAGTCATGCCTGCACGCTAGCTCGACGCGTGGACGCCAGCTCGCCGTCTCAGCGGCTCATCACCCGGCGTCGAAAGCCGCTAGGCTCGTCGGACGGGTCGGGCGTCCGCTCGACCGAAGCAGTGCCCAGCGTCTCGCAGTTGTTGCTTCGTAGCACCCTCCGCATTTCGCAGCGCACATATCCCGAGGGAGCTCCGCAATGGCTACCGGAACCGTGAAGTGGTTCAACGACGACAAGGGCTTCGGGTTCATCACGCCCGACGACCAGAGCAAGGACCTCTTCGTCCACCACACCTCCATCCAGGGCAGCGGCTTCAAGTCGCTCGCAGAGGGTGCGAAGGTCAGCTACGACGCCGAGCAGGGCCAGAAGGGCCCCGCCGCCGGCAACGTCGTCACGCTCTAGCCGCCGGCCGTCGAGCCGTCCGCTCGGCCACTCTTCACACGCGAGAGGTCGCGGGTTCGAAACCCGCCGCGCCCACTCCCCGGAAGCCCGCTACGGCGGGCTTCCGTCGTTCAGGGGCACTCCCGGATCCGGGAGCGACGGCGGCGCCGGGGCGAGCCCGCCCAGTACGTCGTCGCGCGAGTAGTGACCGACGGCGTCGAAGACGCGCTTCGCGTGGAGGCCTTGCCGCAGATCGCAGTCGTGGACGAGCATGCCCTCCTCGCCGTAGAGCGGCCCCGCGACGATCGCGCCCGTCGGATCGGCGATGAGCGCTCCCGCGTTCCCGAAGACCTCGCGCTCCGGGAGGGCGACGGGGAAGTCCTCGGGGAACGCGGCGCGCGGGATGTACTGCGGAACCGAGACGACGAAGGCACCGGACTCGATGGCGATCGCCCGCATGCACGCGATCCAGCCGTCGGAGTCGTCGGCGGTCGGTGCAACCCAGATCTGCGGCCCCTGCCGGTAGACGGCGTACCGAGCCAGCGGCATCCGGTTCTCCCAGCAGATCAGCCCGCCGATCCGCCCGCAGTCCGTCTCCACCGCGCGGAGGTCGTCGCCGCGGCCGATCCCGTGGAACAGCCGCTCCTGGTGCGTCGGCATGAGCTTGCGGTGCTTGTGCAGCAGCCCCTCGGGGCCGAGCCAGAGCATCGTGTTGTAGAGCGTCCCGGGCCGTTCGGACTCGCGCTCGTTCACGCCGATCACCGCATGGATGCCGAGCGAGCGGCAGGCTGCCGCCAGCTCGTCCACCAGCGGCCCGGGGACGTCGACGGAACTCGACCACATGCGCTCCCACAGCTCGTTGGAGCCGCCGAACGAGGCAGCCGCCCGCGCCCATGCGTTCGACGGGTAGAGCGATACGAACGTCTCGGGCAGGACGACGAGCTCGGCCTCGCGGCTCGCCGCCTCGGCGAAGAGCTCGAGCGCCTTGTGCACCGTCGCCTCGGCGTCGAGGATGACCGGCGTGGCTTGGACGGCCGCGACCCGGACCGTGCGGAAGGTCGTCACGACCCGACCCTACGGCGTCGGCTCCGCCAACATCAACGTGCCTCCGCGTCAGGCGAGCCGAGCGAAGTCGATGATCGCCTGGAAGTCGGCGCCGCGCAACGTTCCGTAGCCGGGCCCCCAGCCGGTGCCGAGTCGCGAGGCGACGAACGCGTCGGCTACGGGCCCCGGCGCATGCTCGACCAGCAGGGCGGCCTGGACGGTGAGCGCCATGCGGGTGACGAGGTAGCGGGCGGTCTCCTCGGGTGCGAGCACGAGCTGCTCCATCGCGGCGAGCGCGTCGCCGATCAGCCGGTGCTCGGCGGCGGCCGGGCGGATGAGGTCGCGCACGGTGGCGAAGGCCTCGGGGGTGCGGGCGAGGACGCGGCCGACGTCCATGACCATCATGTTCGAGGTGCCCTCCCAGATGGCGTTCAGCGGCGCCTCCCGGTAGTAGCGCGGGCAGGGGTGCTCCTCGATGTAGGCGTTGCCGCCGATCGACTGGATGACCTCCTCGGTGACGCCGGCGACGCGACGGCAGTTCCAGAACTTCGCCACGGGGGTCAGCAGGCGGCTGAGCAGCCGCTCCGCCGGGTCGTCCTCGGCGCGCGCGACGCGGAACCCGAGGTGCGCCGCGCCGGCCCACTCGAGCGCGAGGTCGGCCAGCACCGGGGCCTGGATGGGCAGCTGCGAGAGCGGCGCGCCGAAGGCACTGCGCTCGTCGTTGTAGTGCAGGGCCTGCGACAGCGCGGCGCGCATCAGGCCCGCCGAGCCGACGGCGAAGTCCAGCCGCGTGTACTCGGCCGAGGACAGGATCGTGCGCACGCCCTTGCCCTCCTCGCCGACCAGGATCGCGTGCGCGTCGTGGTACTCGATCTCGGACGACGCGTTGGCGCGGTTCCCCAGCTTGTCCTTGAGCCGGTTGATCTTGATGCCGTTCAGGCGGCCGTCCGGCAGCCGGCGGGGGATCAGCAGGCACGAGACCCCGCCGCTGGTCTGCGCGACGGTCAGGTACACGTCCGACATCGGGACCGATGCGAACCACTTGTGGCCGTTGACCAGGTAGGGCTGCCCGGGGCCGCGCTCGCCGACCGGACGCGCGACCGTGACGTTGGCGCGCAGGTCCGAGCCCCCGTGCTTCTCGGTCATGAAGTAGCCGATGGTGCCGCCGGTCTTCTGGTCGACCGGCACGTCGGCGGGGTCGTAGCTCTCGGCCTCGAGCGCGCGGGACCATGGCGCGAGCTCGGGCTGGCTGCGCAGGATCGGGATCGAGGCGTAGGCCATGCCGAGCGGGCAGGCGGTCGACCCGTCGATCTGGTTCCAGAGGTAGGAGAGCACCGCGCGGGCGGCGTGGGCGCCGGGTTCGTCCGAGGTCCAGGCCAGCGAGTGCACGCCGCTGCCGAACCCGAGCGCCATCAGCTCGTGGTAGGCGGGATGGAACTCGACGTCGTAGACCTCGTTCCCCAGCCGGTCGAGGGTGCGCAGCTCGGGGAGGTTGCGCTCGGCGTCGCGCGCGAGCTTCAGCACGTGCGGATCCCACACGCGGTCGCCGAGCCGCTCGGCCCGGTCCCATGCCCACGGCGCGTGCTGCTCGATGACGCCGGCGGCGATGACGTCCCGGGCGAACGCGTTGACGCCGTTGAGGTCTCCGACGAGGTTGTCGGGGATGGGGCGCTGCTGCGCGAACGGGTCGCCGGCGTGCTCGTGATCGGCGACGGTCGTCGTCAACTGGGAGGTCACCGGGCCATCGTCTTGCGCGCCCGGTGGCGAATCAAGCGTCCCCGGCAGGACCGTTGGCCGATGCGATGACCGCCCGCCGTGTCGGCGGCGGGCCTTGGAGGATGTCGGCGCGCGGGTCACACTCGAGAGGTCGCCGGCTCGAAGCCTGCCGCGCCCATGATGGCCACCGCCTCGAGCACGCGCTCGAAGCGGTCGCCGCCGCCGAAGACGTCGAGCAGCCTCGTCGTGTCGAGCCATCGCTCGGCGGTCCGAAGCCCGAGCGACGCCGCGGCGCTGCTCCACTGATGGTCCTCCGGCCGGTCGCACATGTGCGCGCGTATCGGGTTGAGGAGCACATAGCAGGCGAAGTACATCGCGGCGCCCGCGCTCGTCGCCCGCGATGAGCCGTACCGCTTCTCGAACAGGTGCCCGCCGCCGGTCGCGTGCTTCTCGTTGAAGTCGCGTGCGTACGAGCCGTGAGTGTGCATGAACCCGTGCCCGAGGTTCGGTTCGCGCAGCTCGATCAGGTGATGGACGTGCGTCGTCATCAGGCAGTACGCGAGCGGCCGCCATCCGAGCTCCCGGGCGGTTCCACCGAACGCCGACAGGTAGGACCGGCGGTCGTCGTCGTCTTGGAAGAGCGGCTCGTCCCGGATCGCACGTGCGTACACGTGGTAGATCCCGCCGGCCATCTCCTCGCGAGGTCTCCTTGGCATGCCTCCAACTACCTCGCCGGCACCAACTCGCCCCCCGGAGGCAGGCACCGCGGTGCCTGCCCCCTCGGTGCCAGGCACCCACGTTCCTGGTACCTCGGTGCCAGGCACCCACGTTCCTGGCACCACGTGTTTCGGTACCTCGGTGCCAGGCACCCACGTTCCTGGTACCTCGGTGCCAGGCACCCACGTTCCTGGCACCACGTGTTTCGGCCGGCACCACGTGCTTCGGCCGCGCGGTGGAGAGCCGTCGTTCGGGGTTCCGGCGCACCAGAGCCAGGGCAACGGCTCGAACGGGAACGGGCCGCAGGGCTACGAGGGCCGGCCCGGGAACCAGAGCCGCTGACGTTTCGGACGGGGCGGCGCGCGCCGGTGATCCGGGGCGCGCCGCGCCGTGGGCGGCGCCACGATCGGCCGCGCCGAAGCGCGGCGATGCCGGTCAGTGGCCCGGCAGACCGGACCAGCCCGCGTCGAGCAGGATCATCGCGAACATCGCCGCCAGGAGCGCGAAGCGCAGCGTTACGCCGCCCGACAAGCCGAAGCGGCGCGCGAGCCACACGACGGCGATGGCCGGCACGAACGCCGCCGTCGCGACGTGCACCTGGAGCGACCGCGTCAGGTCGAGCGCTATGAGCGAGGTGAACATGCCCAGCACCGGCAGGGCGAACACCACGGCGAAGAGCATCCCGACGAGCTCGGGTGCGTCGAAGTCCTTGCGCATAACGAGAACCCGGCGCGATCCCGGAACCTCCTGCGCCGGCCTCCTACGACGCTGTTACCCGCCAGGGCTTCGTCACTCACTAGGACCCGAACTCGACGACCTGCTGGAACGTCGGGCGGTTCTGCCACGGGATCAGCGGCTGCGTGATCCCGCCGAGCGGCCGGTGCCAGATCGCGTCGAAGCACTCCGGCGACGGGTCGGACGGGCACTGCGGGTCGGTGTAGAGCTTCGCCGGATCGGCGGCATCGAGCGCCGCGAGGAGCGACACCTCCAATGCGCGAGCGCAGCGAGCGCGCCGGGATGCGGAGACCCGCACGGGCGCGGACCCGCCCGCCCCGCAGAACGTCCGCTGCCACCCGCGCACCCGCCGGCCGAGCACACGCCGGAGGTCCTTCTGGACGAACCCGTACCAGCCGTACTGCCACGCCGACCCGAGGTGGTCGTGATGGTTGTTCGGGTGGTTGTCGAGCTCGTTCACCGCCGCCATCGCGTCCACGGCGCCGCGGCCGAGCGCCGGCTCGAACACCGCGCGCACGAGCCCCGGCCACCACGCGTCGAGGAGCACGATCGCGTCGCGGTGCTCGTAGCGCCCGTCGCCGTCCCGGTCGATCCGGTGCGCGCCGTCGGCCGCCCACGCCGACAGCTTCGCGACCGCGTCGACCGCGCGCGGATCGTGCACCCGCCCGCGCAGCACGCGTAGCGCCCACGGCAGCACCGCGTCGCCGCGCAGATCAACCGTCGCCGCGTCGGCCATCGCCTCGGCCAGCGCAGGCAGCGTCGCCTTGCGCGGCCCCGCCGTCAGCGCCGCCACCCGCCGGGCGAGCAGCTGCTGGCGCGTGACCGGCCCGAAGCTCCAGTTGTTGTCGGCCGCGCCGTACCCCTGCGCCTGCTTGCCGTTCCAGTCGGTGATCCACGCCTGGTCGACCACGCGCGGGTGCGTGGCCGGCGGCGTGCTCTGCTCCACCAGCGACGCCGTCGACGAGCCGAGCGGCCGCCACTTGCGCCACGGCAGCGACGACGCGATCGGCAGGCTCGGATCGGTGCGCGACGCGCGGAGCGGGTTCGCCCCGGCGTTCTGGTAGGCGATGTGGTCGCGGTCGAGGTAGAACCAGTTGAACGTGAACGGGACGAGCCCGGCCGCCCGCTGGAAGTCCTGCGGGCTGCGGATCTGCGCGGGGTCGTTGAAGCGGCTGAACGCGACGCCGCTGTCGGCCTCGTGCCCGTACGTGCTGCGCAGCGCGACGAGCAGGACGCGCTTGCCGCGGACCGTCGCCCGCCCGCGGACGAGGCCGAGCTTCGTCCGGTACGCCGTCAGCGTCTCCGACCCCGCCGGCGTCTGGTCGGCGGCGTTCGGCTGCCAGGCGTTCGTCCGCACGAGCGTCTCGATCCGCTCGCAGCGGCCCTCGAAGACGTACCCGGCGTCGCCGTCGCACGCCGGGACCGCGAAGGTGTCGACGAGGTCCTGCGCCGACGTCGTCGCGCTCCAGGCGTAGTCGCGCCCGCGCCCGATCTGGACGTAGAGGTTGATGCCGGGGAACGCGACGCCGCGGGCGTCGAGCCCCGGCGCGTGGACGTCCTGCTCCATCAGCACCTGCGGCGAGAAGTAGGCGGTCTGCGGCCCGAAGACCGCGAGCGGGTGGCCGGAGGCGGACTCGCGGGCGGAGACGACGAGGGCGTTCGACATCCCGCGCGGCCGCACGCGCGCAGCCTCCGAGAGGACCGCGCCGGGAGAGCCTGCGCGAGCGGACGGCGACGACGCCGTGCTGCCCGGCCCGCCCGCCTTGCGCTGCAGCTCGGTCATCACGACGCTGCCGGCGTCGGGGACCGCCATGCCGCGCGGCCGGCGCGGATGGCCGGCGTACGGGAACCGCTTGCCGCGGACGGTCGTGACCGCCTCGGGGTCGTCGACGCTTCGGAACTGGCGCCAGACCGCCGTTCCGCGTCGAGCGCCGAACCGCTGCCGCAACGCCGTCAGCGCCAGCGACGACTCGATCTCCTTGCCGCCCCCCACGCCGAAGATCGCGCCGACGACGGCCGCGGTCGCGACGGCATCCGAGGCGGTGAACGGCTCCGGCCCCTGCGGCCGGCCGATCGCGGCGTACTCCCCCGGCATGAGCAGCGGGTTGAGCTTCGCCTCCGCGACGTACGCGTTCACGCCGCGCAGGTACTGGTCGAGGTCCTGCCGCACCCGGTCGGACTCCGCCTCGAAGCCGGGCGGGCGCAGCTGCGTCTGGGCGGTCAGCTCGTCCTCGGTGTACGGCGCGTTCGCCCACATGAGCGCGTCGAACGCCCGGTTCGCCGGCGCGCCGCCCGCGAAGCTCGCGAGCTGCCCGCGGCCGAGGTGGCGGAAGACGTCCATGAAGAACAGGCGGTCCTCGGCGGTCGCGTAGCCGATCCCGAACATCGCGCCGTCCCGGCTGTCCGAGGTGATGTGCGGCACGCCGGCCGCCTCGTCGCGCGTGATCGTCACGTCGGCGCGCGGCGAGTACGTCCGCTCCTCGTCGCCGGCCGGCACGCCGAACGGCGCGGGCTTGAAGAGCGTGTCGAGCGTCGTCTCGTCGAACGGCCGCGCCGCGCCGATCAGCCCCGCGTAGCGCTGCAGCTGATCGTCGTTGTGCGCCGGCCGCTCGCCGGTCGACAGGAACCGGCCGAGCTCGAGGGCGTTCGCCCGTCCGTTCTGACCGGGAGGCAGGATGTTCCGCACCGGCTCGGCGGCGGCCGCCAAGGACGGGACGGCCAGGCACGCGGCGATGGCGAGCGCCGACCCGATCCTGCGTGGCATGGCGCGGGAAGCTAGAGCGACGCGCGGAGCGGTGCGGCAGTTCAGCCGCGCGCGAGCGCCCGGCCGGCGGCGCGGCCCGAGAAGATGCAGCCGCCGAGGAACGTTCCCTCGAGCGCGTTGTAGCCGTGCACGCCGCCGCCGCCGAACCCGGCCACCTCGCCCGCGGCGTACAAGCCGGGGAACGGCGAGCCGTCGGGCTTCATGACCTGCGAGTCGAGGTTCGTCTCCAGCCCGCCGAGCGTCTTGCGCGTGCAGATGTTCAGCCGCACGGCTATGAGCGGTCCGTGCTCGGGGTCGAGCAGGCGGTGCGGCTTGGCGACGCGGATCAGGCGATCGCCGCGGTAGCTGCGGGCGTTCTTGATCGCCATGAGCTGCATGTCCTTCGAGAACTTGTTCTCGATCTCGCGGTCGCGCGCGAGGACCTGCCGCTCCACCGAGGCGAAGTCCAGCTTCGGTCCGCGCGCGATCTCGTTCATCCCCGCGACCAGCCCGTGGAGGCTGTCGTGGACGACGAAGTCGACGCCGTGCTGCTTGAACGCCTCGACCGGGCCGGGGGCGCCGCCGCTCAGCCGCGACCGCGCCATGAGCATCCGGTCCTTGCCCGTGATGTCCGGGTTCTGCTCCGACCCCGAGAGCGCGAACTCCTTCTCGATGATCGTCTGCGTGAGGATGAACCACGAGTAGTCGTAGCCCGTCGAGAGGATGCGCCGCAGCGTGCGCAGCGTGTCGAACCCGGGGAAGTTCGGCGCCTCCATCCGCTCGCCGGTCGCGTCGAGCCACAGCGACGATGGGCCGGGGATGATCCGGATCGCGTGCTGCGGCCAGACCGGGTCCCAGTTGTGGATGCCCTCGACGTAGTGCCACATGCGGTCGCGGTTGACGAGGTTCGCGCCCGCGTCGATCGCGATGTTCAGCATCCGGCCGTCGACGTGCTCGGGAACGCCGGAGATCATGTGCTCGGGCGCCGGGCCGAGGCGGTCGGCGGGCCAGTTGCGCCGGATCATGTCGAAGTTGTGGCCGATGCCGCCGGTCGTCACGACGACCGCCGGCGCACGGAGGTCGAACTCGCCGACGACCTCGCGCGACGTGGCGACGCCGCGCGCCGCGCCGGTCGGCTCGAGCACCGCGCCGCGCACGCCGACCGCCGCGCCGTCCTCGACGACGATCTCGTCGACGCGGTGGCGGAACCCGAACTCGACGAGGCCGCGCTGCTCGCCGGCGAGCACCGGCTCGAGGAACACGCGGACGACCTCGGGGCCGGTCCCCCACGTCAGGTGGAACCGCGGCACCGAGTTGCCGTGACCCAGAGCGCGGCCGTCCCCGCGCTCCGCCCAGCCGACGATCGGGATGACGCGCAGGCCGAGCTCGTGCAGGTAGTCGCGCTTCTCGGTCGCCGCGAACCGGACGTACGCCTCCGCCCACTGCCGCGGCCAGCGGTCCTCGCGCTCGCGGTCGAACTGCGCCGACCCGAGCCAGTCCTGCAACGCCAGCTCGTAGGAGTCCTTGATCCCCATCCGCCGCTGCTCCGGGCTGTTGACGAACAGCAGCCCGCCGAGCGACCAGAAGGCCTGGCCGCCGAGGTTGTTGCGGTTCTCCTGGTCGAGGACGAGGACGCGGCGCCCGGCCTTGACGAGCTCGTGCGTCGCGACGAGCCCAGCGAGGCCGGCGCCGACGACGATGGCGTCGGGCTCGGTCATGGGGCGCCGGAGGCTACCGCCGCGTCAGAGCAGCGGCGCCAGCGCGCCGAAGACCTTGCAGCGCAGCCGCTCCCCCGCGCCGGTCGCGGGCCGGCCCGCCGTCGAGATCGCCGCGGCCGGCGCCATGAAGCGCTCGTCGAACTGCGCCGCGAGCTCGGGGGAGCGCACGAGGACGTCGATCTCGAAGAACCGCTTGAGGCTCCAGCCGTCGAGGTTGCACGTGCCGAGCAGCACGTCCTCGCCGTCGCGAACGAGCACCTTGGCGTGGAGCATCGCCGGGTGGCCGAGGATGCGCACGCCGGCGTCGATCAGCTCGCGGTGGTGCGCGAGCTGCGCCGCGGCGCACGCCTTGTTGTTCGCCTTCGCGGGAACGAACATCCGGACGCGCACGCCGCGCCGCGCGGCGTCGCGGATGCGGCCGATCATCGGCGCGTCGGTGATGTACGGGTTGACGACGTCGAGCGTCTCCTGCGCGCCGTCGATCAGCCGGCCGATGCGCGTGGTGATCGGCCGGTAGCGGCCGGGCGCGTTGTGCAACACGGTCGCCGGCACCGTGCCCGGCACGTGGTCGTGCGCGGGCAGCAGCTCGTCGAGCTCCTCGATCGGCACGGTCCCGCCGAGCCAGCGGAACGTCGCGAGGAACACGACCTGCAGCTGCGAGACGACCGGGCCGGTGAGCCGGAGGAACGCGTCGTGGAAGCGCCCGTCGGCGAAGTGGTCCTCGATGCCCGCGCCGCCGACCCAGCCGACGCGCCCGTCGACCACGACGAACTTGCGGTGGTCGAAGTCCCCGAGCGACGACGGCGACCGCGGGCGCAGCGCGTGGACGACGCGGACCTCGATCCCGCCCGCGCGCAGCCGGTCGAAGAACGCGCGCCCCGCCCGCCCGCGGTGCGAACCCGACCCGTCGACGACCAGACGAACGCTCAGCCCGTCCGCGGCCTTCGCGAGCAGCACCGACGCGAAGCGCTCGCCGATCTCGCCGGGCCGGAAGCCGTACTGGTCGATGTGGATCGACGACGTCGCCGCGGCGAGGTCGTCGAGGATGCGCGGGAAGAACGCCGCGCCGCCCGCGAGCACATCGGTCGTCGAGGCGGCGCTCGTGGGGAAGCGCAGCGCGAGGTCCGGCAGCTCGACGGGTGCCTTCAGCAAGTGCGCCGCGCGCACGTGGAGCTGGTCGGTGCAGTCGTCGATCCCGAGCGCCATGGCGTGATCTTCGCCCCGCGTCCGCATGCTGCCCTCACCTCTTCGGGGTGAGGCTGGAGGGGTACCCTCGGCCGTACGGTGCCGCCGACGTACGTCGAAGCCCCGGTCGAGCCCTCCCTGCGCGGCGTGGTGCGCTGCGTGTGGTGGCAGCGCCCGGCCGCGGCCCGCGACCAGCGCGTCGTTCCGGACGGGTGCGCCGACCTCATCTGGATGGCGGGGGAGCTCACGATCGCCGGACCCGACCGCGGGCCGCGGATCGCGCCGCTGGCCGAGGGCGACGAGGTGCTCGGGATCCGGTTGCGCGCCGGCGCGGCGGGCGGGGTGCTCGGCGTGCCGATGACCGAGCTGGCCGACCGCCAGGTGCGCGCCGACGAGGTGCTCGGCGACGACGCATGGGCGGCGGCCGAGCGGCTGGCCGCCGGCGCCGGACGGAGCGCGCTCGAGGACCTCGTGCGTGCCCGCGGAGCCGTCCCCGACCCGCTCGTCCAAGCGGCGGCCTGGCAGCTCACGCGCCCGCGCGCGCGAATCGCGGACGTCGCCGCCGCGCTCGGCGTCGGGGAGCGGCGCCTGCACCGCCACGTGACCGCCGCGGTCGGCTACGGCCCGAAGGTCCTCGCGCGCGTCGCCCGGCTCGAACGGCTGCGCCACCTGCGCGACGAGCCGTCGCTCGCCCGGCGCGCGCTCGCCGCCGGCTACGCGAGCCAGTCGCACATGGCCGATGAGGTCCGCCGGCTCACCGGCCTCACCGCCGCCGGCTTCCTCGAAGAGGTCGACGGCTCGTCGGATGGCCCGCCGCGGCACGAGGCGGAGGCTGTCCGTTTCCCGGAAGACGCGGACGGTCCGCGCGCCTAGCGTCCCGGCCATGAGCATCGACGTCCAAGCCGCGGAGCGGTTCGTGCTGTCGGCCGCCCGCCTCCTCGACCGCCATCGCCTGGCGGTCCTCCTCCACGGCGCGTCTCCCGACGGGGCGCTCGCCGCGCTCGCCGCGTATCGCAACCCCGATGGCGGATTCGGGCACGCGCTCGAGCCCGACGTCCGCACCGCGACGAGCGAGACCACCTCAACGCTGCACGCGCTCGACGTCCTCGACCACCTCGGCCGGCTCGACCACCCGTGGGTCGGCCAGGCCGCCGAGTGGATCGCGTCCGTGTCGCACGACGACGGCGGCGTGCCGTTCGTGCTGCCGGAGGCGGCGTCCGCGCCGCACGCGCCCTGGATGGTGCCGTCGGACGGCGGGTCGCATCTGACCTTCGCCCTGGCCGCGGTCTTCGGCCGCGCCGGCGTCGTGCACCCCTGGCTCGACCGCGCCCGCGAGTGGTGCTGGGCGCGGCTGGAGGGCGGCGAGACGCCGACCGCCTACACGGTGAAGTTCGCGCTCATGTTCCTCGACGCGACCGACGACGAGGAGCGGGCGCAGCGCGCGCTCGGCCGGCTCGGCGCGTTGATCGGCGAGGACGGCACGCTGCCCGTCGCGGGCGGCACGGAGGATGAGCGCCTCACGCCGCTCACCCTCTCCCCGCACCCGGGCGCGCGCTCGCGCTCGCTCTTCACCGGCGAGCAGATCGCCCGCGACCTCGACCGCCTCGAGCGCGGCCAGGCCGACGACGGCGGCTGGACCTTCGACTGGCTCGCCTGGAGCCCCGGTCAGATCGTCGAGTGGCGCGGCGCGCTGACCGTGAACGCGCTCGCCACGCTGACCGAGCACGAGCGGCTGCCGGCGCTCACCCGCTGACCCGCATGGCGTAGATGTGCACGCCGCCGAGGACGGTCGCCTTCATCGCCTGGTTGACGAGGCCGCAGCCGGCCCGGACCGTGTAGCCCTTGTACGGCACGTGCAGGTCGCCGGTCATGACGAGATGCTGGCCCTGCTTGCGCAGCGAGTTCGTCACCTTCGCGAAGCGCAGCAGGGCGGCGTCCGCTGTCTCCGGTCCCTGCAGCGAGTCCTCGATGAACCCGTAGAGCGTGCACTCGACGCGCCCGTACTTGTAGGACGAGTCGTAGACGCCGCCCTCCACGTTGCCGGTGGCGAAGACCATCCAGTGGCCCTCGGGCAGCTTGAGCGGCTTGGACACGACCTTCCCGGAGATCGTCAGGACGACGTCGTGGCCGACGGGCGCCGACGTCATCAGCTGGCCGCCGCCGGTGCCCTGCGGTCCGGCGGGGCCCTGAGGTCCCTGCGGCCCGGCCGGGCCGGGCGCGCCGTCGCTGCCGGGCGTGCCGGGACGGCCGGCCTGGTTCCACGTGATGGCCGCTTCGCCCGCCGCGCACGAGACGTTCGCGTCGACGAGCCGGACGGCGCCCGACGAGCCGGCGCCCGCGCCGGTCGTGTAGCAGGCGTGGATGATCCCGGACCCGTCCGGGATCGCGGCGAAGGCCAAGCCGCCGGTCGCGACGACGAGCGCCACGGCGGCGATGGCGGTGGAGGGTGAGACGCGCGGACGAGGCATGGCCGCGACCGTACGCCCGGGATCCCGTGCGGCGGAAGGGCTGGAGGCGAGGTCGAGACCAGGTTGAGACCGAGCGAGCTACTTGCGCCAGTCGGTCGACCAGGTGCTCTTGGTCCAGTCCGCGCGCGACGGCGTCACCGAGCCGTCGGCCTCGAGCGAGCAGTCGCAGCTCCAGCTGGACTTCGCCCACGACGCGGTGAGCTCCTCCGGCGCGGTGCGCCAGCTCGACTTGCTCCACGACGACTTCGTGTAGTCGATCCCGCCGTCCGCGGCGGAGAGCAGCGTGCTCGGCGCGAGGTCCTCGTTGGAGCGCAGCTCGTCGTCGCCCGCCCGCGAGGCCTTCACCGCGTCGACCACGCGGCCGCCGCGAACGGCGCGGGTCGTGCGCAGCAGCGCGCCCTTGACCTGGTCCGGCGTCCACGTCGGGTGCTGCTGGAGGACGTCGGCGACGACGCCGGCGACGACGGGCGCCGCCATCGACGTGCCGCCCGCGCGGATGTAGCTGCCGTCGGTGACGCACGACGGGCACATCGACGCGAACGCGCTGTCGGGGGCGAGGTTCGACACGATCCGCGCGCCCGGCGCGTAGATGTCCGGCTTGGCGAAGCCGTCCTGCGTCGTGCCGCGGCTCGACCACGACGTGACGGCGTCATCGCCGATGTTCTTCGTGCCCTGGTCGTCGGCCGCGCCGACGGTGATGACGTACGGGTCGTTGCCCGGCGCGTGGTGGACCGCGTCGTCGGCGCCGCCGCGGTTGCCGGCGGCGGCCACGACGACGATGCCGCTGAACCACGCCGCCTCGACGGCCGCGTCGAGCGGGTCGGTCTTGTACGACTCGGCGCTGGTCGACTCGAGCGAGAGATTGACGACGCGGATCCCGAAGTCGTCCTTGTGGTCGACGACGAACTGCAGGCCGTAGATCACGTCGAGGACGGTCGCGTCGCCCTCGTCGTCGCTGACCTTGACCGAGATGAGGTTGGCGTCGGGCGCAGCGCCCGCGTACTTGCCGAAGAGCTTGTCCTTCCTCTGCCGGTAGCCGTCGTTGCCGGCGATGATCCCGGCGACGTGCGTGCCGTGGCCGTACGTGTCGGTCGCGGTCTCGGCGTCCGGGTTCGTCACGACCGACTGGACGACGCGCGACCTCCCGTCGGACTGCGAGACGCGGAAGCTCTCGAGGTCGCCGGCGATGCCCGTGTCGATGACCGCGACGCCGATGCCCTTGCCCGTCGCCTCCTTCCACAGCTCGGCGGTCCGGGCGGACTGGTTGTAGGCGGTCGCGATCTTCTTCGGGTCGAGCGGCTTCGCCTTGCCCTGCGGTGCGATGGCAGCATCGGCCGAGACCGCGCGAACGCGCGCATCCGACTCGAGCTCGCGAGCGGCTGCGGGCGTCAGCCGCGCGGCGAGACCGTTGACGATCGGCAGCTCGCCCGTGACGCGGCCACCCGCGCCCTCGACGAGCGCCCGGCCCGCCGCAGCGTCGACGCCGGGCCGCAGCTGCACGATCACGGTCGTGTCGCCGGCCGCGGCACGGTCGGTGGCCGACGCGGCCAACGAGGCGAGCAGCACCAGCGCGAGCACCACGATGACCTGCCACCGGATCCTGCTGCGCTCTCGGACCTGCACGCTCACTGGTGCCTCCATCGGCCGACCTGAGCGTTCCTTCAGGAAAGCGGACGGATGATCTAGCCGTCGGCGCGCCACGCGCCCGCGGGCAGCACCGTCCGCGGCAGGATCCGCCGCGCGCGGTCGGGCCGCGCGAGCAGGAAGCCCTGGCCCAGCGTGGTCTCGCGGCGGCTCAGCGCGCGCAGCTGCTCGTGCGTCTCGATCCCCTCCGCGACGACCTCGAGGTCGAGCGCGGACGCCAGCTCGCAGATCGTCCGCACGAAGACGTCGTCGTCGGCGGTCAGCCGGTCGATGAACGGCTTCGGGATCTTGAGCATGTCGAGCGGGAGCTCCTGCAGGTAGCTCAGCGACGAGTAGCCGGTGCCGAAGTCGTCGAGCGCGACGCGCACGCCGGTCGCCCGCAGCGCGCGCAGCGCCTCGACGCTGCGCGGGTCGGTGAGGAGCCGGCTCTCGGTGATCTCGAGCACGAGCTCGCGCGGGTCGACGGCATGCTTGGCGAGCGCGTCGCAGACGCGGGCGACGAGGTCGTGCTCGGCGATCTCCACGGACGACAGGTTCACGTGCACGGCGACGCCCTCGGTGCCGCCGCGCTGGTCGCGCCAGATGCGCGCCTGGCGGCAGGCGTCGTCGAGCACGAGCTGGCCGATGCGCAGGATGAGCCCGGTCTCCTCGGCCAGCCCGATGAACTCCGACGGGCCGACGAGGCCGCGCACGGGGTGGTTCCATCGCACGAGCGCCTCGGCGGCGACGACGCGGCCGCTGGCCAGCGCGACGATCGGCTGGTAGTGCACGTCGATCTCGCCCTGCGCCAGCGCGCGGGCGAGCTCCTCCTTCAGCGAGTGCCGGCGCACGATCGCGGCGCCCGCCGCGGGGTCGAACAGCTCGAAGCGGCCCTTGCCGCCGACCTTCGCCTGGTACATCGCGATGTCGGCGTTGCGGATGAGCTCGTCGACGTCGGCGTCGACGCCGGCCGCGGTGGCGATGCCGACGCTGAGGTGCACGGCGACGAGCTCGTCCCCGGCCGCGATCGGCAGGCGGAAGGCGTCCATCAGGCGCTCGGAGAGCACGGTCGCCATCTCCTGCGCGCCGCTGCGCTCGGCCAGCAGCACCGCGAACTCGTCGCCGCCGAGCCGCGCGACGAGGTCGTCGCGGCGCAGGCACTCCTGCAGCCGGTGCGCGACGCCGCGCAGCAGCTCGTCGCCGACGCCATGGCCGAGGCTGTCGTTGACGGTCTTGAAGTCGTCGACGTCGATGAACATCACCGCGACCTCGTCGTCCTCGGCCGCCGCCAGGGCGGCGCGGACGCGCTCGTGGAACAGGCTGCGGTTCGGCAGCCCGGTGAGGGGGTCGTGGTAGGCCTGGTGATGCAGCTCGTCGCGCAGCGCGCGCAGCTCGCCGACGGCCTGCTCGAGGCGGTCGTTCTGCAACGCGGCGCCCGCGTTGTTGGCGAGCGTCTCGAACAGCGCGCGGTCGTCGCGCCCGAACCCGCGGACGACGCCGAACCGGTTGGCGATCATCAGCGTCCCGATCACGCGGCCGTCCGTCCCGAGCGGCGCGAGCATCGCGTGCGTCACGCCGCGCTCGGCGAGGTAGCGATCGACGTCGGCGATGCCGGTGGCCCCGTCGACGACGCGAACGCCGTCAACCGCGAGCACCCAGTCGCGCAGCCGGTCGGCGACCTGGACGTCGAGGGGGCGCATGCTCTCGCGCTCCCCGCCCGCCGTCATCGTCGTGCGCAGCGGCAGCGTCTCGGCGCTGTAGAGCACGAGCTCGGCGCACTCGGCCCGGAAGGCCTCGAGCGATCCGAGCAGCAGCGCCTCGAACGCGTCGGCCGCCTCGGGCGAGCGGGCGAGCGTGCGGTTCGCCTCGTAGAGGAACTCGAGCCGGTCGTGGCGCTCGCGCGCGGTCATGTAGGCGCGGTACACCGCGAAGACGGTCAGCGCGGGGACGACGATGAGCACGAGCCCCCACGGCTGCTCGATGAGCACCATCGCGGCGACCAGCCCGAGCGACGTGTTGGTCACGGTCACGGCGAGGTTCATGCCGAACATCTCACGGAGGCGGGGCAGCTCGATGCGCGCCTCCGACAGCGAGATGGCGACGCTGATGAGGCCGACCGCGATGAGCGCGCCCGCCTCGATGCCGAGCAGCACGGCGATCGCCGCGCCCGGCGTGACGACGTCGCCCGGCGCGACGAGCGCCTGCACGACGATCGCCGCCAGCGTGTTGGTCAGCGCGAACTGCGCGGTGTTGAAGACCAGCTTGATCGGCGGCAGCCGGCGGTCGAAGCCGAAGACGAGCAGCGACCCGGCGAGCGTCGCCGCCAGCATCTCGCCCGGCGTGCAGAACAGCAGGCCGAAGACGAGCGGCAGGTCGCCCAGCGAGAACGAGTGAGCGTGGTGGCGGAAGTGCAGGTGCACCACGCAGCGCTCGGCGGCGGCGATGGCGATGGCCAGCCACCACCACTCGACGTGCGGCTCGAGCAGCGCGGGCCGTCCGGCCGCGAGCAGGACGAACAGCACCGCCGCGGCGAGCGCGACGAGCACGTTCAGCGTCCAGACGGGATGGGGGACAAGCCGCCGGGGACGAGCGGATGCGACGGGATCCGTCACGGGTACGAACGTCCCATTCGGCACGAGCTCGGGATCCCTTGAACCCCGGGCGCGATCTGGGCGCGCCGACGTGCGCTGTCAGGGCGCGCGGTGGAAGCGCGCGACCTCGCGCGCGTCGAGCCAGGCGCGCATCTCCGCCGCCGGCATCGGGCCCGCCAGCAGGAAGCCCTGCGCCTCCTCGCAGCCCCACTCGCCGAGCAGGTCCCAGGTCTCCTCGGTCGTGACCCCCTCGGCCACCACGCGCAGCCCAAGGCGGTGCCCGAGGTCGATCGCGGAGCGCACGATCGCCCCGTCGCTCTCGCTCTCGCGCATCGCGAGGACGAACGAGCGGTCGATCTTCAGCTCGTCGAGCTCCAGCAGCCTGAGGTGGCTGAGCGACGACGTGCCCGCGCCGAAGTCGTCGAGCGCGATCCCGACGCCGAGGCGCCGCAGCCGGTTGAGCACGTCGATCGTGCGCTCGGGGTCGGCCATCACGACGTCCTCGGAGACCTCCAGCTGCACCATCCCGGACGGGAACTCGCTGCGGACCAGCAGCGACGCGACCTCGGCGGGCAGGCCGAGGTCGAGCAGGTCGGCCGGCCCCAGGTTGACCGCGACGCTGAGGCCGAGGCCCTCGCTGCGCCACTGGCGCACCTGGGCGACCGCCTCGCCGATGACGTGAGCGGTCAGCGCTCGGGTCAGGCCGCTGTGCTCGACGAGCGGCAGGAACTCGCCGGGCATGAGCAGCCCCCGCTGCGGATGGTTCCAGCGGACGAGCGCCTCGACGCCGTTGACCTCGCCCGTCGCCAGCGACGCCTTCGGCTGGTAGTGCAGGACGAGCTGGCCCGCTTCGATGGCGGTGCCGAGCTCGCCCACGAGCGCGAGGCGGTCGCGGCTGTAGCCGTCCCCGGCCGGGAGGTAGACCTCGTGGCCGGTGCGCTTGCGCTTGGCCTCGTACATCGCGATGTCCGAGCGCTGCAGCAGCCCGAGCGCCGTCCGCGCGTGCTCCGGGTGCAGCGCGATGCCGACGCTCGCGTTGATGTGGACTCTGATCTCCTCCACCCGGAACGGGTCCTCCAGCGCCGCGCGCAGTCGCAGCCCAGCCGTGCTCGCCGCCTCCTCGTCGCCGGGCGCGAGAACGAGCGCGAACTCGTCGCCGCCGAGCCGCGCCATGAGGTCGTGGTCGCGCACCGCGTGCGCCAGCCGCGGGCCGATCTGGCGGAGCACCTCGTCGCCCGCGTGGTGGCCGAGCGTGTCGTTGAGCTCCTTGAAGCCGTCGAGGTCGATGAGCAGCAGCGCGAGCGGCTCGCCGCGGGCGACGAGCAGGTCGAGGCGGTCGAGCAGGTGGCGGCGGTTCGCGAGGCCTGTCAGCTCGTCGCGGCGCGCCATCCGGTCGCTCTCGCGGATGCGGCGCGCGACGGTCACCCCCGCCCGCGCGATCCCGACGAGCACCGTGATGATCGCGAGCACGCCGGCCGCGCTGCTGAGCATCAGGAACTGGTTGACGCCGAGCAGCGTCAGCGCCGCGACGCTCACGCCGACGAGCGTGGCGAGCACCGTCCAGCGGAAGTCGGGGCCGGCGTCCACGCGCGCCTCGATCTGCCAGGCGCCGGCCGCCATGAGCGGGGCGGCGGCGACCGCGATGCCGGGGTCGCCCGCGCCGAGCAGCGCGACGCCCCCGGCGACGAGCAGCATGCACGGGCTGGGCTGCCAGCGGCTGAGCGCGAGGCCGCCGGCCGCGCCCGCGAGCGCCATCGCCGGGCGCGCGTGGAGGCCGGCGAAGACGGCGAGCCCGGCGACCGCGCAGCCGACCATCACGGCGTCCATCCACGACAGGACCGACACGTGGTCGAAGCGCTCCAGGACGACGAGCGCGAGCCCGGCGGTGCCCAGCCCGATCGCGATGTGCCACGCGACCGAGTCGGCGTCGCCGAGCGCGGCCACGGCGCCGGCGACGAGCGCCGCCGCCAGGACGAGCCTCGCCGGGCGCTTCCCGGCGCGGACGAGAGCGGCGATCCCGCACACCACCGCTCCGGCCGCGAAGATCCCCGCTGCCACTTCACCGAGCAAGTCGTGGGTGATCGTGACCTACGGCCCGGTCGGCGCCCGCATCCGGTCAACGACGGGTGACGACGGGCGACGTGCCGTCTTCCGGTGTCTTCGATGCGAGCTGTTCCACCGCCGCGAGGGGCGCTGCAAGACCCCCACCACGCGCTCGACGCCCGTTCTAGGAGATCCGCCGACCGCGCCCGTACCGTTGCGCGGGCCGATGCCCGTCGCCGCCCCCGCTCCCGAGGCGCCCGCGCGGCGCCGCGCGCGGGCGGCGCACACCGTCGTCGACCTGTTCTCGGGCGCCGGCGGGATGAGCTGCGGCTTCGCGCGCCACCCGGCGTTCGCGATCGCCGGCGCGGCGGACGCGCAGATCGGCAAGCCGAGCAGCGGCGCCGGCACGCTCGGCTGCAACGGCTCGTACGCAAGGAACATCGGGGTCGCGCCGCTCGAGGTCGACCTCGCCGCGATC
Organism: Parviterribacter kavangonensis; assembly: GCF_056863335.1. Classification (NCBI taxonomy): domain Bacteria; kingdom Bacillati; phylum Actinomycetota; class Thermoleophilia; order Solirubrobacterales; family Parviterribacteraceae; genus Parviterribacter; species Parviterribacter kavangonensis. The sequence continues at coordinate 263,437 of NZ_JBXPJA010000002.1, read as the reverse complement.
GCGCCGGAGGAGCTGCGGGACCGGCTCGCGCTGCCGGACCGCCCGGTCGTGCTGTCGGCGTGCGCGCCGTGCACCGGCTTCACGCGCACGCTCGCGCGCAACCACCTCGTCGACGACGCCCGCAACGCGCTCGTCCCGCGCGTCGCCGCGTTCGCCGCCGCGCTGCGGCCCGAGGTGATCGTCATGGAGAACGCGCGGGAGCTGCTCATGGGCCGCTTCGCCGGGCACTTCGCGGCGCTGCGCGCCGGGCTCGAGGACCTCGGGTACCGCGTCGGTGCGGAGCTGCACGTCCTCTCGGACGTCGGCGTGCCGCAGCGACGCGAGCGCGCGCTCGTCGTCGCGGTGCGCGACGAGCACCCGCTGCGCTCGCTCGCCGACCTGTGGGACGGGCTGACCGTCCGCCCGGAGGCGACCCACGTGCGCCGCGCGATCGCCGGGCTGCCGCCGGTCGCGGCGGGCACGGCGCACCCGGAGGACCCCATGCACGTCTCCCCCGCCTTCGCGTCGGACGCCAACCGCCTGCGCCTCGCCGCGATCCCGCGCGACGGCGGCTCGTGGACCGACCTGCTGGGCGACCCGGCGACCGAGGCGCTGCTCACGCCCGCGATGCGGCGCCGCGCCGCCGCGGGCGACCTCGGCTCGCACCCCGACATCTACGGCCGCCTGGCGTGGGACCGCCCCGCCGCGACGATCAAGCGCGAGTGCGGGCACGTCGGCAACGGCCGCTACGCGCACCCGGACCAGGACCGGCTCTGCACGGTCCGCGAGCTCGCGCTGCTGCAGGGGTTCCCGGCCGACTACGCGTTCGTCTCGAGCAGCCTCGCGAACCTCTACCGTCACGTCGGTGATGCCGTCCCGCCGCTCGTGGCCTTCCAGATCGCCGCGCTCGTCGGCTGGATCCTCGGCGGCGACCGGCCCCCGCCCGAGGACCTGGTGCTCCCGGCGTGCAGCCTGACGGCGGACGACCTCGTGGCGGCGTAGCGGCGCCGGCCGACGCGGGCGTCAGCGCCCGCATGCGCGCGCAGCGCGAGCGCGACACGGGCATCGAGCGCGCGCTGCGGTCGCGCCTGCACGCGCAGGGGCTGCGCTTCCGGTTGCACCGCCGGGTGCTGCCCGGCCTGCGCCGCGAGGCCGACCTCGTCTTCCCGCGTGCGCGCGTCGCGGTCTTCGTCGACGGCTGCTTCTGGCACGGCTGCCCGGAGCACGCGACGTGGCCGAAGAACAACGCGGACTTCTGGCGGCGCAAGATCGAGACGAACGTCGCGCGCGACCGCGACACCGACGCGCGCCTGGCGGAGGCGGGCTGGACGGTCGTCCGCGTGTGGGAGCACGAGGCGCCCGACGCGGCGGCTCAGCGTGTCGCGGCGGCGGTCAGCGGCGCGTCGGCGACCGGCTGACCCGGGTCGCGGCCCTGCAGGCGCAGGAACGCGTCGGTGATCTCGGGATCGAAGTGCAGGCCGCGCTGGCGGGCGATCTCGTCGAGCGCCTCGTCAACCGGCCACGCGTGCTTGTAGGGGCGTGCCGAGGTCAGCGCGTCGAAGACGTCGACGACGGCGACGATCCGGCCGGCGAGCGGGATCTGCTCCCCGCGCAGCCCGTTGGGATAGCCGGTGCCGTCCCACTTCTCGTGGTGGGTGCGCGCGATGACCTCGCCGAGCTGGACGACCTCCGAGGCCGACCCGTCGAGCAGGTCGCTGCCGACGCCGGTGTGGCGCTCCATGAGCAGCCGCTCGGACGCGGTCAGCGGGCCGGGCTTGAGCAGGATCGAGTCGGGCACGCCGATCTTGCCGACGTCGTGCAGCACCGAGGCGTGGCGGATGCGCTCGGCCTCATCGGCGGGGACGCCGATCGCCAGCGCGAGCCGCTGCGCCTGCGCGCTGATGCGCGCGACGTGGTCGCCCGTCTCGTTGTCGCGCAGCTCGACCGCGCGGCTGAGGCGCTCGATGAGCTCGAGCTGGGTGGCGCGGACCTCGGCGGTGCGCTCGCGCACGCGCTCCTCGAGCAGCGCGTTGTAGCGGTCGGCGCGGCGGCGCTCGTGCGTCTCGAGGAAGTACCCGACGACGAGCGTCGCGGCGGTGGCGACGAGCAACGCGGCCAGCGGCGCCGCGACGACGAGCACGAGCCCGGCGAGGAAGAGCCCGTACGCGGCGGCGGCGTAGGCGACGGCGATCACCGGCGCGACGAGGGCAGCGCGCGTCGCGCGCATGCGCAGCGCGGCGAGCGGGACGGCGAGCGCCAGCAGCGCGATGGCGAGGAAGGCCAGCCACGACGGCGCGGTGCGCAGCGGCAGGCCGCGCATGGCGGTGCGGATGGCGTTCGCCAGGACCTCCGGGCCGGCCATCGTCGTGTCGCCGCTCGTGGGCGTGCGATGGAGGTCCTGCAGCGACGGGGCGCCGGAGCCGATGACGACGATCCGACCGCCCACGGCGTCGCGGTCGAAGCGGCGGTCCAGCACGTCGACGAAGGAGAGCCGCGGCACGGTGCCCGGCGGGCCTGCGTAGTCGATCCAGGCACGCCCGTCCCGATCGAAGTCGCCCCGGTTCAGGTGCCTGCCCGCGCGGCGGGCGACCGTGACCGCGATGGTCGCGAGCTTGCCGGTCTCGTAGGGGAAGTCGCGCAGCACGCCGCCCGTCTCGTCGGGCAGGTTCGCGTCGGCTGCGACGGCCTTGACCGCGCGGAGGTTCGCGTCACCGCCGAGCACGTTCGTGCGGCCCTCGCCGTCGCTCTCGGTCGTGGCGAGCACGCCGCCGCCGATCGCGCCGATGGCGTCGTACAGCGCGAGGTCCTCGCGCGGGTCGGCCGACGGCTCGGTGAACTGGACGTCGAAGACGATCTCGCGCGCCCCGGCGGCGTGCAGCGCGCGGGCGGCCTTGCCGAAGCGCGACCGTGGCAGCGGCCACTGCTCCTTCAGCGCCGAGAACGTCTTCGCGTCGACGTCGACGAACGCGACGTCCTTGACGACCTCCGCGGGACGGACGCGGAAGCGCGCGTCGACCGTGTCCGCCTCGACGCCGTCGAGGACGGGCGTCAGCTGGACGAGCAGGCCGGCGGCCAGCGCGAGGAGCCCTGCCACCAGCAGCCCACGGCGACGCGTCGCCTCGATCGAGGGCCATCCCTGCACATGTGCTGCTTCGGCCGCCCGCCCCCCGGCTGGAGGGCGAGCGGACGAACATCCGGGGCTAGGAGCGGACCTGGCCGTCGCGGATGAGGCAGAAGGCGGACTTGTAGTCGCCCAGCTGCCCGTCGCCGGTGACGGCCGCGGTCAGGTTGTCGAGCTCGATCTCCGCGGCGGCCGGGGAGAGGAACGTCCCGGTCGAGGTCGACTGCGGCTTCGTGGCGTCGAAGCGGTAGACGTCGAACCCGCGGTACAGGTCGTCGCCGTAGAGGTAGAAGCTGCCGTCCTTCTCGATCCCGGGCGTCTTGGCGGCCCACGTGAACGCGTTGCCCGTCTGGTAGAAGCCGATCTGCTTCATCGCGCCGCCCAGGGCGGTCGAGCCCTGGCCGACGCCGACCGGCGCGTCGGCAAGCCCGCTCAGGTCCACGACCCGCACGCCGCCCATGTAGTAAGCGACGGTCATGATCTGCTCCTTCTCGTGGATCTGGAAGACGTGCGCGGTGCACGTGTTGAGCGGATCGTCGGGCTTGGCCTGGATGTCGTCGATGTTCCAGTAGCCGACCTTCAGCGGCAGCGACTCGTCGGTCACGTCGAAGACGTGGAAGCCGCCCGTCGGGCAGACGGCCGGGCCGGCCGCGCCGGCGACCTCGTCCTCGACGAGCAGCAGCTCGCGGACGGGCTCGCCGTTCTCGTCGCGGATCGTGTACGGGCTCGCCTGGTGCCAGACGTTGATGGCCTCGTCGTCGAACTCCGAGACGACCGACGGGTTGGCCGGATCGGTCGTGTCGATGATCACGCCGTGCGAGAGGGCCGCGGAGTACGCGCGCGTGCCGTCCGCGTTGAAGGTGATGTCGTGCGACTGCGTACCCAGGCCGGGCAGCGCGGTGAAGCTCAACGACGCGGTCTGCGCCGGCTTCGCGAGGTCCCGGATGTCGAAGACCTCGATCGTCGGCTCGAAGTTCGTGATGAGGTCCGAGTTCGAGTTGTAGAGGAAGTCGCCGCTCGGATGGACGGTCATGTTGTGCGACCCCGTCGGGATCGGCACGAAGGAGACCGTCCTCGGCGCGGTGGGCTTCGACACGTCGACGATGAGGGTTCCGAGCTTCGCGGTGACCGTCCCGTCCTCGGACGTGTCGGTGGCATCGAAGCCGGCCGCGGTCGCCTGCTCGTAGCACGTGGACTCCGCCGCCGCGGTGGTGTCCTCGTAGTCGTTCGTGTACGTCAGCAGCGTCTTCTTGCCGCGCTTGAAGATCTGGACGTCGCCCTGGCTCACCGCGCAGTCGAACACCGCGACGCGCTTGGCCTCGGTCGGCTTCGTGATGTCGATGACCTGCAGGCCGTTGATCTCCGATCCGGCGAACGAGTACTGCTTCGTCCCGATCTTCGCGAACTCCAGATCGGACCCGTTGCTGTCGCCTTCGGCGACGTACGGGATGTTCTTGACGAACGACATGTTCTCGCTGTGGCGGTCGTCGGCGGCGAGCGCGGGCGTGGTGCCCGACAGCAGGCCGACGCCGACCGCGGCGAGGGAGGTACGGAGACGCATGAAGTTCCGAACGTCACGAAGCGCCGGAACTGGCGCTCAAGGCCCGGCGGCCGCCGACCGATGGTGAGGACATGCAGCAGCAGCGCCGCGAACGGGTCGAGCTCGAGACAACGCGTCACCGGATCACCGGGTCGCTCACCCTTGCGGCCAACGGCTTCCGCAGTCGCCTCTCCGACCTGCTCAACGCGTCCGAGCGCGAGTTCATCTCGCTGACGGACGTGACCCTGGAGCCGCTCGAGGGCGGCCAGCCGGTGCAGCGCGACTTCATCGCCGTCTCGCGCGCGCACATCGTCTTCGTCACCCCGCTGGGCGACGACGACGCCGCTGCCGCGGCCTAGCCCGCGCCTCGACACCCGCTTGTGGGATCCGCCCAATGCGGTCCCGCGTGGCCTCGCGCGACCTGGCGAGTCGAACCATGGCCGCTGCTCCGCGCCGGCCGTAGCGTCGGCGCATGCCCGACACGCAGCGCACGCCCCGCGTCCTCGCCATCGACGCCGGCGGCACGATGACCGACACCTTCATCGTGGACGAGACCGGCGAGTTCGTCGTCGGCAAGGCCCAGACGACGCCCGACGACGAGAGCCGCGGGCTCATGGAGTCCGCCGAGGACGCCCTGCGCCAGTGGGAGTCGACGCCCGAGGCGTCCTTCCCCCGGATCCAGTCCGCGGTGTTCTCCGGCACGGCGATGCTCAACCGCCTGCTGAGCCGCAAGGGACTCGAGGTCGGCGTGATCGTCACGGCCGGCCAGGAGGACGCGCTGCGCGTCGAGCGCGGGATCCAGACGTACCTCGGCTACTCGTACGCCGACCGCCTGCACGTCGCCACGCACTTCCACAACGAGCCGCTCGTCCCGCAGGGGCGGATCCACGGCGTGCGCGGCCGCATCGACCTGTTCGGCACCGAGGCGCTGCCGCTCGTCGAGGAGGACGTCCGGCGCGCCGCGCGGGCGCTGCTCGACCAGGGCGTGCAGGGCATCGCGGTCTGCCTGCTCTTCTCGTACGTCAACCCGGCGCACGAGCAGCGGGTCCGCGCGATCCTCGAGGAGGAGAAGGCGGCGCGCGGCGTCAACGGGTCGTGCCCGCTGTTCCTCTCCTCCGAGCTGTACCCGGCCAAGCGCGACCTGCCGCGGCTGAACACCACGCTCATCGAGGCGTACGCGGCCGAGCCCTCGCGCGGCACGCTGCGCTCGGTCGCCAGGCGCACGAAGGAGCGCGGCGCGGCGTTCGAGCTGCGCGTCATGGCCTCGCATGGCGGGACGATCTCGACCGACGCCGACAAGCTCGCCACGACGCTCGTCTCGGGCCCGATCGGCGGCGTCGTCGGCGGCCGCTGGCTCGCCGAGCAGATCGGCCTGGAGAACGTGCTGTGCACCGACATCGGCGGCACGTCGTTCGACATGGCGCTGCTCGTCGACCGCGAGTACGCGGTCCGAACGACGCCGGACGTCGCGCGCTTCCTGCTCAACATGCCGCTCGTCGAGATCGACTCGGTCGGCGCCGGCTGCGGCTCGTACGTGCGGATCGACCCGCACGCGCGGCGTCCCGAGATCGGCCCCGACTCCGCCGGCGCGATGATCGGAACCGCGTGGCCGGAGGGCGGCGTGACGACCGTGTCGATCACCGACCTCAACCTCGTGCTCGGGCGCCTGAACCCGGAGTACTTCCTCGGCGGCCAGGTGCAGCTCGACGTCGACCGCGCCCGGTTCGAGGTCGACCGCCAGATCGCGAAGCCGCTGGGCCTCGGCGTCGAGGAGGCCTCGTCGGGCGTCATCGAGCTGTTCGAGAGCTCGCTGCGCAACGACGCGATGGGCCGCGTCCTCGGCAAGGGCTACGGCCCCGAGGACTTCACGCTGCTCTGCTACGGCGGCGGCGGTCCGCTCCACGTCGCCGGCTACACCGCGGGCGTGCCGTACGAGCGCGTGCTCGTGCCGGAATGGGCCGCCGGGTTCAGCGCGTTCGGGTGCGCGTGCGCGGACTTCGAGTACCGCTACGACCGCCAGGTCGACCTCGCGCTGCTGCCGACGATGGGCGACGCCGAGCGGCGCGCGATCGGCGCCGAGCTGGGAGCGGCGTGGCGCGGGCTCGAGGACCGCGTCGCGACGGAGTTCGGCCGATCGGGCTACAGCCGCGACGCCGTGTCGTTCACCCACATGGTCCGCATGCAGTACTACGGCCAGCTCATCGACATCGAGGTGGCGTCGCCGCACGCCGAGCTCACCTCGCCCGAGGCGGTCGCCGACCTGGTCGCCGCGTTCGAGCACACGTACCGCAACATGTACGCGCGGTCGGCCGGCTCGCCGGAGCTCGGCTACCTCATCGCGCAGGCGATCGTGAAGGGCTCGGTCCCGATCGAGAAGCCGACGCTGCCGCGGCTGCCGCACGAGACCGGCGCCCCGCCGGTCAAGGAGGTGCGCCAGGTCTGGTGGACCGACGGCTTCGTGTCGACCGACGTCTACGAGATGGACGACGTGCGCAGCGGCCACGTCATCGAGGGCCCCGCGGTCATCGAGGCCGAGTCGACCACGTTCGTCGTCCCGCCCGACCGCCGCACCCGCCTCGACGAGCACGGCATCTTCCACCTCACGCAGAAGGATCGCTGACGTGGCCGCCGTCGACACGGCTCCGCCTGTCGTCGCGCTGCCGCTCGAGGAGCGCGACCCGATCCACTTCGAGGAGCTCTTCTCGCGGCTGCGCGGCGGCCGGGAGCTCCCCGCATGACGACACCCACCACGACCGGCACGCTCGAGCGTGGCCGGACCGCGACGCCGGACGAGCTGCGCCGCCGCGCGGACTGGATCCGCCTGCGCACGATCGACCTCACCGACACCGCCGGCAGCGGCCACTACTCGAGCGTCTTCTCATGCGCCGAGATCTTCGCCGTCCTCTACTACCACGCGCTGCGCCTGCGCCCGGCGGAGCCGCGCTGGGCCGACCGCGACCGGTTCCTGCTCGGCAAGGGCCACGCCGCGATCGGGCTCTACCCCGTGCTCGCGGACCTCGGCTTCTTCCCCGAGGAGTGGCTCGAGTCGTACACGCGGCTCGGCAGCCCGCTCGGCGACCACCCCGACATGCGGCGCGTGCCGGGCGTCGACTTCAGCTCCGGCTCGATCGGCCACAACCTCTCGGTCGGCGCGGGCATGGCGCTCGGCGAGCGGCTCGCCGGCCGCGACTCACGGACGTGGGTGCTGCTCGGGGACGGCGAGCTGCACGAGGGCCAGGTGTGGGAGGCCGCGATGGCCGCCGCGCACCACCGCCTCGGCGGGCTCGTCGCGATCGTCGACCTCAACGGGCGCACGCTCGACGGGCGCATCGAGGAGGTCATGGGGATCGAGCCGGTCGCCGACAAGTGGCGCGCGTTCGGCTGGGACGTCGCCGAGGTGGACGGGCACGACGTCGACGCGCTGCTGGCGGCGGTCGACGGCGTCGGCCCCGTCGACGCGGACCGGCCGACGTGCCTGCTCGCCCGGACGGTGAAGGGCCACGGCGTCTCGTTCATGGACGACTCGCCCGCGTGGCACCTGGGGTTCCTCGGGCCGAAGGACCGCGAGCGCGCAGAGGCCGAGATCAAGGAGCGGATGCGATGAGCACCGAGCTGCTGGACGAGCAGTCCTGGAACGTCCTGACGTCGCAGCCGATGATGGCGTCGCTCGTCGCCGGCGACGAGCTGGCGCGGATGGCCGACGAGCGCGACGACATCGTCGTTCTCACCGCCGACCTGATGCTGTCGAACCGGACGAACGACTTCCACGCGCGTCACCCGGACCGGTTCATCAACGTCGGGATCGCCGAGCAGAACATGGTCTCGATGGCGGCCGGGCTTGCGACGTGCGGGCTGATCCCGTACGTGTCCTCGTTCGCCTCGTTCGTGTCGCTGCTGTGCGCCGAGCAGCTGCGGACCGACCTCGCGTACCCGGAGCTGCCCGTGCGGATCCTCGCCCACCACGCGGGCATCGCGATGGGCTTCTACGGGACCTCGCATCACGCGACCGAGGACATCGCGGTGACGCGCGCGATGGCGGGCATGACCGTCGTCGCACCGTGCGACGCCAACGCGACGCGCGCCGTGCTGCGCGCGACGGTCGACACGCCGGGGCCGGTCTACGTGCGGCTCGGCCGCGGCCGCGAGCGAGACGTCCACCCGGCGCCGCCCGAGCTCGTGCCCGGCGAGCCGATCGCGCTGCGTGACGGCGGGGACGTCACCGTGATCGCCACCGGCGTCGGCGTCCGCGCGTCGCTGCAGGCGGCGGAGCTGCTGGCCGCCGAGGGCGTCTCGGCGCGCGTGCTCGACGCGATCTGGCTCAAGCCGCTCTCCGCCGACACGATCCTCGACGCCGCCGGCACCGGCCTGGTCGTGACGGTCGAGGAGCACAACGTCATCGGCGGCCTCGGCAGCGCGGTCGCCGAGATCCTGGCGTCCGCCGGCGCGGGCGCGCGGCTCGTGCGCCACGGGATGCAGGACGTCTACGCCGACGTCGCCCCGCCGACGCACCTCTACCGCCACTACGGCCTGTCCGGAGACGGCGTCGCCACCGTGATCCGCGAGGCACTGGCGTGACTCGGCCGGTCCCCGGGCGCCATGCCGGACGGGTAGCGATCGTCACCGGCGCGGCGTCGGGGATCGGCCTCGCGACAGCGGCGCGCTTCCTGGCCGAGGACGCGAGCGTCACGCTCGCCGACCGCAACGCCGAGGGCCTCGACGCCGCGATCGCCGGCTTCGACGGCGCGGGCGACCGGGTGCTGCCCGTCATCGTCGACGTCACGGACGCCGACGCCGTCGAGGAGATGGTCGAGCGAACGGTCGAGCGCTTCGGCCGGCTCGACGTGCTCATCAACAACGCGGGCGTCGGGCGGCTCGGCCACGTGACCGAGCTGTCCCCCGAGCAGTGGCGGCGCACGATGGCGGTCAACTTCGACTCGGTCTTCTTCGGGTCGCGCGCCGCCATCCCCCACCTCGCCGAGACGGGCGGGTGCATCGTCAACACCGCGTCGATCTCCGGGCTGCTGAGCGACTACGGCCTCGCCGCGTACTCGGCGAGCAAGGGCGGCGTCGTGACGCTCACCCGCAACATGGCCGTCGACCACGCGGCCGACGGCGTACGCGTGAACTCCGTCTGCCCCGGCCCCGTGCGCACCGAGATCACCGCGCGGATGATGGACGACCCCGAGATGGCCGCCGCCTACGCCGAGCTCATCCCGATGGGCCGCGTCGCGCAGACCGACGAGATCGCCGCGGCGATCTCCTTCCTCGCGTCCGACGACGCGTCGTACGTCACCGGCCACAACCTCGTCGTCGACGGCGGCGTGACCGCGGTCACCGGGCAGCCGAACTTCCGCAAGCTCTACGGCGAGAAGCTCGCGGGCCGGGGCCGCTCGTAGGCGTGCACGTCGTGAGGGGGAGCGCCGGGGCCCTCACCACGTGTCGACGAACGGCCGCTTCTTGCCCTCACGGGGCGGCGGCGCGGGCGCGGCGGCGAGGACGCTCGCGATGATCCGCCGCGTGTCCGCGGGATCGATCACGTCGTCGAACTCGAAGTACGTCGCGGCGGTCAGCGCCTTGCCCTTGCGGTACATCTCGGCGAGCCGCTCGTCGAAGTGGCGCTGCTGCTCCTCGGGGTCCTCGATCGCCTCGAGCTCCTTGCGGTAGCCGAGCCGCACGGCACCCTCGAGCCCCATCGCTCCCACCTCGCCCGTGGGCCACGCGAGCGACGCGACGGTCTCGTGGAACCCGCCGCCCGCCATCGCCTGCGCGCCGAGGCCGTACGCCTTGCGCAGCACGACCGCGACCATCGGCACCGTGAGGCTGGGGCCGGTGACGAACAGCCGGTTCGCGTGCCGCACCAATGCGGTCGCCTCGGCGTCGGGCCCGACCATGATCCCCGGCGTGTCGATGAGGCTGACGACCGGCAGGTCGAACGCGTCGCAGAGCTGCAGGAAGCGCGCGGCCTTGTCGGCGGCGGCGCTCGTGATCGCGCCCGAGAGGTGCAGCGGGTTGTTGCCGATCACGCCGACCGGCCGGCCCTCGATGCGCGCCAGCGCCGTGAGCATCCCCGGCGCGAACGCGGCGCGCAGCTCGGTGACCGAGCCGCTGTCGAAGAGGACGTCGAAGACCCGGCGCGCGTCGTAGGAGCGCAGTCGGTTCTCGGGGACGATCGAGCGCAGCGTCCGCTGGTCCGCACACGACCACTCGGCGACCGGCCCCTGGAAGTAGCCGAGCACCTTCTTGGCGGTCGCGATCGCCTCGTCCTCGGTGTGTACCACGACGTCGAGGACGCCGTTCGGCGCCTGCACCGACACGGGCCCGACGTCGGCGGCCGGGAACTTCCCGAGCCCGCCGCCCTCGATCATCGCCGGGCCGCCCATGCCGATCGTCGCGTCGGGCGTGGCGATGATGAGGTCCGCCCCGCCCGCGATCGCGCCGTTGCCGGCGAAGCACGGGCCGGACACCACGGCGATCCGCGGCACGAGCCCGGAGAGCCCGCCCCACATCGCGAAGCTCTTGAGCGGCAGCTGCGCCGGGCCCTCGGTCTCGACGTCGCCGGGCCGCCCGCCGCCGCCCTCGGCGAAGAAGACGACCGGCAGGCGCAGGCGCTCGATGACGCCGAAGAGGCGGTCCTTCTTGCGGTGGTTGGCCAGCCCCTGCGTGCCCGCGAAGACCATGTAGTCGTAGGAGAGGACCGCGCAGCGGCCGTCGTCGCCGAACAGGTCGCCGTTCACGCGCGCGACGCCGCCGACCAGCCCGTCCGCGGGCGTCGCGCGGATGAGCTCGTCCTCGGTGCGGCGCTGCCGCTGGGCGGCGACGACGAGCGCGCCGTACTCGACGAACGAGCCCTCGTCGACGAGCTCCGCGAGGTTCTCGCGCGCGGTCCGCCGGCCGCGCCCGTGGCGCTTGGCGACCGCCTCGGGACGGCCCTCGTCGAGGGTGAGCGCGTGGCGGTCGAGCGTCTCGCGCAGGTCGGCGCGGATGAAGTCGGGGTCGACCGGCGGTCCGCCGTTGGCGCCGGACTCGCCCGCGCCGCCCGGCTCGAGCACGACGAGCAGCTGCTCGGCGGGCACGACGTCGCCGACGCCGACGGCGATCCCGCGAACCGTGCCGGCGGCCGGCGCGACGATCTCGTGCTCCATCTTCATCGCCTCGAGGATCAGCAGCGGCGTGCCGGCGCGGACGACGTCGCCCTCGGCGACGAGCACGCTGACGACGGCGCCCTGCTGCGGCGCGCCGACGCCCTCCGTGCCCGGCGGCAGCACGACGCCGTTCGACGCCGGGTCCGCGGCGGCGACCTGCTCGGTCGCCGGCGGGAACGGGGCCTCCCCCGACGGCGCGCCCGCGAGCTCGCCCGCGTGCTCGTCGACGAAGCTCGTCACGACCTCGCCCCGCACGAACGCCGGATGCGCGAGCACCGCGCGGAGGAACGGGAGGTTCGTCGCGACGCCCTCGATGCGGAACTCGCGCAGCGCGCGGTGCGTGCGCGCCGCCGCCTCGGCGAGATCTGCCCCGCGCGCGAAGACGACGACCTTCGCGAGCAGCGAGTCGAACCGCGGGTTCGTCGCGTAGCCCGCGTACGCGTACGTGTCGGTGCGCACGCCGGGGCCGGTCGGCGGTTGGAACGCGCTCAGCTCGCCCGCCGCCGGGAGCGCCGTCCCGTCGGGCTGCATCGTCTCCGCGTTGACGCGTGCCTGGATGGCGATGCCCCGCGGCGCCGGCAGGCGCCCGGGGACGAGGCCGAGGTCGGCGAGCGAGGCGCCCTGCGCGACCTGCAGGCCGAGGACCACGAGGTCGAGACCGAGCACCTCCTCGGTGACCGTGTGCTCGACCTGCAGGCGCGGGTTGGCCTCGAGGAAGACGAAGCCGGGCGCGCCTTCTGCGGGCGCGCGCGGGACGAGGAACTCGAACGTCCCGAGCCCGCGGAAGCGGACGGCGCCCGCGAGGTCCACCGCCGCGTCGGCCATCGCCGCGCGCACGCGGTCGGGGAGATCCGGCGCCGGCGCGATCTCGACGACCTTCTGGTGGCGGCGCTGGACGCTGCAGTCGCGGTCGCCGAGCGCGACGACGGCGCCGCTGCCGTCGCCGATGACCTGCACCTCGATGTGGCGGACGTCCTCGAGCAGCTGCTCGGCGTACAGCTCGCCGCGGCCGAACGCGCTCGTCGCCTCCGAGGCGCAGCGCTCGAACTGGGCGGCGACCTCGCCGGGATCGCGGACGACGCGCATGCCGCGTCCGCCCCCGCCTGCGACCGCCTTGACCATCACCGCGCCGCCGTCGCCGAGCGAGCGCAGGAGCGCCTCGACGTCCTCGACCGTCGCGGGCGCCTCGGTGCCCGCCGGGACGGGGACGCCGCGCTCGGCCGCCAGGCGGCGCGCGCTCGCCTTGTCGCCGAGCAGCGCGAGCGTCCCCGGCTCCGGCCCGGCGAACACGAGGCCCGCCTCCGCGCACTCGCGCGCGAACGCGTCGCTCTCCGACAGGAACCCGTAGCCCGGATGCACGAGGTGGCACCCGGCCTCCCGCGCCGCACGGATGAGCTCCTCGGCGTCGAGGTACGCGGCCGGGCCCGAGCCGCGCAGCGCGACGGCCTCGTCGGCCATCCGCACGTGCAGCGAGGCGGCGTCGTCCTCGGAGAAGACGGCGACCGAGCGCAGGCCGGCGTTCGCCGCCGCGCGCGCGATGCGCACGGCGATCTCGCCGCGGTTGGCGATCAGCAGGCCGGCGGGCTCGGGAGTCACGCCGCCCTGACCAGCAGCTTGCCCCCGGACGCGCCGGCGCGCGCCCGCGCGAACGCCGTGGGCAGGTCATCGAGGCGGATCACGTCGCCGATGAGCGGCGACGGGTCGAGCTGCCCGCTCGCGAGCGCCTCGATCGTGAGCTCGAAGTGCTCGCGCCGGTACCACGAGCTGAAGCTGAAGGTCAGGTCGCGGAAGAACGCGCTGCGCGTCGGGATCGTCTCGTCGGTCTCGTGCATCCCGGCGACGAGCACGCGGCCCTCGCGATCCACGAGCTTCAGCGCCGCCGTCAGCGTCCCCGGCGCCCCCGCGGCCTCGATGACGACGCGCGGCCGGCCGCCGAGCAGGTCCTCGGTCGCGGCGCGCAGCTCGTCGCGTCCCGGTCCGGACGCGCAGCGGGCCCCCGCCTCGAGCGCGCGCTGCCGCCGGTCCTCGACGGGGTCGATCACGAGCACGTCGTGCACGCCCTTCGCGACCGCCCACAGCAGGATCGCGAGCCCGATCGGCCCGGCGCCCACGATCGCGAGCCGGTCCCCCGGCTTCGCGCCGGCCGCCACGAACGCCTTGTACGCCACCGCGAGCGGCTCGATGAGCGCCGCGCTCTCGACCGGGACGTGCTCGGGCACGAGCAGCGACTCGCGCACGCCGACGACCAGCCGCTCCGCGAACGCGCCGAGCTGGTCGCCGAGGCCGATGAGCCGCGCCTGCGCGCAGTGCACCGGGTCCCCGGCCGCGCAGGCGACGCACGACCCGCAGCCGATCGCCGGGATGCTGCACACGCGGTCGCCCGTCGCGAACGCCGTCCCGTCGCCGCCGACGCGCTCGACGCGCCCGACGAACTCGTGGCCCATCACGGTCCCCGCGGGCAGCGTCGGCGCCAGGCGCAGGTCGCTGCCGCAGACCCCGGCGCGCTCGACGCGCAGCACCATCTCGCCGGGACCCGGCTGCGGGTCCTCGAGATCGGTGGCGACGAGCTTGCCCTCCCCGGCGAGCGACACCGCTCGCATCAGGCGGGCACCTCGCGCCCGAGCCAGCCGCGGTAGAAGCCGTCGAGGTCCGGCAGGTACTCGTGCACGATCGGGTAGCCGGGCGGCACGGCCTCCGTCTCCAGCAGGTGGCCGGAGACCGGGCAGTAGTACTCGCGCAGCTCCTGCCAGCCCTCGTCCGGGTGCCCGAGCTTGGGGTAGATCTCCTCGTAGAGCTCGTCGGTGTCGCGGACGAACATGACCGCGTGGAGCTTCCAGTTCTCGTCCCACCGGCACAGGTCGAAGCCCGCGTCGGTGCGGATGACGAGCTCGCCGTCGGTCCGGCGGTGCACGATGTTCAGGCCCTCGCCGTACGGCAGCACGATCGGGTCGTCGTAGGAGACGCGCTCCTGCAGCAGCTCGATCCACGTGTCGAACCGCTGCGCGTCCTTGGGCGCCGACTGGATGTCCTTGACCGCCCGGCGGCTGAGCCGCTCGTCGAGCAGGTCGGCGAGCGTCTCGCGGCTCAGGCCCTCGCTCGCCGGGATGTCGCCGTCGCTCTCGGGCCGCCACGCCTCCGCGCGGTCGAGGAACCGCCGTACCGCCTGCTCCGGCGTGACCTTGCCGGGCTCGGCCCGCTCGACCGTCAGCGTCGGCGTGACCACGTCGAAGTCGAAGTCCTCCGGGAGGCCCCAGAAGCCGCGGTACTCCGCCGCCCACTGCGGCGACAGGCGCATCGACTCGGCGAGCATCACCTTCACCGGCTCGATGAGGTCCTGCGCGAGGATCCGCTCGCGCTGCTCGGCCCACCACTCGCGCGCCGGCCGGGCCCGCTGCAGCCGCCGCCGGCGGTACGCGTCGCGGTCGCCCACGCCGTAGGCGCTGTCGGCGAGACGCGGCAGCAGGTGCCCCAGCTCGACGTCGCGCCGCACCGCGTCCTCGGGCCGCAGCAGCGGGTCGCCGACGCCGCCGCTCCCGCGCCCGACCGACAGGTAGAGGTCGCCGGTCTCCACCGCGTAGTTCGTCGTGTACGCGTCCTGCTTGAACAGGTGCTCGCCGGCGATCTCCAGCAGCGGCGAGCTCTCGCGGTCCGGCTCGGCGAGCGGGTACTCCTCGCCGCGGCGCGCGCGCTCGATGAGATCGGCGCCGAAGATGGAGTGCACGTAGCTCGACGGGCCGGGGTAGCCGCCGAACAGGCCGGGCGAGACGAACATCGACCCGGTGCCGATGTTCTCGAGCTCGAAGTCCTTCGTCCCGTAGACGAGGAAGAGCGAGTTGCACGACGCGCCGCCGCGGTGCCGGCCGGCGCCCGGCGAGCCGGGGTTCACGGCACGGCTGAGGTAGAGCGTGGGCTGGATCGTCTCCCACATCTCGACGTCGCCCATGTCGCCCTCGGGGTTGAACGCCGCCGCGCCGTAGTCGAGGCCGTCGAGGACGAACTTGCCGCCCTGGCCCTGGGCCCCGATCTCGAAGTTGATGAAGCCGGAGATCTGCCCGTGCTGGTTGATCCCGCCGCCCTGCATCACGTTGCCCGGCGCGACGAACGACGTGACGATCTCCTCGATGTAGCCGCGCGAGAACAGCCCGCGCGAGAACGACCGCAGGTAGCCCGTGAACGTCGAGTACATCGGGTTCCACGGCAGCGAGGAGGAGCCCGGGTTCTCGCCCACGTCGCACCACGAGCCGGGCGTCAGGTGCATCGACGTCGCGTAGTACGCGCCGTCGTTGATCTTGTCGTTGCAGATCAGGCCCTGCGTGAACTGGATCCACTGCATGCCCTGCATCGCCGACGGCGTGCCGTTGAAGACGTGCCAGCCCCACGCCGACGAGCCGCGCAGGTCGGTCGTCCAGTGCCCGTCGGCGTCGACGACGACCTCGTAGGAGCCGTGCATGATGAGGTCGCGCCGCGCGCGCTTCGGCATGACCTCCTTGTCGGCGAACTTCGCGTCGTGGAAGCCGGGCGAGCGGTAGCGCCCGGGGACCATCATCGTGCGCACGCGCGACTTGAACGCGCGGCGGCCGTCCTCGATCGCCTCGCGGGTGAACTGCTTGAACGTGTCGAGCCCCTCGTCGCGGACGATCCGCTCGATGGTGTCGCGGATCATGTGGCAGCCCGCCAGGCGGGTCCGCTCGTCGAGCAGCCACAGGCCCGGCGCGCGCGACATCAGCGAGACGCGCTTGAGGTGCCACCGCGCGATCTCGTCGGCCTCGCCGATCTTCGTGCAGTGGAGGTCGATCCCGTCCTCGTAGCGCGTGGTGATGCCGACCGGGACGCCGCCCGGCGCGGCCGCGCCGATGTCCATGACGTGGATGACCCCGCCGGCCCACGCGATGAGCTCGTCCTCCCAGAAGATCGGGACGAACGTCTGCACGTCGCAGTTGTGGACGTCGCCGATCGTCGGCTGGTTGTTGGCGAAGATGTCGCCCGGCCGGATCTTCGGGTTGTCCTCCCAGCCCTCGCGGATCATGAACTTGATCGCGTCGGACATCGTGTGGACGTGGACGATGATCCCGGTGCTCAGCGCCACCGAGTCGCCCTCCGGGGTGTACAGCGCGAAGCAGATCTCGCCCAGCTCCCGCACGATCGGCGACGCGCTGATGTTGAGCGCCGTCTCGCGTGCGGACACCAGGCCGCCACGCAGCCGTGAGAAGAGCTTCTCGAAGTGGATCGGGTCGCGTTCCTTGAGCTCCATGTGCTCGAGGCCGAAGTAGTGGCCGGTCGCTGCGGTCAGCCCCTCGGACCGGGCGAGCATCTCGTCCAGGCGGGCGCCGCCCTCGCCGATCCCCAACGCGGGTGCGGTCATCACGGTCATGGCCGCGACGCTACGTCCGCCGTGCGGGCCCCGCCATGGCCGAACGCGCGCATCGCGCCGCGGGCTCGGGGTCGGCTTTGTCCGGAACTCACAACCGCGGCTGCGCGTCCTCCGGCGGCAGCAGCCGCGCGAGGACCAGGGCGACCTGCAGCTCGACGGATCGCTCGCGCAGCGGCCGCCCGAGCGCCTCGGCGGCGCGCTGCAGCCGGTACTGCACCGTGTTCTCGTGGACGCCGAGGCGGCGTGCCGTTCGCGTCACGCTGGCGAGCTCGGCGAAGTAGGCCTCCACCGTCTCGCGCAGCCGGACGGTCGTGTCGCGCGGGCCCTGGCCGAGCAGCGCTCCGAGCTCGTCGCGCACGAACGTCCGCGCCTCCTTGACGTCGCCGGAGAGCAGCGCCGCGAGCGCGACGTCCGCGTAGGCGACATCCCCGCCGTCGGGCAGCACGAACGTCGTGGCCGCGCGGCGGGCGCGCAGCGCCTCGTGATGCGTCGCGCGGAAGCCCTCGAGCCCGCCGCGCCAGGTGCCGAGCGCGCAGCGCACGTCGTCGGGCAGCGCGTGCTCCGGCGCGTCGTCCGCGGTCGGCGCCTCCCAGGCCCCGACCCACACGCCGAGCGCGAGACCGCCGATCGGCAGCGTCAGCGGCGCCTCGGTCGTCCACCGCGAAGCGAGCGTGCGCGCCGCCTCCTCGAGGTGCTCGACGTCCGCTCCGGCGTCCGACCAGATCACGGCACCGAGGTGCCGGCGGCGCAGGTCGTAGCGCAGCGCCGCGCCGGCCTCGACGAGGTCGGGGTCCTCGCCCGCGAGGATCGCCGCGGCGACCCTGCGCCGCGTCGCCGCGGACGTGCGCTCGGACGCCTCGCGCTCGCGGTGGTAGACCGCCTCGAGCTCCTCCAGCGTCGCGTCGATCCAGTTGAAGATGAAGCTCGACGCCTCCTCGACGGCACGGAGCGCCGTCTCGGGCGGCAGCCGCTCGGCCACCTCGTGGCGCAGGATGCTCATCAGCTCCTCCTGGCCGATCCGGTACACGCGCAGAAGGTCGGCCAGCGGGCGGCCGGACCGTGCGTAGGCGCGCGCGTAGGCGGCGCCGGCCTCGGTCGGATGCGCGCCGCGCGGATCCTGCCCCGCGCGCCACATCGCGAGCGTCACGCGCAGGTTCGCCCGGCAGCTCGCCCGCGTCTCCGCCACCGCCTCGGGATCGGCGCCCGGAGCGGCGTCGTGGCGATGGATCTCGCGCGTGATCTGCTCGGCGATCTCGTCCATCCGCGGCACGAGCACGTCGTCGATCAGGGCGCACACCTCCGCCGAGGGCACCGTCGTACGACCGGCCCGACCCGTCACGCCGCTGCGCATGGCCATCCACAGCGTCGCGGATCCGCGCGCCCTACGTCATCGCTGCGCCGTACTCGTCGTGGAGGTTCCACCAGACGTAGGCCTGCGTCTGCGGATAGCCCTCGGGGGAGTCCTCCCAGATCTCCTGTCGGCCGAGCGCGGTGATGTCGAGGTACGTCCAGGTGCTGCCCATCGCCTCGTCGCCGCGCTTGTCGATGAAGTACGTGCGGAAGACGTTGCCGTCGTCGTCGCGCAGGAACGCGTTCGTGCCGTGCCACTCGCCGACGCCGAAGTCGGTGTCGAAGTCGTCGGTCAGCGTGTACCACGGGATCTGCTGCCAGCCCATCCGCTGCTTCCAGCGCTCGATGTCCGCCTGCGGCGCGCGCGAGACGAAGACGAGCGTGGTGTCGCGGGCGTTGAGGTGCGCGAGGTTCGCCACTTGGTCGGCGAGGAACGAGCAGCCGGGGCAGCCGTGCTCGGGCCAGCCGCCCACGCCCGGCTCGTAGAAGAAGCGGTAGACGATCAGCTGGCGGCGGCCGGCGAACAGGTCGGTCAGGCTCGCCGGGCCGTCGGGCCCCTCGAAGCGGTAGTCCTTCTCGACGGCCATGCGCGGCATGCGGCGGCGCTCGGCGGCGAGCTCGTCGCGCGCGCGTGTGAGCGCCTTCTCCTTGACGAGCAGCTCCTCGCGCGCGGCATCCCACTCCTGCGGCGAGACGATCGGGGGCAGGTCCATGGTGGTTCCTCTCTGTCCGTCGTAGTCGATCACGATCAGGCCTCCTCGGCCAGTGCCTTCAGCGCCGCCAGGCGGGTGTCCCAGGCGGCGGCGAGCGCGGAGATCCTCCGCGCGGTCTCGTCGAGCCGGGCGGGCTCGACGCGGTAGCGCACCTCGCGCCCCGCGCGCCGGCGCGACACGAGCCCGGCGCGATCGAGGACGGTGAGGTGCTTGATGACGGCCGGCCGGCTGACCGGCAGCTGGGCGGCGATCGTCGTCGCGGTCCCCTCGCCCTGCTCGGCGAGCGTGCCGAGCAGGCGCCAGCGCGTCGGGTCCGCGAGCGCCGCGAACACCGCGGGGGCGGGATCGGCGACGGCAGCGGTCATCGCGCCGCCGGCGTCGCGCTCGCGTAGGCGACGAGGTCGCCGAGCTCGAGCGGCCAGCCCTCCATGTGAGAGGTGAGGGCGGCGGTCCGCTCCTCCGGGGAGCAGTCGAGCGCGTCGAAGCCCGTCTCGACCACGGTGACGCGCGTAGCGCCGTCCTCCGCGGCCAGCGTGAACTCCGCCAGCGTCGAGTTGCCGGGATGCGGGTCGTCCCGCACGTCCATCGCCGAGAGCCAGCGGTACGCGAAGCGATGCGGCTCCTCGACCACCTCGACACGGCCGTGGAACGTCCCGTGCTCGCGCCAGGTGAGGCTCATCGCCCCGCCCGGCCGGAGGTCGATCTCCGCGCCGGCGTCGGCGAACCAGCGCCCGAGGTGCTCGCTCTTCGTGACGAGCGTCCACACGCGCTCGATCGGCGCATCGATGAGGACGTCGCGTTCGATGCGGTCGGTGTCGTCGGCCATCTCGTGCTCCTCGTTCATTGTGTAACCCGCAAGTTACACCGTCCGCGAACGAGGTGCAACCCACCGGTTACACACGGCGCATGGCGGCGCGCATATGCTCGTGCCGTGCCGGCGCCGGGATCCCTGTCCGACGCGGAGGAGCTGCGGGTCCGCCAGGCGGTCCTCGTCCTCTCGACGGCGCTCATGGCGAGCCTTGCCACCGTCTGGGTCGCGACCTACGCGCTGCTCGGCGAGTGGGTCTCGGCGGCGATCCCGTTCGCGTACCAGCTCGCATCGATCGCCGGCCTCGCGCTGTACGCGCGCACGCGCCGCTACGTGCGGTTCCGCGACAGCCAGCTGGCGATGAGCCTCGCGCTGCCGTTCGCCCTGCAGTGGAGCCTCGGCGGCTTCGAGGCGTCCTCGGCGGTCGCGCTGTGGGGGTTCACCTCGCCGCTCGGCGCGCTGCTCATGCTCGGCGCCCGCGGCGCGCTCCCGTGGTTCGCCGCGTTCGCCGGCCTCATCGCCGTGTCGGGGGCGATCGACCCGGCGCTCAGCCGCGATCCGGCCGACATCCCGAACGGCGTCGCCGTCACGTTCTTCGCGCTCAACGTCCTCGGCGTCGCGACGACCGCGTTCGCACTGCTGCAGTACTTCGTCCGCCAGCGCGAGCGCGCGCTCGCGGAGTCCGAGGGGCTGCTGCTCAACGTGCTGCCCGCGACGGTCGCGGCGCGGCTCAAGCACCACGACGGCGTGCTCGCCGACGACTGCGACGAGGTCACCGTCCTCTTCGCCGACCTCGTCGGCTTCACGCCGCTGGCCGAACGGCTGCCGGCGCCCGAGCTCGTCAAGCTGCTCGATCACGTCTTCGCACGCTGGGACGCCGCCGCGGCGCGCCACGGCGTCGAGAAGATCAAGACGATCGGCGACGCCTACATGGCCGTCGCAGGCGCGCCGTCGCCGCGCTCCGACCACGCCGAGGCGATCGCCGCGCTGGCGCTCGAGATGGGCCCGGAGGTCGCGGCGTGCGCGGCCGAGCACGGGCTGGAGCTCGCGGTGCGCATCGGCATCGACACCGGCCCCGTCGTCGCCGGCGTCATCGGGCGTACGCGCTTCGGCTACGACCTCTGGGGCGACACGGTCAACACGGCCAGCCGCATGGAGTCGCACGCGCTGCCCGGCACGATCCAGGTCACCGAGCGCGCGTACGAGCGCCTGCGCGGCGGCTTCGAGCTGCACCGCCGCGAGCCGGTCGACGTCAAGGGCAAGGGGACCATGACGTGCTACGTCCTCGTGGGTCGCCACAACGCGCGCGCGAGCGCCGGTTCCGATCTGCCGGTTCCGAACTAGCCTCGCTTCGGTGCCCGCCCCGACCGAGGACCTGGCGGCCGCGCTGGACGCGGCGGACCTTCCGATCCTGCTCATGTCGCTGGTCCACCTGACCGGCGACCGCCGCTGGATCGAACCGCCCTTCACCCCGCAGCGCGACGGGCAGATCTTCGCCGACGAGTCGGGCGGGCTGCCGCCGGAGGTGCAGGAGGAGATCCGTGCCGCGGCGCTCGAGATCCTGTCCGACCCCGCGGTGTTCGACCGGCGGGCGCTCGAGCTGAGCGACGAGCTCGTCAACGAGATGATGTCGACGTGCGTGGGCGAGCCGGTGCCGCCCGAGTACGTGCCGATGATGCTGCGGGAGATGGGCTTCCGGCCGGCGGAGGAGCCCGAGGGCCTCGGCGACCGGCTCGACGGCCGCAACGTGGTGGTGATCGGCGCGGGCCTGTCCGGCGTCGCCACCGCCGTGCGGCTCCAGCGGCTCGGGATCGACTACACGGTGCTCGAGAAGAACCCGTCCGTCGGCGGCACCTGGTGGGCGAACGTCTATCCCGAGTGCGGCGTCGACACGCCGAACCACTACTACTCGTACTCGTTCAACGCGACGACCGAGTGGACGTCGTACTTCTCCAAGCAGCCGGAGATCCTCGGCTACATCGAGGAGACCGTCGAGCGCTTCGGCCTGCGCGACCACTTGCGGCTCGGCGTCACCGTCGAGGCGCTGCACTGGGACGAAGCGGCGCAGGGCTGGACGCTGAACCTCCGCAACGCCGACGGCTCGGAGGAGACGATGCACGCGAGCTTCGTCATCAGCGCCGTCGGCCTGCTCGACGAGCCGCGGATCCCCGCCATCGAGGGCCTCGGCGACTTCGGCGGGCAGATGTTCCACACCGCCCGCTGGCCGGCGGACGCCGACCTGAGCGGCAAGCGCGTCGCGCTCGTGGGAAGCGGCGCGAGCGGGCTGCAGGCGGCCCGCAGCATGGCTGCCGAGGCCGAGCACCTCGCGATCTTCCAGCGCTCCCCCCACTGGATCACGCCGAACGGCCACTACCACCGCAAGGTCGGCGACGGGAAGCGCTGGCTGCTGCGGCACGTCCCGTACTACGCCGCCTGGTACCGCTTCGCGCTGTTCTGGCGCTACAGCGACGGCATCCACTCGTCGCTCGTGGTCGACCCCGAGTGGCCGCACCCCGAGCGCTCGGTGAACGAGCGCAACGACCGCCATCGCCGCTTCCTCACGCGCTACCTCGAGAGCGAGCTCGAGGGCCGTCCGGACCTCATCGAGAAGTGCCTGCCCGCGTACCCGCCGTACGGCAAGCGGATGCTCGTCGACAACGACTGGTTCAAGACGCTGCGCCGCGAGAACGTGGAGCTCGTGACCGACCCGATCGCGCGGTTCACCACCGGTGGGATCGAGACGGCGGACGGGGCCGAGCGTCCGTTCGACGTCGTCGTGCTCGCCACCGGCTTCCACGCGACGCGGGCGCTGTGGCCGATGCGCGTCTTCGGCCGCGACGGGACGGACATCCACGAGTTCTGGAACGACGACGAGACGCGCGCGCTGCTCGGCATCACCGTTCCCAACTACCCCAACTTTTTCATGCTGCTCGGCCCCAACACCGGGCTCGCGCACGGGGGCAGCGCGATCTTCCAGATCGAGACGCAGCTGCACTACGTGCTGCGCTGCCTCGACGCGGTGGCGGACCGCGACGCCGGCGCGATCGAGCCGCGACGCGAGCCGTACGAGGCGTGGATCGAGGAGAACGACGCCGCGCACGAGGGCATGGTGTTCACCCACCCCGGCATGACGAACTGGTACGAGAACCGCGCGGGGCGGATCGTCACGATCACGCCGTTCCGGCTGGTCGACTACTGGACGATGACGCGCGAGCCGCGGCCCGAGGACTTCTCGTTCACGCCGCGAGGCGCCGTCCGGACTGCGTGAGCAGCTGCGGCGGCCGCACGACGGAGAGGGAGGGATTCGAACCCTCGAACGAGGTTGACCCCCGTTACGCGATTTCCAGTCGCGCCCGTTCAACCGCTCCGGCACCTCTCCTGGAAGGCACGAAGGGTAGCCGTCGGCCGGGGGGATCGGCCGGGCGACCGATCTGCGGTGAAGGTCCGGGGACGCCTGCCGATGGCAGAGGGCGACGTGCCCGTCTCGAACCTCTTCTCGAAGATCCTCGCCGGTGGGCTCTCCGCCGGTGTGTTCCTGCTCTGGTGGCCGCACCACGTCCACGGCGACGGCGTCGAGCACCTCGTGCTGCGCGGTGCGCTGTGGGCACTGGCGGCCGAGCTGCTGCTCCTCGCGTTCGCGCCGCTCGAGAACGCCGCCGCCCGGCACGTCCGGGTGCGGCTCGCGCGGCGGCGCGACCGGTTGAGCGCGAAGGTCGCCTCGGCGCCGCCGGCCGCCCGTGCGGGCGGTGCCGTCGCCCTTGCGTGCCTCGGGGTCGCCGCGCCCGCGCTCCTGATGCTCGACGCCGGCGTGCCCGCAAGCAGCGAGCCGCCGCCGCGGCCGAAGGTCGTCGAGCGCGTCATCGTCAAGCGGCCCGTCGTCCGGGAGCGCATCATCGTCCAGCGCGTCGCGGTGCCGGTCGCCGCACCCACGCCGGTCGTGGCCCCTGAGCGCACGACGCCGCTGCCCGCCCGTACGGCGAGCCGATCGGCGCCCACCTCGGAGCCGAAGACCGCATCGCGGCCCGCCCCGACGCCGAAGGAGGTGCCGGCCGCGCAGGCACCGCCGCAGACGGAGCCGACGACCGCCATCCCGGCCGCCGAGACGACGCCCGCCGGCGAGACGCCCGAGCCCTGACCGGTCGGATCCGCCCCGCGCGGGTACAGCCGTCGCTCATGAGCGACCAAGACGAGCGCGACTTCGAGGACATGGCGCCGGGGGACGAGGCTCCTCCCGGGACCGAGGGCACGGGCGACGACGTCTGCCCGCGCTGCGGCGGCGACGGCGAGGTGGACGGCGAGACGTGCCCGGAGTGCGAGGGCCGCGGGACGATCGTCCGCGGCGTCGGCGGCGCCTGAGCGCCTAGACCTGCCAGGAGCCGTCGCGCAGGACGGGCGTCTTCGAGCCGTCGGCGGACACGCCGTCGACGGCGACATCGTTGGAGCCGACCATGAAGTCGACGTGGATCGCGCTCTGGTTCGCCCGTGCGTGCTCGGCCTCGTCGGCGACGGTGAACGTGTAGGCGCTGCCCAACGCGATGTGGGACGCCGCGTTCTCGTCGAGCAGCGTGTCGTAGAAGACCGTGCCGAGCGGGCCGATGCGGCCCTCGCGGTCCACCAACGCGACCTCGCCCAGGCGGCACGCGCCCTCGTCGCGCTCGGTGTACGACCGCAGGACGTCGGCGTTCGCGGTGGCGTCGATGCGTACCGCGCGTCCCTCGCGGAACTCGACCTCGAGCCCCTCGATGATCGACCCGCCGAGGTAGAGCGGCTTCGTCGACCGCACGACGCCGTCGACGCGCAGCGGGTCGGGCGTCGTGAAGACCTCCTCGGTCGGGAGGTTCGGCATGTGCTCGAGCCCGTCGACCGTGTGGAACCGGGCGGCGGTGAAGCGCGAGCTCGGCAGCAGACCCACCGTCAGGTCGGTGCCGGGCCCGCTGAAGTGCAGCGCGTCGAAGTGCGCGGCGGTCACCCGCTCGGCCGCATCGACGAGCAGGTCCGCACGTGCCTGCCACGCGCTGACCGGGTCGTCCTCGTCCAGGCGCAGCGTGTGCGCGATCTGCTCCCACAGCCGGTCGAGCGCCTCGTCGGCCTCCAGCTCCGGGAACACGAGCTTGGCCCAGCCGACGGTGGGCGCGGGGGCCGCGGTCCAGTTCGTCGTGCGCGCGTTGACGACGATCCCGCTCTCCTTGAGGAACGGCATCGTGTCCTTGCCGGCGCGCCGCGGGTCGACGCCCTCGAAGGCGGACGGGTCGCTCGGCCCGCTGAGACCGATGCGCGCGCCGTGCTGCTCGCTCAGCTCCAGCAGCCGCTGCCCGTACCACGGCGGGACGTAGCCGAGCGTCTCCTCGTCGGCGTGCAGCAGCCGCGCCCGCTTGACGTGCATGTCGAAGTACAGGGCGTCGACGAACTTGGCGCCGCGCTTGTACGCCGCCTCGGCGAGCGCACGGACGAACGCCTCCTTGCCCGGCTCGCCGCCGATCGCGACGAGCTGGCCCGGCTGGACGTTCGCGCCGAAGCCGACGATGAGGTCGGCCCAGCGATCGAGGAGGTCGGCGTGGTCGCTCACGCGTCGTCCAGCGACTCGGCCTGCTCGTCGAGCTTCTCGCGCAGGTACTCGGCCTTGTCGGCCCGGCGGCGGTGCGTGCGCTCCTCCGCGCCGCGGTCCGCGTCGCGCGCGAGCTCGCGCTCGGCATCGGCCTTGTCGGCCTGGATCGCGCGGAGCTCCTCGGTGGGGGGATCCGGCGCCGTCACGGCGGAGGCGGTCAGCGTGCGGCCGGCGCAGCCGGGTCGTCGACCATCTCGATGACGCCGTCGATGCCGGCGATCTCGACGATCCGGTGGACCGTGGAGCCGGCGGCGCCGCGGACGCACGTGAAGCGGCCGCCGGTCTCCTCGGCGGCGCGGTGCGCGCCGACGACGACGCGCAGGCCGCTCGAGTCGATGAAGTCGAGCGAGCGGAGGTCCAGCACGACCCACGCGCCGTCCTGGATGCGGGGCATGATCGTCTGCTCGAGCTCGGGCGCGCTGGCCATGTCCAGCTCGCCGCGGGGCACGATGACGACGCGGTCGTCGCGCTCGTCGATGTCGATGGCGAAGGGCTCGACGGTGTCCATGAGGTCCGCGAAGTGTAGGGCCCTCGAACCGGGACTACGTCCGAACTGCTCTACGCGGCGAGTCGCATGCGATCGATCGAACGGCGGATGATGCGCGAGACCGCCATCTGCGAGACGCCCACGCGGCGCGCGATCTCGGTCTGCGTCATGTCCTCCTCGAAGCGGAGGTGCAGCACGTGCCGGTCGCGCTCGGAGAGCTGGTCGAGGAGCACGGTCAGCGTCGCGCGCGCCTCCGCGCACTCGTAGCCGTGGTCGTCGCTGCCGAGTGCGTCGCCGAGCGTCGGCGCGTCAGGATCGTCGCCGCGCGGCGCCTCGAACGACGTCGCGCGGTACGCGTCGCCCGCCATGCGCGCCTCGAGGACCTCCTCGATCGTCGCGTCGCACGCGTGGGCCACCTCGTCGACCGTCGGCGTGCGCCCCAGCTCCGGCGTCAGGCGCGCGATGGCCTTCTCGGTCTGCAGCGCGAGCTCCTGCAGCGCGCGCGGGACGCGCACCGACCAGGCGCGGTCGCGGAAGTGGCGGCGCAGCTCGCCGAGGATCGTCGGCACGGCGTAGGAGGTGAACGCGATGCCGCGCTCCGGATCGAAGCCCTCGATCGCCTTCAGCAGCCCGAGCGAGGCGACCTGGAGCAGGTCCTCGTAGGACTCGTCGCGCACCTTGTAGTGCCCGGCGAGCTGACGGGCGAGCGGGAGCCACCGCTCGACGAGCCGCCGGCGCGTCTCGGCGCTCGGCGCGGCCCGGTGCTCCATGAAGAGACGGTCGTCGTGTTCGCGGCTCACACCACTTCGACTGCTCGCTGAAGCGCAGTCACAAGCTTGAGGTTCACTCGGTTGGTTGGCTGCCAACCGATGTGGCGTGGCGGCACTGGAACGCGGCCTGAGAACTACACTCCGGTGCATGGAGGCCGCGCCGGCGACGCCGGGTGTCAAGCCGCGTTTCCGCGGCCGATCGCACGAGTGGGCGTTCTTCGCCTCGCTCGGCCTGCTCCCCTCGCTCCTGGTCGCCGCGCCCAGCGCCTCCGCCCGCGTCGTCGCGGCGATCTACGGCGCGAGCGTCGCGCTGCTGTTCGGCGCGAGCGCGCTCTACCACCGCGTGACGTGGCGGGCGCCGTCCGCACGCCGTTGGATGCGGCGCGTCGACCACTCCGCGATCTTCGTTCTGATCGCCGGCACCTACACGCCGTTCGCGGTGCTGGCGCTGGACGGCGGGCTCGCCACCGCGATGCTCATCGTCGTGTGGGCCGGCGCGCTCGGCGGCGTCGTGCTGAAGCTCGTCTGGATCGACGCGCCGAAGCCGCTCGTCGCCGCGGTGTACGTCGCGCTCGGCTGGGTCGCGGTCGTCGCGCTGCCGGACATGCTCGACGCGATCGGCGTGTTCGCGACCGTTCTGGTCATCGCCGGCGGACTGCTCTACAGCGCCGGAGCGATCGTCTACGTGCTGCATCGCCCGGACCCGTCGCCGACCGTCTTCGGCTACCACGAGATCTTCCATCTGCTCGTCATCGCGGCGGCCGCAGTGCAGTACGCGGTGGTCGCGTTCTGGGTGCTTCCACTCGGGTGAAGACGCGCGACGCGCGTCGTCCCTGCATGATGCGTGCATCACCACTCGCCCGAACGGGCATGGTGCGCCGGTGGAGGAGTCCCCCAGACTGACGGGAGCGCGATCGGAGCGATGCCGGACCAGACCTCACGCGAGCGGACGCTCGTCAAGTACCTCAACGAGGCGTATGGCAAGGAGAAGCAGCTCGAGACTGCGCTGCAGGCGCAGATCAAGCTGGCTGAGAAGACGCTGAAGAAGCGCCTTCAGGATCATCTCAAGGAGACCAAGGCGCAGGCGCGCGGTCTCGAGAAGCGGATCAAGCAGCTCGGAGGCAAGGCCGACGCGTCGGCGATCCCCGGGCCGGAAGCGGTCGCGACCGCTGCAACGGCGCTGACCAACAAGGTCACCGCCGCGGCGAAGGGCCCGGTGCAGGCGCTGCGCGGCACGGGCAAGGCCGACAACCTGCTGCGCAACGTGCGCGACGCCTTCTGGAACGAGGCGGAGGAGATCGCGCACTACAACCTCATCGAGGCGCTCGCCGATCAGCTCGGCGACAGGGAGACCTCGAAGCTGGCGAAGGAGTACCGCCGGCAGGAGGAGCGGATGCAGAAGTTCCTCGACGGCCAGATCAAGCAGCTGGTCAAGGCCGTCGTGCGCGAGGAGGTCCCGGCGAAGGAGCGCAAGCCCGCCGCCGCGACGTCGTCCTCGTCGCGCAGCCGCTCGACCGGCGGCACGACGCGCTCGCGCGCCTCGTCGGGTTCGTCGTCGTCGCGCTCGTCCCGGTCGTCGGGCTCGTCGCGGTCCTCGCGCGCGTCGTCGTCCGGGACCACGAAGCGGGCGTCGTCGTCCGGCACCACGAAGCGGGCGTCGTCGTCCGGCACGAAGCGGGCGTCCTCGTCGCGCTCGTCCGGCTCGTCGCGCTCCTCGCGCGCGTCCTCGTCCGGCTCGTCCGGCTCCTCCGGCTCGTCGCGGTCCCGCTCGTCCGGGTCCTCGCGCTCGTCGCGCTCGTCCGGCTCCTCGGGCTCGTCCGGTTCGTCGAGCTCCGGCTCGTCGGGCTCCTCGAGCTCCTAGCTGCGCCTTCCCGGCGGCGGGCTGACCGCCCGCCGCCGGCCTGCGCCGCCCGGCGCAGCGCGAAGCGGCAGCGCCATCCATGGCGCGGTCTTCGCCGAGTGCTTCGGCGCGATCGCCGCGATCGTCGCGCCGATGGTCCGTACCCCGCGAGTACCTGATCCGTACTCATGAGGTACGGTACGCCTCTCGATGGCCGAGCCGTCCCTCGTCGCCGCCCATCCCTCGGTCGAACCGCACCTCGACGCGCGCGCCGGTGCGCAGCGCGCCCGGCTGCTCGAGGCGATGGTGCAGGTCGTCGCCGACAAGGGCTACGCGGCCGCGACCGTCGCCGACGCGGTCAAGGCCGCGCGCGTCTCACGCGGGACGTTCTACGCGCTGTTCGCGTCCAAGGAGGAGTGCTTCCTCGAGGCCTACCGCCATGGCGTCGACGTCCTCGACGGGCGCATCGGCGACGCGGTCCGCGCGTCGACGGGCGGCTGGCGCGACGAGCTGCGCGCTGGGCTGCGCGCGTACATCGACGTGCTCTTCGCCGAGCCGCGCTTCGCGCGCATGTGGCAGACCGAGATCCACGCCGCGGGCCCGGCGGCGCTGGCCGAGCGCGACGCCACCCTGCGGCGCTTCGCCAAGCGCTACGCGGGCTCGTTCCGCCGCGCCACGCGCGAGCGCGCGGGCCTGCAGATGCCGTCCGACGACGCGCTGTACGTCCTCGCCGCGGGCGTGGACCAGCTCGTCTGCCAGCGCCTGCTCGACGGCGCGCGGATCGACACCGACGACTTCACCGACACGCTGACCGACATCGCCGCTGCCGTGCTCGAGGGCACGAGCCGCGCGACCACAGGAGACGACTGAATGGACCTCACGTTCAACGAGCGCGAGACCGCGTTCCGCGACGAGCTGCGGACGTGGCTCGCCGCCAACGCCCCGGGCGAGGAGCCCGAGGGCGAAGACGCCGCGTACGCCTACCGCCGCGACTGGCAGCGCAAGCTCGCCGAGTCCGGCTGGGCCGGCGTGCACTGGCCCGTCGAGTACGGCGGCCGCGGCGCGACGATGACCGAGTCGGCGATCTTCTTCGAGGAGCTCGGCCGCTCGCGCGCGCCGCTGCCGGCGAACGTGCTCGGCCTGCTGCTCGGCGGCCCGACGCTCATGATCTGGGGCACGGACGCGCAGAAGGAGCGCTACCTGCCGCCGATCCTCACGGCCGACGAGATCTGGTGCCAGGGCTTCAGCGAGCCCGAGGCCGGGTCCGACCTCGCCGCGCTGAAGACGCGCGCGGTGAAGGACGGCGACGAGTGGGTCATCACCGGGCAGAAGGTGTGGACCTCCGGTGCGCAGTACTCGAAGTGGTGCATGCTCGTCGCCCGTACGGACACCGAGGCGCCGAAGCACAAGGGCCTCACGTACTTCCTGATGGACATGGATCAGCCCGAGATCCAGGTCTCGCCGCTGCGCCAGATCACCGGCGAGCCCGAGTTCAACGAGCTGTTCATCGACGGCGCCCGCATCCCCGACGAGAACGTCATCGGCGGCGTCGGCAACGGCTGGAAGGTCGCGCTCACGACGCTCATGAACGAGCGCGCGGGCCTCGCGTTCTTCCTCCAGGTCCGCCTGCGGCAAGTGCTCGACGAGCTCATCGAGGAGGCGGCCCGGCGCGGCCTGCTGGAGGACGACGTCATCGCCGACAAGCTCGGCGAGTTCCACATCAAGGCGGAGATCCTGCGCCTCACCGCGTACCGCGGCCTGACCGCGATCGAGAAGTACGGCCAGCCGGGCCCCGAGGGCTCGCTGACGAAGTGGATGTGGTCCCAGACGAACCAGGAGCTCACGCAGTTCGCGGCCGACCTGCTCGGCACGGATGCGCTGACCGCGGGCAACCGCTGGGCCTACGAGCTGCTGCGCGCGCGCGGCAACACCATCGAGGGCGGCACCACCGAGGTGCTGAAGAACATCGTCGCCGAGCGGGTCCTGGGCCTGCCGCGGGCGACGCGCTAGGGAGCCAGAAGATGAACTTCGACTTCACCGACGACCAGCGCGACATCAAGCGCACCGCGCGCGACCTGCTGGCGAGCCGCTCGCCGTTCGAGAAGGTGCGCGAGGCCGCCGAGCGCGGCTCGTACGACGACGGCCTGTGGCGCGAGCTCGCCGAGCTCGGCTGGCCGGGCATCGCCGTGGCCGAGGAGCACGGCGGCCAGGGCCTCGGCGCCGTCGAGCTCGCGATCCTGCTCGAGGAGCTCGGCTACGCCGTCGCGGCCACGCCGTTCCTGTCGACCGCGCTCGCCGCGCTCGCCATCGAGCACGCCGGCAGCGACGAGCAGAAGCAGCAGTGGCTGCCGCAGCTCGCATCCGGCGAGGTGAGCGGCGGCTTCGGCACGCCCGAGCTGTGCGCCGATGCCGCCGACGCGGCGGTGACCGTCGTCGTCGAGGACGGCGGCCTGCGGCTGCTCGAGGGCGGCGCGGACGTCACGCCGTTCGACTCGATCGACGGCACGCGCCGCTTCGCGAAGGTCGCGCCGGGCGCCGGCGTCGAGCTCGGCGGCGACGCTCAGAGCGTCGTCGACCGCGCGCAGGCGGCTGTCGCCGCGGAGCTCGTCGGCGTCTGCCAGCGCGCGCTCGACATGACGCTCGAGTACGTCAAGGACCGCAAGCAGTTCGGCGTGCCGGTCGGCTCGTTCCAGGCCGTGCAGCACAAGTGCGCCGAGATGCTGAAGGGCACCGAGGGCGCGCGCTCGGCGGCGTACTTCGCCGCGTGGGCGGCGGACGCGGCGCCGGAGCGGCTGAGCGAGGCCGCGGCGCTGGCGAAGGCCGCGGCGTCCGAGGCCGGCCGCGAGGTCACGGCGTCAGCGATCCAGGCCCACGGTGGCATCGGCTTCACGTGGGAGGCCGACGTCCACTGGCTGTTCAAGCGCGCGCAGCTCGACAGCGCGTTCCTCGGCGCGGGCAAGGCGCACCGCGCGCGGCTGGCGCGGCTCGTCGCCGCGCAGCTGGCGGGCGCGACCGCCTGAGACGACGCGGTGGGGTCCGGTGCCATCATCCCGCGATGGCCCGGATCCAGCCGTTGAGCGAGCGCGACGCCCCGGCGGCGTCGCGCGAGCTCGCCGCCGCGCACCTCGCCACCGGCGCGCGGATGACGAACATGAAGTGGACCCTCGCGCACGCGCCCGCGGCGCTCGAGGCGCTGTTGCAGTGGTACCCGCTGCATGATCAGGTCGTCCCGTTCCTCGGCGAGCGGCGCACCGAGCTCTTCTGCCACGCGATCTCGGCGCAGGCCGACTGCCTGATCTGCTCGACGTTCTTCCGCCGCCTGCTCGTCGAGCGCGGCGAGGACCCCGACGCGCTCGTGCTGGACGAGCTCGACGAGCTGGTCGTCGAGCTCGGCCGGCGGCTGGCCGCCGACGCGCACTCGGTCGACGACGAGCTGCACGCGCGGCTGGCGGAGCGGTTCGCGCCCGACCAGGTCGTCCTGCTCATCGCCTTCGGAGCGATCATGCTCGCGACCAACGTCTTCAACGACGCGATGGGCGTGCCGCTCGACGACTACCTGCACCCGTTCGCGAAGACGGCGCCGGCATGAGCGCTCCGGTCGCCTTCGTCACCGGCGCCGCCCACGGGCAGGGCCGCGCGACGAGCCTCGCGCTCGCGCGCGAGGGCCACGACGTCGTGGCGCTCGACGTCGCCAAGCCGCTCGCGTATCCCGGCTACGCGATGGGCTCGAGCGACGAGCTCGACTCGCTCGCCGCCGAGGTCGAGGCGCTCGGTCAGGCCTGCGTGACCGCGCGGGCCGACGTCCGCGACGACGCGGCGGTCACCGACGCGGTCGAGCGGGCGATGGAGCGCTTCGGCCGCATCGACGTGCTCTTCAACAACGCCGGCATCTGCGCCTACGGGCTCGCCCACGAGCTGACGGACGAGGCGTGGGACGCGATGATCGACATCAACCTGAAGGGCCCGTTCATCGTCGCCCGCCGCGTGATCCCGCACATGATCGCCGCGCAGCGCGGCGTGATCGTGAACAACTCGTCGATCGCCGGCCTGCGCGGCATGGCGCGGCTGTCGCACTACGCCGCGAGCAAGTGGGGCCTCACCGGGCTGACGAAGTCGTGGGCGATCGAGCTGGCGCCGCACGGCATCCGCGTCGTCTCGATCCACCCCACGGGCGTCGACACGCCGCTCAACGACGGGCTGGCGGCGATGGAGGGGGCGACGCCGCAGGAGATCGCCGAGCGCTCGGCGGGCAACCTGCTGCCGGTGCCGTGGATCGAGGCGAGCGACGTCGCCGAGGCGGTCGTCTACCTCGTGAGCGAGAAGGCGCGCTACCTGACGGGCACGGAGCTCGTGCTCGACGCGGGCCTGCTCACACGCTGAAGCGCTGCGGCGCGTCCCACTCGCCGTAGACGAGCACGGCCATCGCCGTCACGAGCAGGCCGCGCGGGACACGGCGCACCCACGCGTAACGCCCCTCCACGATCCCCTCGCCCTCGATGACCCGCAGCTGCGGGCGGACGTCGAGAACGGCTTCTTGGGAGACGGCGTTGATCGCGGTCACCTCGGCCCTTTGCCCGCAAGCGCGCCATCTCTCACGTCGGATCCGCGGAACGTCAACGGACGGCGCGCGTTCCCCTCGCGTGTGGCAGGCTCCGCCGCAGATGAGCGACTTCGCGCAAGAGGCGATCGAGCAGCGGCACGCGAGCAACGGCAAGGCCGGCCCGGGCGATGGGGCGTCGGTCCGCGAGGCGACCTTCGCGCTGCTGCGCGAGCGCGGGATGACGACGATGTTCGGCAACCCGGGCTCGACCGAGCTGCCGATGCTCGCGGACTTCCCGTCGGACTTCCGCTACGTGCTCGGCCTGCAGGAGTCGGCGGTCGTCGGCATGGCGGACGGCTTCGCCCAGGTGACCGGGACGCCCGCGTTCGTGAACCTGCACACGACGCCCGGCGTCGGCCACGCGATGGGCTCGATCATCAACGCGCGCGACAACCGCACGCCGCTCGTCGTCACCGCCGGCCAGCAGTCGCGGGCGATGATGGCCCGCGACGCC
The DNA here is from genome assembly GCF_056863335.1 of Parviterribacter kavangonensis. Taxonomy (NCBI): domain Bacteria; kingdom Bacillati; phylum Actinomycetota; class Thermoleophilia; order Solirubrobacterales; family Parviterribacteraceae; genus Parviterribacter; species Parviterribacter kavangonensis. Next base: position 229,657 of record NZ_JBXPJA010000002.1, on the reverse strand, counting down.
CTGCTCTACAACCGCGAGGCCACGACGCTCCCGAAGCCGGCCGTGAAGTGGAGCCACGAGCCCGCCGGCGCGGCCGAGGTGCCCTCCGCGATCGCCCGCGCGATCCACCTCGCCGCGGTCCCGCCGCGCGGTCCCGTCTTCCTCTCACTGCCGATGGACGACTGGGACGAGCCGGCGGCGGTCGACCCGCAGGCGCTCGCCGGCCGGACGGTCCGCGCCCGCAACGCGCTGCCCGACGCCGTCGCGCGCGACCTCGCGCGGCAGATCGACGAGGCGCGCAACCCCGTGCTCGTCGTCGGCGGCGAGGTCGACGCGCTCGGTGGCTGGGACGCCGCGATCGCGCTCGCCGAGAAGGCGCGGCTGCCGGTCCACGCCGCGCCGCTCGAAGGCCGCGTCGGCTTCCCCGAGGACCACCCGAACTTCCAGGGCATCCTGCCGCCGGCCATGGGCGCGGTCAGCCAGGTGCTCGACGGCCACGACCTCATCGTCGTCCTCGCCGCGCCGGTGTTCCGCTACTACCCCGACATCCCGGGCGCCGTGATCCCGGAGGGCGCGCGCGTCGTGCAGGTCACGAGCGACCCCGACGAGGCCGCGCGAGCTCTGGCCGGCGACGCGCACGTCGCGACGCCGGCCGCGGTCGCGGAGCAGCTCGCCGCGCTCGTGTCGGCGTCGGACCGCCCGCAGCCGCCGGCGCGACCGCCCGCGCCCGACCCGCCGGAGCAGACGCCGATGCACGCCGGCGCCGCGCTGCAGGCGCTCGCGCGCGTGCTGCCGGCCGACGCGCTGTGCGTGAACGAGTCGCCGTCGAGCGCGCTCGCGTTCCGCCAGTACATCCGCACCAGCCGCCCCGGGTCGTTCCTCTTCGGCGCCGGCGGCGGGCTCGGCTTCGGGCTGTCGGCGGCGGTCGGCGCGCAGCTCGGCGCTCCCGGCCGCCCGGTCGTCGGCGTGCTCGGCGAGGGCTCGGCGCAGTACACGATCCAGGCGCTGTGGAGCGCGGTCGCGTACGACGCGCCGGTGACGATCGTCGTCCTGCGCAACGACGAGTACGCGATCCTCAAGTGGTTCTCGGCGCTGGAGCAAGTGACCGGCGCGCCCGGCCTCGACCTGCCCGGGCTGGACTGCGTCGCCGTCGCGCGCGCGTACGGGATGCGCGCGGATCGCGTCGAGGACGCGTCGACCGCCGGCGACGTCCTCGCCGAGGCGATCGCCGACAACGCCCCCCGGCTCGTCGAGATCGCCGTCGCGCCCGGCATGGCGGTCTGAACGCACCGGGAAGTGGATGTTTGAGCCCGCGCGGGGTTCGGGCAAGGCCTTCCGTGGAGGGAAAGGAGGGCCAACCCACCACCATGGCCAAGAAGAGCAGGACAGACGAACTCGTCGACGTGCTCCGCGCGCGCGGTCTGCGCAAGCAGGTCGCCAAGCAGCTGGCGGACGCGACGACCAGCACCCGGAAGCGCACGCCCAAGCAGGTCCTGAACGTGCTCGACGACCTGCGCAAGGTCGCCGACGACCTCGAGGACCGCATCACCGGCGGCCCCGCGAAGCGCAAGGCAGCCGCGCAGAAGGCGGCGGCGACGCGCAAGCGCGCGGCCACGAAGCGCAGCGCCGCGGCCAAGAAGGCCGCGCAGACGCGCGCGAAGAAGAGCGGCTCGACCACCTCGCGGACGCGCAGCGCGGCGACACGCGCCCGCGCGAAGGCGACCAGCCGCTAGCTCCTCCGACCGACTGTCCAAATCCGGCGGGCGAAGTTCGGCCCGCCGGAGCAGGACGGCCGCGCGTCGGCCCCATACGGTCAGCTCCTTGACGGCGCTGCCAACCGACACCCAGCCCACGCCCGCCGACGTCGTCGCGCGCGCGGAGGAGCTCGACGTCCGCTTCGTCCGGCTCTGGTTCACCGACGTCCTCGGCCACCTGAAGTCGTTCGCGATCGGCCGGGACCAGCTCGCGGAGGCGCTCGAGCACGGCGTCCCGTTCGACGGCTCCTCGATCACCGGCTTCAACGCAGTCGAGGAGGCCGACATGCTCGCCGTGCCGGATCCCTCGACGTTCGCGACGCTGCCGTGGCGCCCGCCCGACCAGGGCGTCGCGCGGCTGTTCTGCGACATCAAGACGCTCGACGGCACGCCGTACGAGGGCGACCCGCGCCACGTCCTGCGCTCCGCCCTCGACCGCGCCGCCGCGGCGGGCTTCGACACGATGAGCGTCGCCGTCGAGCCGGAGTACTTCCTCTTCCGCGACCGCACCGCTCCCGTGCCGCTCGACGAGGGCGGCTACTTCGACCTGACGACGCTCGACGCCGGGTCCGACGTGCGGCGCGCGACCGCGCTGGCGCTCGAGCACCTCGGCATGCGCGTCGCGTCCGGCCACCACGAGGGCGGTCCGAGCCAGCACGAGATCGACCTCCACCCCGCGCCCGCGCTGAAGGCCGCCGACGACGTCGTCACGTACCGCATCACGGTCAAGGAGCTCGCCGTCCAGGCCGGCATGCACGCGACGTTCATGCCCAAGCCGCTCGCCGACGTCAACGGGTCCGGGATGCACACGCGCGTCTGCCTGCTGCGCGACGGCGAGAGCGCGTTCGCCGCGCCGGACGAGCCCTACGGCCTCAGCGCCGAGGGCCGCGCGTTCGTCGCCGGCCAGCTGCGCCACGCGCGCGAGCTGTCGGCGCTCTTCGCGCAGTGGGTGAACTCGTACAAGCGGCTCGTACCGGGCCACGAGGCGCCGCTCTACGTCGCGTGGAGCCGGCGCAACCGGTCGGCGCTCGTGCGCGTCGCGCCGGCGAACGGCCACGGCGCGGGCTGGACCGAGCTGCGCTGCCCGGACCCGGCCTGCAACCCGTACCTCGCGTTCGCGGCGGCGCTGCAGGCGGGGCTCGAAGGCATCGAGCGCGGATACGAGCTGCCCGAGCCGATGGAGCGCAACCTCTACCACCTGTCGCCCGACGACCGGCGGCGCCTCGGCGTCGAGCAGCTGCCCGAGACGCTCGGGGAGGCGATCGAGGTCGCGGCGGAATCGGAGATCGTGCTGCGCACCCTCGGCGAGCACATGTTCACCCGCTTCGTGGAGCTGAAGCGGCAGGAGTGGGAGGACTACCGCGTGCAGGTCACGCCGTGGGAGCTGGAACGCCACCTCCCCGTCCTCTGAGCGCGCCCCGCCCCCGTTAGCCCGCTGACGGCATGGGTATGGGCTGATCTCGCACGTGTGCGGATTCGCTGGAGAGCTCGTCCGGGAGGGATACGCCGACGTCGACGCGGTCGCGCGGATGGCGGATGCCATGGCGTCGCGCGGGCCCGATGGCGCGGGGGTCTGGGCGCAGGGGCGCGTCGCGCTCGCCCACCGGCGGTTGAGCATCATCGACCTCACCCCCCACGGCGCGCAGCCGATGATCGACCCCCACCTGCGCGTCGCGGCGGTCTTCAACGGCTGCATCTACAACTACCGCGAGCTGCGCTCGGAGCTCGAGCACGCGGGCCACGCGTTCTTCTCCACGAGCGACACCGAGGTGCTCATCAAGGCGTGGTGCGAGTGGGGGGACCGGTTCGTCGAGCGGCTCTACGGGATGTTCGCGTTCTGCCTCGTCGACACGGCGAGCGGCCGCGCGCTGCTCGCGCGCGACCGGCTCGGCATCAAGCCGCTCTACCTCGCCGACGTCGGCGGCGCGCTGCGGTTCGGCTCGACGCTGCCGGGCCTGCTCGCGGGCGGCGGGATCGACACGTCGCTCGACCGCGTCGCGCTGCACCACTACTTCACGTGGCACGCCGTCGTCCCGCCGCCGCGGACCGTGCTGCGCGGCGTGCGCAAGCTCCCGCCCGCCACGCTGCTGGCGATCGAGCCCGACGGACGGCGCGTCCGCACGCGGTACTGGGAGGCGCCGTTCGACCGCGACGAGGAGCACGCGCAGTGGACGAAGGAGGACTGGGAGGAGGCGCTGCTCGACGCGCTGCGCCGGGCGGTGCGGCGGCGCATGGTCTCCGACGTGCCGGTCGGGGTGCTGCTCTCCGGCGGCCTGGACTCGAGCCTCATCGTCGCGTTGCTGGGCGAGCAGGGCCAGCGCGGGCTGACGACGTTCAGCATCGGCTTCGAGGACGTCGGCGGGCGATCGGGCGACGAGTTCGAGTACTCGCGGCCGATCGCGCGCCTCTACGACACCGACCACCGCGAGCTGCACATCCCGACCTCGCGGATGCTGCCCGCGCTGCCCGGCGCGATCCGCGCCATGAGCGAGCCGCAGACCTCGCACGACGCCGTCGCCTTCTACCTGCTCAGCGAGGAGGTCGCGAAGGAGATCAAGGTCGTCCAGTCGGGACAGGGCGCCGACGAGGTGCTCGCCGGCTACTCGTGGTACCAGGAGATCGCCGACGACGACGGCCCTCCACTCGACCGCTACCGCGACGCGTTCTTCGACCGGCCGCACGACGAGATGTCCGACCTGCTGCACGACGACTTCGAGCACGCCGAGGACGCGTCGTCGGCGTTCGTGGCCGAGCACTTCGCGCGCGCGGGCGCGCCGACCGCGGTCGACCGGGCGCTGCGGATCGACACCGAGGTGATGCTCGTCGACGACCCCGTCAAGCGCGTCGACAACATGACCATGGCGTGGGGCCTGGAGGCGCGCACGCCGTTCCTCGACCACGAGGTCGTCGAGCTGGCGTCGATGTGCCCGCCGGAGCTGAAGCTGGCCCACGACGGCAAGGGCGTCCTGAAGGACGCTTCGCGCAGCGTCCTGCCCGCGGACGTCATCGACCGGCCGAAGGGCTACTTCCCCGTCCCGGCGCTCAGCCACCTCGACGGCGAGGTGCTCGACCTCGTCCGCGACGCGCTGACCTCACGCGCCGCGCGCGACCGCGGCCTCTTCGAGCCCGACTACGTCGAGACGCTCCTCGCCGAGCCGAACGAGCACCGCACGACGCTCGAGAGCAACAAGCTCTGGCAGGTCGGGCTGCTCGAGCTCTGGCTGCAGGAGCACGGGCTCTAGCGCTCGAGCGACCCGCCGCAGACGAGGAACGACTCGGTGACGAGCTCCTCGAGCAGCTCGGGGCCGGTGCGGTCGAGCTCGACGAGGACGCCGGGGTAGCCGTCGAGGTGCGGGATCGTGAAGCAGGCGTCCTCGTTCTCGAGCAGGACGTCCCTGGCGAGCATGTGCTCGACCCGGACGAGGACGAGCTCGCCGTCCGGTGGGGTGTCGCCGCGCTCGGCCAGCTGCGACCGGTCGCGCTCGGACAGCGGGCGCAGCGTCACGAACGCCTTCTCCCCGGCGGTCTTGAAGCAGGGACGGCGCCAGTGGGTCGACGCGTGCGCGCCGGGCAGCCGGCTCGCAAGGCGCTCGACGTCCCCCCAGCTCGACACGGCGGCGAGCCTATCCCCCACGCATCGTGCAGCATGCCGCCGGTGGCGCGTCTCGTCCTCGCCTCCCGCGGCATCCCGGGTCTTCGCCGCCTCCTCGGCGGCGCCGGACCGCGCGCGCTGCTGATCCCGACGGCGGCGAACCCGCTCGGCGAGCCGGAGATCGCGGACGAGGTGGAGGCGGAGCTGCGAGAAGCCGGGCTCGACGTCGCGAGGCTCGATCTCGACGCGGCGACGCCGGAGGAGGTCGCGGCGCGCGTCGCGGACGCGGACGTCGTCGCGGTCAGCGGCGGCGACCCGTTCCACCTCCTCGCCGCCGCGCGCCGCACGGGCTTCGGCGAGGCGGTGCGCGGCAAGCCGTACGTCGGCTGCAGCGCCGGGGCGATGGTCGCCGGGCCGACGCTCGAGCCGCTGCGGATCACGTCGCCGTTCGACCCGCCGCCGGGCGTCGACCTGACCGGCCTCGGCCTCACCGACGTGCTCGTGCTGCCGCACCACGGCCGGCCGGGCCGGGCGGCGAAGCACGCCGAGGCGATCGCGCGCTACGGGACGGCGCTGACGCTGCGCCCGCTGTCCGACGGCGAGGTGCTCGTCGTCGACAGCTCGTAGGCCTCGGGGTCGAAGCGGCGCAGGCGGCGCCGGAACTCCCACGAGAAGCTCGGCCACAGCGTCGTGTTGCGGCCGGTGTCGTCCAGGTACCAGGACTGGCAGTGGCCGGCGGTCCAGACGGTGCCGTCCATCTTGCGCTCGAGCTCCTCGTTGTACCGGGCGACGGCGTCTGGCCGGACCTCGAAGACGGCCGCGCCGCGCTCGTCGAGCGTCCGCAGGCAGTCGAGCACGTAGTTCAGCTGCGACTCGATCATGAAGACCATCGAGTTGTGCCCGAGCCCCGTGTTCGGCCCGGTCATCATCACGAAGTTCGGGAAGCCCGGGACCGTCGTGCCCTTGTAGGCGCACATCGTCCGCTCCCAGTGATCGGCCAGCGTGCGGCCGTCGCGGCCGCGGATGCGCTGCGCGATCGGCGGCTTGGTCACCTCGAAGCCGGTGCCGTAGATGATCGTGTCGACCTCGTGCACCGCGCCGCTCTCCGTGACGATCGCGTGCTCGCGGATCTCGGCGATCCCGTCCGTCTCGACGTGCACGTTGGGCCGGTCGAGCGACGGGTAGTAGTCGTCGCTGATCAGGATCCGCTTGCAGCCCATGACGTAGTCCGGCGTGAGCTTGCGGCGCAGCTCGGGATCGCCGACCTGGCGCTTGAGGTGCCAGCGGCCGACGCGGTCGGCCAGCTTCATGAGCCGCGGATGGCGGAAGCCCCACACCCGCGACTCGAGCAGCCAGTAGAGGGCGGCGCGCGTGATCGCCTCGGCGTACGGCAGCTTCAGCAGCCGGTGCTCGGTCTTCGTGATCGCGTGGTCCCAGCGCGGGATCACCCACGGCGGCGTGCGCTGGAAGAGGACGAGCTCCCCCACCTTCGGCTGGATCGCCGGCACGAACTGGATCGCCGACGCGCCCGTGCCGATCACGCCGACGCGCTCGCCGGTGAGGTCGTGGTCGTGGTCCCACCGCGCGGAGTGGAACGCCCTGCCCTTGAACGTGTCGATGCCGGGGATGTCGGGCGCCTTCGGGTTGCTGAGCGCACCGCCCGCGTTGACGAGCACGTCGGCGGTGAAGCGCCCCTGCGTGGTGTCGATCGTCCACCGCCGCGGGTCGTCGTCCCACGCCGCCTCGGTCACCTCGTGGTCGAGGCGGATGAGCGGGCGGATGCCGTGCTCGTCGACGGTGCGCTCGAGGTAGTCGAGGATCTCCCACTGGGGCGCGAACCCGCGGGTCCACCCCTTGTTCAGCGCGAACGAGAACGAGTAGACGTGCGACGGGACGTCGCAGCAGCAGCCGGGGTAGTGGTTGGCCCGCCACGTGCCGCCGAGCCCGGACATGCGCTCGAAGATCGCAACGGGACCGATCCCCGCCTCACGCAGCCTGATCGCCATGCCGAGCCCGGCGAAGCCGGCCCCGACGATCCCAACGCGTACGTGCCCGCCCACGGCGGCGGACCGTAACACCGATCGATGTCACATGCGCCAGCGCCAGCCGCTGCTCGGCGCGGCGCCGCACGTCGAGCGGCGTCGACGCCCGCGCCTGCGCGAGGACGTCGCCGGTCAGCCCCGCGAGGTGCGTGTGGGCCCGCCGCGTCAGCTCGCGCGACCTCGCCGCCACGAGCGGGTCCTCGCCCGCCGCGAGCGCGCGGCCGATCGCGTCGTCGAGCCCCTCGAGCGCGACGTCGAACGGCATGTCCGCGTCCCACGTCCGTGCGTAGACGGTCGGCTTGTGCTTCGACAGCGTCACGCGCGGCACGCCGTACGCGGCCGCCACGATGCGGACGTGCAGCGACGTGCCGATGACGACGCGCGCGGTGCGAATGCGCTCGACGAGCCCCATCGGCCGGCGCGTCGTCTCGATGTGCACCGCGCGGCCGGGCGCCTCGAGCGCCAGGTGGTGCGCCAGGCGGCGCAGGTCATCGAGGTCGTCATGGCCCGTCGCGGTGCCCGCCGCCAGCAGCCGGAACCCGAGCCCGCGCAGGTGCCGCGCCGACGCCAGCGTGCGCGCGACCTGATCGTGGCCGAGCCGGTTGAGGATCGCGCTCGACACCTGCACGACCGCGACGTCCTCGCGCTCCTCCCCGGCCGGCGCCGGCGCGAGCGCGCCGATCGCGTGCACGACGTCCGGAACGAGGTCATGCGGGATGCCCTCGCGCGTGAGCAGGGCGCTCGACGGCCGGTCGCGCACGGCGATCGCGGTCTGCGTGCGCAGCAACGCGAGCAGCGCCTCGCGGCGGACGGGCTCGGCGTTCGCGATGCCCGACACGCCGGCCGAGCTGACCACCGAGATCGCCCCCGCGTTGCGCGGGAAGCCGGCGAGCGACGGGATGTACGGCGAGAGCGGCACGCTGCCGCCCGCCGCGCGGCGCAGCAGCTCCGCCTGCCGGGCGCGCGACGCGCGGGCGAAGCGCTTGTAGACGTCCGGCGGCGCGGAGTAGCGGTAGGCCTTGTGCGCGTCGATCGCGCCGACCTGCCCGCCGACCGTCCACACGACGTCGAAGCGCTGCTCGCGCAGCAGCGGGGCGTACGCCGGCACGGGCCGGTCGAGCAGCTCCGACATGTCCGCCGCGAACGGCGCCGCCGCGCAGACGTCGGCGCCCCACAGGCAGTGCTCCGTCACGAGGAGGAACAGGAGGTCGCCGAAGTTGTCGCGCTCGTAGGCACCCACGAGCAGCACGCGAGGACGGTCCGTCATGTTGTTCACCGTATCAGTCGACAATCCGATCTTGGTACTCCGCTGGCGCAGCGCCGCGCTACCGTGCGGCCGCGCCGGGTGCCTTGGGAGGGGCGCCCACATCCCCCGGAGAGGAGCCCCCATGGGTCTGCAGTTGAGCCGCCGCGCGCGGCAGTTCGCCGTGCTCGCACTCGGTGTCGTCGCCGTTGCGCCGGCCGCCGCCTCCGCCGCACCGACCACCGAGCCGATCCCAAGCTCGATGGCGTCGACCGGCGACTCGATCACCCGCGGCTTCAACGCGTGCGGGTTCTACGTCGACTGCCCCGGCGAGTCGTGGTCGACCGGCAGCGACTCGGCGATCAACAGCCATTACACGCGGATCCTCAAGAAGAACGGCGCGATCAGCGGGCGCAACTACAACGACGCGAAGACCGGCGCCAAGGCGGTCGACCTCAACGGGCAGGTGAGCACCGCGGTCGGGCAGGGCGTCGACTACGTGACGATCCTGATCGGCGCGAACGACGCGTGCACGGAGTCCGAGGCGACGATGACGCCGGTCTCGACGTTCCGCTCGCAGATAGACCAGGCGCTGACCACGCTGTCGACCGGGCTGCCGAACGCGCGGATCTTCGTCTCGAGCGTGCCGAACGTCTACCAGCTGTGGCAGGTCGGCCACACCAACGGCTACGCCCTCGCGGCGTGGAGCGGCTACGACATCTGCCAGTCGCTGCTCGCCAACCCGACGTCGACCGCGCAGGCGGACGTCGACCGCCGCGCACGCGTGCGCCAGCGCGTCGTCGACTACAACACCCAGCTCGCCCAATCGTGCGCGCTGCGGGCGCACTGCAAGTTCGACGGCAACGCGGTCTTCAACTACGCGTTCAAGCTGTCGCAGGTGAGCGGCTGGGACTACTTCCACCCGAACAAGTCCGGGCAGACCGCGCTCGCGACGGTGACCTACGCGGCGGGCTTCGGCTGGTAGCCGCGGAGGCTCGCCTCGTACGCGACGATGTCGCGCACGTAGGTGCGGGTCTCCTCGAAGGGCGGGATGCCCTTGTGCTTGACGACGTTCTGGGCGCCCGCGTTGTACGCCGCGAGCGCGAGCTTGACGCTGCCGAAGCGGACGAGCATCGCCTTGAGGTAGCGGGCCCCGCCGTCGAGGTTCTCGGCCGGGTCGTAGCGGTGCACGACGCCCAGCTCCTTCGCCGTCGCCGGCATGAGCTGCGTCAGGCCGCGCGCCCCGGCCGGGCTCTTCGCCTTCGGGTTGAAGGCCGACTCCTTCCACACCAGCGCGGTGAGGAGCGTCGGGGCCAGGCCGTAGCGGCGCGCCGTCGCGTTGATGAGAGCCGCGTACGGGACCGTCCCCGGCGCGGAGGGCCCGGAGACGGCAGTGGCGGGCAACGTCGCTCCCGGCGCGGAAGGAGCGGCTCCAGCCGCGGTGGTCTTCGCCGGCGCGGTGGGCGTGGGCGAGAAGGGCGCGACCCCTCCGACCTGCGCGCTCGTGGCGGGCGCGGCGTCCTTCGCCAGCGTCCCGCCGGTCGTGCCGGTGACGACCGGATCCTCGGCGGCCTCGAGGCCGCCGGAGCCGGTCGCCGCGGCCGCCGCGGACGGCGCCGCGAGCGCGGACAGGGCGAGCGTGATCAGCAGCAGGCGGCGCATGGCGACGTCCCGGTGGTCGACGGCTCGCGGGTGGGTCTTGATGGCCGCTCAGCGGGCCTGGACGGCTGCAAGCGGCCCTGCAGACCGTCCACCGGCGCACGATGCACCGCTTCGTGGTTGTCTCCGTCCCGGTCGTCACATGTTGTGGACCGATCCGATGAAGAACGTCGCTCTCGCCGTCCTCGCCGCCTCGCTCCTCGCCGCCGCGCCCGCCCCAGCGCAGTCGCTCGACGAGACCTGCGTCCTGCCGCTCACGAACCTCGACGCGGGCGCGACGAACGTCCTCTACCCCGACGACTCGGCCGCGTACTTCAGCGGCGCGTTCGCCGCGGTGCCGGGCACCGAGATCCGCATCACCGGCCGGTTCCCGCATGCGCGCTACATGTCGTTCAACGTCTACGACGCCGCGCTGCGCCCGATCGACGGCCTCGCCGACGCCGCGCTCGAGCCGGATCCCGGCTCGACGAACCCGTTCCGCGCCGGCGCCGACCGCACCGCCGCGCACCGCTCCTACACCGCGCACGTCTCGTTCGCGACCACGCCGCCGCCGCAGCGCGAGCGCAACACGCTCTACGGCGCCGCCGGCCAGGGCGGCACGCCGAACCCGATCGGTCTCTTCACCTACCGCATCTACGTCCCCGACCGGGGCCGCGACGACTACGGCAGCGTCGGGCTGCCGACCGCCGAGGTCGTGCAGGCGGGCAGCGACGCGCCCGTGTCGCCGAGCGTCTGCAACGAGGTCCGCAAGCCGACGACGACGGTCCTCAACGACGCGCTCGCGCAGGCGCGGTCGATGCCGCAGACCGAGCCGGCGCAAACGGCGACGGGCCGCAACCCGCCGCGCTGGCGGAAGTTCGTCAACGTCGCCGCGGCGCTCGGCGTCGCGTTCACCGACAACCCCACGTTCAACGGGTTCGGCCAGTCGACGCTCGACGAGCGCGGCGGCAAGGGCGGCTTCCTCTCGAACACCGACAACGCGTACGTCAGCGCGCTCATCCACCGCGGCTTCGGCCCGGTCGTGGTCACGCGCTTCCGCGCGCCGAGCTTCCCCGACACCCGGCCCGGCCCGGCGCGGATGCCCGGCGGCGACCTGCGCTACTGGTCGGTGTGCCAGAACGACCCGATCACGCAACGCTTCGTCGCGTGCATCAACGACGACCGCGCGGTCGTCGGCCGCGACGGCTTCGTGACGTACGTGGTGTCGACGCCGAACGAGCGCCCGGCGAACGCGACGCGCGAGTGCGGCGTCAACTGGCTGCCGTGGGGGCCGAACGTCCGCGGCGCGCTCATCTACCGGCACATGCTTCCGTCGCCCGGCTTCGCGCAGTCGGTGCAGGCCGCCACCGCCGACAAGGAGGCCTCGACGATGGGCGACGTGTTCCCCGTCTCCGAGTACCTGCCCGACGGCGCGGCGTTCGCCGAGCGGGGCTGCGCCCGCGCCGCCTCCGGGACGCCGTCGCAGGCGGCCAAGCGCTGCGCGAGCAAGCGCCGGTTCGTCGTGCACGTCCCGCGCGGGACGCGGCGGGTCACGCTGAACGGCCGGCCGCTGCGCATCCGCAAGGGCCGGCGCGTCGTCGTCGACCTCCGCGGCCGCTCCAAGCAGGTCGTGAAGCTGCGGATCCGGCTGCGCTCCGGCCGCATCCAGACGCGCACGTACCGCACCTGCACGCCCGGCCGCCGCGTCTGACGCCTTACCTCCGAGGTCATCGACGGGCCGCGCGCGGTGGTCCACCGTGTCGGCCCATGACGACCACCACGGACCTCACCACCACCATCGACGGCTACCTGACCGCGTACGCCGAGCCGGACGCCGCGCGCCGCGCCGACCTGATCGCGACGGTCTGGGCGCAGGACGGCCAGCTGCTCGACCCGCCGCTGACCGGCGACGGCCACGACGGGATCAGCGCCGCGGCGGACGCGCTGCAGACGCACTACGCCGGGCACACGTTCCGGCGCACGAGCGCGGTCGACGCGCACCACGACCGCGCCCGCTACACGTGGGAGCTCGTCGCGCCCGGCGGCGACGTCGTGCTGAGCGGCATGGACGTCGCGGAGATCGCGGCCGACGGCCGGCTGCAGCGCGTGACCGGGTTCTTCGGCGAGCTGCAGGCCCAGTAGCGTCGGACGCCGTGAGCACCGCCGCCGACACCTCCCGCGTGGGTCCGATGCTCCGCGACTGGCGCCGGCGGCGGCGCCTCACCCAGCTCGACCTCGCGCTCGAGGCCGACGTGTCCGCCCGCCACCTCAGCTTCATCGAGACGGGCCGCGCGCGGCCGAGCGCCGAGATGCTCATGCACCTCGCCGATCGCCTCGACGTGCCGCTGCGCGACCGCAACCAGCTGCTGCTCGCCGCGGGGTACGCGCCGGCGTACGGGCAGCGCGACCTCGACGCGCCCGAGATGGCCCCGGTGCGCGACGCGCTGGAGCGCGTGCTGACCGGTTACGAGCCGTTCCCCGCGCTCGCCGTCGACCGCCACTGGGGCCTCGTCGCCGGCAACCGCGCGGTCCCGCTGCTGACCGCCGGCGTGGCCGGCCACCTGCTGGAGGAGCCGGTCAACGTCCTGCGCCTCGCGCTGCACCCCGAGGGCCTCGCGCCGCGCATCGCGAACCTCGGCGAGTGGCGCGCGCACCTGCTCGACCGCCTCGGCCGCCAGGCGGTCGCGAGCGGCGACCCCGCGCTCGCCGCGCTGCACGAGGAGCTGGCGGCGTACCCCGGCGGCGGCCCACCCCATGCCGCGACGGACCTCGTCGCGGGCGAGATCGCGACGCCGCTGCGGCTGCGCCACCCGGACGGGGAGCTCGCCTTCATCAGCACGGTGACGACCTTCGGGACCGCCGTCGACGTGACGCTGTCGGAGCTGGCGATCGAGGCGTTCCTGCCGGCCGACGCGGCGACCGCCGACGCGATGCGCCGCGCGCTCGCTCAGTAGACGCCGCCGACCTGATCGGCCAGCGACCAGAGGAAGGCGATCCGCCGCTGCACCTCGGCCAGCGGCGTCCCGTCGACGCCGGCCTCGATGTCGCGCAGCCGCTCCGTGTCATCGACGAGCTGCTCGCGCAGCATCAAGCGGAAGTCCTCGACGTCCGCGGCGTCGAGGCGCAGGGCGACGGAGGTGGGGGCGGCGGCGTTCACGCACCCGAGCATCGGCGATCCGGACGCGAGCATTCGGCCGTTCGGCGCAACTTGGCGCGCGATGATCCGAGAAGGGCACCGAACTCCCCCGATCGGCCGATCGGCCGGCGGAGGCGAGGACGTCCGATCGACGGAACCGGCGCCGCGCTCACGATCCGCGGACGCCGGCCGATCACTCGGGCGACCAGAGCAAGGAGCTACCCGTGATCGTCGCCGCCCTCATCGCCACCCTCGGACTCACCTCGGCTCTGATCGCTGTCGGCATCCTCATCGGCGCGGTCGGCGCCTTCGTCGTGCGCCTGCTCGAGCTCGACGATCCGAGCGTGCTGCTCAGCGATCCCTCCGCGCGCCGCGGCCTGCTGCACTACCAGCAGCACTGACGCCGACGGGCACCGCGGCTTCTCAGCCGACGACGCGCAGGATCAGCCGCGTCTCGGTGTCGCGGACGCCGCCCTGCTCCTTCATCAGCCGGATGAGGTCGTCGAGCTCCTGCGTGACCGAGCAGCCGACGCGCACGACGTAGTCCGCGCGACCGGTGAGGTGCATCGCCTCCATCACGATCGGCGAGCGGCGCATCATCGTCTCGAACCGCTCCGCGGCGTCCGGCGTGCGCAGGCGCACGTCGACGAGCGCCTGCAGCCGGCGGTCCGACCACTCCGCGCCGACGCGCGCATGGAAGCCCTCGATGACGCGCCGGTCGACGAGCACGCGAACGCGGTCGCGCACCGCGTTCGCGCTCAGCCCCACCTGGTCGCCCAGCTCGCGGTAGCTCATCCGCCCGTCGGCCTGCAGGAGGCGGACGATGTCGCGATCGATGGCGTCCACGGGGCGATCCTAGGGATGAGCGTGCATCCTTCGAGCCCGTGACCGACCGCGGCATCGAGTCCTGGCTGACGGACATGGACGGCGTTCTCGTCCGCGAGGAGCAGGCGATCCCGGGCGCCGACCGCTTCCTCGCGCGGCTGCGCGAGCTCGACCTGCCGTTCCTCGTCCTGACCAACAACTCGATCTACACGCCGCGCGACCTGTCGCTGCGGTTGGCGATGAGCGGGCTCGACGTCCCCGAGGGGTGCATCTGGACGTCGGCCCTGGCGACCGCCCGGTTCCTGGCCGACCAGCGCCCGCGTGGCACCGCGTTCGTCATCGGCGAGGCGGGGCTGACGACCGCGCTGCACGACGTCGGCTACACGCTGACCGAGCGCACGCCCGACTACGTCGTGCTCGGCGAGACCCGCACGTACAGCTTCGAGCGGATCGCCCACGCGATCCGGCTCGTCCTCGCCGGCGCGCGGTTCATCGCCACGAACCCCGACGTGACCGGCCCGACGCCCGACGGGCCGCTGCCCGCGACGGGGTCGGTGGCGGCGCTCATCAGTCGCGCGACCGGCGTCGAGCCCTACTTCGTCGGCAAGCCGAACCCGCTCATGATGCGCTCCGCGCTGAACGCGATCTCCGCGCACTCCGAGACGGCGGCGATGATCGGCGACCGCATGGACACCGACGTGAAGTCCGGCCTGGAGGCGGGCATGCACACGGTGCTCGTCCTCACGGGCTCGACGCACCGCGACGAGGTCGAGCGCTTCCCGTTCCGTCCCGGCCTCGTCGTCGAGTCGATCGCCGACCTCGTCGACGGCCTCGGCGCTTGATGCCGGCCAGGGGGCGTCGACCTGGTGCTCTTCGGCTCCTTCGTCTACTTCGCCTTCAACCCGTAGCCGCCGGCTGGCGCTGGTTGGCGACCGCCCACTCGAGCGCGAAGTCGGCGACCTCCTCCCAGCCCTCCTGCGACGGCATGAGGTGCGCGCGGCCCTCGTACTCGACGACCTCGGTGATCGTGTCGGACTTGTAGTGCTTCGCGTTGGAGCGCTGCACCGACGGCGGCATGAGATGGTCCTCGCCGCCGCTGATGAAGAGCAGGGGCGCGCGGTCGTCGTTGTGGTAGTCGACCCACGTCTCCTGGTGTCCGGGCTTGACGTTCGACAGCACGTTGTCCCAGAAGATCCCGCCCGACGCCGGCACGTGGTAGCGCTCGTACAGCGCGCGCGACTGGTCCTCGGGGAAGCCGTTCGTGAACGCGTAGCGCCACTGCTCGTACGAGAAGCCCACGGCGCGGTGGCGGTTCGCCGGGTTCTTCAGCACCTCGAACGTCGCGCGGATCTGCGACAGCGGCACCACCTTCACGCCCTCCGTGGGCGCCGAGTTGATCGCCACGCCGACCGATCCGTACCCGCGGTCCATCAGCAGCTGCACCATCACGCCGCCCGCGGAGTGGCCCATGAGGATCGGCTGCGTCCCCGTGCTCTCGATGACCGCGGCGAGGTGGTCGACGATCGCGGGAACGGTGAGCTGCTCGATCGGCGCCGGGTCCTCGTTGAGCGCCTCGACCTCGACCTCGAGCCCCGGGTACGCGGGCGTCAGCACGCGGTGGCCGGCCGCCTCGTAGCGGGCCTTCCACTCCTCCCAGCTGCGCGGCGTCACCCAGAAGCCGTGGACGAGCACGATGGTCTGCGGGGCCTGCGGCGCGGCGCTCATCGGGCGCCTCCTCTCTTCGGGGTCGGGCGCTCGGGCGACCCTACTTCCGCACCCCCGCCGCGCCTATGCCGCGAGGGCGCCTTTCGGCGCCGCTCGCGACATGGAGTGCGAAGCTACTTGCCGACGGGGTCGGGCACGATCCGCATCCACGGACGCGGCGCCTCGAACCCCTCGGGGTACTTCTCCTTCGCCTGGTCGTCGCTGACCGAGCCGGCGATGATCACGTCGTCGCCCGGCTGCCACTGCGCCGGCGTCGCCACCGCGTGGTTCGAGGTGCGCTGCAGCGAGTCGATGACCCGCAGGACCTCGTCGAAGTTGCGGCCGGTGGTCATCGGGTAGATCAGGACGAGCTTGATCTTCTTGTCCGGGCCCACGACGAAGACGTTGCGCAGCGTCGCGTTCTGAGCCGGCGTGCGCTCCGTCGGGTCGCCGGAGACGTCCGGCGGGAGCATGCCGTAGGCCTTCGAGACCTCGAAGTCGGCGTCGGAGATGATCGGGTAGTTCGGCGCGGTGCCCTGCGTCTCGGCGATGTCCTGCGCCCACTTCTCGTGGTTCTCCAGGGGATCGACCGAGAGCCCGATGATCTTCACGTT
The DNA here is from genome assembly GCF_056863335.1 of Parviterribacter kavangonensis. Lineage (NCBI taxonomy): Bacteria > Bacillati > Actinomycetota > Thermoleophilia > Solirubrobacterales > Parviterribacteraceae > Parviterribacter > Parviterribacter kavangonensis. Next base: position 213,130 of record NZ_JBXPJA010000002.1, on the reverse strand, counting down.
GCGGCTGTCGAAGTCCGGCTTGATCGACGCCATGTAGCCGAGCTCGGTCGTGCAGACCGGCGTGAAGTTCCTCGGGTGCGAGAAGAGCACCGCCCAGCTGTCCCCGATCCAGTCGTGGAAGCGGATCCGCCCCTCGGTGGTGTCCGCTTCGAAATCGGGCGCGGTGTCACCGATCGTCAGGCTCATGCGCATTCCTCCTTTTTGCAACCGGGATCAAAGGGTTTCTCTCTGGTCCCTACGGTACGACACCGCTCAAGCGGCGCGTCCGGCCCTCACCACGTTGGCGGGATCGGGCTTGTCCTCCGGCCCCGCGGTCGAGTAGTCGCCGAACGGCGCGTCGCGCTCGGCGACCAGCGCGCGGACGCTCTCGGTGCCCGCCCGCTCGATGAAGTCGAGCGCTTCGGGCGTGTTGCGCATGATCGAGTCCATCACCGATCCGAGGTACTGCGTCGCCCCGAGGCCCATGTTCTCGTAGGCCTGGTTGACGACGAGCTTCATGCACGCGAGCTGCGAGAGCGGGATCGTGGCGAGCTGCTCGGCGAGCGCGCGCGTCTCGTCCTGCAGCTGCGCGAACGGGACAGCCTTGTTGATGAGCTGCAGCTCGGCGGCCTCGACGCCCGACAGCGGGCGGCCCGTGAGCGCGAGCTCCTTCGCCTTCGCCAGCCCGAGCCGGTAGACCCACATGCCGGCGTGGTGGCAGCCCCACATGCGCGAGTACGGCGTGCCGATGCGCGCGTCCTCGGACGCGATGACGATGTCGCCGCACAACGCCATCTCGCTGCCGCCGCCGACCGCCCAGCCGTGGATCTGCGTGATCACCGGCTTGGGCGAGCGCCACAGCGACATCATGCGCGGCACCCAGCCCGTCGCGTGCGACGTGGTCATGATCAGGTCGGCGCCCGCGTCGTAGCGGCCGTCCTCGGTCGCGATCTGGTCGTTCCAGTACGTGAAGCCGCCGGCGAAGTTGAAGCCCGCGCAGAACGACGTGCCGGCGCCCTGGAGGATGATCACCTTGACCTGCTTGTCGCGGATCGCGGTGGTGACGGCGGCGTCGAGCTCCTCGAGCATCGGCGGCACGATCGTGTTCAGCTCGTCCGGGCGGTCGAGCGTGATGACGGCCGTCGTGCCCTCGACGTCGTAGGCGATCGTCTCGTACATCGCAGGTCCTTCCTGTCTCAGGTGAAGCCGTAGGGCCGGTACGGCCCGAGGACGTGGTGCTCGAAGTGCGCCATGCCGCCGGCGCCGTCGGGCGTGGTGATGCGGCAGGGGAACTCGGTCGGGCCGAGCCGGCGCCCGTCGGGCAGGTGCGGCGGGCCGCTCTTGCCGCGCTCCGGCCCGACGGGGTAGCTGTCGTGCTCGACGACTGGGCCGACGCCGCGCCACACCCCCGGGCTGCCGCCGTCGTGCCAGCCGCCGTAGTAGCCGAAGCCCTGCACGTCGGCCGGCGTGCCGGCGGGCTCGAGCCGGTGCTCGCGCCAGTCGCCCTCCTCGTCGAGCAGGCGCAGCACGCCGCCGGTCACGTACTTCGTGCCGGGGTGGTACTGCAGCTCGTGCTTGACCGCGACGAGCCGCACGCGCGACCCATCCGGGTACGTCAGGTGGCCCTCGAAGTCGAGCGTGTTCCCGTCGCCGTCCTCGTGGGTGTGGAAGAACCCGGCGTACCGGTCGGTGCCGAACGGAACCCAGATGCGGAACGCGCGGTGGTCGAGCTCGTCCGGGTCGCGCTCCCCCGTTCCCCCGTGCGGCGTCCGCGGGCCCATCATCGAGCGCACGCCCCACGAGTGGTCGCGGATCGCGTCCCAGCCGTCGACCGCCACCTCCTCGCCGCGCCACGTCACGGTTCCCGAGGTGCGGCACACCTGCGTGTAGCGGACCATGTCGTGGATGAGGTGGCCGTACTTGCGGTGCTGGTAAGGCGCCTCCAGCAGCGGCTCGTCGCGCGCCTCGAAGACGAGCTCGAAGCGCAGGTCGATCGGCGTGTCGGCCAGGCGCAGGCGGCAGCGTCGCATTGGCTCCTCGATGTCGACGCGCAGCGGGCCGACCTCGAGCTCGGTGTGCCGCGGGCGCAGCACCCGCGACGCGCGCACGACGTGCTGATGGCCGTCGCGAGCGAGGCCGACGAAGCAGTCCATGACGTTCGTGTTCGGGTGCAGCCGCAGCCCGGCGGCGACGTACCAGCCCTCCGCGAAGGTCGCGAACCAGTAGCCGTCGTTGAAGTGGACGTCCGACGTGCCCACGACGTTGAACGGCGTCGCGACCTGGTGGAACGGATAGTCGTCGAAGCTGGTGAGTCTCACGTCGGGCCTCCGCCGCGCGATCATGGCGGACCGGATGACCCATGACCACGACGACTTCCCTGAGCGCTTGTGGAGGTGGGCAGAGGCGCACCTCGGCGACGACGCCCGCATCGTCTCGACGCGACGCCTGCCGGGCCACTCCGGGATCTCGTTCGCCTTCGACGTGCGCACCGACGGCGACGGCGCGCTCGAGCGGCTCGTCATCCGGGTGCCGCCCGCCGGCGTGCGCCGGTCGGGCATCACCGACGTCCTGCGCCAGGTGCCGCTGCTGCAGGCGGTCACCGACGCCGGCGTCCCCGCTCCGCGGCCGCGCTGGTGGGGCGACGACGAGCGCTGGTTCGGCGTCCCGTACCTCGTCGTCGACCTCGTGCCGGGGGCGACGCTCGGCGACGTCTTCGAGCAGCCGCTCGCGACCACGAGCGACGAGGCCCCGCAGCTGTGGCGCCAGGCGGTCGAGGCGCTGGCGCGGATCCACGCGATCGACTGGCGCGGCCGGCTCGACGGCTGGGACAAGCCGCGCCCGCTGACCCGCCACGTCGAGCGCTGGTCGCACCTGCTCGAGCGCTCCCCCGAGCCGTCGTGGCTCGAGCCCGGCCGCGCGCTCGCCGAGCGCCTCGCGGGGTCCGCGCCCGACGACCGCGCGCTCGGCCTCGTCCACAACGACTTCTACTCGAACAACTGGATGTTCGACCAGGGCCGCCTGACCGGCGTCCTCGACTGGGAGGGCACGTTCATCGGCGACCCGCTGCTCGACGTCGGCTGGGTCTGCATGATGAGCGACCGCGCGAGCTGGTCGCCGGCCCACCGCGAGCGCATCGCGCCGAGCCCCGACCCCCAGTTCCTCGCCGACGTCTACGCCCGGGCGACGGGCGCCGACCTGTCGAACCTGTCCTGGTACCGCGCGTTCGCGGGCCTGCGCCTGGCGTCGCTGACGGCGTACTACCTCGACCTCCACCGCCGCGGCCGGCGCCGAGACGAGATCTGGGAGGACATCGGCGCGTCGGCGCCGTTCATGCTCGCGCGGGGCGCGGAGATCCTGCACAGCTGACGGACGTGGCTTGACTGCCCCCGGGGGCAGATCTCCCGTTGACGGCGCTGTCACGAGACAAGAGGGTCCGTGGGGTCCACCGAAAGGAGGCGCCATGCGCCACCGCCTGATCATCCCGGCGATGCTGCTCGCTCTGGCGGTGGTGATGCCTGCGAGTGCATCGGCGGCCGCCCCCGACTTCAAGGACCGCTTCGACGAGACGTTCGTCGACGAGGACTTCTGCGGGACCGGTGCGGACGTGCTCGTGCACGACCAGGGCGTGGCGCAGGGCTACGACGACGGCATGGTCTTCCGCATCTCGTTCAGCGACAGGACCACCCTGACGTTCGAGGGCAAGACGGTGTACGTCCAGAACGCCGGGCACATCCTCGCCGTGTCGCAGGACAACCCGTTCGACGAGCCGCACACCGAGATCATCGACGAGACCGGGATCCGCTCGAAGGTCCGTCTTCCCGGCCAGGGCACCGTGACCATCGATCACGGGCTCCTCTCCTACGAGATCTCGTTCATCGCGAACCCGAACTTCCCCGGCGAGGACGAGCCGCCGGTCATCCCCGACGAGGTCACGGTCTTCAAGGACGCCGGTGGCCACCCCGACTTCTACGACCCCGTGTGGTGCGAGACGATCACCTCGTACTTCGGGATCCCCTTCACCCCACCCGAGGAGTAGGAACCATGCGCCGTCGCATGCTCATCCCGGTCGTCCTGGTCGCCTTCGCGGTGGTGATGCCTGCGGGTGCCTCCGCGGCCGCCCCCGACTTCAAGGACCGCTTCGACGAGACGTTCACCGACGAGGACTTCTGCGGGACGGGCGAGGCCGTGACCATCCACGACCAGGGCGTGGCGCAGGGCTACGACGACGGGATGACCTTCCGGATCTCGATCAGCTCGCGGACGACGCTGACCTACGGGGACAAGACGGCGTACCTCCAGGGCGCCGGGCATGTCGTCGCGCAGTCGATCGACGCGCCGTTCGACGAGCCCCACACCGAGATCTCGTTCGAGGCCGGCCTGCGGGCGAAGATCCGGCTGCCCGGGCAGGGCGTCGTCACCAGCGACCACGGACTGCTGAGGTACAGCATCACGTTCGTGCCGAACCCGGACTTCCCGGAGTTGAGCGACAACCCGCTGATCGAGGGCGACATCGAGGTGATCAAGGACGCCGGCGGTCACCCGGCGTTCGACAGCCCGCTGGTCTGCGAGGTGCTGACCGACTACTTCGGCATCCCGTTCGACCCCTCGATGCTCGACTGATCCGCATCAGCCGCCGATGAGCTGCGGCGCCCGCGCGAACGCCTCGGCGACCGCGCGGGCGTCGGCCATCGCGGCGCTCCGGCCGGCGTCGGCGTCGGCGGTGACGAGGTTCGGCTGGAAGCGGATCTCGGCGACGTCGTCGATGCCCGCCCAGCGCAGCCAGTCGTTGAAGTACGAGCGGTGGAAGTCGCGGCCGAACGAGAGCGGCGCGCCCTCGTAGTACACGGCGCCGGTGTAGACGGCGACCGCCCGCTTGCGCTCGAGCAGCCCGGTGTAGCCCTCGGCCGGATCGAAGCCGAACACCATCCCCGGCTGGCTGATCGTGTCGATGAGGTGCTTGAGCACCCACGGCACGCTGTGGTTCCACATCGGGACCGTGAAGAGGTACTCGTCGGCGCTGTTGAAGCGGTCGAACAGGGCGCGCACCTCGGCCCAGGCATCGCCCTCCGCGCCGGACGGCCTCTCGCCGGCGAACACGGCCATCTTCGCGCCGACGCCGCGGCCGCCGAAGACGGGCAGGCGCTCGGTCCACAGGTCGAGCAGCTCGACCTCGACGCCGGGACGGTGCTCGCGGTAGACGCGCAGGAACTCGGCGGCGAGGGCGCGGGACTCGGACTTCTCCTCGCGCGGCGAGGAGTTCACGTACAGGAGCTTGGTCATGCATCGGAGCTTCGGCGCGGGCGGCGCCGGTGTCCAAGACCGGCTTCGTCTCGTGCTAGACGCGCCCGCTCTCGCGCAGCTCGCGCGCCACGCCGAGCACCGCCTCGAGTGCGCCCGACCGCGGGCCGCGGCGCCACAGGAGATCGAACGGCAGCGTCACCGGCGGGTCGATCGGGACGAAGGCCGAGCCGGTGAGCTCGTCGGCGAACGCGGTGCGCGGGTAGACCACGACGCCGAGCCCCTCGCGGATCGCCTGCAGGCCGAGGTTGGGGTACGGATCGGCGACCGTCTCGGGCTCGAAGCCCGCCCGGCGGCACAGCTCGACGACCGTGGCGGTGTAGCCCGCGGAGTCCTTGCCGCCGGCGACGACGAGCGTCTCGTCCTTCAGATCGGCGAGCGCCAGCCGGTCGCGTTGCGCAAGCGGGTGCGACGCGTCGACGTGCACGACGGCGGGCTCGTCGCGCAGGCGCTCGCGCTCGAGCGCGTCGTCGGGGGGCGCGCAGAACCCGACGACGAGGTCGAGCCGCCCGGCGCGCAGCTCGCGCAGCAGGACGCCGGTGGTGTCCTCGCGCAGGTAGACCATCACGCCCGGCGCGCGCGACGCGCAGGCCGCCGTCAGCTGCGGCCCGATCCCGAACCGCGCCGGCGGCGCGATGCCCAGCGCTACGCGCCCGACCGGTGAGCGCTCCACCTCGCGGACGGCGGCGAAGACGCGTTCGGCGCCGGCGAGCAGCTCGGCCCCGCGTTCCTGCAGGAGCCGCCCGGCGGCGGTGAGCTTGACCTCGCGGCTGGTGCGCTCGAACAGCTCGACGCCGAGCTGCTCCTCCATCTGCCGGATCGCCGCGCTCAGCGGGGGCTGCGCCATGTGCAGCCGCTCGGCCGCCCGCGTGAAGTTCAGCTCGTCGGCGACGGCGAGGAAGTACCGCAGCTGGCGCAGATCGGGGTCCACTGCTCGCGAAGTATGGAGCGAGAGCCAGCCGGTCTTGGACGCGCACCGCTCCCGGCCCGACGATCCCTCCCATGACCAGCACCATCACCCGCCAGCAGCTTGAGCGCGAGATCGCCGAGGGCACCGTCACCGTCGTCGAGACCCTCGGCGAGCTGTACTACGCCGCCGCCCACCTCCCCGGCGCGATCAACGTCCCCCACACGAAGGTCCGCGAGCTCGCTCCGTCGCTGCTCCCCGACCGCGACGCCCCGATCGTCACGTACTGCTCGAACACCGCGTGCCACAACTCGGAGGTCGCCGCCAACGAGCTCCGCGCCATGGGCTACACGAACGTCCGCAAGTACGCCGAGGGCAAGCAGGACTGGACCGAGGCCGGCCTCCCGGTCGAGTCCGCCGCCGTGGCCGTCTGAGGCCGCGGGGTGCCAGGAGGCCGCGAGGCCGCGCCGGGGGTGCCAGGCACCGGGGTGCCTGGCACCCCGGTGCCACCCCGGCGCCGCGGACTTGACTCCGGCTAACGTTGTTAGCTACTGTCTCTGCTAACAGGGTTAGCCACCGATGTTGGAGCCGCTCATGTCCGCCACCACCCTTCCGCTTCACCGCCCGTCCGGCGCCGCCCCGCGCCACCTCTCGGGCCGACTCGCGTTCGCAGTCGTCTTCATCGCCGCGCTCGTCGCGGGGATCGCCTGGCAGGGCGCGGGGACCCTCGCCTTGTGGGCGCCGCTCGTGCTCGCCGACGTGCCGCTCGCCGGCCTGCGCGACGGCGTCCTGCGGCCGCGCTGGGTTCCGGTCTACAACGCCGTCCACGCGGTGCCCGGCCCGCTCCTCGCCGGCGCGCTCGCCGCGGCCACCGGGTCGGCCATGCTCGGCGCGATCGCCCTCGGCTGGCTCGCCCACGTCGCGATGGACCGCGCGGCCGGCTTCGGGCTGCGCACCGCCGACGGCCAGCAGCGGTGAGCCGCCGCGACGAGCTCGTCGCCCTCGCCCTCGGCCTGCTCGAGGCCGAAGGCGAATCGGCGCTGACGATGCGGCGGCTCGCCGGCGCCGCCGGCATCCGCGCGCCCTCGCTCTACAAGCACGTCGCCGACAAGGCGGAGCTCGAGGCGCTGCTCGCCGCGGAGGGCCTGCGGATGATGGAGCGCGAGACGCCGCCCGGGGCGACGCTGCGCGAGCTGCTCGTCGCCTACCGCGCCTTCGCGCTCGCCCGCCCGGCGCTCTACCAGCTCATGACCGACCGCCCGTTCCCGCGGGAACGCCTCCCTGAGGGACTCGAGGACCGCGCGGCGGCACCGCTCGTCGCCGCCGCCGGCGGAGAGGACGCGGGCCGAGCCCTCTGGGCAGCCGCCCACGGCCTCGTCGTCCTCGAGCTCGCCGACCGCTTCCCGCGCGGAGCCGACCTCGACGCCGCGTGGGACGCGCTCGCGGACGCCTTCGAGCGGCGGCGCCGTGGTTCGCGAGCGCGTGCCGGCGGCTGACGGCCCACGGCTCCTCGACCGCGGCGCTGCCGCCGCCGCGGCGCACGGGCTCAGCGGCCGCGAGGACGCGCCCGTCGGGCAGGTGCTCGATGCCGGTGACCGCGCCGATCTCGGGGCTCGGCCCGAAGACGTGGCCGTAGTCGGAGGCGAGGACCTTCGCCTCCGGCGACGCGGCGAACGCGGCCTCGGCGAGCGTCGTGATGATCGTCGAGCCGCCGGGCGAGCCGACCGCGAGGAACGGCTTGCCGTCCTTCGTGACGATCGTCGGGCTCATCCAGCTGCGCGGCGGTCGGCGGCGAACTCGTCGGAGAGCAGGCCGCGCAGCGGCACGTCGAAGAACGCCGGGTCGGCGACGTAGGCGTTGCGGTCGGCGAAGCTGAAGCGCGACGCCTCGAGGAAGAGATGCAGCGCGCGCGTGCGGTCGGCGGCGAGGTCGCCGTAGCCCTCGAGGATGTTGAGCGCCTCGCCGACGGTCGAGCCGCCGCTGGACGGCAGGCCCTGTTCCAGAGGTCGAGGCCGCGGTCGCCGTCGATGCCGGACGAGAACGGCTCGGTGAGGCCGAGGACGCCGGCGGCCGCCACCGCCGCGTCGACCGCGTTGCCGCCGTCCCTCAGCGCGTCGACCGCCGCCTTCGTCGCGAGCGCGTCGACCGTCGCCGCGCGGCCCCGCCTCTTCCGACTGCCGTCAACTGCTTCTCCTGCTCAGTCGCGTGGGCGGTCACGGTCGCGTGACGGCTGCACGCGCTTCGGCTCGCCCGGCATCTTCGGGTAGTCGGGCGGATACGGCATGTCGCCGTCGCCCTGGCGCTCGTAGTGGTCGAGCAGCGGCTGCAGCGAGTGCGCCTTGTCGTCGATCGCCGCATGCGGGTCGCCGATCTCCGCGAAGCGCGCCGGCATGGTCGCGACGGTGAAGTCCTCGGGCTGCACGCTCCCGAGCTCGTCCCAGGCGAACGGCGCCGACACGGGAGCGCCCGGCTTCGGGCGGATGCTGTACGCCGACGCGATCGTGCGGTCGCGGGCGTTCTGGTTGTAGTCGACGAAGATGCGCTCGCCGCGCTCCTCCTTCCACCACTTCGTCGTCACCTCGCCCGGCAGCCGCTCCTCCAGCAGCCGGCCGAACGCGATCGCGGCGTGGCGGACGTCGGTGAACGTCCAGCGCGGCTCGATGCGCACGTAGATGTGGATGCCGCGCCCGCCCGACGTCTTCGGGAACCCGGTGTAGCCGAGCTCGCCGAGCAGCTCGCGCGCGACGCCCGCGACGCGGACCGCGTCGGCGAAGTCGGTGCCCGGCTGCGGGTCGAGGTCGATGCGCAGCTCGTCCGGGTGCTCGACGTCGCCGTCGCGCACCGGCCAGGGGTGGAACGTGATCGTCCCCATCTGCGCGCACCACCCGACGACCGCGATCTCGGTCGGGCAGATCTCGTCCGCCGTGCGCCCGGACGGGAACGCGATCTGCGCCGTCTCGATGTAGTCCGGTGCGCCCTTGGGAACGCGCTTCTGGTAGAAGGCGTCGGCGCCGCGCCGGTCCTCGCGCGTCGCCAGCACCATCCCCGGGTGCACGCCCTTCGGCCACCGCTCGAGCGTCGTCGGCCGCCGCCGCAGCGCCCGCATGATCCCGTCCTCGACGGCGAGGTAGTACTCGACGACGCCGAGCTTCGTGATCGCGGGCGTGCGGTCGGTGGCGGGGAAGATGACGCGGTCTCCGCTCGTCACGCGGAGCGGGCGACCTCCCGCGTCGATGACGGTCTCGTCGGCCCGTGCCACGAGCGCAGCATGCCAGTCATCGGTCCGACGCGAGCCTCGGGCGGTGGCTCGCGGCGCGCGCCGACGCGGAGGGCCGCGTGGACTTGAGCGGCCGGATCACCGACTTCGACGACGGCTGCCCGAACAGCTCCGGGTGCAGGTAGCGGCCCAGCTCCGCTCCGGTCTTGCGCTGGACGGCGCTGAACGGGTGCGCGTCGGCGTACGCGTCGTCGCGCGTGCCGGTGACGCTCCACGACACCTTCGTGCCGCCGTGCTCGCTGCGGACCGTGAAGCGGCCGTCGTGCATCTCGCGCTCGACGATCGCCTGCCCGAACTTCCCGATCGGCGTCAGCTGGTACCGCCAGTCGCCCGCGATCGCGTCCGCGTAGGCGGGCAGGCGAACGGTGGCGCGCCCGTCGGACCCCGTGCGGACGTTGCCGGTGTAGACGACGGTCATCGCGTCGCTCTCGACCGGCGTGTGCGTGAGCGTGCTGTGCGCCGGATCGAGCGGGTCGTCGATCCGGAACCCGGACTTCGTGCCCGTCACCGTGAGGTTGCCGTTGATCTGCACGTTGCCGTCGAAGAGGCCGGCGAGCGCGGCGGCGTTGCTGGAGGTCTCGACGCCGTGGACGCCGGCGCCGGGCCCGTTCGTCGCGCCCACGACGGCGTCGCCGGCGTTGGCCGCGTTGATGTTCTCGCCGCGCAGGCCCGTGCCGGTGCCGCCGCTGACGCCGGCTTGGCCGAGGACGCCGATGCCCCCGTTCGGGTCGGTGACGAAGCCGCGGACGCCGAAGCCGCCCCGGCCGTCATGGCGCCCGACGACGGCCCCGATCCCGTTGCACGAGCCGCCGGGGCCGGCCTCGCAGACCGCACCGTTCGCACGGGCGACGATGCCCTCCCCCGACGAGGTGTCGCCGATGACGGCGGCGGAGGAGATGCTGCCGGTCACGCCCCAGATGCCGTTGCCGCCGACCGCGTTGGCGAACACGCCGGGACCGGTGCCGAGGTGGTTCACGCTGATGCCGCGTGAGCCGTTGGTGTTCGGCATGTCGACGGTGAGTCCGTTGTTCGCGCCGGTCTGGGTGAAGTTGGCGACGTCGCTCGTGGCCGCCGTCAGGGCGAGCGGGACCGCGATGCCGAGCGTCGCGTCGCCCGACGTCGCGCCGCCGGTGAGGCCGGTGCCGGCGACGACGCTCGTGATGTCGCCGCCGCTGTTCGCGTCGGTACCGCAGCTCACGGTGCCGTTGGCGGCGACGCTCTGGATGTACTGACCGGCGCCGCAGGTGCCCGTGACGCGCTGCTGAAGAGCGCTGAGCGGGGAGCCGCCGAGCAGGTCGGCGTCGAGGCCGGAGCCCGCGCCGTCGACCGTCTTGAGCTTGGCGAGCACGTCGCCCGGGGTGTCCGGCGAACCCGCGGGACCGGTGTCGCCCTTGTCGCCCTTCAGGCCCTGCGCGCCCTGATCGCCCTTCGGACCCTGGTCCCCCTTGGCGCCGGGAGCGCCATCGGCGCCCTTCGCACCCTGCGCACCGGTGGCACCCTTCGTCCCCTTCGCGCCCTTCGGACCCCGCGGCCCGATCGCGTTGAACGAGATCTTCCGCTGGCCCTCGGGGCACTTCGCGGCCCTCGTCGTCAGGTTGAGCGTGCTGAAGCTCTTCGTGACGCACGCGTAGAAGACGCGGGGCTTCGTCGCGGCTGCCGAGGGCGACGACGTCACGGCTGCGAGGACCGCGAACGCGGCGATCACCGCGACGAGGCCGTGGGCATGGCGACCGAGGTGGGCCGCCGATCCGATGGGCATGAGGACCTCCGAACGGGGGATGGGTCGAGCCTGCCGACACTACGTCCGCGTTGAGTGCCGGATCAATCACTTCGGCGCGTCGGCGGCGTCCCTCCCGACGCACCCGCAGACCGGCGTTCGTCGCACCGATCGGGCTGTCACGGGAGGGGCCCGTTCTTCAGTGAAGGGCGACGTGCGCTCCGGCGGCGGGGCGCACCGACGGCAGCGCCGCGACGACCCCGGCCGCCAGCGCGGCGGCGATGACCGCTCCGGCCACGAACGCGTCCTGGTAGCCCTCGACGAACGCCGCGCCGCCGGTCGCCCCGCCCGCGCCGAGCGCGATGGCCGACAGCAGGGCGACGCCGAGCGCCGCGCCCACCTCGTGGGCGGTCGCCATCAGGCCGGACGCGAGGCCGGCGTCGGAGTCCGAGACGTCGCTCATGGCCGTGACGTTGGCCGCGGGCAGCACGAGCCCGACGCCGAGCCCGAGGAGGACGAACCCGGGCAGCAGGTCGGCGGCGTAGCTCGCGTCCCCGGGCACCGTGGCGAGCAGCGCGGCGGAGGCGACCATCAGGCCGAGGCCGGCCAGGGCCACTCCTCGCGTGCCGAGGTGGTCGAGCAGGTGCCCGGCGAGGTGCGCGGACACGCCGATGGCGACGGCGATCGGGAGGAACGACAGCCCCGTCTCGAGCGCCGAGGCGTCGAGCACGGTCTGGAGGTACAGCGTGTTGAGGAAGAACCCGCCGACGAGCAGCGCGGTGCCGCCGAGCATCAGCACGGCGCCGCCGGTGAGCGGCCGCGAGCGCCAGGTGCTCGGGTGCACCAGCGGCTTGGCGACCCGCCGCTCGACCGCCGCGAACGTGGCGAGCAGCGCCGCCGCGACCGCGAGCAGCCCGAGCGTGCGCGTCGAGCCCCAGCCGTGCTCGGCGGCGCCGTCGAGCGCGTAGACGAGCGTCACGAAGCCGCCGAGCGCGAGCGCGGCGCCCGGGATGTCGAAGCGGCGCCCGCGCTCGACCGGACGCGACGGCGCGACGACGTGCAGCGTCCCGAGCGCGAGGGCGACCCCGATCGGCACGTTGATGAGGAAGACCCACTCCCAGCTCGCCCAGCTCGTGAGCATGCCGCCGAAGAGCATCCCGGCCGCGGCGCCCGCGCTGGCGATCGCGCCCCAGGTCGTCAGCGCCGTCTTGCGCTGCGCGCCCGTGTAGGTGGCGGTGACGATCGACAGGGCGGCCGGCGTGAGCAGCGCGGCGCCGAGCCCCTGCGCCGACCGGGCGACGATGAGCGCCGTCGGAGAGGGCGCCAGCGCGCTCGCGAGCGACGCGCCGGTGAAGACGAGCAGCCCCGCCAGGAAGACGCGACGACGGCCGAGCATGTCGGCGAGCCGGCCGCCCAGCAGCAGCGCTCCACCCGTGAAGAGGACGTAGGCCGTGACGACCCACTGCAGATCGGCCGGGGCGAAGCCGAGCGCGTCGCCGATCGACGGCAGCGCCACGTTCACGACCGTCACGTCGAGCACGACCATGAACTGGGCGACGCTCAGGAGCAGCAGGACGGTCCACGGCACGTGCGGCGGGTCCGAAGGGTGATGAGGGTGGCGGTGGTGGTGCATCTCGCGATCCAGGGTTGACAGCGTTGTCAAGCCCGGACGCTACGCCTGGCTTGACAGCGCTGTCAACTGTGCGTGTGCTCACGCTTGTCACTCGTGTCAACCGTGGGCGTTAAGGTCGCGCCCATGGCCGTCGACCACCGCCGCGCGATCGCCGAGCGCAACGTCGAAGCTACGCTCGACGCGACCGAGCGCCTGCTCGCTCACGGCGGCGCGCCGAGCATGTCGGCCGTCGCCGCCGAGGCCGGCATCTCACGCCAGACGCTGTACGCCCACTTCGCGGACCGCGGTCAGCTGCTGAGCGCAGTCGTCGACCGCGCCGTCCGCCGCTGGGTCGACGCGACGAACGACGTCGAGCCGGATCACGGACCCGCCCCGGAGGCGCTGCAGCGCCTCCTCGAGGCCGGCTGGGAGCAGATCTCGAGCAGCTCGCACATCGCCCGCGCCGCCTCCGAGGAGCTCGACCCGGAGACGGTCCGCCAGGCCCACGAGACCGGCGTCGCGCTCCTGCGCCGCCTCGTCCGCCGCGGCCGCCGCGACGGGAGCTTCCGCACCGACGTCCCGGAGGAATGGCTCGTCAGCGCGTTCTTCGGCCTGATCCACACAGCCCGCGACGACGTCCTCGCGGGCCGCCTGACCTCCCGATCCGCGCTCCGCGCGCTGACGCGGACCGTTCCCGACCTGTTCGGCGCTCCTACGGCCAGCGCCGGACGCGCCGTCCCCGCCGGCCGCCCATGAAGGTCAGCGGCAGCAGGAAGAGGAGCGGCAGGAACAGCACATGGCCGTCGGTCGCCAGGTAGATCACCGCTGCGAGGATCAGCCCGAAGAGCAGGAATCGCATGGGAGCTTCCGGGTGCCCGCCGCCGGCCGGGGCGCAAACACGAGCTCCGCTCAGCGGTTCGCGGGCAACCGAGCGGTCTGCCGCCCCGGTCGAGCGGGTAGACGAACCGAGGTGAAAGCGCTGTTCCGCTACTTCCTCGGCCGCCGGCTCGCCCGCTTCCTGCCGGGCGGGTGGTTCGCCGTCCTTCTGCTCAGCCCCCGGACGCGCGCGCTGGCCCGCGCCCTGTGGGCTCGCCGCGGCGCAGCGGCTCGCCGTAGCGCTCGAGGAACACGAGTTCCTCGACGGGCCGCCGCCTGAGCTTCGTCGTCAGCTTCCCCTCCGGCCAGCCGATCGCGATCGTGCCGGCGACGCCGATGTCCTCCGGCATGCCGAGCATGTCCTTGATCTCGGGCTCGAACTGCGCGAGCAGCGACGTCATGGTCGCGCCGAGCCCGCGGGCGCGGCAGGCGAGCAGCAGGTTCTGCACAGCGGGGTAGACCGACGCCCCGCCGACGATGCTCGGCCGATCGAGCTGCGCGTCGGTGATGTGCAGGTCGGAGTGCTTCACGCCGATGACCACGAGCACCGGCACCTGGTCGAGCGTGTTCGCGAAGTGGTCGGCCTCCGCCACGACGCGATCGCTGTTCTCGTTGCCGATCTGCCCGCTGCGCGACTTCTCGAGGTACGCGTTCCACGGAACGAGGTACAGGTCCCGCAGCCTGCGCTTGACCGCCTGGTCGCGCACCACGATGAACCGGTACGGCTGCCGGTTGCCGCCACTCGGCGCGAACCGCGCCAGGTCGAACAGCTCCCACAGCACGTCGTCGTCGACCGGGTCCGGCCGGAACGCCCGGCACGCCCCGGTCACCCTCATCACCTCATGCAGCTCCATCTCGCGACGAAGCCTGGTTGCGGCGGAGCGTCCTCGCAAGCCGGAGATCGCGATGGCTGGTGAGAACCACCGCGACCAGCCGCCTCTCACGCGGGCGATCGGCGCGCGCCGGCCGCGCGCAGGATCCGCGCGATCTCTCGGTACCCGCGTTCCTCCGCGTGGGCGAGCGGCGTGACGCCGTCGCCGTCCGGCACGTTCACGTCGACGCCGCCGTCGACGAGCGCGCGCACCGTGGCGACGTGGCGGGGCCCGCCCTCCCCGAGCACGATCGCCTCCAGCAGCGCCGTCCAGCCCAGCCGGTTGACGTGGTCGCGGTCGATGCCCGCCTCGAGCAGCCGGCGGACGATCCGCGCGTGGCCCCGTTCGGCCGCCCGGATCAGACCGGTGCCGTTGTAGCTGTCCTTGTCGTCGACCTTCGCTCCGTTGGCGAGCGTCAGCTCGAGGAGCCGCGGGTCGTCGCCCACCTCGCTCGTGGCGATCAGGTACGCGCTCTGCTGGGTGTCGTCCTTCGTGTTGACATCGGCGCCCCGGGCGATGAGGTCCCGGGCGCGGCCGACGTCGTTCGCGAAGGCCGTCGCGATCAGCCGGCGGTCGAGGTCGGCCGAGCTCATCCGTCGCTCGTCGCCGTCCGACCCGCAGCCGGCGAGAACGACCAGCGTGAGCATCGCGAGGAGGAGGCGGCGGCGAGGGATGCCGTCCAGTGAACCAGGCGTAAGGCTCCAGCCTGCCGTGACGCTCATGGGACATGACCACCGTGAGCCGGATCCGCCAGCTCCACGAGGCCGGCGTGTCGGTGTGGCTCGACGACCTCTCCCGCCCGCTCCTCGACGACGGCGTCCTCGCAGGCCTCATCGCGCACCACGGGGTGAGCGGCGTCACGTCGAACCCCGCGATCTTCGCCGCCGCCCTCCGCAACAGCGACTGCTACGTGCCGCGGATCGAGGAGCTCGCGTCGCAGGGCACGCTCGACCCGCGGGAGCTCTTCTTCGCGCTGGCGCTGGAGGACGTCGGCCGAGCCGCCGACCTCCTGCGCGACACCTACGACCGCAGCGGCGGACGCGACGGCTACGTGTCGTTCGAGTGCACGCCGGACGTCGCGCACGACGCCCACGCCACGGTCGCGCAGGCGAAGGACGTCTGGTCGCGCGTCGAGGCTCCGAACCTGATGATCAAGGTCCCGGCGACCGACGCCGGGATCGTCGCGATCGAGCAGCTCACCGCGGCCGGGATCAACGTCAACGTGACGCTGCTGTTCGGCGCGGGCCGCTCCGAGCAGGCTGCGCGCGCCTACGTGCGCGGCCTGACACGGCGCGCCGGACGCGGCGAGCCGGTGGAGCGTGTCCGGTCCGTGGCATCGGTCTTCGTGTCGCGTGTCGACGCCCGCGTGGAGCAGCTGCTGTCGATCGAGCCCGAGCTCGCCGACGGGTCGTTCGGCATCGCGAACGCGCGGCTCGTGCACGCCCGCGCTCGCGGGGTGTTCGCCGGACACGACTGGCAGGCGCTTCGCGAGCACGGCGCGCGCTGGCAGCGACCGCTGTGGGCGAGCACCGCGCCGAAGAGCGCCGGAGTCCGCGACGTGGCCTACGTCGAGGCGCTCGCGCTGCCGGACACGATCGTCACCGTCCCCGCGAAGGTCCTCAACGCCTTCGCCGATCACGGCCTCCCGCGCCTCGCGACCGCCGAGGTCGCTGCCGCGCGGGAGGTCGCCGCGGCCCTCGCTCACATGGGCATCGATCTGGAGACCGTGGGCCACGAGCTCGAGGTCGCCGGCGTCGAGGCCTTCGGCCGGGCCTACGACGAGGTGCTCGGCGCACTGCAGGATCGGGTGCGGGCCACGGCGCCGGCAGGCCGTCGATGAGCGTCGCGTTCGTGCTCTCCGGCGGCGCGAGCCTCGGCGCGATCCAGGTCGGGATGCTCCGCGCGCTCGCCGACCGCGACATCCGGCCCGACCTGATCGTCGGCACGTCGGTCGGCGCGGTCAACGGCGCCTTCCTCGCATGCCGCGAGTTCGGGCACGAGACGGTCGCGGAGCTCGAGGAGCTCTGGCTCGGCGTGCGCCGCGGCCAAGTGTTCCCCGTCGAGCCGTTCTCGGGGCTGCTCGGGTTCCTCGGCGCGCGCCGCAACCTCGTCCCGGCCGGCGCGCTGCGCCGCCTCATCACCCGCAACACCGACTGCGAGCTGCTCGAGGAGACGCCCACGCCGCTGCACGTCATCGCCTGCGATGTGCTCAACGGCCGGGAGGTCCGTCTCTCCGAGGGCCCGCTGATCGACGCGGTCATGGCCAGCGCGGCCATCCCCGGCATCCTCCCGCCCGTCGAGTGGGGCACGCGTCTGCTCGTCGACGGCGGGGTGATGAACAACACGCCGATCACGCACGCGATCGAGCTCGGGGCCGACGAGATCTACGTCCTCCCGACCGGCGGCCCGTGCTCGCTGACCGAGGCGCCTCGCAGCGCGATGGGCATGATCGTCCAGGCGACGAGCCTGATGGTGTCCCACCGGTTCGCGGACGAGGCGGAGGCCTACGCGGACCATCCGGGCCTCACGATCCTGCCTCCCCCTTGCCCGCTCGACGTCCAGCCGATGGACTTCGGACACGCCGCGAAGCTGATCGCCCGCGCCGAGGCCGACGCCAACGCGTTCCTCGAGGAGCGCTCCCGCCGAGTCGTCCCGCTGCCCCGTCGACGCGCGTCCGCGAGCTGACGATGGAGCGCCTCTCCTACGAGGTGCGCATCTGGCGGGAGACCGTGCTGATCCGAGCCGGCTTCGAGCCGGTGCTCGCCCACGGCCTGGCCGCGGAAGCGGAGTACGACCTGCACGAGCTCCTCGAGCTCGTCGACCGGGGCTGCCGGCCCGACCTGGCCGCCCGGATCCTCGCGCCGTTGTAGAGCGCGCGCGGCCACCGCGACGGAGGGGGAGGGATTCGAACCCTCGGTAGCGGGGTTGCCGCTACAACGGTTTTCGAGACCGCCCCGTTCAACCACTCCGGCACCCCTCCACGGGCCCTGCGAGACGGGCGGTCAGGGAGGATAGCCGGGCCCCCCTGATCGGGAGTGCCGCTACGCGAGCGGGCCGCAGGCCTCCTCGGCGAGGTCTCGGACGCGACCGCCGGCGACGAGCGCGACCGCCTCGTCGATCGCCGGCGTCATGAACCGATCCGGCCCCGGGCCGCCGGCCGCGTGGCGCAGCGCGGCGGCCACGGCACCGGTGCCGGCGGCGGGCTGCAGGGGCGCGCGGAGGTCGATGCCTCGTGCCGCGGTGAGCAGCTCGATCGCGAGCACGCGGGTCAGGCCGTCGACGGCGCGGCGCAGCTTGCGGCCCGCCGACCAGCCCATGGAGACGTGGTCCTCCTGCATCGCCGAGCTCGGGATCGAGTCGACCGAGGCGGGAACGGCGAGCCGCTTGAGATCGGACACCAACCCGGCCTGCGTGTACTGGGCGATCATGAACCCCGAGTCGACGCCGGGGTCGTCCGCGAGGAACGCCGGCAGCCCGTGGTTGCGCGCCGGATCGAGGAAGCGGTCGGTGCGCCGCTCGGCCATGCTGGCGACGTCGGCGATGACGATCGCCAGGAAGTCCAGGACGTACGCCAGCGGCGCGCCGTGGAAGTTGCCGTTGGACTCCACCCGCCCGTCGAGCGTGATGACGGGGTTGTCGATCGCGGCGGCCAGCTCGTGCTCGGCGACCGCGGCGGCGTGGGCGACGGTGTCGCGCGCTCCGCCGGCCACCGCCGGCGCGCACCGCAGCGAGTACGCGTCCTGCACGCGCGTGTCCTCCGGGCCGCGGTGGCTCGCCACGATCGGGCTCGAAGCGAGCAGCGCGCGGATGTTCGCCGCGGACGCCGCCTGGCCCGGATGCGGCCGGAGCGCGTGGAGGTCGGCGGCGAACACCGCGTCGGTGCCGAGCAGGCCCTCGACGCTCATCGCCGCCGCGATGTCCGCCGTCGTCAGCAGCAGCCGCAGGTCCTCCAGCGCGAGGAGCAGCATCCCGAGCATCCCGTCCGTGCCGTTGATGAGCGCGAGGCCCTCCTTCTCGGACAGGACGACCGGCTCGATCCCGGCGTCGGCCAGCGCCTCGGACGACGGGCGCAGCGCGCCGGAGGCGTCCCGCACCGGCCCCTCGCCCATCAGCGCGAGCGCGCAGTGCGCGAGCGGCGCGAGGTCGCCGGAGCACCCGAGCGAGCCGTGCTCGTGCACGACGGGCGTGATCCCCGCCGACAGCATCGCCGCGTACGCCTCGGCGGTCGAGCGGCGCACGCCCGTGCGGCCGGTGGCGAGGGTCGACAGCCGCAGGAACATGAGCGCGCGCACGACCTCGCGCTCGACCTCCGCTCCCGAGCCTGCCGCATGGCTGCGGATGAGCGAGCGCTGGAGCTGCGTGCGCCGCTCGACCGGGATGTGCCGCGCGGCCAGCGCGCCGAAGCCCGTGGAGATGCCGTAGTGCGGCCGCGCGTCGCCGGCGAGCGCCTCGACCACCGCACGACCGCGGTCGATCTCCGCCAGCGCATCGCCGTCCAGGCGGACGACCGCGCCGCCGCGGGCGACGGCGATCACGTCCGCCGGCGCAGGAGCCGCGACGCCGATCGTCACGGCGGTGGGAGCGACACTGCTCATGCCGGTCATTGAACGCCACGATCGGCCGCATGTCATGCCGGATCCGTCTCGGATACGAGACACTGGACGGCGATGACGAACGTCCCCGCCGCCGGCCACGCGCTCGACGTGCTCGCGCTGCTCGGCCGCCACGTCGCGCCGATGCCCGCGTCGGCGATCGCGCGCGACCTCGGGCTGCCGCGATCGACCGTCTACCACCTGCTCGCCGTGCTGCGCGACCGCGGCTTCGTCGTCCACCTCCCGGCCGAGCGGCGCTACGGCCTCGGGCCGGCGGCGCTCGAGCTCGGATCGGCGTTCTCGCGCCGCGAGCCGCTGCGCTGGATCGCCGGGACCGTGCTGTCGAAGCTGGTCGCCGAGACGACGCACAACGGCCACTTCGCGGTCCTCGACGGGCGCGACACGCTCTACCTCATCGAGGAGCGAGCGGCCGGCCGGCCGAGCCTCGTCACCGAGGTCGGCGTCCGCCTCCCGGCGCCGCTGACCGCGAGCGGGCTGGCGATGCTCGCCGCGCTGCCGCCGCAGCAGGTCCGCGCGCTCTGGCCGTCCCGGCGCGACCTCGTGCGCCGGCAGGACGCCGGGCCGGCGACGCTGACGGAGCTGCGCCAGCTGCTCGCCGACGCGCGCCGGGAAGGCTTCGCGTGGGAGGACGGCTCGATCACGCCGGGCTACGCCTCGGTCGCCGCCGCGGTGCGCGACCACGGCGGCCATCCGCTCGCGGCGGTCGCGCTGACCTTCCCGGCCGGCGAGGTGGACGGCGCGGCGCGGCGCGCTCTGGCCGGCGAGGTCATCGCCGCGGCCGACGCCGTCGCACGGCACATCCGCGGCCGCCCGCTCGCCGGCGGCTAGAGGCGCCGCGTCACGGGGCGGGCGCGGGGTCGGCGACGACCGCCGCCGATGCGCACGTGGCGAGCGCCCGGGGCACGTCCTCGACCTCCATGCCGGCGAGCTGCGGATGACCGAGGTCGACAACGATCTCCGGACCGGCGGTTACACCGAGGCTTGCCCGCCCGTTGGCGACCAGCTCGGCCCACAGATCGCCGTCCGGCGCGCCGGACAGCAGCCCGAAGCGCAGCTCGCGCTCCCGCCGCGCACCGGTCTCCAGCTCGCGCACCTCCTCGAACGGGTCGACGCGGACCTGCGAGTCCGACCCGATCGCCATGCGCACGCCCGCCGCGCGGTATCGCATCGCGGGGAACCAGCCGTCGCCGAGGTTGCCCTCCGTCGTCGGGCAGGACACGACGATGGAGCTCGTTCGGGCCAGCAGTGCCACGTCGGCGTCGTCGACGTGGATGCCGTGGATGACGCTCGTCGCCGGCCCGAGGAAGCCGGTCCGCTCGAGCAGCGTGATCGGCGAGCAACGGTGCTCCGCGGCGCACTCGGCGAGCTCGCGGCGCTGCTCGTGGGCGTGCACGTGGCGCGGGAGCCCGTGCGCATCGGCGTACGCCGCGATCGCCTCCAGCCAGGCCGCCGGGACCGCCCGCACGCTGTGGGCCGCGACCGCCACGTCGACACCGGCGCGGCCCTCGGCCCACGAGCGCAGCTCGTCCACGCGCGCGAGGAACGTGTCGACGTCCGGATCGCAGAAGCGCCGCTGCCCGGACACGGGCGGTCGGTCGGCGCCGTCCCATCCGTTGCGGTGGTACGCGGCCGGGATCAGGACGATCTCGAGGCCGGCGTCGCGCGCGCCGGCGGCGACGGCGTGCGCCATCGCGTTCGGCTCGGCGTACGGCGTCCCGTCCGGCTGGTGGTGCACGTAGTGGAACTCGCCGACGACCCCGTAGCCCGCCGCGCGCATCTCGCCGTACACGCGCGCCGCGACGTCGCGCATCCGATCGGGATCGAGCGCGGCCGCGGAGGCGAACATCGCCGTGCGCCAGCTCCAGAAGTCGTCGCGCGCGTGCGCGCCGGGAGCCGGGCGCTCCGCGATCCCGCGGAGGTCGCGCTGGAACGCATGCGAGTGGGCGTTGACCATGGCGGCGACCGCGTACGTCATGCGAGCCGCTCCAGCGCGGCCGCGACCGCTTCGGCGGCGACGGCCGCGTCGGCGACCGCGACCTCCTCGGCGGGGCTGTGGCTGATGCCCGTCGGATTGCGGACGAGGACCATACCCGCGGGCCGGCGCTCGCCGATCACGCCGGCGTCGTGACCGGCGAAGCAGACCAGCTCGGGTACGTCGCCCGCGCCCGCCGCGAGCGCGGCGCGAACCGCGTCGTCGAACGTGACGCCCGCGCTGCGCGACGCCGTCGCAATCCGGATCGCGACCCGCCGCCCGTCGCCGATGCCAGCGGCCGCGTCGTCGAGCGCGGCCCGCCACGCGTCGACGTCCTCGATCCGCGGCGCGCGCGCGTCGAGCCACAGCCGCACCGACCCGGCGATCGTCGACAGGGCGTTCGGCTCGGCCAGGATCCGCGTCGGCGTGACGACGAACTCGGAGTTCGAGGCGGCGAGCTCCTCGGCGGCGACGATCACCCGCGCCGCCGCCGCGAGCGCGTCGCGCCGCTCGGTCCGCCGGGTCGTGCCCGCGTGGTCCGCCTCGCCATCGATCTCGAGCGCGACGCGCATGCGCCCGGCCAGCGCACGGACGACGCCGATCGGCGCGCCCGCTTCCTCGAGCGCGCGGCTCTGGTCGATGTGGATCTCGAGGAAGCCGCGGAGCCGGTCGAGCGCGCGAGGCGCGTCGCGCAGGCCGCCCGGGTCGACCCCGGCCCCGGCCATCGCATCGGCCAGCGTCACGCCCTCGGCGTCGGTGCGCGTCAGCACCTCCTCGACGTCGAGCCGGCCCACCACCGCCCGGCTGCCGAACGTCGGCGTGTTGTAGCGCGCCCCCTCCTCGTCGGCGAACGACAGCACCGCCACCGGCCGCGCGACGGCGGCCGCGACCGCAAACGCGCACGCCACGCCGAGCGCGCCGTCGTATCGGCCGCCGCCGGCCACCGTGTCCAGGTGCGAGCCCACGCCCCACCACGGCCCCGGCGCGTCCGGGATCGCCCAGAGGTTGCCGGCGGGGTCACGCTCGACGCGCAGCCCCAGCGCTTCGGCCTGCGCAGCGAACCACGCGGCGGCGGCCCGGTCCTCGTCCGTCCAGGCCAGACGCCGGAAGCCGGTTGCACGCCGGCCGATCGCGTCCAGTCCCGCCAAGCGCGCCTCGATCTCGCCGGCGCCGATCACGACTGCAGCCGCCACGCCTGGTCGGGACGCACGTGCACGAGGCGGCCGCCGGCGAACGCGAACGCGACCGGGTCATGCCCGAGGCGGTACGGCAGTGCCTCGATCGGCCCGTCGAGGACGAGCACGTCAGCGCGCTTGCCGGCCTCGAGCGACCCCGTCACGTCCGACCGGCGCAGCACCCACGCCGCGTTGAGCGTCGCGGCGAGCAGCGCCTCGCGCGCGGTCCAGCAGTAGCGGCGCACGGCAAGGCCGGCGATCAGCGGCATCGAGACGATCGGCGACGTCCCCGGGTTCGCGTCGGTGGCGAGCACGCCGATCGCCCCCGCGTCGGCGAGAGCACGGCCGGGCGCGAGCGTCTCGTCGCCGAGCACCTCGGCCCCCGGCAGCAGCACGGCCGCGCACTCGGCGGTGCCGAGCGCCGCGACGTCGTCGTCGTCCGCGCACGAGAGGTGGTCGAGCGACCGCGCGCCCGCCGCCAGCGCGACCGGCACCGAGCCGTGACGCGCGAACTGCTCGACGTGCGCGCGCAGGTCGAGGCCGTGCCGCGCGGCAAGCGCGCCGACGCGCTCGAGGTGCGCGTTCGTGAACGCGACCGACTCGACGTAGACGTCGAGCGCGCTCACCGCCGTCGCGCCGAGCAGCTCGGGAAGCGCGGCCTCCACGGCGTCGAGCCAGCCGTCGGCGTCGAAGCCGTCCGGCACGGCGTGCGCGACGAGCGCCGTCGACGCGACGTCCTGCTCGGCGTCGCGCGCCAGCTCGCCGGCCAGCCGCAGGGCGCGGATCTCGGCATCGACCGCCAGGCCGTACCCGCTCTTCGTCTCGAACGTCGTCGTGCCGAGCGCGAGCATCTCGGCGGCCAGCGCGCGCGCCTGGCCGAGCACCTCGGCGTCGGACGCCGCCGCCAGGGCCCGCGCCGATGCGCGGATGCCGCCTCCCGCCCGGGCGATCTCCGTGTACGGCCGCCCCGCGACCTTCATCGCGTACTCCTCCGCCCGCCAGCCGGCGAACGGCAGGTGGGTGTGGCAGTCGACGAAGCCCGGGATGACCGCGCAGCCGCGGGCGTCGATCCGCTGCGCCGCGCCGCCGCCGCCCTCGAATCCGGCGATCCGCCCGTCGTCGAGCACCACGGAGCCCGGCTCGGCGATCAGCTCAGCCGCGCGGTCGTGGCGGAGGTACGGCAGCCCGTCGGCCGGCGGCCGCAGAACCTGGTCCGCGTCTTCGATGACGACCGTCACGCGGCGGGAGCGGGGTCGAGCATCGGCAGCTTGAGCTCCGGGTGCTCCTCGGCGAACGCGATCGCCTCGGGGTAGCCCGCGTCGACGTGACGCACGACGCCCATGCCGGGGTCGGCCGTCAGGACGCGCGTGATCCGCTCGGCCGCCTCGCCCGTCCCGTCGGCGACGATCACCTGCCCGGCGTGGATCGACTTGCCCATTCCCACGCCTCCCCCGTGGTGGATCGAGACCCATGTCGCGCCCGACGCCGTGTTCAGCAGCGCGTTGAGCAGCGGCCAGTCCGCGACGGCGTCCGACCCGTCGCGCATCGCCTCGGTCTCGCGCTGCGGGGACGCGACGGACCCCGCGTCGAGGTGGTCGCGCCCGATCACGACGGGCGCGCGGAGCTCGCCGCTGGCCACCATCTCGTTGAAGCGCAGGCCCGCGCGGTGGCGCTCGCCGTAGCCGAGCCAGCAGATGCGCGCCGGCAGGCCCTGGAACGCGACGCGCTCGCGTGCCATCCCGATCCACCGCGCGATGTGCTCCTGGTCGCCGAACAGGTCGAGGATCGCGTCGTCGGTCGCCGCGATGTCGGCCGGGTCGCCGGACAGCGCCGCCCAGCGGAACGGCCCCTTTCCCTCGCAGAACAGCGGCCGGATGTAGGCCGGCACGAAGCCGGGGTAGTCGAACGCGTGCTCGTCGCCGTGGTCGGCCGCGACGCCGCGCAGCGCGTTGCCGTAGTCGAACGCCTCCGCGCCGGCGTCCTGCAGCGCCCGGATCGCGCCGACGTGGTCGAGCACCGACGCGCCGACGCGCCGCAGGTACTCGTCGGGGTCCGCGGCGCGCAGGGCGTCCGCCTGCTCGAGCGTCAGGCCCGCCGGGATGTAGCCGTTGAGCGGATCGTGCGCCGACGTCTGGTCCGTCACCACGTCGACGTGGACGCCCCGCCGCGCGAGCTCGGGCAGCACCTCCGCCACGTTCCCGAGGAGACCGATGGACAGCGGCCGGCGCTCGCGGATGGCGGCCTCCGCGCGGGCGAGCGCGTCGTCGAGATCGGCAGCGCGCTCGTCGAGGTACCGGGTCTCGATGCGCCGTTCGATGCGGTGCAGGTCGACCTCGACGCACAGCGCGACCCCGTCGCACATCGTGATGGCCAGCGGCTGCGCGCCGCCCATGCCGCCGAGCCCGGCCGTGACGACGAGCCGGCCGGCGAGCGAGCCGCCGAAGCGCTTGCGCGCGACCGCCGCGAACGTCTCGTACGTGCCCTGCAGGATGCCCTGGGTGCCGATGTAGATCCACGACCCCGCCGTCATCTGGCCGTACATCATCAGCCCGGCGGCGTCGAGCTCGCGGAAGTGCTCCCAGGTCGCCCAGTCGCCGACGAGGTTCGAGTTCGCGATCAGCACGCGCGGCGCGTGCGCGTGCGTCCGGAACACCGCGACCGGCTTGCCCGACTGGACGAGCAGCGTCTCGTCGTCCGCCAGGCGCATGAGCTCGCGCTTGATCGTCGCGTAGCTGCGCTGATCGCGCGCGGCCTTGCCGATGCCGCCGTAGACGATGAGCTCCGACGGCCTCTCCGCGACGTCCGGGTGCAGGTTGTTCTCGAGCATGCGCAGCGCGGCCTCCTGCTGCCAGCCTCGGCAGCGCAGGTCGCTCGCGGAGAGGGTCCGGTCCATGCGGCCGAGTCTCCGCTCGCCCGGCGGGACGCGCAAGGGATCGGGCCGAGGACGTGTCTCGGATCCGAGACAGCAGCGCCCGCGCGCGAACCGCCGGTCGGGTGACTAGCGTTCGTGGCATGACGCGCGATCTCGATGTGGGCGGCACGCTCTCACGCATCTTCGGCATCTACGGCGATCAGGCGGCGGTGCTGCTTGGGGCGGCCGCGGTGGTGTTCGTGATCGAGGCCGTCGTGGCCGCGGTGCTCGTGTCGATCTCCGGCGTGCTCGTCCTGGTGGCGCTCATCGTCAACGTGATCGCGTCGACGCTCTACGGCGGCATGGTCGTGAAGCTCGTCGAGGACGTCCAGGACGGCCGGCGCGACCACTCGGTGGGCGAGCTCGTCAGGGCCGTCACGGGCGTCGTCGGGATGCTGATCCTCACCGGCATCGTCGTCGGCGTCCTCGTCGCGATCGGGTTCGTCCTGCTGATCGTCCCGGGCCTGATCCTGCTGACGATCTTCTCGGTCGTCGCGCCGGTCGTCGTGCTGGAGCGCAAGGGCACGTTCGACGCCATGGGCCGCTCCCGCGAGCTCGTGAAGGGGAACGGCTGGCAGGTCTTCGGCGTGATCGTCGTGGTCTTCCTCGTGACGATCGTGCTGTCGTCGCTCATCGCCGGCATCGGCGCCGCGGGCGGCACCGTCGGGCGTGTCATCGGCCAGATCATCGGCAGCACGCTGACCGCCCCGATCGCGGCACTCGCGTCCGCCGTCCTCTACTTCGAGCTGCGCCGCACCAAGGGCGAGGTCGGGCCGGCGCCGGACGCGCCCGGCCGCGACGGCGTCCAGGGCCCGGACACGACGACGCAGGCGTTCCCGCCCGACGCGCCCGGCCCCGAGGCCGCGTTCGGCAGCCGCGAGTAGCCGCCCTCCGCGCACCATCCGGGGACTGTCCCCGGTTGGTGCGTCAGCGGCGGGCGCGGAAGAAGGAGCGGATGAGCTCGGCGCTCTCGTCGGCCAGCACGCCGGGGACGACGAGCGGGCGGTGGTTGAGCTGGGGCTCGCCGAGGACGTCGAGGACGCTGCCGGCCGCGCCGGCCTTCGGGTCGGGCGCCGCGTAGACCACGCGCGGGATCCGGGAGAGCACGATCGCCCCCGCGCACATCGCGCAGGGCTCCAGCGTCACGTACAGCGTGGACTCGAGCACCCGCCACGAGCCCAGCTCCGCCGCCGCGACCCGCAGGGCGAGGACCTCGGCGTGGGCCGTCGGGTCGCCCAGCAGCTCGCGCTCGTTGTGGCCCGTCCCGATGACGCGGCCGCCGTGGATGACGACCGCTCCGATGGGCACGTCGTCGTGCTCCAGCGCCTTCGACGCCTCCGCCAGCGCCAGGCGCATGTACTGCTCGTCACGAGGGTCGGGCGGGCTCAATCGCGGCACAACTTCCGCCGATGTTGCACGTTAAGGACCCCGCGCATGCGCCCGCCCTCGTTCCCCCGCCGCCGCCTCACGCTCACAGCGACGCTCGCCGCCGCCTGCCTGGCGCTGCCCGCGGCCGCCCAAGCGACGGAGATCGTCCCGAACGAGGTCGTCGTCAAGCGCCACGGCGAGGCCCCGCAGGTCAAGACGGTCACGAGCGTCCCGAAGGCGCTCAACGCCCTGAACAAGAGCGACGGCGTCGAGTACGCGGCGGCCAACCCGATCGCCCACGCGGCCGCCTTCTACCCGAACGACCCCGGCTTCGGGAACGGCTGGACGACCGTGCAGTGGAACTTCCTCGCCGAGGACGGCGTCAACGCGCCCGACGCGTGGCAGCACGCGATCGACGCCGGCAACCCCGGCGGGCGCGGCGTGCGGATCGCCGTGCTCGACAGCGGCGTCGCCTACACCGACCGCGGCAAGTACCGCCAGTCGCCCGACCTCGGCCAGACTCACTTCGCCCGCGGCCACGACTTCGTCGACGACGACACGACCCCGGCCGACGAGAACGGCCACGGCACGCACGTCGCGAGCACGATCGCCGAGTCGACGAACAACGGCCGCGGCCTCACGGGCCTGGCCTACGGCGCGACGATCGTGCCGGTCCGCGTGCTCGACCGCAACGGCGAGGGCGACGCCGCCCGCATCGCCGACGCCGTCCGCTGGGCCGTCCGCCAGGACGTGCAGCTCATCAACCTGAGCCTCGAGTTCGGCACCGACGTCGGCGCCCGCGAGATCCCGTCGCTGCTCGACGCGCTCGCGTACGCGCGCAAGAAGGGCGTCCTCGTCATCGGGGCGGCCGGCAACGAGGGCGACCGCGTCCTCGCGTTCCCGGCCCGGTCCGCCAACGTCCTCTCGGTGGGAGCGACCACGGAGCACGGCTGCCTCAGCGACTTCTCGAACCTCGGCCGCGGCCTCGACATCGTCGCCCCCGGCGGCGGCACCGACGCGGCGCTCGACGACCCGAACTGCGACGCGCAGGGCTACCCCGGCCGCCCGATCTACCAGGTGACGCTCGAGGGCGGCAGCCTGCGCCGCTTCGGCACCCCGAACGTCTACGAGGGGACCTCGATGGCCGTCCCGCACGTCACCGCGACGGCCGCCCTCGTCATCGCCTCGCGCGTCCTCGGCGCGCGGCCGAGCGTCGATGCGCTCACCAGGCGCCTCCAGAGCACGGCCCGCGACCTCGGCCAGCCGGGCGCCGACACGAAGTACGGCGCCGGCCTCGTCGATGCGGGCAAGGCGACCGAGCCGAACACGAAGGCCGCGCGCGCCGCGATCCGCGCCGCCGCGCGCAAGCGGCGCTGAGCGACCTACGTCGTCCTGATGATCAGGACCGAGCAGGGCGCGTGATGCGACACCTTGTTCGGCACCGACCCGAGCAGGAACCGGCGCGCGCCGGTCATGCCCTTGTTGCCGACGACGATGAGATCGGCCTTCGTCTCCTCGGCGACGTCGAGGATCGCGTCCGCCGGATCGCCCTGCCGCGCGTAGCGGGAGACGTCGACACCGGCCTCGGAGGCGACCTCGCAGGCGCCGTCCAGCGTCGAGTCGACGTCCTCGCGCGGGTTGACCATCCACTGCATGTCCTCGGGGACCTGCTGGGACTCCTCGCGCAGCCGCTGGTTCGAGACCGGCTCGTAGGCGCTCACCAGCTCGAGCTTCGCTCCGGTCGCCTTCGCGAGCTGCACGGCCTGCCGCACGGCCTCGCTGGCCGTCTCGGATCCGTCAGTCCCCACCACGATCGACCGGAACACCACGCCTCCTTCTCGAGCAGCCGAAGAGGGGCGAGACTCTACCCTCCGACGCCGTGATCGACCTCCACACCCACGTCCTCCCGGGGATCGACGACGGGCCCCCGGCGGTGGACGGCAGCCTGGAGCTCGCCCGCGAGGCCGCGCTGACCGGCGTGACGACGATGGCCGCAACCCCGCACATCACGTGGGACCTGCCCAACACGTCGCGGACCGTCGCGGAGGGGATCACCGAGCTGCAGCCGCAGCTCGACCGGGCCGGCATCGGGATCCGGCTCGTGCAGGGCGGCGAGATCGCCGCGTCCCGCGCGCGCGAGCTGCCCGACGAGGAGCTGCGCGGCCTGCGCCTCGGCGGCGGCGACTGGCTGCTCGTGGAATGCCCGCTCAGCGTCGCGGCGATCGGCTTCGACCAGGTGCTCTACGAGCTGCAGGCCCGCGGCCACCGGATCGTGCTGGCCCATCCCGAGCGCTCCCCCGCCCTGCACCGCGAGCCGCACAAGATCGAGGCGCTCGTCGGCGCGGGCATGCTCGCGCAGATCACGGCGGGGTCGCTCATCGGCCAGTTCGGATCGACCGTCAAGCGCTTCACCCACGAGCTGATCGAGCAGGGGCTCGTCCACAACCTCGCGTCCGACGCGCACGACGCCATCCGCAGGCCGCCGTCGATCGCCCATGCGATCGAGGCCGTCTGCGAGGAGCTCCCCGGCGCCGAGCCGCACACGCAGTGGTGGACCCGGGACGTCCCGGAGGCGATCCTGGGCAGCGCCCCGATCCCGCCGGCTCCCGGTCCCCCGCCCGCGCGCAAGCGCCGGCGGCGCCTGTTCAGGCGAGCTGGATGATCGCGATGACGATGCCCATGAGCACGAAGAAGACGATCGCGCCCTGGACCCAGAGCCACACCGGGTTCACGAGGCCAGCGTAGTGAGCGGGGAGCTCGGCCCCGGCGCTCGGACGCTGCTTGACGCGATCGAGCGCGAGGTCGCCGCGCGCGCCCGCGGCCTCTCGACGGTCGCGGCGGCCGACGCGCCCACCGCGCCGCTGCGCCCCGACGCCACGCTGCTGGCCGCGCTGGAGCTGGCGGTCGCGGGCCGCTCCCGCGAGCAGGTCGCGGACGAGCTTCGCCTTCCCGCCGACGCGCCCGCCCTCAACGGCGTCTTCGGCGCCGGCGACCGCCTCGAGCGGCCGCGGTGTGCCACGGTCTCGTGATGGCGCCCCGCCCCGTGTACGTGGCCGCGATCGCCGGCTGCCCGCTGTTCCCCGCCTCGAACCCGTGGAACCAGCGCGTCGACGACAAGCCCGTGCACCCGCAGTCGGCCGCGATCGTCCGCAGCATCGGGCTCGGAACGAGCGTGCACCCGGACTTCGGCTCGGGCAGGTGGGAGGGCCGGCCGATCGGCATCCCCTTCAACGTCGTCGGGCGCTCGCAGCCCAAGCAGCGCGTGCGCTTCGAGTACGCGGACGAGTCCGACCGCGGCCCGTACCCGCTGCCGGCCAGGCCCCGGATCGAGGGCGGATCGGACCGCCACGTGCTCGTCGTGCAGCGCGGGACGTGCAGGCTCTACGAGCTCTTCGCGGCCGCCCGCAACGGCGGCGGCTGGCAGGCCGGCTCGGGCGCGATCTTCGACCTGCGCTCCAACCGCCTGCGGCCGAAGGGCTGGACGTCGGCCGATGCGGCGGGCCTGCCGATCCTCCCGGGCCTGGCGCGCTACGCGGAGGTCGAGCGCGGCGCGATCCGCCACGCGCTGCGCTTCACCGCCGCGCGCACGCGGCGGGCGTACCTCTTCCCCGCGCGCCACTACGCCTCGTCGCTGACCGACCCGGACCTGCCGGCGATGGGCCAGCGCGTGCGGCTCAAGCGCAGCGTCCGCGCGGCGAGCTTCCCGCCGCAGGCGCGCGTCATCGTCCGCGCGCTGCAGCGCTACGGGATGCTGCTCGCCGACAACGGGTCGAACTGGTACGTCAGCGGCGCGCCGGACCCGCGGTGGGACAACGACGACCTGCACACGCTCGGCAGGCTCAAGGGAAGCGACTTCGAAGTCGTTAAGAGCTGAAGATGTCCCTCGTCGCGTTCCCCGCCGCGCTGGCCACCATCGCCGGCTGCCCGCTCTTCCCGGCCACGAACCCGTGGAACCAGCCGGTCGAGGGCCTGCCCGTCGCCTCGAACTCGAAGGCCATGATCAAGAACATCGGCGCCGGCGCGCGGGCGTGGCCGTCGTTCGGCTCGGGCCGCTGGCAGGGCGCGCCGGTCGGCATGCCGATCAACGTGGTCGGCCGCGACGCGAAGACGTCGACCGTGCGCTTCCGGTACGCGTCGGGGTCGGACCGCAAGCCGTATCCGATCCCCAGCGGGCCGAAGCTCCAGGCCGGCGCCGACCGCCACCTCATCATCGTCCAGCGCGAGACGTGCGCGCTCTACGAGCTGTTCGACGCGCGCAAGCGCGGCGGCAAGTGGACCGCGGGGTCGGGCGCGATCTTCGACCTGCGCACGAACGCGCTGCGCCCGGCGGGCTGGACGTCGGCCGACGCCGCGGGCCTGCCGATCCTGCCCGGGCTCGTACGCGAGGAGGAGCTGCGGACCGGCTCGATCGACCACGCGCTGCGCATCACCGTCCCGCGCACGCGCAAGGGCTACCTCTTCCCCGCGCGCCACGACGCCTCGTCGCTGCGCAACAAGGACCTGCCGGCGTTCGGCCAGCGGCTGCGCCTCAAGAAGAGCGTCAACGCGGCGAAGTTCGGCCCGCAGGCGCGCATCATCATCAAGGCGCTGCAGACGTACGGCGCGTTCGTCGCCGACCACGGTCAGGCCTGGGTGCTGTCCGGCGCGCCGAGCGAGCGCTGGGACAACGAGGACCTCCACCGGCTCGACCGGCTGAAGGGCAGCGACTTCGAGGTCGTCAACACGAGCTCGCTACCGGTGCCCGAGGTGCCGGGGACGCCGAAGCCCGCGGTTCCGGTCATCCCGCCGCTGCCCGACCTCCCGCTCCCCGCTCGGCCCACGTAGACCGGCGTCGCCGGTCACCGGTAGCGTGCGCGCTGCGGATGATCGACGTCGTCCTCCCGGTGGTGAACGAGCACGGCGCCCTGCCGGGCGTGCTGGGCGCGATGCCGCGCGGCTACCGGCCGATCGTCGTGGACGCCGGGCCTGACGACGGGGCGGCCGAGCTGGCGCGCGAGCTCGGCGCGACCGTGGTCGCGGCGCCGCATCGCGGGCTCGGGGCCGCCTGCGCCGCGGGGCTGCTGGCCGCCGACGCCGACGTCGTGTGCTTCATGGACTGCGACGGCTCGCTCGACCCGCGCGACCTGCCGCGCGTCGCCGATCCGGTGATCGAGGGGCGGGCCGACATGGTGCTCGCCGCCCGGCGGCTCGAGCCGGGCGCGCTGTCGGCGCCGGCGCGGCTCGCGAACCGCGCCCTCGCCTTCGAGCTGCGCCGTCGCACCGGCCGGCCGCTCACCGATCTGGGCCCTATGCGTGGGGCGCGGCGCCGCCAGCTGCTCGCGCTCGGGCTCCGCGACCACCACGTCGGCTGGCCGCTCGAGATGGTCCTGCGCGCCGCCGACGCGGGCTGGCGGATCGAGGAGACGCGCGTGCCGTGCCGAGCGCGGCGCGGCCGTCCGGAGCCGGCGGGCACGCTGCGCGGAACGGTCCGCGCGATGCGCGACATGCGGGCGGCGTTCGCCGCGGCGCGCTAGCCGCGCGGGCGGCGGCCGCACAGCGCGCCGCGCGACGGGCGCAGCTTGCGCCGCGGCGCGGTGGCGTCGCGCGGCTTGGCGGTCGCCCGCGCCGGCCGGTCGCGCCCGTCGTACGACGCCAGAAGCTCCATCACGAGCAGGAAGAGGACGACGTCGCGGGGGAGCTGCCAGGCGGGATGCAACGCATCCGACGCTACCGGGTCGCTCAGACCCTGTGGTGTGGCTCGTTCCAGTCGGTGTCGAGCGGCCCGAGCGGGATGATCCGCTTCGGGTTCAGCATGTCGTGCGTCGTGTAGTAGTGGCGCTTGATCTGGGCGAAGTCCGTGGTCTCCGCGACGCCCGGCCACTGGTACAGCTCGCGCGCGTAGGCCCACAGGTTCGGGTGGTCGACGAGCCGCCGGCCGTTCGCGCGGAAGTGGACGTAGTAGACGGCGTCGAAGCGCACGAGCGTGACGAACAGCCGCCAGTCCGCCTCGGTGATCCGGTCGCCGGCGAGGTAGCGGCGCTCGCCGAGCAGCTGCTCCAGCGTCGCCAGCCGGTCGAAGAGCGCGGTGAACGCCTCCTCGTAGGCCTCCTGCGTCGTCGAGAACCCGCACTTGTAGACGCCGTTGTTGACCTCGTCGTAGATGCGGTCGTTCAGCGCGTCGATCTCGGCGCGGAGGTCCTCCGGGTAGAGGTCCGCGCCCTCCGTGCCGGCCGCGTTGAACATGCGGACGATGTCCTGAGACTCGTTCGAGACGACCACCTGCTCCCGCGTGTCCCACAGGACCGGGACGGTGACGCGGCCGTCGAACTTCGGGTCGGTCGCCTCGTAGCCCTCGCGCAGGAACGACCAGCCGTTGAGGTCGTCGCTGAAGTCCTCGCCGTCGAACGCCCAGCCGCGCTCGTCGCGGTACGGGTGCAGGTAGGAGACGCCGACGACGTCCTCGAGGCCCTTCAGCTTGCGGACGATCACGGCTCGGTGCGACCAGGGGCAGGCCAGCGCGACGTAGAGGTGGTACCGGCCGGGCTCGAGGTCGTCGACCCAGCCGCGGAACGTGGACTCCTGGCGCTTGAAGCGGCCGTCGCGTTCGACCTCGCGGCCGAGGGAGAAGGTCTGGTTCACCCAGCCCGCGCTACCCGCCGAAGCGGACCGGCAGACGGACGTAGCCGTAGATGCCGTTGATCGAGTCGAGCTCGGGCTCGCCGGCCAGCTCGATCTGCGGGGCGATGCGGACGAGGTGGTGCAGCGCCTCCTCGAGCTCCGCCCGCGCGAGGTTCGCTCCCAGGCAGTAGTGGATGCCGGCACCGAACGTGAACGGCTTCGCGGCGCCGCGGTCGGCGGTGACGTCGAAGCGCTCGCCGTCGTCGACGCCCTCGCGGTTGGCGGTGACGGCGCCGACGAGGACGATCGTCCCGGCCGGGAAGAGGACATCCCGGTGTTCGACGTCCTCGAGCATGATCCGCGCCGTGAACGGCGTGATCGGCTCGTAGCGGAGCACCTCCCAGACCGCGCGCGGCACGTACGTCTCCGGGTCGTCGCGGACGATCGCCCACTGGTCGGGGTGGTCGGCGAAGAGCCGGACCGCGTGGGCGAGCTGGCTCTGCGTCGTGTCGACCCCGCCGACCAGCACGTTGAGGACGAGGTTGACGAGCTCGACGTCGGAGAGGCGGTCGCCATCCTGCTCGGCTGCGATCAGCGTGGAGATGAGGTCGTCGCCGGGCCGGGAGCGTTTGGTCGTCAGCAGGTCGCCGAGGTACGCGTAGAGCTCCTCGCACGAGCGCTCGACGCGGTCGCGATGAGCGAGCAGCGTCGGCCCGTCGAACTGGCGCTGGATCCAGTTCGACCACTCCGCGAGGCGGCCGGCGTCCTCGCGCGGCGCGCCCATCACCGTCGCGATCGTCAGCGCCGGGTACGGCTTGCACACCTCCTCGACGAGCTCGACCTCGCCGGGCCGGATGAGCTCCTCGATGAACCCGCGCATCACCGGGCGCCAGCGGTCGGCGGCGCGCGGCGTGAAGGCCGGGTTGACGAGGTTGCGCAGGCGGCGGTGGTCGTCGCCGTCGATGTGGAGGATGTTGCGGTCGATCTCCTCCTTCAGCGGCCCCTCGGCGATCCCGAACAGCTCGGCGATCTGCTTGCCGGGGAACGACGCGCTCTTCGTGCGCAGGAAGAACGCGGCGGCCTCGCGCTCGAGCACCGCGTACGCGAGCGGCGACTTCGCCAGCCACGACCGGTCGCGCAGATCGCGGACGACCGCGTGGTACCGGTCGCCCTTGAGGTCCGGGTCGAACGGGTCGAACTCCGGGAGGTCGACCTCCGAGACGAGCACGGCGCGAAGCTACACGAATGGACCATCACGCCTCGTCAGCGCGAGATCCTCACGTCGTCCGTGCAGCGCGGCTTCTCCGGGACGCGGACTTCCGCCGGCAGGAGCGTGCCTTCCTGCTCGATTCGAGGTCGTTGGTCGACGAGGCCATCTCCGCCGGCGTCCTGATGGAGACGCTGCTGACGGGCGGGGCGGACGCGCTGCGGGCGCTGGCCTTCGCGGGGCAGCCCCCGGAGGTCGTGGCGGTCTGCCGGATGCCGGACGAGCCGGCGGACGGGCTGCCGGCGTCGTCGCTCGTGCTCGCGCGCGTGGACGACGCGGCGAACGTCGGGGCGATCCTGCGGACGGCGGCGGCGCTCGGCCTTCCGCGCGTCACGCTGACGCCCGGCTGCGCGGATCCGTGGTCGCGGCGGGCGCTGCGCACGGCGCTGGGAGCGTCGTTCTCCCCCGGGCTCGTCGCGACGGAGCGGCCGCTGGATCGCCTGGGCTCGCTGCCCGGCCGGCCGCCGCTGGCGGCGGCGCTGCCGCGGGGTGGCGTCGCTCCTCACGAGCTGCCGCACGACGCCGTCGTCGTGCTGGGGTCCGAGGCCGCCGGCTTGAACGAAGCCGAGCGCCGGACCTGCGACCTCGCGGTCACGATCCCGGCGCCCGGCTTCGAGTCGCTGAACGTCGCCGCCGCGGCGGCGATCCTGGGCTGGGAGCTCACGCGGCGACGGCCGGACGCGTGAGGAGGCGGCTGCGCCGGCGGCGGCTGTTCGTCGCGCCGACGTGCGCGCGCAGGAGAGCGACGACGCCGTCGGTGCGCTCGAACGGGTCGGCGTAGACCGTGCCGTCCTCCAGGGCGACGGCGGCGAGGAGGTAGCCGTGGACCTCGGCGACGACGTGGTCGCCGTCACGGGCGGTCTGGCTGTCGAGCTGCGCGAGGCGGTCGAGCGCGGTCGCGTCGGCGCTGGTGGCGAGGCGGATGGTGAGGGGGGTGCTGGTCATGGACAGGATGTTCGTCCTGTCGAGGCATAAGTTCAAAGCACGATGTGCTCTAGACGTGATAACGTGCCGTTATGCTCGATCTGCGCCTCCTGGAGACGTTCCGCGAGGTCGCGACGCGCGGCTCGTTCTCCGCCGCCGCCGAGGCCCTCAGCTTCACCCAGCCCGCGGTCTCGCAGCACGTCGCCCGCCTCGAGAAGCAGGTCGGCGCGCGCCTCTTCGACCGCGACGCGCGCGGCGTCTCGCTGACGCCCGCGGGCGACTCGATGCTCCGTCACGCCGAGCTGCTGCTCGACGCCGCCCGCCGCGCCGAGGCCGAGGTCCGCGCCGCCGCGGGCGCGCACGCGCCGATCGTGCGCGTCGGGTCGTTCGCGACCGCCGCGGGCGGGCTCGTCCCGATGGCCTTCCAGGAGCTGCGCGCCGCGCACTCCGACCTCGAGCTGAAGCTGCGGATCCTCGAGCCGGACCAGTCGATCGAGGAGCTCTGCCGCGACCGGCTCGACGTCGCGCTCGTGATCGACTCCGAGGTGCAGCCGTTCACGGCGCCGGAGGGAACGGAGGCGGTGGAGGTCTTCCTCGACCCGATGTTCGTGCTCCTGCCCGCGGGGCACCAGCTCGCCCGGCGCCCGAGCGTCCCACTCGAGATGCTGCGCGACGAGCAGTGGCTGCTGCCGGACGTCGGCGGGACGTGCGAGGACTCGAACATCGTGCGGCGCGCGTGCTACCGCGCGGGCTTCGAGCCGCAGGTCCACTACGAGACGGACGACTACCAGGCGCTGCAGGGGCTGACGGCCTCCGGCATGGGCGTCGCGCTCATCCCGAGCCTCGCCGCGCAGTCGATCCGCAGCGACATCGCGGTCAAGCCCGTCGAGGGCGAGCCGCCGATCCGCCGGGTGCTCGCGATCGCGCGGCCGGACCGCTCGCCCGCGGTCGACGCCGCGCTCGACGCGCTGCTGCTCGCCGGCCGGCGGCTCTCGCTCGGGACGCTCAGCGCAGTCGCCGCCTGAGCGCGTCGACGCGCGCGACGGCCTCGCGCAGGCGGCGCTCGAACCGTGCGTCGCGGCGTGCGCTCGCGGCGAGCGCGCGGAGCACGGGGAGGTACGACCCGCGGCCGGTCGTGAGGATCAGGTCGTTGCCCGCCGCCATCGCGCGCACGGCCGCCGCCGGCGTCGACGTCCGCGTGACGACCGCCTTGGCCTCCATCGAGTCGGTCACGACCACGCCCTTGAAGCCGAGGCGCTCGTGCAGCAGTCCCGTGACGATCCGGCGCGACTGCGACGCGATCGTCGTCGGGTCGAGGTCGGGGTAGAGCGCGTGGCTCGTCATCACGACCGGCACGCCGGCGGCGATCGCCGAGGCGAACGGCGTCAGCTCGCCGCGGCCGGGCGCGGTGACCTGCGTGAAGTCGGTGTTGCCCCGCGCGCGGCCGAGGCCGGGGAAGTGCTTGACGGTCGGGAGCACGCGCGAGCCGCCGTACGCGCGGACCGTCGCGTCGACCAGCCGCGCCGTCGTGCGCGCGTCGCGCGAGAACGCCCGCGAACGCATGACCGACCCGTCGACGGACGCGACGTCGGCGACCGGCGCGAGGTTCACGGTGATGCCGGCGTCGCGCAGGCCCGCAGCGGTCGCCCGTGCCGTCGCCGCTGCCTCCGCGGTCGTCGAGACGGTCGGCGGCGCCTCGCTCGGCGGCGCCCACGGCACGTTGCGGATCGCGCCGCCCTCCTGGTCGATCATCACGATCGCCCGGCCGCCCGCGGCACGGTGGAACGCGTTCGTCATCGCCCGCAGCTGCGGCCGCGAGACGACGTTGTCGCGGAAGAGGATCACCCCGGCCGCCCGGCGCCGCCGCAGAGCCCGCGTCACGTAGGCCGGCGCCGTCGTCCCGCGGAAGCGCAGGATCACCGCGCTGCCGGCCAGCCGCTCGAGCGCCGCCCGCGAGAGAGGTCGCGAAGTCTCCGCCTCCACGCTCGTCGTCGCCGCCCGCGGCCGCTCGGCGGGAAGAGGGTCGTCCCCACCCCAGCCCGCGCCGACCGCGATGCCCACAAGCGCAGCGAACCCGCCGATCACGCCGAGCGCGGTGAGGCGCCGCCGGCGAACGGCGCGCCGCGAAGACTGCGCGCGGCGGCGGCGGAGGAGATCGGGGTCGAGGGAACGGCGGGAGGGGTCGGGGTCGAGGGGGTCCTCGGGGTCGTGAGGTGCGCGGGGCACGCCGTGAGGGTGGCAGGATCCGCGGCATGCCCGACCGTCCCCCGCCGCGCTTCGCGGCTCGTGGTGCCCTCGGGGCGCGGCGGGCCGTGCTCGCTCTCGCCGATCGCCTGCTGCCCGCCGACGTCGCGACGTTCTTCGCGTCGAACGGCTTCATGGACTCGCGCGTCATCGCGACGTTCTGCGAGCTGGAGCTCGGCGACGAGCTCAAGCGCGGGCCGGCGACCGCGGCGGAGATCGCGCAGCGGCGGGGCCTGCACGCGGACGCGCTGCACCGGCTGCTGCGGTACATGGCGCTGCGTGGCCACCTCAAGCTCGACAAGCGCGGGCGGTTCCGGCTCACGCGCACCGGCCGGGTCCTGGCGAAGGACGACCCGCGGTCGATCTGGCCGTGGGTGATGTACCAGATGCTCCCTTCGACGCAGGCGGCGTGGGCGCACCTGACCGAGACGGTGCGCACCGGCGAGGACGCGTTCCCCGCGGTCCACGGCCGGTCGGTGTGGGACCACTTCGCGGCGAACCCGCGCGAGGAGGAGCTGTTCGCCGCCGCGATGCGCCGCGCGACCGGATTCGACCTCCCGATCGTGACGACGTCCTACGACTGGCCGGACCACGGGCGCATCTGCGACGTCGCGGGCGGCGTGGGGACGCTGCTCGCAGGCATCCTGAGCACGCGGCCCGACCTGACCGGTGTGCTCGTCGATGCGCCCGGAGTGATCGAGGAGGCGAAGGGCCACCTCGCCGAGGCGGGCGTCCGGGACCGCGTCGAGCTCTCCGCCGGCAACATCTTCGAGCGCGTCGACGCGAAGGCGGACGTCTACCTGCTCAAGGACATCCTCCACGACTGGGACGACGCCCGGTCGCTGCAGATCCTGCGCACGGTCCGGGCGGCGATGCCGCCCGGGTCGAAGCTCGTGCTGTTGGAGAACCTGCAGGAGCCGAACGTGCCCGACCCAGTGGCGACGTTCGTCGACCTGCAGATGCTCACCCAGTGCGACGGCGGCCGTCAGCGCTCGGCGAAGGAGCTGCAAGCCCTGCTCCGGCAGGCGGGCCTCACGCCCGGCGCGGTCCGTCTGACGGCGGGACCCGCGCTGGTAGAAGGCCTGGCGAACTAGGCGGCCTAAGCGGCGAGCCCGTCGCCCTCGGCGTACGCGGAACCTGCTCCGCGCGTGTCCCGGAACTCCGACGGCGCCATGCCGTGGTGGATCCGGAAGGCCTTCGCGAACTGCGCCGGCTGGCGGTAGCCCACCCGGGCCGCCACCTCCCGCACGGTCACGCGGCCGGTCGCCAGCATGTCCGCGGCGCGTTCCATGCGCACGCGGGTGAGCTGGTCACGGAACGTCGTGTTGCCGACTTCCGCGTAGATCCGTTGCAGCTGTCGTCGTGACGTGGCGATGCGCCGGGCGACGTCGTCGAGGGACAGATCGCTTCCGTAGTCCTGCGCCACCACCGCCGTCGCGTCGTCGAACAGCGCTGCTCTGGTCCTGATCGTTGCTGGTCTCACTCCACTCATGGGTGAGGCCAGCATCTTCCGTACAGATGTTCGGATGCAACGAACCTGGCGCTTACGCGCGCCTGAAAAGAGGAGCCTCAGCTAGAACGAGTGGCGGGCCGGGAACCGCCTACGGGCAACGGCAGACCCCTTGCCGCCTGATGGGCCGCGAAGAGGATGAGGAGCCCGTTGACCGGATGCAACCCTCCCAGCACGCCGACGTCCTCGCCGGCAGCGCCGAGCGCGTGCTGGACCAGCATGAGGACGAACAGGACGATGCTCGCCTGGAACGCCTCCCGCCGCCCGATCCACGCGAGGATCGCGAGCACCAGCGCGACGACGCTCAGCAGCGACCCGACACCGGAGTGCGCGTCGAACGACTCCGCGCCGAACGCGCCGAGGCCTGCGAGGAAGAACTGCACGAGCGCGGCCACGCCGAGGAAGACCCACGCCAGGCCGCGATGGAAGGACGCCACTCCGCTTTCCGAGGTCATGGCCACATCCTCCCGGGTGCACCGGCGTAGGGTTCGTCCATGAACGGGCCGCTCCGCGTGTTCCTGTGCGACGACATCAGCGACTTCCGCAAGCTGATGCGCCTCGCGCTGGAGGACGACGGGCGGATGCAGGTGGTGGGCGAGGCGGGCGACGGCGAGGCCGGCGTCCACGGCGTCGCGCAGACGCGCCCCGACGTCGTGCTCCTCGACATCTCGATGCCGCGGCTCGACGGCATCGCGGCGATCCCGCTCATCCGCGAGGCCTCGCCGGACAGCGGCATCGTCGTGTTCTCCAGCTCGACGTACGAGGACGCGGGCGAGCACGCCATGAGCCGCGGCGCCGACCGGTACCTGCAGAAGGGCGCGGACCTCGACGAGATCCGGGCCACGCTGCACGCGGTCGCCGACGAGCGCCGCGCGGCCTAGCCGTCGGGCGGGACCCAGCCGCCGAAGCGGCGCTCCAGCTCCAGCGCCACCGCGATCGTCACGTGGTCGCAGCCCTCGGCCGCGGCGACCTGCACGCCGACCGGCAGTCCCGACGGACCGAGGCCGAGCGGCACCTGGGTCACCGGGAAGCCGAGCAGGTTGAAGACGGCGCAGCGGCTGAGCGTCCAGGGGCGGCCGATCGTGCCGTTGTGCCGCGGCGCGACGCGCGCGAACGGCGGGTGGAGCATCACGCCGTCGCCGAGCACGCCGACGACCTCGCGCTCCAGCGCCTCGCCCGCCTCGATCGCCTTGCGCGTCCGCGCCTCGGGCAGCCTGCTCTGCAGCCTCTCCGCGCTCAGGGTGATGAGCATCTGCAGCGTGTGGTCGCCGCGCCCGCGCGCGGCGTCGGTCCAGCCGCGCGGGCCGCGCGTGAACCGCTCCTCCGCGACGACCTCGGACAGCGACGTGGTCGCGCCCGCGCCGAGCGTCGCGAGGTACAGCTCGAGCACACGGCGCATCGGCCTCAGCGAGACGGTCTCGACCTTCGCGCCGGCACTCGCCAGCGCGTCGGCCGCACGATCCCGCGCCTCGCGCAGCTCGCGCGACGGCGGCAGGAACGACCCGTCGTCGTTGACGAGCACCCGCCGCCCGGCGAGCGTCACGTCCGCCGGATCCGCGAGCGCCCGCTCCTCGACGCAGCGCCGGTCCGTCCCGTCCGGGCCGGCGATGAGCCGCAGCACGGGCATGAGGTCCTCCGCCCGTCGCGCGAGCGGTCCGATCGACAGCAGCCGGGCGGCGTCGCCCTCGGTCGACGGGAACTGCCCGGTGTTCGGCACGAGGTCGGCCGACGGCTTGTGGCCGAAGACGCCGTTGAAGAACGCGGGCAGGCGGATCGAGCCGGCGATGTCCGACCCGAGCCCGAACGGCACGCCGCCGGACCCGACGGCCGCGCCCTCACCGCCGGACGAGCCGCCCGCGATCCGCCGCGGGTCGTACGCGTTGCGCGTGCGGCCGTAGACGCGGTTGTCGGACTCGATCCACATCGTCAGCTGCGAGACGTTCGTGCTGCCGACCGCGATCGCCCCCGCGTCGAGCAGCCGCTGCACCGTCGGCGCGGTGGCGTCCGCGAGCCGGCCGCGCCGGCCGACGAGCCCGGAGGTGTGCGGCATGCCCGCCAGCGCGATCGACTCCTTGATCGTGCACGGCACGCCCAGCAGCGGGGGCAGCTCGTCCTCGGTGCCCGCGGCGCGCGC
The DNA here is from genome assembly GCF_056863335.1 of Parviterribacter kavangonensis. Classification (NCBI taxonomy): domain Bacteria; kingdom Bacillati; phylum Actinomycetota; class Thermoleophilia; order Solirubrobacterales; family Parviterribacteraceae; genus Parviterribacter; species Parviterribacter kavangonensis. Next base: position 171,877 of record NZ_JBXPJA010000002.1, on the reverse strand, counting down.
GGCGGCGACGCGCTCGTCCGCGGCGCGCGCCTCGGCCAGCGCGTCCTCGAAGCGGTCGCACGCCAGCGCGTTCGTCCGCGGCTGCGAGCGGTGGAGCGCCAGGCAGTGCTCGTAGACGACCTCCTCGGCGGTCGTCTCACCGGTGCGGATCGCGCGAGCGATCGACACGCCTGACGCGGTGATCGTGGAAGTAGGGTGCGCGCCGTGCATCTGGGGGTCGCCATCTTCCCAACCGACGAGACGATCGGCCCCGGTGAGGTCGCGGAGCTCGTCGAGCAGCGCGGCTTCGAGTCGCTCTGGTTCCCCGAGCACACGCACATCCCGGCCAGCCGCGACACGCCGTACCCGGCCGGCGGCGACCTCCCGCGCGAGTACGCGCGCATCCTCGATCCCTTCGTCGCCGCCACGGCGGCGGCCGCGGCGACGTCGAAGCTGCGGATCGGCACCGGCGTCGTGCTCGTCATCCAGCGCGACCCGATCGTCACGGCGAAGGAGGTCGCGTCGGTCGACCACGTCTCGGGCGGCCGGTTCCTCTTCGGCGTGGGCGCCGGGTGGAACCGCGAGGAGATGCGCAACCACGGCACCGACCCGCGCACGCGCATGGCCCTGCTGCAGGAGCGCATGGAGGCGATGCGCGCGATCTGGACCGAGGACGAGGCGAGCTACGACGGCGAGTTCGTCTCGTTCGACCGGATCTGGTGCTGGCCCAAGCCGGTCCAGCGCCCGCACCCGCCGGTGTTCGTCGGCGGCAACGGCCCGACCGTGCTCGACCGCGTCCTCGCGTACGGCGACCACTGGATGCCGAACGTCTTCGACGACGACCTCCTCGTGCGGCAGATGGCGGAGCTCGAGCGGCGCGCCGCCGACGCCGGCCGCGAGATCGGCGTCACGATCAACGCCGCGTCGACGCGCCCCGAGCGCATGGAGCGCTACGCCGAGGCGGGCGTCGACCGTGCGGTCTTCTACCTGCCCCCCGGCGACCGCGACGAGGTGGAGCGGCGGCTCGACACGCTCGTCCGGCGCGTCGACGGCTGGTAGGCCGCTAGCGCGCGAACAGCGACCGCGCGATCGTGCGCAGCTGGATCTCCTCGGACCCCTCGGTGATCCGGTATCGCCGGTGGTGGCGGTAGATGTGCTCGAACGGCAGGTCGCGCGTGTAGCCCATGCCGCCGTGAACCTGGATCGCGCGGTCGGCCGCCTCGCAGACGAGCTTGTTAGCGCGGAAGTTGCACATGGAGACCTCAGTGCCGACCTGCGCGGAGCCGACGGCGTCCATCTGCTCCGCGGTCGCGCGCACGAAGCCGCGGACGAGCGCGCACTCGGTGTGCAGCTCCGCCAGCGGGAACGAGATCGCCTGGTTGCGGGCGAGCGGCTTGCCGAACACGATCCGCTCGTTCGCGTAGGCGACGCTGCGGTCGACGCAGAACTGCGCGGCGCCGACGCCGCTCGCCGCCTGGCGGATGCGGTTCTCGTTGACGAAGAGGAAGACCGCGGCGAGGCCGGCGCCCTCCTCTCCCACGATCGCGCTGTCGGGGACGCGCACGTCGGTGAAGGACACCTCGGCGTGGTCGGACGGCATGTTGAACGTCCACCAGTGCGACAGCACCTCGACGCCCGGCGTCCTCGTCGGCACGAGGAACGCGGTGATGCCGCGCGGATGGCCGGCCTCGCCGGAGGTGCGCGCGAAGACGAGGTCGTACGTCGCGCGGTGCATGCCGGTGTTGAAGCGCTTCGTCCCGTTGATGACCCAGTCGCCGCCGTCGCGCCGCGCCGTCGTCTCGAGCCACGTGGCGTCGCTGCCGTGGTTCGGCTCGGTCAGCCCGAACGCGATCGGCTCGTCGAGGCGGATGTTCGGCTCGATGAGCTGCTTCTGCTCCGGCGTGCCGAGCGCGTGGAGGACGAGCGCGATCGGGAAGTTGCCGACGACCGACGTCTCCGTCTGGAGGTCGGAGTGCAGGCGTAGCGGTAGAAGCCCGCGGCGTCCGCGCGCCGCGTCATCTCGAGCAGCAGCTCCTCCCACTCCTCGCGCGGGATCCCGCCGCGGTCGGCGTCGGTGCGCGCGAACTCGCGGCGGTGATCGAAGTACTGCGGGTGCTGCGCCTGCAGCGGCGCGAGCTCCCGCTCGATGAAGGCGTCGAGTGCGCCGAGGTCCAGCATGCCAACCCCTTGCCGTTCCGGGGCGGCGAACCTACAGTCTTCCTGTGCTCGTCTTCTGCCTCGCTCTCCTCATCGCCGCCCTCGTCGTGTCCGTCCGCCTGCGGCCGCGGTTGAGCAAGAGCGCCGAGGCCGCCACGCTCTTCGCCGTCCCGGCCGCGCTGCTCGCCGCGCCGGCGGCGTTCCTGGCGGCGACCGGCGAGACGATGGCCGCCGAGCCGCTCGCGACGCTGATGGGCCTCTGCGCGATCGCCGCCTGGCTCTTCGCTCCGACGAAGCGCGGCCGCTTCGCGAGCTTCGAGCACCAGTTCCGCGCGCACGCGCAGCGCGCGAACGGCTGATCACCGCGCCGGCACGTACTCGAGCAGCCTGCCGAGGTCTCGGAACCCGAGCGAGCGGTAGAGGCGCTCGGCCATCGCGCTGGCCTGCAGCGTCGCGGTCCGGCGCCCGCGCAGCTGCGCGCCGCGCAGCAGCGCGACGGTGACCGCGCTCGCCAGCCCGCGCCGGCGAGCGTGCTCGAGCGTGGCGACGTTGTAGATGCCGCAGTCGTCACCGAGGTCGTAGGCGAGCCCGCCGGAGACCCGGTCGCCGTCCGTCCCGGCGAGGACGACGTGGAACGCGGCCGGGTCGACGTCCGCCAGCAGGCCGTCGGGGAAGCCGGACCGGCTGAGGAACGCGAGATACGCCGGCCAGTCCGCCCTCGCGACCGGCAGGGGCGATCGGGGCGCCCGAACCTCGCCGAGCTGCATGCCCATCGCCCGGGTCGCGGTGTCGATCGTGTAGCCGCGCCGCTCCAACGCGATGCGCATCACGGCGTCCCCTTCGTGGACCCATGCGGCGTAGCGATCGACGCCGGCCGCCGCGTACGCCTCCTCGAGCGCGTCGATCGCTTCGCCACGTTCCACCGCGCCCGGGCGCGGCTCGATCAGCGCGTTGTTGTAGACGGACCGCTGCGGCTCGCGGGGGAAGACCGCCGCCACCACGCCGGGCAGACGCAGGACCGCCGCGCCGGTTGACCCCCGCGCATAGGCCTCCCACGACGCCGCCAACGTCGCGTTGCCGCGGTCCAGCAGCGCGGCGTCGCCCGCCGTCAGCTCGACGTCCATCGCGACCACGGGACGATCCCGGCCTCGGGCCGCGGAGGCTCGTCGAGCATCGCCAGGTACTCGAGCATGTGCCCATCCGGGTCGCGGAAGTAGACCGCCGCGGCGGGCATCCAGCCGATGACGCTGGGCTCGTCGGTCTCCTCGCCGAAGAACGAGAGCGGCGTGACGCCGGCGGCGCGCAGGCCTTCGCAGGCCCCGAGCACGTCGGCCGTCGACGTGCGCAGCGCGACGTGCAGCTGCATGCCCATGGGGGCCGACCCCATTGACCACAGCCCGAGCATCGCCTCGCCGGGCGCTCCCACCCAGAGGAAGGCGGCGCCGCGCTCCGGCAGCTCGAGCGCGACGGGCAGCCCGACCACGTCGCGGTAGAACGCCGTCGACCGAGCGACGTCGGCGACGGTGAGGTGCGCCTCGAAGAGACCGGTGACGGTTGGCCGCTGCGTGCTCATCGCCGTCAAGCACCGTACGCTCCGGCCTCCGTCCGTTACAGGCGCGGCTCCAAGCGCCGCGGCGGCGCTGCGAAGGCGGTCGGCGAGGTCGCGGACGTCGGCGTTCGGCTCTCCCGACGCCGGGAGGACGAGGACGAACGAGCGCGGGAACGTCAGGCCGTCGACGCCGACCTCGACGAAGTGGTGGCCGCGCAGGACGCTGCGGGCGAGCAGGACCGGCGCGTTGCGGGAGATCGCCTCGCGGCGCGCCGTGCCCGGCGTGGACGCCTGCACGATCGGCGGGGCGGCGGTGAGGCCGTGGCGGCGCAGCTCGGCGTCGACGGTCCAGCGCGCGTTCGAGGTGGGATCGCGGACGACCATCGGCGTGCGCAGGAACTCGGCCTGCGTGATCCGCCGCCGGTTCGCCCACAGGTGGCCGCCGGGCACGGCGCAGATGACGGCGTCGGCGGCGAGGTGCTCCTCGCGGACCTCGGGGTTCGGCGTCGCCTCGGGGCGGCTCGCGGCGACGCCGAGGTCGGCGCGCCCGTCGGCGACGAAGGCGCGGACGACCTGGCTGTTGGCGGTGACGAGCTCGACGGGCGCGTGCTGGTCGTCGCCCCGCTCGGCCAGCGTGTCGGCGACGAACGCCTCGGAGGCCGAGTGGCTCGCGGCGAGCCGGACCGGGACCATCGTGTGCTGCAGGCTCAGGATGACCTGCTCGAGCCCCTCGGCCTGCGCGAGCACGCGGCGCGCCTCCTCGTAGAGGCGCCGCCCCGCGGGCGTGAGCGAGACGCCGCGCGGCGAGCGCTCGAGCAGCTGCACGCCGACGAGCTGCTCGAGGCCCTGGATGCGCTTCGACAGCGCGGGCTGCGAGATCCGCAGCCGCAGCGCCGCACGCCCGACGCTGCCGAGATCCGCGGCGGCGCAGAAGCCGCGTAGTTCGTTCAGATCGGGGCTGCGGACGAGACCGGACATCGCTCCGGGGAGAGTACGGACCCCATTCCCGGAAGTGATGAGCCTCGCGCAAGCCAGCATGGCTTTCGCCCATGAACACGGGCGAACAGAGGGTGGTGGGCCGATGATCGTGATGCATCGGATGAATCGCCTCGGAAGGAGCCACACGATGTCAACCCTCACCGACCACCCCCTCGAAGAGCAGCTCGCGCAGTCCCCGCTGGACGCTCCCCCCGTCGTCGACGACCGCAAGGTCGCCCGCGAGTGGGTCCTCGTCGCGGTCGGGCTCGTCGGGCTCGTCGCGATCATGGCCGTCGTCGTCGCAGCGTTCGCCCTCGCCGGGTCGTCCGGCGACAACGCGACCACCGTGACCACCGCCGCTCCGAAGGCCGCCGCCGCCGCGCCGGCCGCGGCCGCCACCCCGACGCTCGCCCAGTCCAAGGGCGTCGCGTTCGAGAGCTTCAAGTGGGTCGACCCCACGCTCCCCGCCCCCGTCACCAAGGTGAAGGTCGACGTGTTCCAGCACGTCACCCAGGTCTCCAAGGACCTCGCGCCGACGGAGATCTGGAGCTTCGCCGTCAACGGCAAGTACTACCGCGGCAACGGCCTCTCGGCGCCGATCGTCGTCGAGGAGGGCACCAAGGTCGACTTCACGATCACGAACGGGTCCGAGAAGGCGATGAACGTCGACCTGCCGCACTCGCTCGACTACCACTCCGCCGAGGTGAACCCCGGCAAGCGCTACGCCGACATCCTGCCGGGCAAGTCCATGCACTACACGTTCGTGGCGAAGCACCCCGGCGTGTTCATGTACCACTGCGCGACGCAGCCGGTCCTCATGCACACCGGCGCGGGCATGGTCGGGATGATGATCGTCAAGCCGAAGGGCCTCGCTCCCGTCGACCGCGAGCTCTTCATGACGCAGCAGGAGTTCTACATCGGCAAGCCCGGCCAGGACGCCGACATGACGAAGATGGAGGCCAAGAAGCCTGACGTCATCGCCTTCAACGGCTTCGCGAACCAGTACAAGGACCAGCCGATCGAGGTCCGCAAGGGCGAGCGCATCCGGATGTACGTCCTGAACGCCGGCCCGAGCATCTGGTCCGCCTTCCACGTCATCGGGACCGTCTTCGACAAGACGCACGTCGAGGGCACCGTCGGCCGCGACTCGCAGACGATCAACCTCGCGCCGTCGCAGGGCGGCTGGGTCGAGTTCACGCTCGACGAGGAGGGGACCTTCCCCTTCGTGACCCACGCCTTCGGCGACGCGGTCAAGGGAGCGATCGGCGTCCTGAAGACCGCAGACGCCGCGACCGCCGGCGGCGGCCATGACATGGGCGGCAGCGCCGGGTCGCAGCCGGCCGCGGCCAAGGGCGACGTGAACGTCGAGCTCGGCGACATGTTCATCAAGGCCGACAAGGCCGAGTTCAAGGCGGGCAAGGTCACCTTCGCCGTCAAGAACTCGGGCAACACGATCCACGGGTTCGCCGTCTCGCCGGCGCCGGCCAAGGTCGATGGCGGCCTGGTCGACCACGAGTCGCTGCTCGCCTCCGGCAAGGACATCGCGGGCGGCGCGACCGACACGGTCACCGCCGACCTGAAGCCCGGCCAGTACGAGCTGATCTGCCACATCCCCGGCCACTACTCGATGCAGCACATCCCCTTCACGGTGAAGTAGCCGCGAAGTCCATCCGAGGCAACGGAGCGGGCGCCCAACGGGCGCCCGCTCCGCGTTGTGCGTCAGATCCGCAGGCGGCGACCGGCGTACGCCGACGCGAACCGGAAGAAGACGCCGCCGTCGGTGCGCACGGTCGTGCAGCCGTCGGCGCCCGCGCCGAACAGCAGGCCGATCACCCCGGCGCGCCTCGTCCGCCGCAGGTGCGCGCGGTTGCCCGGGCGCAGCCACCACTCAAGGCGGTTGTCGCGGAACTTCGCCCACGTGTCCGGCAGGCCCGACGAGCCGACCGGCAGCTGCCACAGCGCGACCGGCGTCCGCGTCGCGCGCGTGAACGCCGAGAGGTAGACGTCGTGGCGGCCGAAGTCCCCGCGGTCGAAGTGGTCGCGGGCCACGCGCTCGCCGTTGACGTGCACGCGCCAGCCGTCGTCGCGGTCGGCGACGTCGTTGAAGACGAGGTCGAACCGGGCGCCGAGCGAGCGGTAGAAGGACGCCGACCGCCGCGCGAGCGCGCGGGTCCGCGCCGCCGCGAAGTTGCCGGCCGTGTGGGAGCGGTTCGTCCCCCACGAGCTGAGGTGCCACGCGAGCAGCACGTTCGGCGCGTAGCGGTCGCGCAGCCGGATGAACCGGCGCGCGAAGGCGACGGCCCCCGGCACCGTGCTCGCGTCGTCCCGCGTCGCGGCCATCTGGACGTAGCCCCAGAGGTCCGGCTCGACGTGGACGACCGCGCGCGCCCGGCCGATGCGCTGCAGCGCGAGCTTGAAGTCGGCGAAGTAGCGCTTGAGCTGCGGCGTGTCGGCGAGCAGGCCGAGGTCGCGCTCGGCCTCGTCGCCGCCGCCCCGCGACGAGGGCAGCGCCTGGTAGTACGTGAGCACCGGCAGGACGTGCGCGGCGCGCGACTCGGCGACGTAGCGGCTGACGAACGTGCCGTCCTCGTTCCAGCGCGACCACCCGTTCCCGTCGAGGCCGCCCGTGAGGTACTGGTAGCGGAGGTCGACGCGGCCGAGACGCTTGAGCGACGCCGCCCCGCCGGGCTGATCCGCCGCGCCGATCGCGAGATGGTGGGGCCACCCCGCCGGGGCCCGGACCGCACCGACGGGAGAGGCGGCGAAGAGGAGCGCCGCGAAGGCGGCGACGGCGGCGAAGACGGGACGGACGGCCACGCGGGCCGGAGGGTAGGGGATCGTTCAGCGGACGGTGATCGGGACGCGCTGGACGTCGGTGTTCGCGTAGCCGCCGACGTTCCAGGGCGGGGCGTCGGGCTGGGCTCGGCCGGTCGCGTCGCGGGCGCGGCAGCCCAGGACGTGCTCGCCGGGCGTCGCGTCCCACGCGAACGTCCACGGCGTCCACGCGTACGGCCCGGGCGGCTCGCCGACCTCGGCGGCCGACCACGTCACGCCGTCGTCGGTGCTCACCTCGACCGCCTCGATCGGGCCCCAGCCGGACCACGCGCGGCCCGTGATCTCGAGCAAGCCGGCCTCGGCGAACCGGCGCCGCGTCATGAAGTCCGGGATGCCGGGCGGCGCCATGAGCGCCCGCGGCTCGATCCGGGTGACCGGCGTGCCGGGATCGTCCTCCGTCGTGCGCCAGCGGTAGGCGGTCGCCTGCTGGTAGCCGGTGTACGGCTCGTCCAGCACGGTGATCCGCGCGAGCCACTTGACGCTCGTCATGCCGTACCAGCCGGGCACGACGAGCCGCAGCGGGAACCCGTGCTGCGGCGGCAGCGGCACGCCGTTGACCGCCCACGCCAGCAGCACCTCCTCGCGCAGCGCGTCCTCGACGGTCAACGCGCGGGCGTACGCCTGCTCCTCGCCGCCCTCGACGCCGCGATCGAGCCCGGTGAAGAGCACCTCGGCCGCCCCGTCCTCGACGCCGGCCGCCTCGAGCACCCGAGGCAGCGGCACGCCCGTCCACGCCGCGGTGCCGACCGCCTCGAGCAGCCATGGCTGGCTGACCGGCCGCGGGTCCAGCCGCGCCCGCCCGTTCCCCGCGCACTCCATCGTCACCGGCTGCGTCACCGTGCCGAGCGCCTGCAGGTCCTCGAGCGCCAGCGACGCGGGCCGCGCCACGCTGCCGCCGACCTCCAGCCGCCACGCGGCCGCGTCGACGACCGGGATGTCGTAGTGCACCAGGAGGTAGTGCAGGCCGAGCGGCGTGAGCTCGTGGCGCAGCGCCTCGAGCGGCATGCCGTGGTTGCGCGCGGCGAGCTGCAGCTCCTCGACCGAGATGCCCGGCGGCGTCGTCGTCATGTGCGACCGACCCTACCTCCGCCGTGCGACGATCGGGCGGATGCACGGGCTCGCTCGCCAGACCTCCATCTACCTCCAGGGCGTCGCCGGCCGCCGGCCGCGCGTGCCCACCGACGCCACGAACCTCGAGGAGAAGGCGCGCGGCGCGATGTCGCGCGACGCCTTCGCGTACATCGCGGGGGGCGCCGGCACCGGACGCACGATGCGCTCCAACCGCGAGGCGTTCGACCGCTGGCAGATCGTGCCGCGGATGCTGCGCGACGTCGGCAGGCGCGACACGCGCGTCGAGCTCTTCGGCCGCACCCTGCCGGGGCCGTTCCTGACCGCGCCGATCGGCGTGCTGGAGATGGTCGATCGTGGCGCCGACCTGAACGTCGCCAAGGCCGCGCGCGAGACCGGCACGCCGATGGTGATGTCCAACCAGGCGTCGAAGCCGATGGAGGAGATCGCGCGGGCGCTCGGCGACACGCCGCGCTGGTTCCAGCTGTACTGGAGCACCGAGAACGACCTCGTCGCCTCGTTCGCGTCCCGTGCGGAGGCGTGCGGCGCCGACGCGATCGCGATCACGCTCGACACGACGATCCTCGGCTGGCGGACGCACGACCTCGACCGCGCGTACCTGCCGTTCCTCCGCGGCAAGGGCATCGCGCAGTACACGAGCGACCCGGTCTTCAAGCAGCTGCTGCACGCGAGCGGCGTCGACCCGGCCGGCGATGCGACGCCGCAGCCGAAGCCGACCCCGGCCGCGATCAAGACGCTGATCCAGCTGACGCGCGCCTACCCGGCGCCGTTCCGCGAGGCGCTGGCGAGCGGCGACGCCCGCGCCGCGGTCCAGCGCTTCACGCAGATCTACTCGCGCCCGAGCCTCACCTGGGAGGACATCCCGTTCCTGCGCGAGCGGACGTCGCTGCCGATCCTGCTCAAGGGCATCGTCCATCCCGACGACGCGGCGCGCGCCGTCGACGAGGGCATCGACGGCATCGTCGTCTCGAACCACGGCGGCCGCCAGGTCGACGGCGCGATCGGCACGCTCGACGCGCTCCCGGCCGTCGCCGACGCGGTCGGCGGCCGCATCCCGGTCCTGCTCGACAGCGGCATCCGCAGCGGCGCCGACGCGTTCAAGGCCCTCGCGCTCGGTGCGACCGCCGTGCTGCTCGGGCGGCCCTACGTGTACGGGCTCGCGCTCGCGGGCGCGGCGGGCGCGCGCGAGGTGCTCGAGAACTTCCTCGCCGACTTCGACCTCACGATGGGGCTCGCCGGCTGCGCGTCGATCGGCGACATCGACCGCGACGCCGTCGTGCGAGTCGAAACCGCGCCCGTCAACGCCTGACGACACGCGCTTGGGGTAGACGACCCACGTGGCGTCCCTGATCCTCGGCCCCGTCCTGCGCTACGTCGACGAGACGGAGGCGACGGTCTGGGTCGAGACCGACGCGCCGTGCGAGGTGACGATCCTCGGCGCCTCGGCGCGGACGTTCTGCGTCGGTCGGCACCACTACTCGCTCGTCCACGTGGAAGGGCTCGAGCCCGGCAGCCACAACCCGTACGAGGTCGCGCTCGACGGCGAGGTCGTCTGGCCGCTGCCCGACAGCCCGTTCCCGCCGAGCAGCATCCGCACGCCCGCCGACGACGAGCCGGCGCGGATCGCCTTCGGCTCCTGCCGCGTCTGCCTGCCGCACGAGCCGCCGTACGCGCAGCGCAAGGACGACGACGATCGCGGGCGCGAGGTCGACGCGCTCTACGCGCTCGCGCTGCGGATGCGCGACACCGATCCGAGCACGTGGCCGAACCGCCTGCTCATGCTCGGCGACCAGGTGTACGCCGACGAGGTTTCGCCGCGGACGCGCGAGTACATAGCCGCGACGCGCGGGACGGACAAGCCGCCGGGCGAGCAGGTCGCGAACTTCGAGGAGTACACGCGGCTGTACTGGGAGGCGTGGGGCGAGCCGGTCATGCGCTGGCTGCTCTCCACCGTGGCCACCGCGATGATCTTCGACGACCACGACGTCCACGACGACTGGAACATCTCGAGGGCCTGGCTGGACGAGATGCGGTCGCTCGGCTGGTGGGACGAGCGGATCGTCGGCGCGTTCTCCTCGTACTGGGTCTACCAGCACCTCGGCAACCTCCAGCCCGAGCACCTGCATGACGACGAGGTGCTCGATCAGGTGCTCGCCGCCGACGACGCGATGGACGTGCTGCGCGAGTTCGCGCGCAAGGCGGACTACGAGACCGAGGGCACGCGCTGGAGCTACTGCCGCGACTACGGCGGCGTGCGCGTCATGGTCATCGACTCGCGCGCCGGCCGGGTGCTCGACGGCGAGCGGCGCCGCTGCATGGTCGACGACGACGAGTGGGACTGGATCTGCGAGCGCCTGACCGGCGACTTCGACCACCTCGTGATCGGCAGCTCTCTGCCGCTGCTCCTCAGCCACGGGCTGCACTACCTCGAGGCGTGGAACGAGGCGATCTGCGGCGGCGCATGGGGCCGCCCGGGACGGTGGCTCGGCGAGAAGGTGCGCCGCGGCCTGGACCTCGAGCACTGGGCGGCGTTCCACGAGTCGTTCGACAAGCTCGTCACGCGGATCTGCGAGGTCGGCGCCGGCAAGCACGGCAAGCCGCCGGCGTCGATCACGGTCGTCTCCGGCGACGTGCACCACGCCTACCTCGCCGAGGTCTCGTTCCACCCCGACCACGAGGTGGAGAGCAACGTCTACCAGGCGGTCTGCTCCCCGTTCCGCAACCCGCTCGACCGGCGCGAGCAGCGGGCGATGAGGATCGCGATGTCGCGCACGGGCGGGACGATCGCCCGCTGGCTCGCGCGCAGCGCCGGCGTCCGCCCGCCGGATGTGGAGTGGGAGTTCGTGCACGGGCCGACGTTCGACAACCAGGTCGCGACGCTCGAGATGCATGGCCGCGGGTCGCGGCTGAAGCTCGAGCGGACGCTGCCGAGCGAGTGGCGCGCCCCGGACCTGCACGAGGCGCTGAACCGCAAGCTCGCCTGAGCGGCCTACGCCGCCGTTCGCTCCGCGCGCGGAACGTGCAGGTGCTTGTGCGACGGGCAGAACGACAGGCCCGGCAGCGGCTCGCGGCGGCATGCCGTCCCGTGACGGGTGACCGCCGCGCACCGCAGCGCGCCGCCGAGGCCGTCGCGGCGCTCGGACCGCATCCGGACCGACGCGTCCCGCGCCGCGTCGACGTAGACGTCGACGACGCGCCAGACCCGCGGCTGAGCCGCGAGCGGGAAGCACTGGCGGATGTCGCGGAACAGCGCCCGGGCAGGCCGGGCGCTCGCGTACGGATCCTCGGCGATGCGGGTGATCGCGTCCTCGCAGGACGCGAGCACCCGCATGCGCGCTTCCTCGATGTCGACACCGACGAGCGGCTGCACCTCGTCGTGCAGCTCCCGGTAGATCGCACGGCTGAACTGGAACATCGGTAGGACTGCCCTCCTCCAAGAGGCATGGCGAGCCTGCCATTTCCGGGCGAAGTCCCGGCGCAGCGCGTGTTGACTGCGTGTTAAGGCGCCGGCGCGCTCACGGCCGGTTGCGGCCGTGGAGGTCGTGCGCCTTGACCCACTCCTCGGCGACGATCGCCGAGCCGAGCGACAGCTCGCCGCACAGCACCGTCGCGGCGACGATCTCGGTCAGCTTGCGCACGTTGTCCCGGCCGTAGCAGCCGAGCAGCTCGAGGCACTCGCGCTGCGTCGCGAGACCGGTGCCGCCGCCGTACGTCGCGACGATGAGCGACGGGATCGTGACCGAGTAGTAGTAGTCGCCGTTCGGCCGCAGCTCCGCGTAGACGAAGGCCGCCGAGGACTCCGCCACGTTCGCCGCGTCCTGGCCGGTGGCGATGAACATCGCGGTGATGCCGTTGGCGGAGTGGGCGCCGTTGTTGTTGACGCCGGACATGAAGCCGCCGAGGTTCGAGACCTGACGGGCCCGGTACATGAGCTCGGTGTTCGAGCGCATGATCGACTCGAACAGGTGGTTCGGGATCGTCGCCTCGGCGATCACGCGCTTGCCGCGCGTGTGCAGCATGTTCACCTGGGAGCTCTTCTTGTCGGTCGCGAAGTTCGACTCGAGGAAGTACTGCTTGATCGTCGGGTTGTTCGCCTGGATCCACGTGCACGCGGCGTGCGTGGCCTTGCCGGTGAGGTTCTGACCGGCGGCGTCGCCCGTCGTGTAGTTGAAGCGCGTGTAGAGCATCCGCCCGGCGGAGTAGCGCTCGATGTCCTGCAGCTTGCCGCTGCTCGTCGTCGCCTCGGCGGCCTGCTTGATCTCGTCGAAGTGCTCGTCGAGCCAGCCGTTGAACGCGCGCGCCTCGCGCGCGCTCTCGAAGAGGAACGCCGGGGCGCGCTGCATCCGGTCGTCCATGATCGTCGTGGTCACGCCGCCCGCCTCGTGGAGGAGGCGCATGCCGCGGTTGTACGACGCGACGAGCGTGCCCTCCGCCGTCGCGAGCGGGACGTAGAACTCGCCCTGCGCATGCTCGCCGTTGACGAGCAGCGGGCCGGCGAGGCCGATGGGCACCTGCGCGACGCCGACGAAGTGCTCGACGTTCCCCTTGAGGATCTGCGGGTCGAACGAGTAGCTGCCGACGTGCTCGAGGTCCGCGCCCGTCCGATCCCTGGCGAAGTCCCGCCGCGCACGCGCGGCATCGTGGGTGAAGTCGTCCTCGCGGTCGCGCGGGACGGGAACGCGCTGCGTCGTGTCGGTGCCCATGGCCGTTTGCCTACCCCGTCCGCGTGGAACCGTCAACGCCATGCCACTCCGGGTCATCGCCGCGCTGCTCCTGTCCCTGCTCGCGGCCGCCCCGGCGCGGGCCGACGGGCCCCTGCTGAGCGTCCCGGCCGACGCGCTCGCGAAGAGCCTCGTCTGCACGGGCGACCTCGCGTCGGGCCGGACGCCGGTGCTGCTCGTGCCCGGCACGGGCGAGGACCCGGACTTCTACGACTGGAACTACAAGCCGGCGCTCGCGAAGCTCGGGCTGCCGTACTGCACGGTGACGCTGCCGGGCCACTCGACGGACGACATCCAGGTCGCGGCCGAGTTCGTGGTGGGTGCGATCCGGACGATGCACGCGCGAGCCGGGCGGAAGATCGCGGTGCTCGGCCACAGCCAGGGCGGCATGGTCCCACGGTGGGCGCTGAAGTGGTGGCCCGACACGCGGGCGATGGTCGACGACCTCGTGGGGCTCGCGTCGTCGAACCACGGCACCACCGGCGCCCGCGCGGTCTGCTCGCAGCAGTGCACCGCGGCGACGTGGCAGCAGCGCGACGACTCGAAGTTCATCGCCGCGCTCAACGCCGGGGCGGAGACGTACGCGCCGATCTCCTACACGTCGGTCTACACGCGCTTCGACGAGGTCGTCACGCCGAACCAGGACGCGGCGACCGGGTCGACGGCGCTGCGCACCGGCGACGGGCGCATCGCCAACGTGGCCGTGCAGGACCTCTGCCCCGCGGACCCGACGGAGCACCTCGACCTCGGCTCGCGCGACCCGGTCGGTTACGCGCTCTTCGTCGACGCCATCACCCACGACGGGCCGGCCGATCCGGCGCGCATCGACCCGGCGGTGTGCACGCAGTTCGCGCAGCCGGGCGTCGACCCCGCGACATACGCGGCCGACTCCTCCGCTGCGTACGCCAAGGTGCTGGCGCAGTTCTCGACCGGCTCGCCGTACCTCACCGCCGAGCCGCCGCTGAAGTGCTACGCGGGCGGCCCGTGCCCCGCCGGGAGCGCCCCGGCGACGTCGTCCGCTCCGCGCCGCACGAAGCTCTTCGTCACCGCCTCGCCCCAGCGCGTCCGCCGCGGCGTGCGCACGGTCCGCGTCCTCGTCCGCCGCACCACCGGCAAGCGGCTCGTCGCCGTCCGCGGGGCGCGGGTCTGGCTCGCGGGCGCGCGCGGGACGACAAACCGCCGCGGCGTTGCGGTGCTGCGCAAGCGGTTCGTCGACCGCGGCCCGCGCCGTGTCCTCGCGACACGCCGCGGCTTCATCGCCGGGCAGGCGATCGTCCTCGTACGGTAGTTGCACGCGCAATCATTTGCGCTACACTGCGTGGCATGGAACTCGGACTCGCCACCTTCGCCGACCTCGGCTCGGGCGTCAGCCCCGAGCAGCGCATGCGCGAGCTCATGGAGGAGGTCGAGCTCGCCGACCAGCTCGGGCTGGACGTGTTCGCCATCGGCGAGCACCACCGGCCGGACTACCTCGTCTCATCGCCCGCGACCGTGCTCGCGGCGGCCGCCGTCAAGACGGAGCGCATCCGGCTGTCCAGCGCCGTCACCGTGCTCAGCTCCGACGACCCGGTGCGCGTCTTCCAGCAGTTCTCCACCGTCGACCTGCTCTCCGGCGGGCGCGCCGAGATCATGGCCGGGCGCGGCTCGTTCATCGAGTCGTTCCCGCTCTTCGGCTACGACCTCGACGACTACGACGACCTCTACGCCGAGAAGCTCGACCTGCTGCTGCGCATCCGCGACGACGTCTCCGTGACGTGGTCGGGCCGCCTGCGCGCGCCGCTCGAGAACGCGTCGGTCTACCCGCGGCCCGTGCAGGACCCGCTGCCCGTGTGGGTCGCGGTCGGCGGCTCGCCGGAGTCCGTCGTGCGCGCCGGCCGCCTCGGCCTCCCGCTGACGCTCGCGATCATCGGCGGTCCGTTCGAGCGCTTCGGCCCGCTCGTCGAGCTCTATCGCGAGGCGGGCACGCGCGCCGGGCATGACCCCGAGTCCCTGAAGGTCGCGATCAACACGCACGCGTTCGTCGGCGACACGCGCCACGATGCCGACCGCGCGTTCGCGGCGCCCTATCTCGCGATGATGAACAAGATCGGTCGCGAGCGCGGGTGGCCGCCGTCGGGCAAGCCGCAGTACGACGCGCTGACGTCGCGCCCCGGTGCGGTCACGCTCGGGTCGCCCGAGGAGGTCGCGGACAAGATCCTGCGCCAGCACGAGATCTTCGGCAACGACCGGTACATCGGGCAGATGAGCCTGGGGTCGGTCGGCCACGCCGACGTGCTGCGGTCGATGGAGCTGTTCGGCACGCAGGTGGCGCCGGTGGTGCGCGAGGAGGTCGCGCGCCGCGAGGCCCCGGCCCCCGCGGCCGTGGACTAGGGTCGGCGCCATGGTGAGGCTCGGCGCGTTCGTCATCCCGTCCGCCGAGGACCCGGCGGCGACGGTCGAGGAGATCGTGCGCGCCGAGCGGCTCGGGCTCGACCTCGTCGGCGTGCAGGACCACCCGTACCAGCGGCGCTTCCTCGACACGTTCTCGCTGCTGACGTGGGCGGCCGCGCGAACCGCGAAGGTGACGCTGTTCCCCGACGTCGCGAACCTCCCGCTGCGGCCGCCGGCGATGCTCGCCAAGCAGGCGGCGACGATCGACGCGCTGAGTGGCGGGCGGTTCGAGCTCGGCCTCGGCGCCGGCGCGTTCTGGGACGGGATCGCGGCGATGGACGGGCCGCGCCGGTCCGGCCCCGAGTCGGTCGACGCGCTCGTCGAGGCGATCGAGGTGCTGCGGCGCTGGTGGCGCGGCGACGGGGGGCCGTTCGAGGGAACCCACTACGCCCTGCGCGGCGCCAAGCCGGGCCCGCCGCCGCCGCACGACATCGGCATCTGGCTCGGCGCGATCGGCCCGCGGATGATGCGCGTCGTCGGGACGCTCGCCGACGGCTGGGTGCCGTCGCTGCCGCGGATGCCGCTCGACGAGGTCGCCGTCAAGCGGCGCATGATCGACGACGCGGCCGAGCGCGCCGGCCGCGACCCCGCCTCCGTCATCGGCGTCGCGAACGTCAACGGCGTCATCACCGACGGTCCCGCCGAGGACTGGCTGCGCGGCCCCGTCGACCACTGGGTCGAGCAGCTCGAGATGCTCCACCGCGACCACGGCTTCGAGGCCTTCGTCCTCTGGTCCGACGGAGGCCCCGAGCAGCTCGACCGCTTCGCCGGAGAGGTCGCGCCGGCCCTCCGCGCCGCCGTCGGATGAGCCCTGCCGGAGACCCCGTCTCGACGCCCCCGACCCCGTCCGCTCCGTCCACCCATCGGGTGGACCTCCCGGCCCGCGTGCCGTTCGATGCCGGCGCCCTCCTCGCGTTCTTCGCGCGGCGAGCGGTGCCGGGCGTCGAGCGGGTCGACGGCGACGTCTACGCGCGCAGCCTGCGTCTTCCGCGCGGCGCCGGCGTCGTCGAGCTTCGCCCGGCGACCGATGGCGTCGAGGCGACGTTCACCCTCGACGACGCCGCCGACCTCGACGAGGCGATCGCGCGGACGCGCGTGATGCTCGACCTCGACGCCGACCCGAAGGCGATCGGCGCGGTCCTGTCCGCCGACCCGCTGCTCGCGCCCCTCGTCGCGCGATCGCCGGGCCGGCGCGTGCCGGGCGCGGTTGACGGTCACGAGCAGGCGGTCCGCGCCGTGCTCGGCCAGCAGATCTCCCTGGCAGGAGCCGCGACGCTGGCCGGCCGTCTCGTCGCAGCGCACGGGGAGCGGCTGCGCCATCCGGCCGCCGGGGTCACGCACCTCTTCCCCACTGCGAAGGCGATCGCCGCGAGCGACCCGGACCAGCTCGCGATGCCGAGGTCCCGCCGCCGCGCGCTCCTCGGCCTGACGGCGGCGCTCGCGTCCGGCGAGGTCGAGCTCGGCGACCGCGACGCCCTCCTTGCCGTGCCCGGCATCGGCCCCTGGACCGCCGACTACATCGCGATGCGCGCCGTCGGCGACCGCGACGCGTTCCTCCCCGGCGACCTCGGCGTCAAGCACGCCCTCGCGAGGCTCGGCGCCGACGTCACACGGGCGGAACGCTGGCGCCCTTACCGCGCATACGCGCTCCAGCATCTGTGGGCGTCTCTCTGACTGGTCGTCAGCGCAGTGTCTCCGGAGCGGTTCCACTTCGCTGATGTGCGCAAAGGATGCTGCACACGCAACGAGGAAGTCGCATTGGCACCAAATCGAGCGATAGGTTCGGGGATCCAATGCCCAAGGAACCTCTGGATCCCGATCTGCTGAGCGCTCTGTCCCATCCCCTTCGCATCTCGATCATGCGCGAGGCGGGGTCTCCGTTCAGCCCGAAGCAGCTCTCCGACCGCTGGGGCGGCGAGGTCTCGCTGCAGCTGATCGCGTACCACGTCCGCCTCCTGGCGGAAGCGGGTCTGCTGAAGCTCGAGTCGACGCGCCCCCGGCGCGGCGCCGTCGAGCACTTCTACAAGGCCGCCCCGCGGGCGACCAAGCGCCTCCAGGACGCGGGCAAGGCGCTCGACGGCCTGGCCGGCGGGCTGACCAAGTAGACCGGCCGGTCACATCCCGACGGTGCGCCGGAAGAGCAAGGCGCACACCGCGGCGACGATCGCCGCGAGGATCGGGGTGCCCCACCCCATGACGCCGGCGATGGCGAGGACCGCCGTGACGACGGTGACCACGCCGGCCGCGCCACCGGCCAGGACGAGCCGGTAGGCGCGGTCCTCGCGCTGGCGGCGGGAAGGGCGGCCGCCGGGGCGGCGGGAGAGCTCGGACATGCGTGAAGCATCGCGCACCCTCGCCCCGGGAACCGGTTCGACGCGTGCGCACCGTTCTACGGCGTCAAGCCTTCACGACGTCCTGCGGCCGCGCCCGGATCGGCGCGAGGACACGGCGGCCGAACGCGATCGCGCACAGCGCGACCCACGCCCAGCCCAGCGCGAGACCCGCCACGACGTCGCTGAGCCAGTGGACGTCGAGCAGCACGCGGGTGCCGGCGATCGCGACCGGCACCGCGGCGGCCAGCCCGGCGAGCACCGCCCGCACCGGTACCGGCCGGCCCCGCGACAGCAGGATCGCCGCGACGGCGCAGAACGCCGCCGACCACGAGGAGTGCCCGCTCGGGAACGACGGGCCGAGGTGCTCTGCCAAGGGGTTCAACGCGGGCCGCGCACGATCGATCCCCTCCTTGACCAGCCGGGTCAGCAGCCCGGTGCCGCCGACCGCCACGAGCACGAACGGGACGATCCACCGGTCGCGGGTGCGGACCGTCTCGACGATCGTTAGCAGCACGGCGAGCGCCGCCGCCGACGTCGGCGCACCGAAGAACGTGATCGCGTCGAGCGCGTGCGTCGTGAACCCCGTCGCGTGTCGGTTGCCCCACTCCGCGACGCTCTCGTCGATCCGCACCAGGTCGTTGCTGCTGCGCACGAGCGCGGCGAGCACGCCCAGCGCGACACCGCCGGCGACGCACACGACCAGCGCCGCGATCAGCGCCCCCGCCAGCCGGGGCGCCCCCTTCACGCCGCGCGAGAGCTCGGCCCGCCGCGAGTGATGCAGCGTGAAGGCCCACACGGCGAGGCCGGCGACGGCCGCCAGCAGAAGATCGAGCAGCAGCGCCACCGCGCCGTCACCTTGCTCTGACGTTCATCGTCATCGTCGTCCGGCCGACTCCTTCCACCGGGTACCTCCTACCCCACCTCAAGGAGGGAGGAGCGAGATGGGAGCCATGTCGGGAACCGCGGTTGACCACCGCGAGGGACGATGGACCCGTCGGCCGGCCCCTGGCCGGACGCGGGAGGACGACGTACGCCGCGACGACGGCGTGCCGGCGCTGGCCGCGCGCCGCGGCAGCCTCGCCGCGCGCTTCGCGGGCCGGCTCGCCGGACGCCATCCCGCGCTCGTCTTCTTCGCCGCCGTCCTCGCCGGCTGGCTCGCCCTCGCTGCGCTCGCCATCGGCATCGGGCTGCTCGTCACCGAGGTGCTCGTCCCGGCCGGCGGCATCGGGCGCACCGACGAGCGCTTCATCCACACGCTCGCCGCGGACCGCACCGCCACGCTCACCGACGGGTCGTCGATCGGCTCGGCGATCGGCGGCGCGCCGGTCCTGCCGATCCTCGTCGGGCTCATCGGCGTGGTCTGCGCCGTGCTCAAGCGCTGGCTGATCGCCGGCTTCGCCGTGTTCGTGCTCGCCGTCGAGTCGCTGACGTACCGCGTCAGCTCGCTCGCCGTCCCGCGCCACCGGCCGTTCGTGGACCGCCTCGAGGACCTGCCGGCGAACGCCAGCTTCCCGTCCGGCCACACCGCCGCGTCGATCGCCGTCTACTGCGGCCTGACGGTGCTGCTCACGTCGCGGATCCGCAACCGCGGCGCCCGCTTCGCCGCGTGGACGATCGCGCTGCTGCTGCCGGTCGTCGTCGCGATGTCGCGCATGTACCGCGGCATGCACCACCCGCTCGACGTCGCCGGCGGCGTGGTCATCGGCATCGGCGCGATCGCCGTCCTCCTCTTCGCCTGCCGCGCCGCCGGCGCGGCCTCCGCACTTCGACAGCACGACAGGGGGCAGTAGATGCAGCACGCAGTGGCACGAGGGCCCGGCCGCGTCTCGATGGGGCGCGCGCGGGCCGAGGGCGAGCAGGCGGCGGGCAGCCGCTGGCTCGAGTGGCTCGCACGCGCCGGGCTGGTGGCCCGCGGCGTGGTCTACGCGATCATCGGCGTCCTGGCCATCAAGCTGGCGCTCGGCGACGGGGGCAAGGCGACCAACCAGCAGGGCGCGCTCGAGACGATCGTCAAGCAGCCCTTCGGCAAGGTCCTGCTCGTCCTGGTGGCGATCGGCCTGTTCGGCTACGCCGCCTGGCGGCTGCTGCGGGCGGCGATCGGCCACGGCCGCGAGGCGTCGGACGACACGAAGGAGCGCATCACCGGCGCGGTGAGCGGCATCGCGTACGCGGTGCTCTTCGTGACCGCGATCCGGATCCTCACCGGCTCCGGCGGCGCGAGCGGCAGCGGCAAGGCGCAGCAGACGACCGGCGGCGTGCTCGACTGGCCGGGCGGGCGGTACATCGTCGGCCTCGCCGGCATCGTGATGATCGGCGTCGGCATCGAGCAGGGGATCAAGGGCGTCAAGCGCAAGTTCCTCGAGAAGTCGAAGACCGAGCAGATGAGCGAGCGGGTCGAGAAGGGCTTCACCGCCCTCGGCGTGTTCGGCCACCTTGCGCGCATGGTCGTCTTCGCGCTCATCGGCTGGTTCCTGCTGAAGGCCGCGATCGACTTCGATCCCGACAAGGCGGTCGCGCTGGACGGCGCGCTCGCGAAGCTCGGGCAGGCGTCGTACGGCCCGTGGCTGCTCGGCGCTGTCGCCGCCGGCCTCATCGGGTTCGCGGCGTACTCGGCGGCCGACGCCAAGTACCGGCGCGTGTAGTCGTCAGGCGGACGTCGGGGCGTGCTCGCGGAACCCCGCGAGCAACGCCTCGAGGCCCGCCACGATCCGCTCCTCGCGCTCGGGGTCGCCGACCGCGACGTGCTGCACGCCGAGCCCGTCGAGGAAGGCGACGACGAGCGGCGCGGCGCGCTCGGCATCGCGGACCCCGAGGCGGCGCAGCAGCCCCTCGGCGAGGTCGCGGTACGCGGCGAGCGACTCGGCGACGACCTCGCGCAGTGCCGGCCGCCGCGACGCCTCGACGTAGAGCTCGAACTGCGCGGCCGACTGCGCGTCGCGCAGCCCGGCGGCGACGGCGCGGATGACCTCCGACGCGCTGCCATCCACTTCCGCGACCTCCTCGGCCAAGGTCCGCAGCGACGTGACCTCGTCGGCGACGAACAGCCGCATCGCGTCCTCGAGCAGCTCGTCGATCGAGTCGAAGTAGTAGGTCGTCGTGGCGACGGGCACGTCGGCCGCCTCCGCGATCGCGCGGTGCGTCGTCGAGCCGACCCCGCGCTCGCCGATCACGGCAAGCGCGGCGCGGAGGATGTGCTCGCGGCGGCGGCGGCCGCGGGCCCGGTGAGTGCGCTCGGGCATCCGATCTCCATTCGTAGCACCGGGAAGAAGTTTGGACAAGTGTCCAAAGTTGGTACTCTGCCCCGCCGTGAGCCTCCGGTCCCCCCGCCTCGACCGCCGCGCCTTCCTCGGCGCGGGCGGCGCCGCGATCATCTGCACGATCGGCGGCGAGCGCGTCGTGCTGCGCTCGCCCGCCGACCTGGCGAAGGCCGACGCCGCCGCGCGCAAGGTCAAGCGACCGAAGGCGATCGCCGCGCAGGCCGGCACCCGCGGCAACCCGAACGCCGGCCCGTTCCCCACCCCGACGCCGGCCGACGGCGGCCAGGTCCGCGAGTACTGGATCGAGGCGCGCACGACGACGTGGGACGTCGTGCCGAGGAAGCGCGACGAGTGGCACGACCGGAAGATCACCGGCCGCACGAAGTTCCGCGCCTTCCTCTACCAGCAGATGTCCACCGGCTTCGCCGCGCCCATCGGCGCCGCCGGCATGCCGGGCCCCACGCTGCACGCCGAGGTCGGCGACCTGCTCGTCGTGCACTTCCGCAACGGCGACGAGACGCTCGACCAAGCGGTCACGATGCACCCGCACGGCGTCAAGTACAACCCGGACTACGACGGCGCCTACATGGGCGACTTCACGCGTGCCGGCGGCTTCATCGCGCCCGGCGAGGAGTTCACGTACCGCTGGGAGTGCACGCCGGACTCCGTCGGCGTGTGGCCGTACCACGACCACGGGCCGAACCACACGGTCAACCTCCAGCGCGGCCTCTTCGGCTCGATCGTCATC
The DNA here is from genome assembly GCF_056863335.1 of Parviterribacter kavangonensis. Taxonomy (NCBI): domain Bacteria; kingdom Bacillati; phylum Actinomycetota; class Thermoleophilia; order Solirubrobacterales; family Parviterribacteraceae; genus Parviterribacter; species Parviterribacter kavangonensis. The sequence goes on along the minus strand of NZ_JBXPJA010000002.1, from coordinate 149,801 downwards.
CGCGAGCGCGGCGCGAAGGCGCCGGACGTCGAGCACGTGCTCCACCTGCACTCGCTCACGCCGCCCGTCACGGGGCTGCCCCGCCAGTTCCAGTGCATCAACGGCCGCGCGTATGCGGGCAACACGCCGACCATCACCGCGCGCGTCGGACAGGACGTCGCGCTGCACGCCATCGGGATGGACGGCAACTTCCACGACTTCCACATCCACGGGCACCGCTGGAAGGACGCTGCCGGCGCTTTCGTCGACACGCCCTCCCTCGGTCCCAACGAGTCCATAACCGCTCGCTTCGTCGAGGACAACCCGGGCCGCTGGCTCTACCACTGCCACGTCTTCGCCCACCAAGACGGTGGGATGACGGGCTGGTACGACGTGCAGCCCTGATCAAGGAGAGAGGGTCCCGTTGCTCCGTTCCACCGCCATCGCGACTGCCGGCGTGCTCGCCCTGGCCGTCGCCGTGCCCGCCACCAGCGGCGCGGTGACGTACCCGCCGCCCACCAACCCCGGCCAGGTCAAGGGCAAGCCGAAGGGCCCCTTCAAGACGCTGCGCGTCGGCAAGGGCAAGCAGTTCAAGTTCCACAAGATCCAGGCCGCCGTCGCCAAGGCCAAGCCCGGCGACACGATCCGCATCGCGAACGGCACCTACAAGGAGTCCGTGCGGATCGCCGGTCAGAACAAGCGCTTCATCAAGCTCATCGGCAATCCCGCGGCGCCGCAGAAGGTGGTGCTCGAGGGCTCGGGCAAGCTCCAGAACGGCATCTTCGTCAACGGCGCCGACGGCGTCGGCATGCAGGGCATCAAGGCCCGCCGCTACAAGGCGAACGGCTTCTTCGTCACGAACGCGACCGGCTACGTCATGGACCGGCTCATCGCCGAGCTGCCGGGCACGTACGGGCTCTACGCCTTCAACGCGAAGGGCGGCTCGATGACGAACTCGCTCTCCTACCTCGCGGCGGACGGCGGCTACTACGTCGGCCAGACGCCCGAGCAGACCAAGCCGCTGCGCACGATCATCAAGAACGTCGTGGCCTGGGGCAACGTGACCGGCTACACCGGCACCAACAGCCGCTACGTCACGCTGACGAAGTCGAAGTTCTTCAACAACGCGGTCGGCGTCGTGCCGAACACGCTCGACAGCGAGAAGTTCCCGCCCGACGAGCAGAACGTCTTCGCTGACAACGACGTCTTCTGGAACAACTTCGACGTCTACGCCAAGTCGAACACGAAGTTCAAGCCCAACCGCGGCGACGACTTCATCTACCCGCCGGGCCTCGGGATGATCCTGCTCAGCGGCCGCACGAACCGCTTCGAGAACAACCGCATCTACGGCAACTACCTGTCGGGCATGACGCTCGTGCAGAACGTCTTCTTGAAGGCGACGGACGCCATCGACATGATCGACAACTCCGTCACCGGGAACGCGTTCGGCCTGAACGCCACCGACAAGAACGGCCGCGACATCGTCTACAGCGGCAACGGCTCGGGCAACTGCTTCTCCGGCAACACCGGCGTCGAGGTCACCGTCCCGGCCGACCCCGCGACCCTGCCGGGCTGCCCGTTCTCCGGTGCGAACACGAGCAACGGCGACAACGGGGCCTTCGACATCATGCTGAAGGCCGGCGTCCAGGGCCAGTACCGCGACGTGTGGGTCCAGCACCCGCACGCGTCGTCCGATGAGCTCGACCCGCTCGTCGACTGGGAGGACGGCAAGACCTACGGCCCGACCGGCCTGTAGTGCGCCGTCCGCTCGTCGTCCTGCTGATCGCCGGCGCCGCCCTCGCGGCGGCGCCGGCGCAGGCCGGCCCCCGGAAGAGCGTTCAGGTGCTCGACAACTACTACCTGCCCGCGAAGGCCACGGTGAAGCCGAACACCACCGTCGCGTTCAAGTGGCCGGCAGAGGGCGGCGACGTCCACGACGTCAAGCTCAAGAAGGCGCCGGCGGGCGTGAAGAAGTGGCAGTCCGACCCGGGCTCGAGCGGCTACGTCTACAAGCGGACGCTCAAGAAGCCCGGTACGTACTTCATCGTCTGCACCTTCCACGAGGAGATGACGATGACGATCAAGGTCCGCAAGTAGCGGGCGGCGGTCAGCGCGCGGGAGGGCCCTCGTTGGGGGAGAGCGGGCGACGCCGCTCGAGCTCGGCGCGGTCGCCCTCCAGCTCGGCCGCCTGACGCTCGATCTCGGCGTTGCGCCGCTCGAGCTGCGCGCGTTCGGAATCGCCCACGCGCTCCCAGAACTCGGCCGACTCCGTGTGGCGGTCGGCCGCTTCCATGTGCGTGCGCCGAGCCCGCTCATGGATCTCGGCGCCGTCGCTCACGACGGGGATCGTAGAGCAGCCGCGAGCGGGTGCGTACATCTTGCGTCATGGTGGGAGACTGGGGTGATGGCACCGGCCACCATCATCGCCATCGGCGCCTCGGCGGGCGGCGTCGAAGCCCTCACCACGCTGGTGCGCGAGCTGCCACGCGACCTGCGGGCCGCGATCCTCGTCGTCCTCCACGTCCCGGCGAGCGGCACGAGCGTGCTGCCGCAGATCCTCGACCGCGCCGGGCCGCTGCCCGCGGTGGCGGCCGAGGACGGGATGCCGGTGGAGGCGGGCCGCATCCACATCGCCCCGCCCGACCGCCACATGGCGCTCGAGGACGGCCACCTTCGCCTGCTCGTCGGGCCGCGGGAGAACGGCCACCGGCCCGCGATCGACCCCACCTTCGCCTCGGTCGCCTCCTTCGACGGCCCCAGCGCCGGTGTCATCCTGTCCGGGACGCGCGACGACGGGACCCGCGGGATGATCGCGATCAAGACCGCGGGCGGGCGGATCTTCCTCCAGGATCCCGAGGAGGCGCTCTTCGATGGCATGATCCGGAGCGTCCTGCGGTACGTGCCACCTGACGCCGTCCTGCCGCTCTCCGCGCTCGCAACGGCGCTCACCCAGTTCGCGAATGCCATGAGCAACGACACCGACGACGACCGCGAGCCCGCGCTCGAGACGGACGACCCCTCGGCCACGCGCTACACGTGCCCCGACTGCGGCGGCGCGCTCTGGCGGTACGAGACCGGCGACGTGCTGTCGTTCCGCTGCTCGGTCGGCCACGCGTACTCACCGGAGAGCTTCGACGCGGAGCAGGGCCGGGACATCGAGTCCGCGCTCTGGGCGTCGGCGCGCCTGCTCGGCGACCGCCGGACCCTGCTCGAGGAGATGGCGTCGCGCGCCGAGGCCAACGGCCACGACCGCAGCGCATTGGCGTTCCGCGAGCAGGCAGAGGAGGTCACCAAGGCCGGCGAGACGATCCGCCGCCTCATCGAGGACGGCCGGCTCCCGCTCAACGCCGTCTCCCCTGCCATCCTCGACGAGTAGGACATGACGGAGCTTCCGGAAGGCTTCGACGCCGTTCTCGACTACCTGAAGACCACCCGCGGGTTCGACTTCACGGGCTACAAGAGCGCCAGCATCAACCGGCGCATCACGAAGCGCATCGAGGCGACCGGCTGCACGTCGTACACGGAGTACCTGGACTACCTCCAGGTCCATCCCGACGAGTTCCCGGTCCTCTTCAACACGATCCTCATCAACGTCACGGGCTTCCTGCGCGACCCCGAGTCATGGGACACGCTGCGCGACGAGGCGCTGCCGGGCGTCCTCGAGGCGGCCGAGTCCCGGCCGCAGGTCCGCGTCTGGTCGGCGGGGTGCGCGTCGGGCGAGGAGGCGTACTCGCTGGCGATGCTGCTGTGCGAGGCGCTCGGCGAGCGCGCGTTCCGCGAGCGCGTGAAGATCTACGGGACCGACGTCGACGAGGAGGCGCTCGACCAGGCGCGGCAAGCGGTCTACTCGACCAAGCAGCTCGAGTCGGTGCCCGAGGACCTGCGCGCCAAGTACTTCGAGCGCATGGATCAGCGCTTCGTCTTCCGCAAGGACCTGCGGCGGGCGCTGATCTTCGGCCGCAACGACCTGGTGCAGGATGCACCGATCTCGCGTGTTGACGTCCTTGCGTGCCGGAACACGTTGATGTACTTCAACGCCGAGACGCAAAGCGCGATCCTTCGTCGGTTCCACTTCGCGCTGCAGCCGACGGGCTGCCTGTTCCTCGGCAAGTCCGAGATGCTTCTCACCCGTGGTGAGCTCTTCCGCCCCATCTCCCTCAAGCGCCGCCTCTTCAGCAAGGTCGAGCGGCCCGCCGTGCGTGAGCGCATGACCGTCGTCCCGCCCGAGCCGAACGGCCACACGGACGACGACCTCGCGCTCGCCGCGTTCGACGCCGGCCCGGTCGCGCAGCTCGTCGTCGATCGAGCGCGGACGCTGGTCGCCGCCAACGAGGTGGCCCGCTCGCTGCTGCAGATCGGGTCCGAGGACATCGGGCGCCCGCTGAAGGACCTCCGCGTCTCCTACCGCCCCGCCGAGCTGCGTGCCGGGCTCGATGCGGTGTTCGGCGACGGGCGCCCGGTCGAGGCGGGGACGGTGACGACCGGCGAGGGCGCCGACGCGCGCACGCTCGAGGTGCGGCTCGCGCCGATGCAGGCCGACTCGGAGATCTCGGCCGTGACCGTCACGTTCCTCGACGTGACGCCGCAGAAGCGGCTCGAGCAGGACCTCGAGCGCTCCAAGAGCGAGCTGGGCGCGGCCTACGAGGAGCTGCAGTCCACGATCGAGGAGCTCGAGACCACCAACGAGGAGCTCCAGTCGACGAACGAGGAGCTCGAGACCACCAACGAGGAGCTCCAGTCGACGAACGAGGAGCTCGAGACCATGAACGAGGAGCTCCAGTCCTCCAACGAGGAGATGGAGACGACCAACGACGAGCTGCGCTCACGCTCGCTGCAGCTCAACGAGGCGAACGCGTTCATGGACACGATCCTCTCGAGCATGGGCGTCGGCGTCGTGGTCGTCGACCACGACCAGCGCGTTCGGGTCTGGAACGCGCAGTCCGAGGAGCTGTGGGGCGTCCGCCGCGACGAGGCGGTGGGCGAGCACATCCTCGCGCTCGATGTCGGGCTGCCGCTCGACCGGCTGCGCACGCAGCTGCGGGAGGTCCTCAGCTCGGGCGGCGAGCCGGAGGAGCTGGCGATCGAGGCGATCGACCGGCGCGGCCGCGCCTTCCGCTGCCACGTCACGATCGCGCCGCTGGCCATCGCCGGCTCGGACGGCTCCGCGGCGATCCTCCTGACGAAGCGCTTGGCCGACTAGTCGCCCGGCCGCGTGATCCGCGCGCGGCGCCCTTCGGCGAGGCGCTCCCGGAGCTCGCGGCTGCGCGCGGCGACCGCGCGCGAGGATTCGATGATGTGGTCGACGTCGCGCGTGCGGTCCGGCAGGCCCTCGCGCACCGCGGCGATGCGGTCGTGCAGCGCGGTGATGTCGACGTTCGCGCGGAGGCGCGACGGCAGCGCGGCGGACTCGGCCGTCTTCCCGTTGCCGCCGGTCGCTCGGCGTATGCGGAGCGGGCGCGCGCGCTCCGGCGAGGCGCCGGGGTCAAGCCGCTCCCACGAGTCCGGCGCGAGCAGGAACGCACCGTCGTCCCGGCGCACGACCTCGCCGCGCTCGGCCAGCTCGGTGAGCGCCAGCGACACCGTCGGCCGCTCCGCGCCGGCCAGCCGGCCGATCGTCTCGTGCGTCAGCACGAGCGGCACCACCACGCCGTCGGGCGTCATCCGGCCCCAGCGCTCGCCGAGGTGCCAGAGCACCGCGAGCACGCGGTCCTCGATGCGTCGCAGCTTGCCGATCGCGGCGTGGACCATGAGGCGGTGCTCCTGGGCCCCCAACCGGTCGTGCAGCGCGATGATCAACTCTGGCCAGCGCCGGATCGCGGCGATGAAGCGGCGGTCGAGCAGCGCGAGGCGCGCGCGTTCGCTGACCGAGTAGGAGAGGTGGCTGGGGACGCTGCCGGCGGTTCCGGTGCAGGCATGCAGCACGTCGCCGGGGCCGGCGAGCAGCGACCCGATCCGGTCGTCGAGCGCGATGTTCACCGTGACGAACCCCTCGAGGACGAGGAGCCCGAGGTGCGGCTCCTCGGCGAGCTGCTCGAGCTCAGCGGCGCCCGTCGCGACGGTGAAGCCCGGGACGACGACGAGCCGCTCCGCCAGCGGCCGGTCGGCGGGAGGGATCGCGGCGCCGAGCTCGGGGTCCTCGACCAGCAGGGCGATCGCGCCACGAGCGATGCCGCCGTCGCGCACGTGGCTGGAGAGGGCGACGACCTGCGTCACGTCAGCTCTCCTTCGCGTGCCCGCGCATGAACTGGTCATGCGCGCGCTCGTGGTCGGCGTGGATCCGCTGCTCCGCCGCGAGATGCCGCTCGAGCGCGGCGGCCTCGTCCTGGCGCACTGCCGCCCGCTCGTGCGCCTCGATCTCGTGCTCGTGGGCCCGGCGCGCGCGGTCGGTGGGCGCCTCGGCGAGCTCCTCGCGGGCGATCTCCGCGCGCTCGCGCGCCCGGACGGCCCGCTCGGCAGCGGCTTCCGCGCGACGCTCCGCTACATCAGCGAGGCGCTCCGCCCGCTGCGCGGTCGGCGGCGCAGCGTCCCGCCGGTCCATGGCCATGGACCGACGATACCCCTCTCCCGTCAGATTCATAGGTGGCGCGCGAGCGCTCCGAGTGGGACGGCGGTGATGCGGTGCTTCCGCATCACCGCCGTCCGCCGGTCACTTCTTCCCGCAGGCGGGCTTGACGGTCGCCGTCGCGCCGCGCGCGACGGTGACCTCCTGCGTGGACAGCACCTTGCCGTCCGGCGTCTCGCAGGTCAGCGTGAACGCCTCGGTCTGCCCGGTCGGCTCGATGCGGTCGGGCTGGCTCACGAAGCCCTGGACGGTCGCCGTCCAGTCGTTCGCCGCGGTGACGTAGTAGATGACGCGCAGCACGTACGTGCCGGCCTCGGGGTCATCGAGGACGACCTGCTCGGGCGAGCCCGGCGCGTTGCCGGAGTCGCCGACCTGCTGGCGGGTCCCGTCGGCGTTGACCTTGTAGACGACGAGGTCGTAGTCCTCGGGCGTCGCGGCCCAGTTCAGATCGACGTGCACGCTGTCCGCGCTGCCGTCGAGGGTGAACTCGCGCTCCACCGAGCCCTGCTCCTCGTCGGCGGCGCCGAGGACGAGCTTGTTCTCGTCGGCGGTCGGCGTGAACGTCTGCGGCTCGCCCACCGGCTGCTCGGTTCCGTCGATGTACCGCGTCCCGACGAACGGCCGCGTGGACGGGTTCACGTGCCAGGTGAACTTGCCGCCCTTCGGCACGGTCATCGTGCTCTGGACGTAGTCGGCGAACGACTGCTTCTCACCGCGTGCGGGGCAGTCGGCCGGCGTGCCGCCGCCCGACGAGTTCAGGTAGCCCTGCGCGTAGAGGCAGACGGCGCTCGTCTCGGTCTGGAACTCCTTCTTGATGCGGAGCACCGAACCCGCCGGCGCCTTGCCGGTGATGATCGAGTGGTCGGGCGCGCTCGCCGCAGTCTCGGCGCCGAGCAGCAGCGCCTCCTTGAGGCCCTTGCCCTCGCTCGGCGTGCCCGCCTTGCCGTCGAACTCGTCGATGACGCCCGTCTGGTACGGCATGTGGAACTGGCCGCCCGAGGGGCCCATCTCGATCGTGTAGCCGTAGCCGCCCTGCGCGGCGTACGTGTAGTCCTCCGTCGTGCCCGACGTGTCGTAGAGCTGGAAGCCGAACTGCGACGTGTAGCCCGTGGCGTCCGCCATGGCGTCGCCCAGCTTCTTCAGCGCGGGCTCGTCCGGCGCGCGGCCGGCGTCGTGCAGCCCCGGCGGGCGCAGCACGAGCGCGGCGACGTTGTGGATGCTGATCAGCGTCGTGACCTGGCGCTCGCGGCTGAACTGCCAGACCGCCTGCGTCTCCGGCTCGGAGAACGGGCCGGGCCCGCGGTAGGACTGCGTGATCGGGTCGGTGCCGGCGCCGTTGCCGCCCCAGCCGCTGCCGTAGTTGCGGTTCGGGTCGACGCCGTACTGCAGCGTGCAGGGCACGTCGCCCGACGGGATCGCGCCGTCGCAGTTCTTGCGGCGGTAGGCGAACGAGCCGCCGAGCAGCGCGACGCCCTCGACGGTCTGCAGCGGCGTGATGCCGGTGCTGTCGGCCGGATCGGGCAGGCCGAGCATGCCGCCCTCGCGCGACTCGACGAAGCCGTCGACGTTGACGATCGGGACGACGACGATGCGCTCCTTGCCGAGCAGGTCGGTGATGCGCTGGTCCTTGCCGTAGGACTGGGCGAGCAGCGTGGCGAACTCCATGCCGGCCTCCGCCGACGGCCACTCGCGGGCGTGGTGCATGCCCATCACGAAGTACGTCGGCTTGCCGTCGTCGGTGCGGTCGACGCCCTGCGAGATCTCGACGCCCATGATCTCGCGGCCCTGGAACGTGCGCTGCGGCAGGACGACGGGCTTGACGATGCCGGGGTAGTTCTCGGCGAGCGCCTTCAGCTCGTCCTGGTAGTCCTGCAGCACCCGGTAGTCCTCGCGGCCGCTCGGCAGCGGCGACTCGCCCGCGGCGCGGACGCGGCGCAGGTCGGCGGCGCGCGCCTTGGTGGCGTCGGCGACCATGTCGGGGATCTCGACCTCGAACGGCAGGCCGGTGTCCTTCAGGGCGGCGAGCTGCTTCGCGCCGGTGACGATCACGTCGGCCTTGTTGCCGTGGATGTCGTGCGTGACGTCGAGGCCGGCGTGGTCGAGGCGGGCGAGGTCCGCGTTGTTGCGGAACTTCACCTCGACGAGCTGCGGCGTGCCGTCGGGCTTCGGCGGCGTGACGTCGTAGAGCTTGACCGTCAGCGGCAGGTTCTTCGCCCGGCCGCTGAGGCGCGTCGCGCGCAGCCGGATCCGCTGGCCGGAGGTGACGTAGGTCTGGGCGACCTCGCGGGCGGAGAACCCGTGCGAGGCGGCGAGCTTGCGACCGCTGCGTGCGTCGATCAGATCGAGGTCCCAGTCGCCGCGCGCTCCCCCCGAGCGGACGGTGATGAACCCGGACATCGGTGCGACGTACACGGGGGCCGCCTTCTTGGCGACCGCCGTGCGCTTGACGAGCGGCAGGCTCGCCGGCGTCGCGGCACCGGCTACGGCCGGTACGGCGAGCGCCAGAGCGCCGGCCACGAGGGGCCCGGCGATGGACATCGGCTTCGTGCGCATGCCGCGATGAACGCAGCAGGCGTCACGAACTTGCGCGTTGCGTCAGCGGCGCGTGGTGGCCCGCGTCGTGCGCTCGCCGTTGACGCGCCGCGTCAGCTTGAGCGGGTTCGCGTCCTGCAGCGCGGGCGGCAGGAGCGCGTCGGGCGTGTTCTGGAAGACGACCGGACGGAGGAACCGGTCGACCGCCGTCGCGCCGACCGACGTATGCGCGGCGTTCGAGCTGGCGGGCCACGGACCGCCGTGGTGCATGGCGAGCGTGACGGACACGCCGGTGGGGACGCCGTCGAAGATCACGCGGCCGGCCTGCTCGGCGAACCGCTCGACGAGCGGCTGCAGGCTCCCGTGATCGGCGGGCTCCGCGAAGACCGTGCAGGCGAGCTGTCCCTCGAGCGCATGGAGCGCGCCGAGCAGGTCGTCCTGGCCGCGATGCTCGAGGACGACCACCGCGGGCCCGAAGTGCTCCTCGCGAAGCTCGGGCGTCGAAGGGACCGCCCGCGCCGGAGCGCGGAAGACCGCGGGCGGAGCGAAGAACCCCGCCCCCGACGACTCTCCGCCCGCGGCGTCGCCGCCCACTCTCTTCACGCCCTCGGAGGCGGCGAGGCGGCTCAGCCCCTCTTCGAGGCCGGCGTGCACGCCGCGGTTGAGGAGGACCTGCGGGCCCTTCTGCTCGAGCGCGCTCGCGAGGCGGTCCGCGAGGTCGGTTCCCTCCGGCGCGAAGACGAGGCCGGGCTTCGTGCAGAGCTGGCCGCCGAACGTGCCGACGGCGCCCGCGAGGGCGTCGACGATCTCGTCGCCGCGGGCCTCGAGGGCGCGGGCGGTGACGACGACGGGGTTGAGGCTGCCCATCTCGGCGTAGACCGGGATGGGGTTCGGGCGCGCGTTCGCGCGGGCGAGCAGCGCCGCGCCGCCGCGGAAGGAGCCGGTGAAGGCGACGGCCGCAGTCGCGGGATGGTCGACGAGCGCCTCGCCGACGTCGAGGTCGGCGGCGAGCAGGTGCGCGAACGCGCCCGACGGCAGGCCGGCCTCGGCGATCCCGGCCTCGATGACCTCGGCGACGACCGTCCCGGTGCCGGGGTGCGAGGGATGGCCCTTGACGATCACCGGGCAGCCGGCGGCGAGCGCGGACGCGGTGTCGCCGCCCGCGGTGCTGAACGCGAGCGGGAAGTTGCTCGCGCCGAAGACGACGACCGGGCCGAGCGGCAGCTTGGCGCGGCGCAGGTCGGGGCGCGGGACCGGCTTGGCGTCCGGGTCGGCGAGGTCGATGATCGCGTCGTGGTGCTCGCCCGCGGCGACGTGGTCGGCCAGCAGCTCGAGCTGGACGGCGGTGCGCTCGAGCTCGCCGCGCAGGCGCACCTCGGGCAGACCCGTCTCGACGGTCGCGACCGACACGATCTCGTCCGCGCGCCGGCGCAGGCCGGTCGCGATGGCCCGCAGCGCCCGCGCGCGACGCGCGTCGTCGCGCAGCGCGCCCGAACGAACGACCTGCAGCGCGTCGTCGAGCGCGACCTCGACGTCCGCGACGGTGGCGGCGGGATGGCTGTCGGCGACCTCGCCGGTCCGAGGATCGACCGCTTCGACGGTTGACATGCCCGCTATCGTACCAACTGGTTCTCAAAACGGACCAGTCGCTCCCGCGCCGAAGATCATCGCGCGCGGCGCCGGGCCACCGGTCATGACCATCTCGACTCCCATCCGCCAGCGGTACGAGCAGATCGCCGACCACCTCGTCGGCGAGATCGCGGCCGGGCGGCTCTCCCCCGGCGATCGTCTTCCGGGCGAGCGTGAGCTGGCGCAGCAGCTGGAGGTCGGACGCGCCTCGGTGCGGGAGGCGCTCGGGTTCCTGCAGGTGCAGGACCTGATCGTCACGCGACCGGGGTCGGGCTCGTACGTCGCCGACGACGTGCTCCAGCGCCTCGCGGCACGGACGACCGGTCCCGTCGCCGCACCGGTCGCGGACGCCGGTCCGACCGCAGTACTGCAAGCGCGGCTCATCACCGAGCCCTCCGTCGCGCGGCTCGCCGCGACGCTCGCTCCCCATCCGGCCGAGACCCTGACCGCGCTGCTCGAGCAGATGGACGCCTCGATGGACCCGGCCGACCCGGACCAGCGGCGCCGCTGGAGCGACGCCGACCGCCTCTTCCACCGTGAGATCGCGGTGCTCACCGGCAACCCGGTGCTCATCGCGATCGCCGACCAGCTCGCCCGCACGATGGACGAGCCCCTCTGGCAGCGCCTGCGCGACGAGTCGATCGCCGTGCCCGGTCGCACCACCCTGCAGCTCGCCGAGCACCGGCTCATCGCCGCCTCGATCCTCGAGGGCGATCCCGACGCCGCCGAGCTGCACGCCCGCCAGCACATCCACCGCGCGCGCCGGTACATGGCGCTCGAGGACAACCCGCAGGAGCACCGATGAGCACCTTCCCCGGCATCATCCCCGCCGTCGTCGTCCCCTTCGCCGAGGACGGCTCCATCGACCTCGCCGCCCTGCGCGCGAACGTCACGCACCTCCTCGACGGCGGCATCCACGGCCTGGTCGTCAACGGCACGATGGGCGAGGCGGGCAGCCTCTCCGACGACGAGCGCCGCACGGTCATCGCGACGGTCGTCGAGCACGTCGACGGCCGCGTCCCCGTCACGGCCGGCGTGTCCGCCGGCTCGACCGCCGCGTCGGTCGCCTACGCGCGGATGGCGCGCGAGGGCGGCGCGAGCGGCGTCATGTGCCTGCCGCCGCTGCTCTACCGCGGCACGACCGACGAGCTCGCCGCCCACTACGCCGCCGTCGCCGAGGCGGCGCAGCTGCCGGTCATGGCCTACAACAACCCCGAGGCGTCGAACATCGACCTCACGCCGGACGTCATCGCGGAGATCGCGCAGGCGGTGCCGGGGATCGTCGCGGTCAAGGAGTGCTCGGGCGACGCCCGCCGGATCGCCGCGCTGCTCGGCGCGACTGACCTCGAGGTGCTGGTCGGCGGCGACGACTGGGCGCTCGAGGGGTTCGCGGCCGGCGCGACCGGCTGGGTCTCGGGCGTCGCGAACATCGTGCCCGCGGAGTGCGTCCGGCTGCAGGACCTCGTGGCCGCCGGCGACCTGGTCCCCGCGCGCGAGCTGTATCAGCGCCTCCTGCCGCTCTCACGGCTCGACATGACGCCGTGGCTGGTCCAGTACTTCAAGGGCGCGATGGACGCCGTCGGCCTGACCGGCGGGCCCAGCCGCGCGCCGCGCCAGCCGCTGACGGCGGCGCAGCGCGCGATCCTCGACGAGGCGGTCGCCGCGCTCGGGGCGCCGGTCGCGGCATGAGAGCGGCGCGCGCGTTCAGCGCGGTCGACTCGCACACCGAGGGCATGCCGACCCGGGTCATCACGGGCGGCGTGCCCGCCCTGCCGGGCGCGACGATGCTCGAGCGCAAGCTGCGCTTCGAGGCCGAGCGCGACCACCTGCGCCTCCTGCTCATGCAGGAGCCGCGCGGCCACGGAGCGATGTCCGGCGCGATCCTCCAGCCGCCGACGCGGCCGGACGCCGACTGGGGCGTGCTCTTCATCGAGGTCTCCGGCTGCCTGCCGATGTGCGGGCACGGGACCATCGGCGTCGCGACCGTCCTCGTCGAGACGGGGATGGTCGAGGTGAGCGAGCCGGAGACCGTCATCCGCCTCGACACGCCCGCGGGGCTCGTCGAGGCGCGCGTCGCCGTCTCGGACGATCGCGCGACCGCGGTGACGTTGCGCAACGTGCCGTCGTTCCTCCACGAGCAGGACGCCGTCATCGAGGTGGCCGGTCTCGGACCCGTCACGTACGACATGGCGTTCGGCGGGAACTTCTACGCGCTCGTCGACGCCGCGAGCGTCGGCCTCGACCCGGAGCCCGCACAGGCGCAGCTCCTCATCGATCGCGGACTCGAGGTCATGGCGGCGATCAACGCGAGCGCCGCGCCCGAGCACCCGGAGGACGAGCGCATCCGCGGCTGCCGCCACGTCGTCTTCCACAAGCCCGGAACCGACGGCGCCCACGCGAAGGCGGCGACCTCGATCCACCCGGGCTGGCTCGACCGCTCGCCGTGCGGCACCGGCACCTCCGCCCGCCTCGCCCAGCTCGTCGCGCGCGGAGAGCTCGGGATCGGCGAGCCGTTCGTCAACGAGTCCGTCATCGGCACGCGCTTCACCGGCCGCGCGATCGAGGAGACGACCGTCGCCGGCCGCCCCGCGATCGTCCCCGAGATCACCGGCCGCGCGTGGATCACCGGGATGGGCCAGTACCTCCTCGACCCCACCGACCCCTTCCCCGCGGGGTTCGCGCTGTGAGAGGAGCCGGCTCCTCTCCCGCCGCGGCGGCCGCCGAGAGCCGGCGGCTCGCCGGCGGTGACGATCCGCGGGGGGCGCGGCCGTGACCTCTTCGGACGCGGTCGTCGTCGGCGCGGGGATCGTGGGGACCGCGGCGGCGTTCGAGCTGGCGCGGCGGGGGCTGTCGGTCACGCTCGTCGATCGCGCGGGGATCTCGGAGGGGACGACCGGGCTGGGCGAGGGGAACGCGCTGTGCTCGGACAAGGACGCCGGCCCGGAGCTCGAGCTCACGGTCGCCGGCATGCGGTACCTGGACGAGCTCTTCCCGCTGCTCGGCGACGCGGCGCGGGTGCGGCGCAAGGGCGCGCTCATCGTCCATCCCGACGAGCGGACGTGGGCGGCGGAGGACGCGCGCGCGGACCGTCTTCGCGCCGCCGGCGTCGACGCGCGGCTGCTCGACCCCGATGAGGTGCTCGCGCTCGAGCCGCGGCTGACCGGCGCGGTCCACGGCGCGCTCTTCGTCCCGACGGACCTGCAGTGCGATCCGCAGGCGATCGCCCGCGGGCTCGCGGCGCTCGCGCAGGAGGCCGGCGCGGTGATCCGCACGGGCGCCGAGGTGACCACGATCGACCGCGGCGTCGTCCTCGCCGGGGGCGAGCGTCTCGACGCGCGCGCGGTCGTCCTCGCCGCCGGACCATGGTCGGCGCCGCTCGCCGCGACCGCCGGCCTGACGCTGCCGGTCGAGCCCCGCAAGGGCCAGCTCACGCGCCTGCGCCTCGAGACGCCCGACCCGGCCTTCCTGCGCCGCAAGGTCGTCGACGGCTCGTACCTGCTGTCCGTCGGCTCGGCCGACCCCGGCCGCCAGGTGTCGACCGTCGTCGAGACGACGTGGGACGGCCACGTGGTCGTGGGCTCGACGCGCGAGCGCTGCGGCTTCGACCCCGCCGTCGACCTCGACCTCGCCGAGCAGGTCCGCGCCCGCGCCGCCCGGCTCGTCCCGGACGTCGCCGCGCTCGAGCTCGACGACACCTGGGTCGGCTTCCGCCCGTGGCTCCCGGACCACCTCCCCGCGGTCGGCCCGTCGAAGGCCGCCGAGGGGCTCTTCGTCGCAACCGGCCACGAAGGCGCCGGCGTGCCGCTCGGCCCGATCTCCGGCCGCCTCGTCGCGCAGATGATCGCCGGCGAGACGCCCGACCTCGACCTCGCGCCCTTCGACCCCGACCGCTTCGCGAAGGTCGTCGCGGGGGCGACCCTCTAGATCGTCTTCCCCGGCCGCGCCGCCGGAGTGGGCGACGTCAGGCGGCGCGGTCGCGCTGCTCTTCGAAGAGCGGCGCGTTGATCGCGATCCAATGCTCGATCGCCGCGTCGACGCCTTCGCGGTCGCCGGTCGCGAGGAGGTCGAGGAGGAGGCCGCGGGTCACGGCGACGCCGAGGCGGGCGAACGCGTACGCCGTCTCTCGCGGCAGGCCGGCGGACTCGGCCATCGCCGCCGTCGGCTCGACCCACGACGCGATGTCGCCCTCGAGCATCTCCGCCGCCGGCGAGCGGCCGTGGAGCGCTTGGGCGTAGACCTCGAAGAAGAGCCGCTCGTTCGGCCACAGCGACGGGTCGGAGATGTGCCGCCACCACGCGCGCGTCGCGTCGGCGAAGGACACCGCGGGATCCGGGACGAGATCGGCGATGCCGGCCCGCTGGCGCGCCTCGACCTCGCGGACGATGGCCACCCAGAGCCCCTCCTTGGACCCGAAGTGGTGGATGAGCATCCGGTGGCTCGTGCCCAGCTCCTCCGCCAGCCGGCGGAGGGACAGGTCCGTCAGCCCGTGGCCGGCGACGTAGTCGATCGCCGCGTCGAGCAGCCGCTGCCGTGCGTCACCGGGCGCCATCGCAACCGACTGTACCACTCGGTACATCGATGGTGTACCATGCGGTACATGCCCAAGCCCGTCACCGTCAGCGTCGAGGTCCCGCAGGACCGCGAGCGCGTCTACGACTTCCTCGACGTGATGGCCAACCACGAGCCGTTCACGAACCACCTGCTCCGCGACTGGGAGCTGAGCGGTCCGCCGCGCGGCGTCGGCTCCAAGGCCCGCGTCCACACGAAGGCGCTCGGCGTCAGCGACGTCGTCGACATCGAGGTCGTCGACGCCGAGGCGCCCGCCCGGATCGTCGAGCGCAACGTCGCCCACAAGGCCGGCCGCACCGGCGAGGGGACCTACTTCCTGGAGCCGCTGCCGGACGGCGGCACCAAGATCACCTTCGAGTACAAGTGGATCGAGACGCCGGTCGCGGACAAGCTGACCGCCCCGCTCGCGCGCGCGTTCATCCGCCGCACGAACGCGACGGCGATGCGCCGCCTCGCCGAGCAGCTGGCGACGGCCTGAGCCGCAGCTACAACCCGGCCGGGTGGCGCACGGCGAACCCGCCACGCCTCCCGATCTTCGGACGCCAGCGCACGCCCATCCGGCCGGTGGGGTCGCCGACGGGGCTCGTGTCGAGCCGCAGCCCGGCGACCTCCATGTACACGTGCCCGTTGTTCGCGTAGACGGTGATCCAGCGCCCGTAGCCGCCGGAGCCCCAGCGCGCGAGCTGCCCGCTCACCATCGTGCCGCCCAGCAGCGACGCGCGGATCAGCGCGTACCCGACGGCGCCCGAGCAGTCGTAGCCGGAGTCGTACAGCGACCCGTGGCCGCCACCCCACTTGTATGGCCTGCCGACGATCTGGTTCGCGGCGGCGATGACGCGGCGCACGCTCTTCGGCGCCCCGATCGGGATCGCCGCCCTGCCGTCCGCGCGCATCCGCGCGACGCGGCCCGCGATCGCCTTGCCCTTCGGCACGATCGGCAGGTACCGCTTCGGCGCCGGGCTGCTCGGCCGCTGCTCTGTCCCCTTGGGAGCCGGGCGGGCCGGCACGCCGACGTCGCCCCACGCGCGGTCGTCCTTCGCCGCGTCGCCCGCCCACCACGGCTGGGCGTCCGCGGGAGCGTTCCCCGTCGTCGTCTCGGCCACGGCGGCCTGGTCGTCCCAGGCATCGGCGAGCGCCGGGGTCGCGGGCAGGCAGAGCAGCAGCAGGATCAGGGCGAGCGGAAGGGAGCGAAGGCGAACCATCGCTCCTCACATCGGTGCACCCGCACCGGGGTTGAGCGGCGGTCACCGTCTCTGGACGGGCGCTCAGGTCTTGACGACGAGCTTCGTGGCGGGCTGCAGCCACGCCTCCGCGGCGTCGTCGAACGGCACCACGGTCGTCTCGATCGCCAGCGGGTCGAAGCGCCCGTCGGCCGCCAGCCGCAGCACCTCGGGCAGGAACCGCCGGCTGTCCGCCCGCCCGACCTCGAACGTGACGCCCTTCGAGTACATCTCGAAGAGCGGCACCGGCGTGAGCGCCGAGAAGTGGATCGCGACGGGCGTGCAGACGCCGTAGTCGTCCGTCGAGCGCAGCGTGCAGTGCAGGCCCTCGGGCGAGCCGCTGTTCTCCACCGTGATCGGCGCGCGGTCGAAGCGCCGCGGCCAGTCGCCGGTGTGCTCGATCGCCTCGGCGCCGAGCCGCTCGGCCTGCGCGAGGCGCCCCGCGTCGCCGTCCACGTACCGCACGCGGCCCGCCCCGAGCGCAACCGCCAGCGCCACCGTGTAGAGCCCGATCGACGCGGCCGCCCCGCCGACGACGAGCACCTCCGCCCCGGGCCGCGCGGCCAGCGGCGGCCCGACGGTGCGGTACGCGTCGACGACGTTGTCCGGCAGCGTGCAGAGCTGCTCCGGCGTCAGGCCTCCGGGCGCCGGCTGCAGCATGTGGTCGGCGTGCGGGACGAGCAGCCGCTCGGCGACCGCTCCGCCGTGCCCGCCGCCCGACTCGCCGAACCCGAACGCCGCGCCCGCGCGCGCCCGGTGCGTGTGGCACGCGGCGAAGCGGCCCTCGCGGCAGGCCACGCAGGCGCCGCACGAGACCTGGAACGGCACCACGACGCGATCGCCGGGCCGATGCGCCGCGACCCCGTCGCCCGTCTCCACCACCTCCGCGACGACCTCGTGCCCGACCGGGTACGGGCCGGGGAAGAGCCCGAACGCCGCCATGATCGGATCGAGGTCGCAGCGCGCGATCGCCAGCGGCCGCACGATCGCCGCGCCGCCGTCCGGGAGGACCGGGTCGTCCGCCTCCTCGAACCCGACGTCGCCGCGATCCCGGAAGACGAGGTGCCGCATCGCGCGAGCCTTCCAGAGTCGGGGCCGGTCGTGTGTGACGATCGTGAGGTGCCGGGCGCGCGCGGGTAGAGGTCTTCCTGCGGTCGAGCCGAACGCCGGGGTGCGACCGCGTCGTGCTCTTCGATGACGATCCTCCGCCCGTTCCTCATCGCCCTCGCGGCCCTGACCGCGTTGCTCGCCGTGCCCTCGGCCGCCGGCGCGTACGCCCTGCTCGGCGGCAGCTGGCCGACCCGGACGATCACGTACGCCACGACCGGCGCGACGCAGTACGACGGCACCGTCCGCGCGGCCGCGCGCATCTGGAACCGCGCCGACGTCGGCGTCCGGTTCCGCGAGGTCGGCGCCGACGCGGCCGAGGTGACCGTCGACTACGGCGGCGTGCGCTGCCAGGGCTACACCGACGTGCGCTTCGGCCGGCGCTACGCGTTCGCCGAGGTGTCGCTCGGCCGCGGCTGCGACAAGCGCCTCATGCGCCTCGTCGCGGTTCACGAGCTCGGCCACGTCCTCGGGCTCGACCACGAACGCCGCCGCTGCGCCCGCATGAACCCCACCTTCGACCAGCACGGGACGCCGACGAGCTGCGCCCCCCGGACGCTGTCGGCCTGGCTGCGTCACCCGCTCCTCCCCGACGACCTCCGGGGAGCCCGCTCCATCTACCGCTGAACGCGGGGGAGCTACTTCACCAACCACCGGAAGATGGACGTTCTAGCGTCCGCCGCGTGCATCGGAGAACCGCTGTCCTCACAGCAGCGGCCGCTCTTGCGACCGCTGCCATCGCGTCGCCCTCGCAGGCGACGACCCTCGCGCCGGGCCCCTTGTCCATCGCCAGCTTCGCCAGCCCGTTCGCACCGGGCTGCGGCGGGCCGGGCGAGGCCTTCGCCTCGAGCGTGAACTACCTCAACGCCGAGGTCGAGCCGCACCTCGCCGTCAACCCGCTCAACGGCTCGCAGATGGTCGGCGGCTGGCAGCAGGACCGCTGGAACGACGGCGGCGCCCACGGCAACGTCTTCCAGGGCTCGAACGACGGCGGCGCGACGTGGACCGGGACGTGGCCCGCGTTCTCGCGCTGCGCCGGCGGAACGCCGACGAGCGCAGTGCAGGGCACGACCCTGGCCCCGCGCCCGAGCGACTACCAGCGCGCCACGGACCCGTGGGTCTCCTACGGCCCGGCCGGGCGCGTGCACTCGATCTCGATCGGGTTCGACAACGACTCGCCGCGCAACGCGATCCTCGCCGCGTTCTCCGACGACAACGGGGCGACGTGGAGCGCGCCACGCGAGCTGCGGTTCGACAACCCGCGGGCGCTCGGCAACAACTTCAACGACAAGGAGACGATCACCGCCGACCCGACGAACCCGAACCTGGTCTACGCGACCTGGCAGCGGATCGTCTCGCCGAGCGAGCGCACGTCGGCGAGGGGCTACGAGAACGCCGCGAGCTACTACTCCGAGGCGTACTTCGCCCGGTCGACCGACGGCGGCGTGCACTGGGAGCCGGCGCGCGCGACCTTCAAGCCGCAGGGCCGCTTCGCGCAGGTCATCGGCAACGAGATCGAGGTCCTGCCGAACGGCACGCTCATCAACGGGTTCAACCGCATCCAGGCGGTGAGCAACCGGAAGAAGCAGCGCGGCTACAACGTCGCGCTCCTGCGGTCGTTCGACAAGGGCCAGACGTGGACGGGCGTGACGCAGATCGACCGCCTGCTCGTCGACGAGGTGCAGGACCCGGACACCGGTCATGACGTCCGCACCGGCGACATCATCCCGATGTTCGCGGTCGACCGGTCCAACCCGAACGACCCCGACGGCAGGATCTACGCGGTCTGGATGGACACGCGCTTCAACGATCCCGATCACAACGACATCCTCCTGTCGCGGTCCGACAACGGCGGGACGGAGTGGACCGATCCGGTGGTCGTCGATCGCGCGCCGGCAGGCGTCGACGCCTTCACCGCGAACGTCGACGTGGACGCGCAGGGCAACGTGGCGGTCAGCTACTACGACTTCCGCAACGACCAGGCGGGCGACGACGTGCTGTCAACCGACATGTGGCTCGCGCACTCGCACGACCACGGGGCCACCTGGGACGCGGAGACGCGGCTGACGCCGGCCTCGTTCGACATGCGGACCGCGCCGGACGCCCTCGGGTACTTCGTCGGCGACTACACCGGCCTGGACCACTTCGGCACCCGGTTCGACTCCCTCTACGTCGCGGCGAACGACGGCGACACGGACAACCGCACGGACGTCTTCCACAGGAGCGCGGCACCCTAGGAGGAGGGGCGGTACCGCAGGCCGTCGAGGGCGACGGCCAGGACACGCTGGACGTCGGCGGGGTCATCCGCGGGGATCTTCGCGATCCCACCCACCATGCGGATGACCTCGTCGATCGTCACGTCGGGGCGGACGACGCCGGCGTCCTGCGCGCGCTCGAGCAGCGCCCCGCCGGCGGTGAACATCGCCTGGCGGCAGCCGAGGAAGACCGGCTTGTCCCGGTTGTCCCCCGCGAAGAGCTCCTCGGCGAGCGCCTGCTTGGTGTTGACGTAGGACACGAACCGCCCGAGCCACTCCCGTAGCGACTCCCACGGATCGCCGCCTGCGAGTTCCTCGGCGCTGCGGCACAGCGCCTCGACCTCGTCGACGTAGACCGCCTCGACGAGGTCCGCACGGGTGGGGAAGTTGCGGTAGAGCGTCCCGATGCCGACGCCGGCCCGCCGCGCGATGTCCTCGAGCGCCGCGGAGCGATCGGCCTCGGTGAACGCCTCGCGGGCGGCCGCGATCAGCTTCTCGTAGTTGCGGAGTGCGTCGGCGCGCTTGGGGCGCTCGACGAGCTGGGTGGGATCGAGTTGGGACACGCCAGGTTCACTGACCCTTGCAAAGCGGAGGGTGCCTCCGCTATTGTTCCCTCTCAGAAACCGGAGGCAACCTCCATATGTAGTGGAGGTGCCCTCCAGTTTAGCTCGTCGCCCACGACTCCGAAAGGGCTCCCCTCTTGTCCTCGCGTCCAGTACGCCCCGCGCTCGTGCTCGGGGTGATCCTCTCCACCTACCTCATGATCGTGCTCGACGTGTCCGTGGTCATCACGGCGCTCCCGAGCATCCGTGACTCCCTCGGCTTCTCAACCGCAGATCTGTCCTGGGTCCAGAGCGCGTACGCCCTGACCTTCGGCGGCCTCCTGCTGCTCGGCGCCCGCGCCGGCGACGTCTGGGGCCGCCGCCGCATGTTCACGGTCGGCATCGCCGTCTTCACGCTCGCGTCGCTGCTCGGCGGCCTCGCGCAGTCCACGACGTGGCTGCTCGCCGCCCGTGCGCTGCAGGGCGTCGGCGCCGCGATCGCCGCGCCGTCCACGCTCGCGCTGCTGACCACCACCTTCGCCGAGGGCCCCGAGCGCACCCGCGCGCTCGCCGCCTACAGCGCGGTGGCAGGCGGCGGGGGCAGCGTCGGGCTCGTGCTCGGCGGCCTGCTCACCGACCTCATCTCGTGGCGCTGGGGCCTCTTCATCAACGTCCCGGTCGGCGCGCTGCTGCTGTGGCTCGCTCCGCGCGTGCTCGAGGAGACCGAGCGGCGTCCCGGCCACTTCGACCTCACCGGCGCCGCCCTCTCGACGGCGGGCATGACCGCGATCGTCTACGGCTTCGTCCGCGCCGCCGAGGACGGCTGGGGAGAGCGGTTCACCGTCGTCTCGTTCGTCGCCGGCGTGCTGCTGCTGGCCGCCTTCATCGGCGTCGAGCGGCGCGCGGCGCAGCCGATCACGCCGCTGCGGCTGTTCGCGAGCCGGCAGCGCGCGGGCGCCTACGGTGCACGCCTGCTGCTGGTCGGCGGCATGTTCTCGATGTTCTTCTTCCTCAGCCAGTGGCTGCAGGGCGTCAAGGGGCTCGACCCTCTCGAGACCGGCATCGCGTTCCTGCCGATGACCGCCGTCATGTTCGCGATGGTCCGCGCGGTGCCGACGCTGTCCGCGCGCTGGGGCGACACGCGCCTGCTCATCACCGGTGTCACCGTGGCGCTCGTCGGGATGACGTGGCTGAGCCGCCTCGACGTCGGGACCGCGCTGTTCCCCGGCATCGCCGTGCCGCTCGTGCTGCTCGGCCTCGGGATGGGCGGCGCGCTCGCGCCGCTGACCGCGGCGGCCATCGCGGGCGTGGAGCCCGGCGACGCCGGCGCCGCGTCCGGCGTGGTGAACGCCGCCCAGCAGCTCGGCATGTCGCTTGGCGTCAGCGTGCTCGTCACGGTGTTCGCGAGCGCCGGCGGCGACGCCGCGGTGTCCTCGGCGGGCGCCGCGCGCCAGCACCTCGCCGACGGCGTGGCGAGCGCGCTGACGGGGTCGGCGGTGCTGCTCGCGCTCGGCCTCGGCGTCATCGCCCTGGTCGTCCGGCGCGGCGCCGAGCGCGTCAGCGCCCCGGCGTACGCGGAGGCCGCGCGATGAGCCCGGCCACCGCCTCCCACGTCGCCGCGGGCGTCACGACTGCGTACCTTCGCGAGCTCGCCGGCCCTCGAGCGGCCGCCCGAGCTGCTGCGCCTGCGCCTGCAGCGCGGCGGACTCCCCGCGCAGCGCAGCGGACCGGTTGCGAGCGTCCCTTCCGCGGGAGCCCACGTCGCCGGTGACCCGGCCGGCGAGCGGGACCTCGCGGCCGGGCTCCGCCTCCAGGAGCGTGCGCAGCATCTCCCGTGAGCCGGGGAGCAGGAGCCAGCAGCCGTCGGCGCGCCGCTGCACGAGCCGCGCGTCGTCGAGCTTCTGCAACGCCAGCGACACCGTCGGCCGGCGCGCCGCGACGAACTGCCCGAGCATCGCGTGCGTGAGCGGGAACGGGACCGTCGCGCCGTCGCGCCCGACGCGTCCCCAGGAGTCGGCGAGGTGCCACAGCGCCGCGAGCAGCCGCAGCTCGACGTTGGGCAGCTGCACGATCGTCCCGAGGATGGCTGCGCGCTGGCGCTGGTCGTTCGCCCGGCGCAGCAGCGTGAAGTGCAGCTCGGGCCACCGCCCCACGGCCTGCGACACGGTCCGCGTGAGCGCCAGCAGGCGCGTGCGCTCGACCGCCGTGAAGCTCTCGCCGACCGGCAGCTCGCCCTCGATCGTCCCGTCGACGACGATGACCTCGCCGGGCCCGAGCAGCTCGGGCAGCACCGCGCGGCCGAGGCGCGTGCAGCGCAGGACGATGCCGGAGATGACGTAGAGCGCGGTCGCCTCCGCGACCTCCGGCACGTGCTTGCCGGGCGCGACGTCGATCGTCCGGCCGGCCAGCGCGCGGCGCGCAAGCTGCCGGTCGTCCGGGGGGACGAGCGACGTGAGCTCGGGGTCGTGATCGAGGATCGACGCGACGGGACCGGCCGCGGCTCCGTCCACGCCGTCGGACGTCATGGCCGCGCATTCTTACGGTCCCGGAAGACGGCTCCGCGCCAAGAGCGCCGCCCGCGCGTGCTTCACCTACCCTCCTGCGGATGGCACCGCTTGTAGGCGAGTACGAGCCCAGCCCCGTCGGCTGGGCGCGCGAGCAGGTCGAGGAGTACGAGGCCTCCAACGGGCAGCGGGCGAACACGCTGCGCGACACGGACTGGCCCATCATCGTCGTGACGTCCCGCGGCAACAAGTCGGGCAAGCTGCGCAAGACGCCGCTGATGCGCGTCGAGCACAACGGCGAGTACGCGCTCGTCGCGTCGCTCGGCGGGGCGCCGAAGCATCCCGTCTGGTACTTCAACCTCAAGGCGGACCCGACCGCGGTCACGATCCAGGACGGGCCCGAGCCGTTCGACGTCGTCGTCCGCGAGCTCGAGCCGGGGCCGGAGCGCGACGAGTGGTGGGCGCGCGCCGTCGAGGCGTACCCGCCGTACGCGGAGTACCAGGAGAAGACCGACCGGCTCATCCCGGTCTTCGTCGCCACCCGGGTCTAGGCGACCAGGCGGCGGATCATCTCGCCGCCGATCGCCCGCAGCTCCAGCACGTCTCCGCCGCGGCCCAGCGTGGCGAGGATGAGGTCGCGGAAGCCGCCCGTGATGACGATCGCGACCTCGATCGAGATCGGGCGCAGCGAGGGATCGGACTCGCGCGCCTGCTCGATCATGGCGGCGATCGCGTGCGCCCAGCGCTCGGTCATCTCCCGCGAACGGTCGGTGCCGGTGGGCCCGATGCTCGGCAGCTCGAGGATGCACGTGCGCGCGACGACAGGGTCCTCCGCGATGGCGCCGAGGTAGGCGCCGAGCGAGCGGTCGAGCCGCTCCTCCCACGGCCCCGCCTGCGCGGCCGCGCCGGCGAGCGCCGTCATCGTCCGGTCGCTGAGCTCGTCGACCAGCGCAAGGAAGCACGCCTCGCGGTCGGCGAAGTGCTCGTAGAACGTCCGCCGCGACGTGCGCGCGTGCCGCACGACGTCGGCGACGGTGATGGCGTGGATCGAGCCGTGCTCGCGGATGGCCTCCGCGAGCCCGTCGACGAGGCGCGCGCGGTGGCCGCCGTCAGGCCGCGAGAGGGAGCGCGTCGTCGTGCTCATCCTCGCCCTTCGTGCGCGGCTGGGAGCGCTTGCGGACGAGCGCCTGCCCACCCGCCGACGGCGCCCACGCGACGCCCTTGAACTTCCACGGCTCGGCCGGCGCGTCCGTCGGCAGCAGCTCGACGCGCTCGAGCAGCACCCGCAGCACGATGTCGAGCTCCATGTGCGCGAACGTGGCGCCGATGCAGCGCCGGATGCCGCCGCCGAACGGGATCCACGAGTACGTGTCGGGCAGCGCGTCGACGAAGCGGTCCGGCAGGAAGCGGTCCGGCTCGGGGAACAGCTGCGGGTCGTAGTGCGTCAGCCCGGCGCTCAGCGCGATCAGGTGATGCTCGGGGATGCGGTAGCCGCCGAGCTCGAACGGCTTGATCGTGTTGCGGCCGGCGAACGAGATGACCGGGCGGACGCGCTGCACCTCGCGGATGGTCGCATCCCGGTAGGCCTTCCCGTCGGCGGCGTCGACCTCCTCGACGAGGCGCGCGAGCACCTGCGGGTGGCGGCGCAGCCGCTCGACCGCCCAGCTCAGCGTGTGCGCCGTCGTCTCGTGCCCGGCCGTGAGCATGGTGACGAGCTGGTCGCGGATCTCCGCGTTCGTCATCGGCGAGCCGTCGGTGTGCGTCGCCTGGACCATCATCGCGAGGACGTCGGTGCGCTCCTCGAGGTCCGGGTCGCGCTTGGCCTGATCGATGAGCCGGTCGAGCACCGTGTCGGTCTTCGCGCGCAGGCGCAGGAACCTGCCCCACGGGCTGCGCGGGCCGAGGTCGTGGTGCAGGAACGGCCACCGCGTCATGAACTGGCCGTGCTCGGTGAGGGCGGGCATGAGCTCCTCGAGCTCATGCAGCGTCGCGCCGGTCGCGCCGAACACCGCGCGCAGGATCGCGCGCAGCGTGATGCGCTGGAACGGGCCGCCGGTCGCGAACTCGACGCCCTCGGGGAAGCGGTCGATCTCCTCGGTCGCGATCTCCTCGATGAGCGACTCGTAGGTCTTCATCCGCTGGCCCTTGAACGGCGGCAGCAGGAGCTTGCGCTGCTCGAGGTGCTGGTCCTCGTCGATGCCGAGCAGCGAGTTGTCGCCGAGCACGCGGCGCAGCGGGCTGCGCGTGCCCGCGTGCAGCACGGTCGGGTCGGCGCGGAAGGTCTGCTTGATGAGCTCGGGGTCGGAGACGACGACGATCGGGTCCATCGCGGCGACGCGCAGCGTGAACATCGAGCCGTACCTGCGCCGCTGACGCTCGAGGAACGGCCGCTGGCGGTTCACCATCGCCATCGTCTGGAGCGGCATGGGCATCCGCGGCCCGGGCGGAGCGCCCTCGATCGGCCGGTGGGTCGTCGTCTCGGTCATCGTGGTACGGCACCGTACCAGACTCGGTACGCGCGTGTACCAGTCGCGTAGACGCTAGGGAGCGAACGTGCGGCGGAACGGCACGGCGCCGTCCTCGCGGACGAGCTGGAGCTCGAGCCGGGCGTCGCCCCCGCGCCCGCGGACGTCCAGCTGCGCGACGTGCGAGCGGTCGTCGTCGGCGTAGAGGACGCCCGGCTGCTTGCGCGCGTCCTCGGCCACGTTCGGCTGCGTGAGCGTGATGTCGTTGGGCGTCGGGATGCCGAGCGGGCACGGGCGAACCTCGAAGAGCCCGTCGCGCTCGTAGGCCATCGTCCAGTGCGTGTCGCCGGTGACGAACAGCGTCGTCCCGCTCACCCGGTCGGCGACGTGCTTGAGCAGCAGGTCGCGCTCGTGCGCGAACCCTGCGGCCCAGCTGCCGTCGCGCGCGTTGGCGTCCAGCGGCGCGAGCGTGCACGGCGAGCAGATGACCTTGAACGGCGCGCGCGAGGCGGCGAGCGTACGCAGCAGCCACGCGCGCTGGGCGGCGCCGAGCAGCGTCTTGCCGTCGCCGTCCGGCTGCTCGGGATCCGTCTTGAAGCGGCGTTGGTCGAGCACCCACACCTCCGCCGCCCCCGCGCGGAAGCGGTAGTAGGTGCGCGCCTCCATGAGCGACTCCCACGGCTCGAGCCCGTGCGGCACCAGGATCGTTGAGTTCGCGTCCTGGACGCCGTAGTCGTGGTCGTCGCGCTGCACGGCGAACGCGGCGCGGGAGACGATCGGCTCGAGCCGCGGGCCGGCGAGCAGCTCGCGCCAGATGCCCGCGTAGCCGGTGAGCGTCTGCGCGAGCGGCCCGACCGTGTCCGGGTAGTTGAGGTCGCCCTGCCAGACGAAGACGTCGGGACGCCGGGCGGCGATCTCGTCGAAGAGCGGGCCGAACTGCGCCGCGCAGGCGCCGATGGCGAGGCGCACGGGTCGCGGGTCGCCGGCGCCGGGCAGGACGCGGAAGCTGCGCGCCGGGCCGACGGTGCGCACGCCGCGCCGCGTGAGACGGACGCGCCAGTGGACGGTCCTTCCGGTCGGGAGGCCGCGGACCGCGCGCAGCACGGCGTTGTACGGGTCGGTGCCGGTTGGCCGCAGAGTGCGCGAGCGGCGGAACCGCGGGTCGGTCGAGACCTCGATCGCGACGCGCGCGGGGACGTCGGTGGCGACGCGCAGGATCGCCCCGCGCGCGAGCGGCGCGCCGGTCGTCGCGGCGATCGCCGTCGGAGCCGTCACCTTCGGCCGCTCCGCCGTGCGGATCTCGAACGCGCGCAGCACGAGCGTCGATGCCTCGCGGATGCGATCCATGAGCGCGCGGCCGACGCCCGTGTCGAGGAACGCCTGGCCCTCCTGCACGCCGTACGGCAGCAGGTGCACGTTGCCGAGCGCGGGCAGCGCGGCGGGACCGGCGCTGGGGAAGAGCGTCTGCGCGGTGGCGAGGACGCCGGCGTCGCCCGCGCGCTGCAGCTCGTGCGCGCTGTCGGCGGCCTCGACGACGAGCGGCGGCCGGCCGGCGCGTTCGAGCCGCGCGGTGAGTCGCGTGGGTCGCCGGCCGGCGACCGAGAGGGTCAGCGTCGCGGCGCCGCCGCTCCCGCCTCCGGACCCTCCGGGCGCCGTTCCCCCGCCCTCTCCGCCGATCGCCGGCAGACCGCCCGTTCGCCCGAGGACGTCGATCCCATCGGGTGTCCGGCGCACGATCGTCAGCTCTCCGCTGCCGGGCGCGTGGATCACCGCGTAGTACGTGCGGTGGCCGACCCGGCGAGCGACGACGCCGGCCGCGGCACCGAACCGTTCGATGGTCGCGGTGACCTCGCCGTCGGCGAAGCGGTGGTCGACCGCGAAGGCGACGGGGCGCGGGTCGTTCGGGAAGACGTCGGAACCGGCCTCCAGGACACCCCGGCCGCCCTCGACGCGCACGTTCGCCACGCCCGGCGCGGCGAAGCCCGGCCACCCCGTCGCGTCGGGGAGCGCGGAGAAGTCGACCCGGCGCCCGCCCGCGGCAGAGACCGTCGCCGCGCCCCCGAGCGCGATCCCCGCACCGAGCGCTGCACCGGCGACGAGCACCTCCCGGCGGCTGACGCCGCCATCGCGGCGGCGCGGCGCGACGACGTCCTCGTCTTCCCCCATCTCGGGGCTCAAAGCCGCCGGCTGGTCAGGACCGACGCCACCTGATCCTCTCCGGACTGGGCAAGCAGCCGCACCGTGTAGTCGCCGCGCGGCAGGCCGCGGGCGGGCAGCGAGAACCGGATCGTGCGCTCGGCCGGCCGCTCGGTCGTGGCGAACGTCTTGACGACCTTGCCCGCGCGGCTGACGGTGACGGTGACCTTCGCGCGCTCCGCCAGCCGGTACGACCCGGCGAGCGGCGTGCCGCGCGTGCCGCCGAACACCGGCCGCTCGAGCTTGAACGCGCGCAGCAGGTTGCACGACGCCCGGCGGTAGTGCTCGGGCCGCACGCGCCAGCGGCCGCTCCCGTCACGCGACAGCACGACGCGCCGCGTGTCGTAGCGCTTCGTTCCCTTGAGCATCCGGAAGCGCACGAAGTACGTGCCCGGTCCGGCCGACCGCCCCGCTCCCTTGCGGTTCGGCTTGCCGTTCCACGTGAACGTCCGCGAGCGGCCGGTGAACCGCGCGACGAGCCGCTCGCGCAGCACGCGGCGGCCCTGCGAGACGCGGAAGACGTCGACGCCCACCGGCAGCTTCGCGCGGCGCGTGAACCGCAGCTGCACCGCGCGCCCCGCGGGCCGCGCGCCGACCGAGAGGAACCCGGACGTGTCGGTGCAGCCGGCGGCCGAGCCGAGGCTCTCCGCGAACGGCCACACCCGCGGGTCCATCTTCAGCGCGTAGAAGCCGCTCGTGCCGTCCGAGTACCAGATCTCCCCGCGCTCGGGGACGAACGCCGGCTGCGACATCGCCCAGTTGGCCTTCTCGTCGATGACCGGCCCGCCGGTCGCCGAGATCGTCGACGGCGGCGCGACGTGGTACGCGATCTCCTTCGGGTGCTCGGGGTCGCGGATGTCGAACACGCGCAGCCCCGAGAGGATCATCGAGCAGGCCATGATCCCCGGCTCCTTGCGCTGCGGGACGTTGCAGTAGTGCGCCGCGTAGCCCTGAACCGGGCTCTGCGCGCCGGGGTCGTTCGCGATCGCCGCGCGGTTCTCGGGCTGGTGGACTGCGAGGCGGATGTTCGACACGACGAACGGCTTCGTCTCGTCGGAGATGTCGATGATCCGCGCGGCGCCCACGCGCGGGCCGTTGCCCGCGACGCTCGCCCCGCCGCCGTCGTCGCCCGTCGAGTACTCGTCGACCTCTACGAGGTACGGCTTGCCCTTGATCGTCACCGGCACCGCGTACTGCGGGATCGTCATGTTCGACCACGTCAGGCGGCTGATCTCGCGCACCTGCGGGTCCGGCTTGCGCGCCTGGATCTCGGACAGGTCGGCGATGACGAGCCCGTCGCCGGTGGCGAAGTAGCCGCGGTTGCCGTCGTCGGAGACCGACATGCCGTGGGTGCCGTAGCGGCCCTCCCAGATGCGCGTCGGGAGGCGCGGGTTGGAGAGGTCGACCGCCGTCGTGTGGCCGGTGCCGATCGACGTCGGGTAGAAGGTCCGCCCGTCGGGGGCGAAGCCGCTCTCGTGGCCGAAGATGCTCGCGGGCAGCGAGGCCTGCAGCTCCGGCTGGCGGCAGTCCTTGCTGATGTCGTAGACGTCGACGATGCCGGGGTACGCGGACGGGTTGCCGGTGACGGCGGCGAGCAGCCCGCGCTCGACGCTGATGTTCACCGACTCGTGCGGCGTCTGCATCGCCGGCGTGACGAGCGTCGTGGTGCGCACCGGCTTCGCCGGGTCGGTCATGTCGAGCACGGCGACGCCGGTCGGCTCGGCGCTGAGGCTGAGCGCGTTCGTCGGGAACAGCAACGCCGTGTCGTAGTAGGCGCACTCGTGCCCGGCCTTGTCGATGTAGCGGTGCACCCGGAACCCGCCGGTCGAGCCCGAGTGGCCGATCACCGTCATGTTGCAGCGCCACCCGTTCGCGAGGCGGCCGCTGGTGACGTCGTCGGCCGACACGCGGCCCTGCAGCTCGCCCTCGGGCACGCTGCCCGGCAGGCAGTCCGCCCGCGGCGGCACGGTCACGGCCGGCTCGCTCGCGGCCCGCGGCTGCGCGGCCGCGAAGTTCGCGGCGCCGTCGTAGTAGACGCCCTTCGCCGCACCGCTCGGCCCCGATCCGCCGTGCGCGCCCGCCGTCGCAGCCGCGACCAGCACGGCGACCAGCGCCGCGATCCCCGCTCCGGTTCGCCTCACGGCGCGGGAGTCTCGCACCGGATCGGCGAGTCTTGCGCCGGTCGGCGTCAGGCCGCACGCAGCGCCTCGAGCGCCGGATGGGCGGCCAGCTCGTGCAACGCCCGCAACTCGAGGTGCCGCGCGCGCGGGGCGGAGACGTGGAGCTCGCCGGCGACCTGCGCCAGCGTCCGCTCGCCGCCGCCGTCGAGGCCGTAGCGCAGCTCGACGACCCGCCGCCGGCGCGCGTCGAGCGACTCGCACGCGCGGCGCACCGCCGCGTGCCCGTCCGCCTCGGCGATCGCGTCGACGGCGTCGTGCGCGGCCGCGTCGGGAAGCCCGTCGGCGATGGTCTTGCCGTCGCTGCGCGGCTCGTCGAGCGACAGCGTGCGGCGCTCGCCGCGCCGGAACGCGGCGGACGCCGCGAGCCGCTGCGGCACGCGGATCGTCCGCGACTGGGTGCCGAGCGCGTGGCAGATCGCCTGGCGGATCCACCAGTGAGCGCACGTGGCGAAGCGCCCGCGGGCCGGATCGAAGTGCCCGGTCGCGCGCAGCAGGCCGACGTTGCCCTCCTGGACGAGGTCGGCGAAGTCGAGGCCCATGTCGCGGTAGCGGCGGGCGATCCAGACGACGAGCCCGAGGTTGGCCTCGACGAGCTCGTTGCGGGCCTGCTCGTCGCCCTGCGCGATGCGGGCCGCCAGGCGGCGCTCGCGGGTGGCGGTCAGGCGGGGGCGGCGGGGGGAGGTCTCTTCAACGCTGGCCATGCCCCGCAGCCTGGACTGCGGGGACCGTGCTCGCATCGGTGGTTCCGCCGAACTGCGGGTGGCGCGCGAGCTGCGTGCGCGACGTGACGTCGAGCTTCGCGAACACGTTGCGCAGGTGCGCCTCGATCGTCCGCGGCGAGAGGAACAGCTGCCCGGCGACCTCCTTGTTCGACAGCCCCTCGGCCACCAGCCCGCCCACCTGCAGCTCCTGCGGCGTCAGCTCGGCGAGCGTGCTCGCGTCCCGGCGCCGCGCCGTCTCCCCCGACGCGCGCAGCTCGGCCCGGGCGCGCTCCGCCCACGGCTTGGCTCCCAGCCGGTCGAAGCCGGTGATCGCGGCGCGCAGGTGCTCGCGCGCGTCGACACGGCGGCGCCCGCGCCGCAGGTGCTCGCCGACGACGAGCGCGATCCGCGCCGCGTCGAACGGCCGTGCGTCGCCGGCCGCGGCCGCCGCCTCGGCGAGCCGTTCGCCCGCCGCCGGCCCCTCGTCGAGCTGCGCGTGACCGAGCGCGATGAGCGGGACCGTCCACGGCTCCCCCGACGCGCGCCCCCATGCCTCGAAGTTCTCGAGCGCCATCCGGCCCGCCTCCGGACGGCCCGCGCGCGCCGCGCATTCGACGAGGTCCGGCGCGGTCATGATCGCCACGAACGCGGTGCTCACGCCCGGCTCCGGGGTGGCGATCGCCTGCAGCCGCTCGAGGGCGTCGGCCCAGCGACCCTCGGCCATCGCGACCTGCGCGAGCGCCCACGACGCCGCGGCGGCCGGGGCAGGCGTGCCGTGGCGCAGCCCGAGCTCCCGCGCGCGCTCGGCGAGAAGGCGGGCGGCGTCGCCCTTCCCCCGGTTCGCCTCGATCACCGCCCGCACCGTGAGGGGGAACGGCAGCAGGTGCTCGTAGCCGAGCTCGCCGGCGAGCGCCTCCGTCTCGGCGGCCGCGACGAGCGCGTCGTCGAACCGCTGGGTGAGCAGGAGCAGCGGCGCGCGCATGGCCAGCGCCTGGGCGAGGGCGCCCATCGCGCCGCTGGCCCTGGCGAGCGTCGCGGCCCGGTCGAGCAGCCGCGCCGCGACGTCGGGGCGGCCGTGCCAGCTCGCGTTCGTGGCGACGAGGATCAGCTCGCGCGGGTCGTCGCTCGCGTCGGCGGCGGCGACTGCCCGGTCGGAGAGGCCGCGCCCGCGGACGCCGTCCCCTGACAGCGAGGCGGCGAACGCGCGCATCGCGAGCGCGATGCAGGACTCGTCCCGGGCGAGGTCCGGCAGCGAGGCGGCGATCGAGGCGATCTCGATCATCGGCTCGGTGGCGCCCGTGTCGCGCGCGCCCTCCGCGGCCTGGGCGAGCAGCTCGAGCGCCTTGATGACGTTGCCGACCGTCGTCGCCTCCGCGAGCAGCAGCCGGTGCGCCTCGCCGGCGCGGCCCCGCCGCAGCTCGGCCGCCGCGCGCACGCGCACCACCTCGGCCCGCAGCAGCGGGTCGTCGACGAGCGGCTCGGCGCGCTCGGCGAGCGCCGCGCCGTGGTCGACCTGCCCCGCCAGGCTCGCGGCGCGCGCCGCGGCGACGAGCCGCCGCCCGCGCGGGCCGAGCTCCGCCGACAGCTCGGCCGCCCGTTCGAGCGCCTTGGCGGCGGCCGGGAAGCCGGTGCGCTGCATCGCCCGCTCCGCCGCGGCCTCGAGCGCGGCGACCGCCTCGGCGTCGGGCTCGAGCGCGGCGGCGGCGAGGTGCCAGGCGCGGCGGTCCGGGTCGTCGACGGTCACCTCCGCCAGCACCCGGTGGGCCTCGGCACGGTCGATCGCCGTCGCCGCCTCGAGCACGGCCGAGCGGACCAGCGGGTGGCGGAACGCCGCGCGCCTGCCCTCGACGCGCAGCAGGCCGGCGCGCTCGACGTCCGCCAGCGCCTCGAGCGGGATCCCGCTGCGCTGGAGCGCGCTCGTCAGCGTCCCGACCCGCTCGGCGTCGTCCGCGGCGGCGATGAGCAGCAGCCGCTGCGCCGGCTCGGGTAGGCGCCGTACGCGCTCGAGGAACACCCGCTCGAGGTCGTCGGTCAGCGGAAGCACGTCCGGCAGCGGCTCGTCCCCCGCGAGCTGCGACGCCGACAGCCCCGTCGGGTACTCGAGCAGCGCGAGCGCGTTCCCGCGCGCGTGCCCGAGGAGCCAGTCGGCGACGTGGCCGGCCGGCGCGACGCGAGCCGTGTGGGCGAGCAGCTCGCGCGCGTCCTGCGGGTCGAGCCCGCCCACGCGCAGCACGGGCAGGTCCGCGGCTTCGAAGTCGGGTCCCGCGTCCTCGCGCACCACGAACAGCAGGGCGACCGCCTCCGCCTCGAGACGGCGGGCCACGAACCGCAACGCGTCGGCGGTGGCGTCGTCGAGCCAGTGCGTGTCGTCGAGAAGGCAGAGGACGGGCTCGTCCTCGGCGAGGTCGGCGAGCAGCGTCAGGACGCCGGCGTAGACGAGGAAGCGCTCGGTGGCGCCCGTCGCGGCGATCCCGAGCGCGCCGCGCAGCGCGTCGGCCTGCGGCCCGGGCAGCGCCTCGAGGCGCCCGAGCGCGGGCCGCAGAAGGCGGTGCAGCCCGGCGAACGGCAGCTCGGACTCCGACTCGACCCCGCGAGCGGCCAGGACCCGCATGCCGGCGGCGCGGTCGCGCGCGTCCTCGAGCAGCGCGCTCTTGCCGACGCCGGGCTCGCCGCGCAGCACCAGGCCGCCGCCGCGCGCGGCGCGCGCGTCCTCCAGCAGGGCCCCGATGCGGGCACGCTCCACGTCCCTGCCGTAGAGCATCTCCCGATGCTACGGGAGTGCGAGCCGCTCGTGGCGATCATCACGCCGCCCGGGGCAGCGGCACCGGCGCCGCGTCCGGCCGCGCGACGGGCACGGAGACCGCGCCGCCCGGCCCGATCCGCAGCGCCGCGCCCTCGTGCTCGACCTCGAGGCCTGTTCCCTCGACCAGGCGGTAGGCGGTCGCGCGCGGCGTCATGTCGACCTCGAGCAGCTGGCCGCGCACCGCGATGCGGAACCGCAGGCGGCCCCACGCCGCGGGCAGCCGCGGCCGCAGGCGCACGCGGCCGTCTTGGTCGCGCAGGCCGGCGAAGCCGGCCACGAGCGCCAGCCATGTTCCGCCGCACGACGCGACGTGGATGCCGTCCGCGGTGTTGCCGTGCGCGTCGGCGAGATCGACGGCGGCGGCCTCGACGAAGAGCTCGAGCGCCCGGTCCTCGTAGCCGCAGGCCGACGCGACGACGCTCTGGATGCTCGCCGACAGCGTCGAGTCGCCGGTCGTCAGCGGGTCGTGGAAGTCGAACGTCCGGCGCACCTCGTCCTCGTCGAACCGATGGCCGGCGAGGTAGGAGGCGAGCACGACGTCGGCCTGCTTGATGACCTGATGCCGGTAGAGCTCGAGCGGATGGTGGTGCAGGAGCAGCGGGTAGCGCTCGGGCGGCGTGGCGCCGAAGTCCCACGGCTTGCGCTCCAGGAAGTGCTCGTCCTGCAGCACGATGCCCCGCTTGGGGTCCCGCGGGATGCGCATCCGCGCCGCCGCCTCCGCCCATGCCGGCGGCTCTTCCGGCGTGAGCCCGGTCGCCGAGGCGAGGCGCGCGTAGGCGAGCGGCTCGGTCTGCGCGAGCCACTCGACGACGCGCACGGCGCCCTCGAGGTTCTCCTTCGCCATGAGGTTCGTGTAGGCGTTGTTGTCGACGACGGTGGAGTACTCGTCAGGCCCGGTCACGCCGTTCAGGCAGAACGCGCCGTCGTGCGCGTCTGAGAAGAAGCCGAGGTCGAGCCAGGCCCGGGCGGTCTCCACGAGCACCTCGGCCGCCTCGTCGCGCAGGAAGGCGTCGTCCCCCGTCACGTCCGCGTAGTGCAGCAGCGCGTGGGCGACGTCCGCGTTGATGTGGACCTGCGCGGTCCCGGCGGCGTACCACGCCGAGGCCTCCTCGCCGGTGATCGTCCGCCAGGCGAAGCGCGCGCCGCGGTGGCCGAGCTCGCGGGCGCGCCGGCGGGCGGCGTCGAGCAGGCCGCAACGGAAGCGCAGCACGGCGCGGGCGCGGTCCGGGTCGGTGTGGACCAGGAGCGGGGCGACGAAGATCTCGCCGTCCCAGAAGCAGTGGCCCTCGTAGCCCTCGCCCGTCAGGCCCTTCGCCGGGATGCCCAGCCCGTCGGCCCGCGCCGTGGCCTGCAGCACCTGGAAGAGCGAGAAGCGGACCGCGAGCTGCAGGTCCGGCGCGCCGTCGAGCTCGACGTCGGCGCGGTCCCAGAACGCGCGCACCGCTCGGCGATGGAGGGCCTCGGCCTCTGCGAAGCCCGCGCGCTCGGCGGCGTCCAGAGTCCGAGCCGCGCGCTCGGCCAGCGGCTCGCCCGGCCCGCCCCAGTGGTGGGCGACGAACTTCGACAGCCGGACGGCGTCACCGGCGCCGCAGTGCGCGAGGACGGCGACGCGCGCCTCCGCGCCCGCGGCCGACACGTCGACGGAGCACGGCACCGACGTCTCGATCGCGTGGCCCATCGCGACGGCGACGTGCAGGCCGCTGCGCCGGGTGCGCAGCTCGAGCGCCGCGCGCAGGCCGAGCGTGTTCGCGGCGAGCGGCCGGAGGACGGGGGCGCGCGACGCGCGCCCGCGGCGCGGGTCGTCGCCGGCGCCCGCCATGGGCCGATGGGTGACCAGCTCCGACGACAGCGTCACGTGCGCGTCGCCGTCGAGCGGCTGGACCTCGTACTGAACCGCGAGCAGGTGGCGGTCGTCGAGCGACGCGAACCGGCGCGAGCGGATCAACACGCTGCGCCCGCGGGCCGTCCGCCAGACGACCTCCCGCGTCAGCACGCCGCCGCGCAGGTCCAGCCGGCGGTCGTAGCTGAGCAGCTGCGCGGTCGCCGGATCGAAGAGCTCGTCGTCGACGAACAGCCGGACGACGGTGCCGTCGGGGACCGGGGCGATCGTCTGGCCCGTGCGGGCCAGCCCGTAGGCGTCCTCCGGGTACTCGATCGGCCACGTCTCGTGGAAGCCGTTCAGCAGCACGCCGGGCGCGTGGGCGGGGGTTCCTTCGTCGTGCGTCCCCCGCGCGCCGAGGTAGCCGTTGGCCACGGCGAAGAGCGACTCGCGCCGGCCGTGGTCCTCGCGCGGGAACGCCGTCTCCACGAGCTCCCACGGCACGGGCGGGAACTGCTGCAGGTGCGCGCGCAGGCGCGCCGCGCTTCGGTCGTGGCTCATCGGAGCATCTCCCCGAGGTCGGTGACGACGAGGTCGGCGCCGGCTGCACGCAGGGCGGCCGGCTCGGCGGTCCGCGCGACGCCGATGACGAGGCCGAAGCCGCCGTCGCGACCGGCGCGGACGCCGGCGAGGGCGTCCTCGACGACGACGGCGCGCTCGGGCTGCACGCCGAGGCGGTCGGCCGCTCGGAGGAAGCCGTCGGGCGCGGGCTTGCCGCGCAGCCCGAGCCGCGCGATCGTGCCGCCGTCGACGACCTCGTCGAAGAGGCCGGCGATGCCGGCGGAGGCGAGCACGGCGGGGCAGCTGACGCTGGACGACACGACCGCGGTGGCGAGGCCCTGGCGGCGCAGGCGCAGGACCCAGCGCACCGAGCCGGGGAACACGCGGACGTCGCCGGCGGCGAGCGCCTCCTCGGCGAGCGCGCCCTTGCGGCGTGCGATGCGGGCGATCTCGGCGCTGCCGGCCGGCAGGCCGCGGGCGGTCAGCACGGCGCGCGCGCCCTCCGCGCGCGGCCTGCCGTCGACGTGCCGCGCGAAGTCGGTGACGGCGTCGAACGGCGGCTGGCCGGCACGGGCGAGGATCGGGTCGAAGACGCGCTTCCAGCAGGCGAGGTGCAGCGCCGCGGTCGAGGTCAGCACGCCGTCGAGGTCGAAGAGGACAGCTTCGTAACGCATGGCCCGACAGTGCTCGCGGCACGGGCCGCGTCGCATCGGTGAGGTCACCGAGCTTCCCGCCGCTTGCGCCCGCGCTGTCGTCGCCCTCCCGGCGCGTGCCGGTTAGGTGGATCACGCGATGCGGCGGCCCGGTGCGCGGACGCATGACCCGCGGCGTTCGTCCCCCGGTTCCTCCAAGGAGGCCTCCATGCCCATCGATCCCGTTCACTACGCCAGGCGCTGGAAGACCCTCGCGGTGCTGGCTCTGAGCCTCCTGATCATCGGGCTCGACAACACGATCCTCAACGTCGCGCTCCCCAGCCTCCAAGAGGAGTTCGACGCGTCCTCCTCGACGCTGCAGTGGATCGTCGACTCCTACCTGCTCGTCTTCGCGGGCCTGCTGCTGACGATGGGAACGCTCGGCGACCGGTTCGGGCGCAAGTGGGCGCTGCAGGCCGGGCTCGCGATCTTCGGTGCAGCGAGCCTGCTCGTCCTGTGGGCCGAGAACACGGACCAGCTCATCGCCATCCGGGCGCTGATGGGCGTCGGCGGCGCGCTGATCATGCCCGCGACGCTGTCGATCATCTCCAACATCTTCCCGCGCGAGGAGCGCGGCAAGGCGATCGGCATCTGGGCCGGCATGGCCTCCGTCGGCATCGGCCTCGGGCCGCTCACCGGCGGCCTGCTGCTCGAGTGGTTCGACTGGACCTCGGTCTTCATGGTGAACGTCCCGGTGGCGCTCGTCGCGCTGATCATCGGGTTCCGCCTCGTGCCGAACAGCCGTGATCCGGAGCCGGGGGCCTTCGACCTCCCCGGCGCGGCGCTGTCGATCAGCTCGCTGACGACGCTCGTCTACGCGATCGTGGAAGCGCCCGAGCGCGGCTGGACCGACATGCGCGTGCTGGTCTGCTTCGGAGCCTTCGTCGTGCTCGCCTACGCGTTCGCGCGGTGGGAGCTGCACACGAAGGAGCCGATGCTGAACCTCGGCTTCCTGCGCAACCGCCGGTTCAGCATCGCGTCGGGCGGCATCAGCCTCGCGTCGTTCGCGCTGTTCGGATCGATCTTCGCGATGACGCAGTTCCTTCAGGACGCGCACGGCTACTCGGCGCTCGAGGCCGGCGCGGCGATGTCGCCGATGGCGCTCGGGCTGATCGCCGGGTCCACGTCGAGCATCCGCATCGTCGAGCGGATCGGGACGACGAAGGTCGTGACCGCCGGCCTGCTCGGCGTGTCGTTCCTGCTGTCGCTGTCGCTGATGTGGACCGCGGACATGCCGTACTGGCCGCTCGCGCTGTGGTTCCTCGGCGCCGCGCTGTCGATGGGCTGGGTCATGGCGCCCGCCACCGAGTCGGTCATGGGCGCCGTGCCCGAGGAGAAGGCGGGCGTGGCGTCGGCGATGAACGACGTGACCCGCCAGGTCGGCGGCGCGCTCGGCACCGCGGTCATCGGGTCGCTCATCAGCTCGATCTACGGCTCGAAGATCGCCGACTCGGTCGCCACGCTGCCCGACTCGGCCCGCACCGCCGCCGAGGACTCGATCGGCAAGGCGAACGGCGTGGCCGAGCAGCTGCCCGCCGACCAGGGCACGCACCTGATGGACGCCGCGGCCGACGCGTTCACGTCGGCGCTCGGCATCGGGTTCACCATCGCCGCCGGCTGCGCGCTGGTCGCGGCGATCGTCGTGAAGCTGTGGCTCCCGCCGCAGCACACGACCGAGGCTCGCGACGTCGTCATCGGCGTCGTCGAGGAGGAGGCGGTGGCGGCGGAGCCGCTGGCCGCCTGACCGGGACGAACCGGGGCCGGCACCCTTCGCGGGTGCCGGCCCTGCCGTCGTCTTCGGTGTCAGTCGGCGAGCAGCCGGCGGTCGAACCCCGCCGGCGCGTGGATGTTGAGGATCCGGATCGGGGCGTCGGTCCGGTTGGCGAACGTGTGGAGCACGCCGGGCGGCACGAGCACGAACGTCCCCGCCTCGACCACGACCTCCTGATCGCCGAGCAGGAACGTCAGCCCGTCGTCGAGCACGTAGAACGCGTCGTCCTCCGTCTCGTGCACGTGCAGCTCCGGCCCCTCGCGGTGCGGCGCCATCGTGATGACCGACAGGTTGAACCGCGGCGTGTCCTCGCTCAGCGCGAGGAACTCGACGTTCCCGGTCCGCGTCCCGGTGCCGGGCGCGACCACGACCGCGCCGTGGAGATGAGCCATCGCGCGACCCTAGTCGCTCGCCCACTTCAGCGCTCTCGCTTCGAGCGCGGCCATGAAGTCGTGCTTGCCGGCGATGTAGGCGAGCCGGTCTCCCGGGTGCCATCGGGCCAGGTCGCGCTTCAGGGCCTCGTAGCGCTTCGCCTCGTCGGGGTGCGCGCGAAGGAAGTCGCGAACGGCGAGGTGGCGGCGCTCCTGCTCGCTCGCTCGCTCGCACACGTGGAGGTGGTGGGTTCGCGGGCGGTCGTGCGGCTTCGCGAAGAGGAGGTAGTCCGGCGAGTCCGGGTCTTGGACGAACAGGTAGCCGAGCTGCTCGAGCGGACCGGCGTACGGCTCGCGCGGATGGAGCTTCTCGACCGAGAGCTGCAGGTCGATGATCGGCTTCGCCGCGAGGCCCGGGACGGCGGTCGAGCCGACGTGGTCGACGCGTCGCGCGACGCCGCCGAGCGCCTTCGCGATGCGGGCGATCTCGGCCTGCGCCTGCTGGGACCACGACGGGTCGTGGTCGACGATCACGATCGCCGGGTCGGAGCGGTCGTCGAGCGAGGGGTGTCGCACTCAGCCCTCCGACACCACGAGCCGCGCGGCCATCGCCGGCCGGCGCGGCAGGAGCGCGGGCGTGGCGAGCAGGAGGACGCCGGCGGCGGCGATCGCCGCGCGGGGGCTCGTGACCGTCGCGAGGACGCCCCAGATCGCAGTCAGCGCCGCGACCGTCGCGTTGTTCGACACCGACCACGCGGTGAGCGTTCTTGCGACCCGGTCGTGCGGGAGCTGCTCGAGCCGATGGGTCGTGAAGATCGGGTTGAAGACGCCGACGCTCGTCACCAGGCCGAACTGGACCACGATCACGAGCACGAGACCGGGCGCGCCGGCGACGACGAACGCGAGCCCGATCGACCAGCACGCCCGCAGCGTTCCCGCCGTGCGGATGATCGCCTCGGCGCCGAACCTGCTCTCGATCTGCCGCGCGGCCCGCGCGCCGATCAGGCCGCCGACGCACGGGAGGCCGAACGCGAGCCCGTACTGCCACGGCTCGAAGTTCAGCTCGCCGAGCATGAGCACCGCCATGAGCGGCGCCGTGGCGAGGACGAGGGCGTTCACCGCGACGGTGTTGAAGAGCAGCGGCCGGAGCGTCGGGTGGGCGAAGATGAACCGCCAGCCGGCCAGGAGGTCGCCCGCGCGGCCCGGCGCGCCCGCCTTCGCGATCTGCGGCTCGTCGCTTCCGATCGCCCGGATCCCCAGCGCCGAGAGGACGAAGCTCGCCGCGTTCGCGATGACGGTCGTCACGGGCCCGAGCAGCCCGATGGCGAGGCCGCCGAGCGGCGGGCCTGCGATCGTCGCCGTCCACGTCGTCTGCTCGAACCGCGCGTTCGCGATGAGCAGGTCCTCGCGCCGTACGAGCGCCTTCACGCACGCGCCGCTCGCACTGCGGAACGCGATGTCCGCCGCGCCCACCACGACCGCGACGACGAGCAGCTGCACGAACGTCAGCCCGTCGAGCGCGTAGGCCACGGGAACGCTCACCAGCGCGCCGAAGCGCACGAGGTCCATGCCGACC
Organism: Parviterribacter kavangonensis; assembly: GCF_056863335.1. NCBI lineage: Bacteria > Bacillati > Actinomycetota > Thermoleophilia > Solirubrobacterales > Parviterribacteraceae > Parviterribacter > Parviterribacter kavangonensis. The sequence continues at coordinate 109,767 of NZ_JBXPJA010000002.1, read as the reverse complement.
ATCACCCGCCGCTTGCGCCGCACCTCGACCCACGGCCCGAGCGGCACGGCCACCAGCGCGGCCACCGCCAGCCCGGCCGCGGCCAGCACCGACACCTGCGCGGGCGAGGCGTCCAGCACGAGCACTGCGATCAACGGGAACGCGTCGAACGCCAGCCACGTCCCGAAGGTGCTGACCGCGAAGGCGGCCCACAGCCACCCGAAGTCCCGTCCGAGCCCGCCTTCCGTCTTGACCGCGCCGTTCGACAAGGGGCGACATGCTGGCCGCCTGCTCGGTCGTCACCTGCCCGGCCGCCCCGACGCGGTCTTCGCGCCCGCGTCACGCGCGGCGTTCGCAGGCACCGCCTGACGCTCGGCGTCGGCCAGAGCAGTCGCCGCGGCTCCCGGGGACGGCGTGGTTGGGAGGGCGGGCGGGCCGTTGCCGGCGCGGTCTCTCGGAGACCTCCGGCGGTTGGAGAAGGCCCGGACGCCGTCCCGGACGGCCGACGACCGGCGCGGGGAGCGGCGCCGGTCGTCGGGTCCTGCGGGGTGGTCAGAACGACGTCTGCTCGGCCGTGTCGGAGCTCGAGCCGGTGTCGGGCGCCGGGGCGGCGGAGCCGCTGCCGGAGCCGCCGCTGCCGCCGTTCTCCTTCGGGCAGTCGCGCCCGCCGGGGCCGCCGCGGGCGCCGTCGCCGTCCCGGTCCTGCTCCTGCGATGGCGGGGTGCCGTAGCCCTGGATCTGCTGCGTCTGCGTCGACGTCGACGATCCGGAGCCGTCCGCGGCGAACGCGTTCGAGACGAGCGCGCCGCCGGGGATGGCCAGCGCCGCCGCCGCGAGGCCCGCGGCGATCGTGCGACCGCCGCGAGCCCCGTTCGGGCGATCCGGCGAGACCTGCTGATCCTGCTCGTCCATCTGGGTCCTCCAGGGGTGGTTGGTTGACGAGCTCCAGCGTGCGGATCGGCGTGTCATCTCGGCGTAACGCTCAGGCCAGGACGGCGCGCCGGCGCATCCCGGTGCCGAGGCCGGCGAGCAGCACGACGAGCCCCGCGCCCGCGAAGGCGACGGAGACCTCGCGCTGCTCCTTGCGCGTGCCGATGCGCGACCCGAGCTTCTCGTACACCGAGTCGAGCTCGTCCGCGTCGTCGACGGCGTACGCCGTCCCGCCGGAGATCCGCGCGATCTCGCTGAGCGTCTCCGGGTCGGGCGGCACCGAGATCGGCTCGCCGTTCGGCCCCTGCACGATCCCGTCGGCGGTCCCGAGGGCGACGGTGTAGATCGGCACGCCGAGCTTCTTCGCCCGCTGCGCCGCCTGCGCCGGATCGGACCCGGCGGTCGTCTTGCCGTCCGACAGCAGCAGGATCGCCGCCGGCGCGGTCGAGCCGTCGGACGCCTTGCGCGCCTCCAGCCGGTCGAGCGCCGCGTCGAGCGCATCGCCCGTCGCCGTCCCGCCGTCGGCCTGCAGCGCGGACACCGCCGCCGAGATCGAGTCGTGATCGGCGGTCGGCTCGAGCAGCGTCCGGATCGTGTCCGAGTAGCCGGCGAAGCCGACGAGCAGCTCGTCGGGCACCTCGTCGAGGAACTTCGAGGCCGCGTTCTGCGCGGCCGCCAGCCGCGATGGCGACACGTCGTTCGCCAGCATCGACCCCGACTCGTCGGTGACGAGCATGACCGAGGCCTTCTCGACCGGCACCGCGACCGTCCGCTCGGGCTTGGCGAACGCCAGCGCCAGCAGAGCCGCCGACGCGGCGAGCAGCAGCGGAGCGACCCGCCGCGACCACGAGGAGCCCGCCGAGCGAACGGCGCCCGCGACCGCGGAGACCCCCGGATGGCGCACGGCGAACCGGCGGCGACGACGGCGCTCGGCCGCCCACAGCACCCCGACGAGGGGGAGCGCGAGCAACAGCAGCAGCGCGCTCGGCTGGGCGAAGCTCATCGCAGCGTCCTCCCGAGCTCACGCAGCCAGTCGCCGTCGGTGTCGAGCGTGACGTGCACCGCGCCGGCGGACCGCAGCGACGCGGCGACCGCCGAACGGCGCTCGGCGTCGGCCCCCGCGATCGCCGCGCGCACGGCGGGGGAGCTCGTGTCGATCCACAGCTCCTCCCCCGTCTCGCAGTCGACGAACGGCACGTCGCCCACGTCCGGCAGATCCGCCTCGCGGCGATCCGTCACCTCGACGGCGAGCACGGTGTGCAGCGCGGCGGCGTGCTTGACGGCCGCCTCCCAGCCGCGCTCGCGGAAGTCGGAGACGACCACGAGGACGCCGGGCGTGCGCGCCACCCGCAGCACGCGGTCGAGCGCGCCCGCCACGGACGTCGAGGCGGCCCCGTCGCCGAGCACGCCCGCGCCGGCCAGCCGCCGCGCGGCCGCCAGCGCGCCCCGGCCCGACTGCGCGGGCAGCGTGCGGGGGTCCGACGGCCCGGCCATCGTGAACGCGAGCCGGCCGCCATGCCGGATCGCCACGTTCCCGACCGCCGCGACGACGCCCTCGGCGACGTCGCTCTTCAGCCGGTCACCAGTTCCGAACCCCATCGACGCCGACACGTCGAGCACGAGCCACGTCGTCACCGACCGCTCCGGCACGTGCAGCCGCACGTGCGGCACCGACGTTCGGGCGCTCGCTGCCGGATCGATCCAGCGCACGTCGTCGCCCGGCTCGTAGGGACGCAGCTGGGCGAGCTCCGTCCCGTGGCCGAGGCCGGGCGCGCGGTGCTCGCCGGGCAGCAGGCCGCCGGCCCGCCGCAACGCCGTCAGCCGCAGGCGCGCGAGCGTCTCCGGCACCAGGCGCCCCGGGCCCTGCCGGCCGGGCGCGGGAGCGAGCGTGCTCACGCGACCTCCGCCAGCAGCTGCTCGGTCCGCGGCTGCACGGCCTCGAACACCCGCGCGAGCAGGTCGTCGGCGCGGACGCCGTCGAGCAGCGCGTCGTAGGACAGCACGAGCCGGTGCCGCAGCACGTCGTAGGCGAGGTCGAGCACGTCCTGCTCCGTCGCATGGCCCCGCCCGCGCAGCAGCGCCAGGGCCTGCGCGGACCGCACGAGCGCGATCGACGCGCGCGGCGAGGCGCCGAACCGGATGAACGGCGCGACGTCGTCCAGCCCGTACTTCGCGGGGTCGCGCGTCGCGTCCACCAGGTGCACCGCGTACGTGGCGACGAGCCGGTCGACGTGGACGTCCTGCGCCGCCTCCCGGTAGCGCAGCAGGTCGTCCATGTGCAGCACCTCGCGGACGGCGCGGACACCGGCCGCGTGCGCCCGCACGACGGACACCTCGTCCTCGATCGCCGGGTAGTCGACGACGAGCTTGAACATGAACCGGTCGATCTGCGCCTCGGGCAGCGCGTACGTGCCCTCGGACTCGATCGGGTTCTGGGTGGCGAGCACGAGGAACGGCTCGGGAACGCGGTAGGTCTTCGCCCCGATCGTCACCTGGTGCTCCTGCATGACCTCGAGCAGCGCCGACTGCACCTTCGCGGGCGCGCGGTTGATCTCGTCGGCGAGCAGCAGGTTGGCGAACACCGGCCCGAGCTCCGTCTGGAACTCGCCCGAGTCCGGGCGCCAGATCCGCGTGCCGACGAGGTCGGCGGGCACGAGGTCGGGGGTGAACTGCACGCGGCTGAACGTCCCGCCGAGCGCGTCGGCGAGCGTGCGCACCGTCAGGGTCTTGGCGAGGCCCGGCACGCCCTCGAGCAGGATGTGGCCGCCCGCGAGCAGCGCGACGAGCACGCGCTCGAGCATCGCGTCCTGGCCAACGACGACGCGCTTGCACTCCCACAGCGCGGCATGCAGGCCGCGCCGGGCGTCGGCCGCGACGTCGGTCTCGGCTTCGACGGTCGGGTCGGGGTAGAGCGAGGTGGTGGTCGGCTGGCGAAGATGGCTCATGGCGGCGACGCTACGGCCGCCCCCGTCACCTTCAGGTAACCGTCAGGCCGACGCGCACGTCCAGGCCGCCGGCCGCCGGCGCGTCGAGCGTCAGCTCCCCGCCGTGCGCCTCGGTGACGGCGCGCACGATGGAGAGCCCGAGGCCCGTGCCCTTCGCGCGGCTGCGCCCGAGGCGCTCGAACGGCTCGGTCAGCCGGGCGAGCTCGTCCTCCCCGATGACGTCACCGTCGTTGCGCACGCGCAGCTCGACCTGGTCGCCGTCGCGTTCGAGCGCGACGTGCACGACGCCCGCCCGTCGCCCGTGGCGCACGGCGTTCTCCAGCAGGTTCATCACGAGCCGCTCGAGCAGCGCCGGGTCGCCGCGCACCTCGGCGGCGTCGAGCCGCTCGACCCGGAGATGCGTTGACGCCGCCGCGGCCTGCGCCGACAGCGCGTCGCGCGCGACCAGCACCGACTCGTGCAGCGGCACCTCGACGTCGCGCCGCAGCCCGTTCGTCGACGCGGCGAGCGCGAGCAGCCCGGCGAGCAGCCGGTCGGTCCGGTCGGTCGCGTCGACGACGCCGCGCGCCATCTCGCGCATGTCCTCGAGCGTCGCGTTCGGGTCCTCGAGCGCGACCTCCGCCTCGGCGCGGATCGCCGTCAGCGGCGTGCGCAGCTCGTGCGACGCATTCGCGACGAAGCGCCGCTGGCTCTCCACCGACGCCGCCACGCGGTCGAGCATCTCGTCGAACGCGGCCGCCAGGTCGCGCAGCTCGTCGGGCGGTCCGTCGAGGCGCACGCGCGCGTCGAGCCGCTCGTCGGTGATCCGCCGCGCCGTCGACGCGATGCTCCGCAGCGGCGCGAGCGCGTGCCCCGCGACGAGCCACCCGATCCCGAGCGAACCGAGTGCCGCGCCGCCGATCGCCAGGCCGTACTGCCCGGCCAGCGCCGCGAGCGCGTGGTCGGCGTACTCGTCGGGAACGGTGCGGTGCAGGTGCTCCGCGAGCACCCACCAGCTCACGCCCAGCACCACGGTCAGGGCCGCGGCGAGGAGGCCGACGTACGTGAGCGTCAACCGCAGCCGGATCGGCAGCGCGGGCATCAGATCCGGTAGCCGGCGCCCGGCACCGTCTCGATGACCGGCGGGTCGCCGAGCTTGCGCCGCAGCTTCATGACGGTCATGCGGACGATGTTCGTGAACGGGTCGATGTTCTCATCCCATACGCGGACGAGCAGGTCCTCGGCGCTGAGCACGGCGCCGTCGGCGCGCAGCAGCTCCTCCAGCACGCCGAGCTCCTTCGGGGAGAGCTGCAGGTCGCGGCCGGCGCGCGTGGCGGCGCGGCGGGCCGGGTCGAGCTCGAGGTCGCCGTGCCGGAGCACCGCGGGGCGCGCGGTGCCGGTGCGGCGCGCGAGCGCGTTGACGCGCGCGACCAGCTCCGCGAAGCGGAACGGCTTGGCGAGGTAGTCGTCGGCGCCGAGCGCGAGCCCGCTGACGAGGTCGTCGGTCGTGCGCGCGGCGGTGAGCATGAGGATCTTCAGCTCGGGCTGCTCGGCGTTCAGCGTGCGGCAGACGTCGTCGCCGTGGACGGCCGGGAGGTCGCGGTCGAGCAGCACGACGTCGTACGCGTGCACGCGCGCGCTGAACAGCGCGGCCTCGCCATCGGGCGCCACGTCGACCGCGGCGCCGTGGCGGCGCAGCCCCTTGGCGATCGCCGCGGCGACGCGCGGCTCGTCCTCGGCCAGCAGCAGCCGCATCTAGAGCTGCCGATCCCGCGTCCAGTGGCCGGGGCAGTCGTGGCGATCCACCACGCGGACGGTCTTGGTCTGCGGCTGCGTCGCCGCCTGCAACGTCGCGTCGACGTCGGCGACGCCGCCGAGGGACCAGCCGAACGCGCCGGCGCCGGCGATGACCGTCGCCAGCGCCAGTCCGCGTTGCACCGAAGCGGGAAGCCGCATGGCAACCAGGACACCGTGCCGCCCTCAACGTGGTGTAAGCGCTTCCTTCGGGGTTCCTGAGAGCGCTCAGACCGGGCGGCCGAACCACCGCGTCGACATCCCGGCGCCGAGCATGACCAGCAGGAACGCGCCGCCGGCGAACATCGCGGTGACCTCCTGCTTGCGCGGCTCGGTCGCGAGCTGCGATCCGAGGCGCTCGTAGATCTGCTTCAGCTCGCCCGCGTCCTGCACCGCGAACGCCTTGCCGCCGGTGATCGACGCGACCTGCTTCATCGTCCCGGGATCCGGCGGGACCTCGCGCGTGACGCCCTTCGTCTCGATCGTGCCGCTCGCGGTGCCCAGGGAGACGGTGTAGACCGGCACCTTCGCCGCCTTCGCCTCGCGCGCGACCTCGAGTACCTCGCGGCCGCGGACGCTCTTGCCGTCCGACAGCAGGACGATCGCCGCGGGCGCCTTGGCCGACTTGCCCGTGCGCGCGGACCGGATGAGCTTCAGCGCCTGCTCGAGCGCGTCGCCCGTCGCCGTCGTGCCCGCCGCCTTGACCGTCCGCAGCGCGTTCAGCACCGCCTCGTGGTCGCGCGTCGGGGACTGGAGCACCGTCGGCTCGTGGTTGAACGCGATCGCTCCCACGCGCAGGTCCTTCGGCACCGCCTCGACGAAGCTCTCGGCCGCCTTGCGCGCGGCCTCCAGCCGCGACGGCGCGACGTCGGTGGCGAGCATCGAGCCGGAGCGGTCGGTCGCGACGACGACGCTGGCCTGCTCGACCGGCACGTCGACCGTCGCCTGCGGCCGCGCCATCGCGACGAGCAGCGCGGTGATCGCGACGCCGTGCAGCGCGACCGGGGCATGCCGCCGCCAGCCCGCCCGCCGCGGGAGGACGTTGGCGAGCAGGGCGGAGGAGGCGAAGGAGGAGCGCCGGCGGGCGGCGCGGCGCTCGTGCAGGACGTAGAGCGCCACGCCGGCCGGCACCAGGAGCAGCAGCGCGAGCAGCCACGGTGTCTGGAAGGTCATGCCACGACGGTCGCACCCGCCGCGTCACCTTCCCGTCACCGCGCCCGGGAGTCCCCGGGCGCGCGGTCTCAGAGCGCTCCCGGGAACCCACGACGCCGCCCCCGGGTGCTGCGCCGATCTTGCTCTCAACGGCAACGTCCAACCCGAGAGGTCCTCCATGCCCAAGCTGTCCCGCAACCACTTCACCGTCGTCGCCGCGACCGCGGCCGCCGCGATCGCCGGCACCGCCGTCGCCGGCGCGGCCGACAAGCCGTCGACGTCCTCGTCGGGCACGACGGCGCAGCGTGCCGCCGGTGGTCCCGGCGCCGGCGAGAAGCCGCTGACCGGAACGACGAAGACCAAGGTCCAGGAGGCTGCACTCGCGAAGGTGAGCGGCACGGTGCTCCGTGTCGAGAGCGACAACGGCGGCGTCTACGAGGCCCACATCCGCGAGGCCGACGGCACCGAGGTCGAGGTCAAGGTCAACAAGTCCTTCGAAGTCACCGCGGTGAACGAGCAGGACGGCCGCGGCGGTCCGGGCGGTCGCGGCGGCCACGGTCCGATGGACCTGTCGGCCGTCGCGAAGAAGCTCGGCGTGACCGAGACCAAGCTGCAGTCCGCCGTCGACGCGGCCCGCGGCACGACCGATCCGAAGGACCGCGGCGATCGCGGCGATCTCGCCGCCGACCTCGCGAAGGCACTGGGCGCGTCGACCGCGAAGGTCCAGAGCATCCTCGACGCCAACCGCCCGCAGCCCGGCCGGGGCGGCCGCGGCGGTCACGGCCCCGGCGGCGGCCCGCTCAACGACACGGCGCTCATCAGCGCCCTGGCGAAGGGTCTCTCCCAGTCCGAGGCCGACGTGACGGCCGCCCTGACGAAGCTCCGGCAGCAGCACGAGGCCGACCACACCGCGCGCGAGACGGCGTTCTTCGGCGCCGTCGCGAAGGAGCTCGGCAAGAGCGCCGCCGACGTCAAGGCGGCGTTCGACGCCGCGCGCCCGACGCGCTAGATCCCCCGGGCCCACCCCGCCCGCCGCCGGTTTCGGAGATGAAGCCGGCGGCCCGCCCGGTTGAGCGGCCAAACTGCCGGTCATGCGGTTCACGGCGGAGGTATGGCGCCATCCGGGCGACGCGGGTTGGCACTTCGTGACCGTCCCGGCCGAGCTCGCGGACGAGCTGCGCGCGCGGACGGCCGGGGCGGTGCGGCCGTTCGGGATGGTCCGGGTCGTCGCGACGATCGGCGGGAGCCGCTGGAGCACGTCGCTCTTCTACGACCGCAAGCATGAGTCGTACCTGCTGCCGGTGAGGGCGGCGGTGCGGGCGCGCGAAGGCCTCGGCGATGGCGCCGAGGCCGAGGTGCAACTCGCGGCCGACGCCCTGTGAGGACCGTGAGGAACCCGGGCAGGACCACGCCATGGACGTCAGCAAGGTCCTCGCCGTTGGCCTCGCCGCCAACCGGATCGTCTACGGAGCCGGCAACCTCGTCCGGCCCGAGCAGGCGCGCTGGAGCTGGATCGGCCGCGCCGCGAAGAAGCCCGGCGCCCGGGTGATGATCAGGTCGCAGGGCGCGCGCGACCTCGCGCTCGGCGCCGGGGCGGTCCAGGCCGCCGCGCGCGGCGAGGCGGCCGAGCTGCGCGCGTGGATGCTCGCGCACGTCGTCGCCGACGCGACCGACTTCGCCGCGACGCTCGCCGCCCGCGACGACCTCCCCAAGCGCAGGGCACGGTTCGCCATCACGGTGGCCGCCGCGTCGACGGCGATCGGCGCCGCCGCGGCGGCGACTAGTCGCGCGCCACGCGCCGGAGGAACGGCACTAGGCGCTTGAGGAAGTCGTTGCGCGCCGGCGCCGCGGAGTTCGGGTCGTTGTGCGCGTAGGTGGTGTGGCGGTCGACGAGCACCAGCCGGCCCGGCGAGATGCCGGACTGGGCGGCGAGGGCGCGTGTGGCGTCGAGGACCCGCGTGCCGCCGAGCGACGCGCCGAAGGCGAGCATCCGGAGGTTCTTCGGCAGGTCGGCGCCATGGGTGGCGCGCACGCCCAGCACGTTCTGCGCGTCGTTGGCGTTGCCGTTCGCGACCGCTCCCGCGTCGTAGGTCAGGCGCTGCGGGTGGTACCAGGCGGTGCCGTCGAGGCCCTTCAGGCCCCACCCGGAGAACATCGTCGCGAAGCGCTGCAGCGGCGTGAGCTCACCTGCGTCCGTCCAGTCGCGCGGATCGCCGGACGCGCGCAGCTTGCCGAGGTGCGCCTGGGCGGCGGCCAGCGACGACGGCGACGTCGCCGTGTCCAGCGCGAACCCGTACTGGCCCGCGTTGGTGACGGGCACCGGCGGCACGAGGTTCGCGGGCAGCAGGCCCGACGTCTGCCCGAGCGACCGCGCATGCGGCGAGAGCTTCACTCCCAGCGAACCCGTCGAGTTGAACAGGCCGGTGAACGGTGCGGGGATGCCGCCGAAGGACAGCCACGGCGAACCGCCCTCGAGATCGGCCAACCGCTGGCGCGCGTCGTCGGCGGTGATCGGCTCGATGCGGCTCGCGCCGTCGATGAACACGAGCCCCGAGAGCCCCCGGGCGCCCGGCCGGCCGCCGAAGTCCCACGTCCCGTACGCGGTCGTGATCGTCCCGCCGAGCGAGTGCCCGCCAACGACGACCTTCCCGCCGAGCCGCTTCGCGCGCGCGACGACCCGGTGCAGGTCGCCGACCTCGACCGCCATCCCCCACTTCTTCGCGTACGCGACCTCGGCGTCCGGGATCAGCCGCACGTGCTTCGTGACGGACTTGTCGCCGATCCACCCGAGGTAGTAGTCGAACAGCTTCTGCGCGCCCGCCTTGCGCGCCTTCGCCTGGTTGAGCACCGAGTGGTCCTCGAGCAGGTTCTCGCGCCGCTCGACCGACCACACCTGCCAGGAGGGATCGCGCGCGACGACCGCCTTCGCAAGCGGCGCGAAGTACGCGGCGCTCGCCGACGTGCCGGGGTTCAGCACGAGCACGTTGCGCGCCCGCGCGGAGCCCACCTTCAGGATGCCGACGCGGTCGAGCTTCGCGGGCGTGCCCGCGGACGGAACGCCGGCGATCCGCTCGAAGCGGACGGCGGACGAGGCGGACGGGACGCAGGCGAGCAGCACCGCGACGGCGAGGATGGGAGCAGCGAGACGGGGGGACACGCGGCGGCACGGTAGCGGGAGGAAGACCCCCCGCGATGGCGCGAGGACCGGACGTAGGGTCAGCGGGAACCCAACAGGAGGGAGCGCCATGAGCGTGGTGGTTCGGCACCAGCCGATGGGCCTGACCCGCCAGCAGTACGACGAGGTGAGCCGCCGCATGGAGGGCGCCGGCGATTGGCCGCCCGCCGGCATGGACATGCACGTCATGTTCGGCAAGGAGGGCGAGCTGCGCGTGAGCGAGATCTGGGACTCCGAGGACCAGTTCCGCTCCTTCGCCGAGCGGCTCTACCCGGTGCTCGACGAGGTCGGCATCAAGCACGGCGACCCCGAGGTCTTCGAGGTCCACGAGCTCAACAAGCGGCCGGAGACGGCGACCGCGTAGGACCGCGCATGCATGGGGTCTGACCCCACCTATGCGCCCTCCCAATCACCGCGCGCACCCGGCTTGCCGGGCGCGCGCGGCAGTCCTACGGTCGGGTGGTGACGCTCTCCGCGAGCCCCGGCGCCTCGCCGCCCGGCATCGACACCGTCCGGGTGACGCAGTGGCTCGGCGAGACGCTCGGCCTCGTCCCGCCGCTCGAGTGGACCGTCGCCGGCCGCGGCCGGTCGAACCTCACCTACGTCGTCACCGACGCCGCCGGCCGCGACCTCGTCCTGCGCCGCCCGCCGCTGGGCGCGCTGTCGGAGTCCGCGCACGACGTCGCGCGCGAGCACCGGCTGCTCGAGGCGCTGCACGCGCTCGGCCAGCCCGTCCCGCGACCGCGAGCCCTCTGCACGGACACGGCGGTCACCGGCGCGCCGTTCCTCGTCATGGAGCGCATCGCCGGCACCGTGCCCGACTCGCCCGAGACGGCGGAGCGGGCCTTCACCGAGGAGGCCCGCACGAGAGCCGGCCTCGACTTCGCCCGGACCCTGGCGGGGCTGCACGCCGTCGACCCGGTCGTCGCCGGTCTGAGCGATCTCGGCCGCGGAGGGCATGACTTCGCCGCCCGCCAGGTCCGCCGCTGGACGCGGCAGTGGGGCGCGATGGGCGTGCGCGACGAACGCGTCGACGGCCTCGCCGTCCGCCTCGCGGGGGCGATCCCGCCGCAGGACGAGGTCACGATCGTCCACGGCGACTTCACGATCTGGAACGTGGTCCTCGCGCCCGACGGCTCCATCGCCGCGGTCCTCGACTGGGAGCTCGCGACGCTCGGCGATCCGATCGCGGACCTCGCGTGGATGCTCATGTGGTGGGCCGAGACCGAGGACGAGGTGATGCCCGGCGCCGAGCCCGTCTCGCTCGCCCGCGGCTTCCCGCCCCGCAGCCGTCTCGTCGACGCCTACGTCGAACGAACCGGCCGCAGCACCGAGCACCTCCCGTTCTGGAGCGTCCTCAGCCGCTGGAAGCTCGCGGTCATCGTCGAGGGCGTCCACCAGCGCTGGCGAGCGAACCCCGCGAACGGCGGCCGCGAGGCGCACACGCTCGATGGAGCCCGCGACCGCGTCGTCGACGCCGCGCTCGAGGCGGCGCAGCGCGCCGGCCTCTGAGCGTGCCGGCCTAGGACCGCTCCCCCTGCTTGTCGCGCGCGCGGCCGAGGACCTCGCGTGCCATGCGCAGGGCGGGCTCGTCGACCATCGAGCCCTCGAACGCGATCGCGCCGCGACCCTCCTCCGCCGCCTTCTCGGCCGCGGCGATGATGCGCTGCGCGCGGTCGATCTCCTCCTCGCTCGCGCCGAACACCTCGTTGGCGATCGCGACCTGCGCGGGGTGGAGACAGAGCTTGCCGTCGTAGCCGAGGTCCCGCCCCCGCTCGGCGTCGGCGCGGAACGCGTTGGGGTCCCGCACGTCGGGCGTGACGATGTCGATGGCCTTGACGCCGTGGAGCCGCGCGTACAGGGCGACTCGCGACCGGGCGTAGAGCACCTCGTCGCCGCCCGCGGTCCGGCGGCCGCCCATGTCCGCGATGTAGTCCTCCGCACCGAAGTACGCCACCGCCACGCCGCTGGCGAGGATCTCGTCCACCCGGACGACGCCGCGCACCGACTCGATCCCGGCGAAGATGTCCAGCCCGGCGAGCCCGGCCACCGACAGCCAGTGGCGGACGGTGTCGACCTCGTCCGCCGACTCGACCTTCGGGACGACGACGCCGGTCAGGTTCCCGCTCAGCCCCGCCGCGATGTCCTTGGCGACCCACGGCGAGCCGACCTGGTTGACGCGCACGAACACGCCGAGCGACCGATGCGATCGCGCGAGCTCGCCGGCGAGGGTGTACGCCGCCGTGCGGGCCTCGGCCTTGTGGCTCGGCGGCACCGCATCCTCGAGGTCGACGACGACGGCGTCGGGCCCCGACCGCGGCATCTTGGTCACGAGGTCGGGCCGCGTGGCCCCGGCGAAGAGGACGCTACGCATCACCCGGGCGCCGGTGCATGAGCGCGGCGCGCTCGCACACGGCGACGAGGTCGCCGTGCTGGTTGAACCCGCGGTGCTCGAAGCGCGCGATGCCCGCAGCGGGCCGCGACCGCGACGCGCGCGCCTCCAGCACGGTCGTCTCCGCCCGCAGCGTGTCGCCGTGGAACAGCGGCTTCGGGAAGTCGACGCGGCCGAAGCCGAGGTTCGCGACGGTCGTGCCGAGCGTCATCTCGTACACCGTCAGCCCGACGAGGACGCCGAGCGTGAAGAGGCTGTTCACGAGCCGCTCGCCGAACTCCGTGCGCGACGCGAAGTCCGCATCCAGGTGCAGAGGCTGCGGGTTCATCGTCAGCGCCGAGAAGAACGTGTTGTCGGCCTCGGTCAGCGTCCGCGTCACCGCATGCCGGACGACCATGCCCTCGTCGAGCTCCTCGAACCACTTGCCCGAGACGGCCCGCGCCTCGGTCATACCGGGAAGGCCCCGTGGTGGCGGCCCGCGGGCCGGCGCTCCCAGCCCTGGCAGTCGGCCAAGCGGCGCTCCAGCTCGCCGCGCAGTTCCTCGGGCTCGATGACCGCGTCGATGAGCAGCTCGCTCGCCAGCCGCACGGCGTCGAGCTCGGCGTCGATCGCGTCGCGGCGCTCACGGACGAACGCCTCGCGCTCCTCCGGGTCCTCGATGCGCTCGATGTGGTTGGCCCACACCGCGTTGACCGCCGCCTCGCCGGCCATCGCGCCGATCTGCGCCCCGTCCAGCGCGATCGTCGCGCGCGGCTCGAAGCCCGGGCACGACATGGCGTAGTAGCCGGCGGCGAAGGCCTTGCGGACCACGACGCAGAATCTTGGCACCTCTGCGCTCGCCATGGCGGCCACCATCTTCGCGCCGTGGCGGATGATGCCGCGACGCTCGACGGCGGAGCCGATCATGAAGCCGGGCACGTCGCAGAGGAAGAGCAGCGGCACGTTGAACGCGTCGCACAGCGAGATGAACCGCGCGGCCTTGTCGGCCGAGTCGACGTCGATGACGCCCGACTTGACACGCGGCTGGTTCGCGACGATGCCGACGCTGCGGCCGTCGAGGCGCGCGAAGCCGACGACGATCTCCGCCGCCCACCGCTCCTTGATCTCGCAGAAGCTGCCGCCGTCGACCACGCGCTCGACGACGCGCTTGATGTCGTACGCCGACCGCAGGCTCGGGGGCAGCACGTCCTCCCAGCCCCGCTCGGCGGGCGCGACCGCGACCACGTCGGCGGGGCGCTCGCGGTACGAGCGCGGCAGGTAGGAGAAGACGCGCTTGGCGCTCGCGATCGCCGTCGCGTCGTCGGGGCACAGCTCGTCGCCGCAGCCGGAGATCTCGGTGTGCATCCGCGCGCCGCCCATCTCCTCGAGCGTCACCTTCTCGCCGATCGCCTTCTCGGCGATCCGCGGCGACGCGAGGTACATCGACGCGTTGCCGTCGACCATCGCGACCCAGTCGCAGAACGCCGGCATGTACGCGCCGCCGGCGGCCGACGGCCCGAACAGGCAGCACAGCTGCGGCACCCGGCCCGACAGCCGCACCTGCAGGTGGAAGATGCGCGCGGCGCCGCGCGGGCCGGGGTGGAACCCGAGCTGGTCGGTGAGCCGCCCGCCCGCCGAGTCGACGAGGTAGAAGACCGGCAGCAGGTCGCGGTCGGCGCGCTCGAGGATGCGGATCTGCTTCTCGACCGTCCGCCGCCCCCACGAGCCGGCCTTCACCGTCGGGTCGTGCGCGATGACCGCGACCGGCCGGCCGCCCACCGTCGCCGACCCCGTGATGACCGCGTCGGCCGGCAGCCGCTCGTCGCACGCGGTGGCGAGCAACCCGTCCTCGACGAAGGAGCCGGCGTCGACGAGCAGCGCGATGCGCTCGCGCACCGGGAGCTTCGTCCCGAGACGGGAGCGGTCGCCGCCGGCGAGGGCGGCGGCGACCTCCTCGGACAGCGACGATCTCCCCGGGGCGATCGTCACGTGCCGTCCCCGTCCCCCACGTCCTCCGGGTCGATCTCCGGGAGCCGCCCCTGCAGCCGGAGGACCAGCAGCGCGAGCTGCGCGCGCAGCTGCGCCTGCGGGTCGTGCATGACCGGCAGCCCGGTCAGCTCCTCCACCCGCGACAGGCGGTAGCGGATCGTGTTCTCGTGCAGCCGGAACGCCTCGGCCGTCCGCCGCACGCTCGCCATGCCCTCGAAGAACACGCGCAGCGTCACGAGCAGGTCGGCCCGCGACGGGTCGCGGATCATCCGCCCGAAGGTGTCCTCGGCGAACTGCGCCACGAGCCGAGCGTCCGCCGTCGCGAGGAACAGCAGCGCGTGGCCGAGCTCGCCGGCGCCGACGATCGCCGGGCCGCCGGATGGCGAGAAGCGCCGCAGGCACTCGACGACCTGGCAGGCCTTCTCGAACGCCGTGCGGTAGCCCTCCGCGCCGGCACGGACGTGGGAGACGCCGGCGACGAGGTGCTCCGCGCCCGCCAACCCGGACAGGAGCTCCTCGAGCGCCGCCCGGCGACCTGCCACGAACGCCGCCTCGTCGGCGCCGTCCGGGAGGTCGGCCAGGACGACGATCGCCTCGCCGACGGGCACGACGAGGGCGGCGACGCTCTCCACCGCCGTCGCGGTGACGCGCGCGTCGGGACGGTCCTGCGCCGACGGGTCGCGCGGCGCGAGCACCGCGACGACGCGCGGGACGTCGAGCCGGACGCCGAGCGACGCCGCCCGCCGCTGCACGGCGGCGAGGTCCGACCCGCCGGCGAGCACGTCGGCGAAGAGCTCCGAGCTCGCCTGCGCGTCGACCTCGTGGGCGCGGCGCTCGGTGGCGACCTGGATCGCGAGCAGCGTCGCCGCGCGCCGCACGCTCACGACGTCGCCGGACGTGAACCGCCGCCCGTGCTCCATCACGACGAGCCGCCCCCACACGTCGTCGTCGACGACGACCGGCGCGACGACGTGGCGGTGCAGCACGCCGCCCGCGGGCAGCGGTCCGATGACGAACGCGCGGCTGCCGTCGTGCTCGGCGAGCGCGGCGCGCACCGCCGGGTGCCCGGCGACCCCGGGATCGAGCAGTCGCGGCACGACGTGATCGCGCAGGCCGGGCGGCGACGAGCACGCGACGCGGGCACCGTCGGCGTCGAAGACCGCGCACGGCTTGCCGAGCAGCTCGGCCAGCGTCCGCAGCAGCACCGGCAGCGGGTGGCCCTGGCGGACGAGGTCGCCGATGCGCTCGTCGACCGCGGCCGCGCGCCGCAGCGCGGTGAGCTGGCGCTGCGCTGCCTCGGCCTCGGCGCGCAGCTCGGCGCGCTCGCGCGCGTCGGCCACGGCGAGCGCGATGAGCTCGCCGAACGCCATCGCCACCTCGCCGTCTTCCTGCGTGAAGGCGTGCGGCCGGTCGACGTCGTCGAGCGCGATGACCCCGACGACCTCGTCGCCGAGCACCATCGGCACTGCCATGAGCGACCTGATCTTCCAGAACCGCACGGTCGACTTCACGGTGCGCGGGTCGTCGACCGCGCGCGTGACGATCACCGGGCGGCGCGTCTCGACCAGCTCCTGCGTCACGCCGTCCGCCGGCCCGCCGGCGTGCAGGCGGCGCAGGTTCCGGTCGAGCCGCAAGTCCCCGCAGCGCCCCACGCACCCGCGGAACAGCTGCGTCGCATCGTCGCGCAGGTAGATGCTCGACCGCTCGACGCCGACGAGCGCGGCGACCTCGCGGGCGGCGGCGTGCAGCAGCTCGTCGCGCTCGCCCGCGCGGACCAGCGGCGCGGCCGCCTTCGCGAACGACGCGACCGCGCGGACGAGGCCGGCGTTCTCCGGCGCCCGCGCGGGCGCGCGGCCCTCCAGCAGCGCGCTCACAGGCCCATCCGCTTCGCGATGATCTCGAGCTGCACCTCGTCGGTGCCGCCTCCGATGCGCAAGATGCGCGCGTCGCGGTAGTGCATCGCGATCGGCGTCTCCTCGATGAAGCCGTAGCCGCCGAAGATCTGCACCGCCTCGTCGACGACCCGGCCCGCGACCCGCGCCGCGTGCAGCTTCGCCATCGCGACGCTCGTCGCGGCCTCGGGATGGCCCGCGTCGAAGCGCGCCGCCGCTTGGTACGTCAGAAGCCGGGCGGCATCGAGCTCGGTCTGCATCCCCGCCAGCCGGTGACGCAGCACCTGGAACTCCCCGATCCGCTGCCCGAACGCGTGCCGGTCGCGGACGTGCGCCTTCGCGTCGTCGATCGCCTCCTGGCCGAGGCCGAGCGCCATCCCGGCGAGCACGACGCGCTCGACCTGGAAGGCCTCCATGATCTGGTGGAACCCGCGCCCCTCGCTGCCCAGCACGCGGTCGCCGGACACGGCGCAGTCGTCGAAGACGACCTCGCGCGTGTCGGACGCGTGCCAGCCCATCTTCTCCAGCGGTGCGCTGATGCTCATCCCCGGCCGGCCGCGCTCGACGAGGAACGTCGTGATGCCGCGGTGGCGCGAGTCCGGCTCGGTCTTCGCCGCGACGATGATCACGTCGGCCAGGCCGGCGTTCGTGATGAACATCTTCGTGCCGTTCAGGACCCAGCCGCCGTCGACGCGCCGCGCCGTCGCGGCGATGCCAGCCACGTCGGACCCGGCGCCCGGCTCGGTGACGGCGATCGCCGCCACCGCCTGCCCGGCGAGCACCGGGCGCAGCCAGCGCTCCTTCTGCTCGTCGGTGCCGAAGCGCGCGAGGTGCGGCGCGGCCATGTACGAGCTGACGAGCGGGGTGATCGCCAGCCCGCCGCTCGACCGCGCGAGCTCCTCGGACAGGATCGTCAGCGCCAGCACGCCGCCGCCCGTCCCGCCGAGCTCCTCGGGATGCCCGACGCCGAGCAGCCCCGCGTTCGCCATCGCCGGCCACAGCTCGGCGGGGAACGTGCCGGCCGCCTCCGCCTCGCGCACGCGCGGCTTCAGCTCGCGCTGCACGAACGACCGGCACACCGCCTGGAAGTCGCGGTGGTCGTCGTCGAGCTCGAAGCCCGGAGCCACGACCGCCTCAGACTGCAGCGGCACGTGCCGCCTCCCGCACGTCGTCGCGCCGCAGGCCGGCCCCGGCCCCCGCGATCGAGCTGCGCTCCTGCGCGAGCTTGTAGAGCTCGTCGGCGCGCGGGTCGTTCGCGTGGTACTTGACCCAGGCGTCGTCGAGGTAGCGCAGGCGCGGGTCCTCGATCGCCAGGCGTGCCTCGCGCGATGCGCGGTTGAGCTCCTCCAGGGTGAGCTTGCCCTGCGTCGTCTGCCAGCGGCCCGTCTTCTTCGGCAGCGACGACCAGCGCTTGTGCTCCCGGCCGCCGAGCGTCTCCGTGAACTCGTCGTCGGAGAGCACCGAGTACGGGATGCCCATCGACATCTGCGCCGGCTGGTCGGAGTGCAGGCCGAGCGTGTAGTCGTTGACCTGCTGGGACGGCAGCGTCAGCAGCGCGATGAGCTCGGTCAGCGAGTCGCGGCCGTACTCGTCGTTCATGAGCCCCTTGAAGCGCTGCGTCCGCTCGTCCAGCGTCCAGAACTCGTCCTGGTCGTAGATGCCGGCGATCTTCGCGATGTCGCGGACGTTCGCGTAGTACAGGAGCGCGCCGGCGTCGAGGAGCTGGTCGCGCGTGTAGCCCGCGAACACCTCCCACAGCTTCGTCGTCGCCTCGTGGAACTGGTCGCGCAGCTCCTCGAGCTTCGTCGCCAGCTCCTCGGCCGACCCCATCGCGACCGGGATGAACCCGTTCGAGAGGTGGTCCGACGTGTAGAGGCCGGCGCGGATGACGTTCTCGTGGTCGGCGACCGGCTTGGTGTCGTAGTTGCCCCAGTCGTCCATGAGGTAGACGTGGGTGTCGCCGAGCACCATCGGCACCGCGAGGTTCGGGAACTCGATGTCGTCGGCGACGCCGTCGAGCCACGGGTAGTCGCCCTCGCCGATCGACGCGTACTGGCGGACGACCATCTCGCCGTCGTTCGTCTTGTACGGGCCGTCGTGGTGGATCTGGATGCGGCACTCGCAGCTGGCGAGGAACGCGTAGCCCGAGATCGTCGCGTTGAACTGGCCGAGCGCCTTGTGCAGCCGGTCACCGCGCTTCATCGGGATGAGGTCGGCGTCGAACGCCTGGATCGTGCGCTCGCTGCGGATCGGCCCGCGCTGCCCGCCCGACGCCTTCGTCAGGTGGCCGTCCGCCCGGTGGTAGGCGAGCTGGAAGCGCTTGAAGAAGTCCATGACCGCGACGGTGTCGTCGACGCAGTCGGTGGCGCGGAGCATGCCCATGTCGATGAGCAGCTGGCGGCCGAGGAGGTAGAAGTTCGGCAGGCACCAGCCGAGCGACGCGTCCTGCAGCGTCGTGATCGTCTCGCGCGCCCGGTCGCCGATCTCCTCGGCCGGCATGACGGCGTCCACCTTGCGGACGAGGTCCGGGTAGCGGTAGAAGCACTCGAGGTAGCTCAGGACCATGTAGGCCGGGACCGGGAAGAGCTTCGAGCCCTGGGCGGTGCGCGAGCGGCAGAGCCACAGCGACATGTCGCTGCAGTGGCGGATGAGCTGGTTCGTCTCGAGCAGCTGCGCGTACGAGTGCCGGGTCGGCATCAGGGCATCCTCCAGATCTGGGCGCGCTCGTCGCCGGAGAGCGTCGCCGCGGCGGCCATCGCCTCGGGCGTGACCTCGCGGACGGCCTTCGTCGTCTCGATGCGGACGCGGTCGCCGTCGCGCAGGCCCTTGACCTCGGCGGCCATGAGGCACGGGACGCCGAACTCGCGGGAGAGGATCGCGAGGTGGCTGCGGATCGTGCCCTCGAGGCAGATCATCGCCTTGAAGTCCTGCATGATCGGCGCGGTCAGCGTCCCGCCGCTGTCGGCGATGACGGCGATCGTGTTCTCGGGGACGCCGTTCGTGAGCATCTCCATCACCGCCTCGAGCGTCTGGATCTCGCGGGCGACGCCCACGACGTCCTCGCTCGTCCGGTAGACGTTGTCGCCGCTGCCGACGGCCAGCGGCGCGTCGATCGTCTCGGGCCGGTCGCCGTCGTCGCGCTCGACCGTCTTGTACTTGTGCGGCTCCTCAGTCAGCGACGCCTGGGCGCTGAAGTCGAAGCGGTAGCCGGTGTCGAGCATCTGCTGCTCGATCGCCGCGAAGTCCTCGAAGGCCAGGTCGTACTGGGGATCCAGCACGAACTCCTCCCACGGCTTCCCCGATGCCTCGAAGCGTTCCGCGACCCGCGCCCTGATCGCCGCGTGGAACGCGCGGACGGTCGGCGTGGCCGCCTCGACCTCGTACTTGTCCTCCAAGCCCGCGAACGACATCCGCGCGCACCTCCTCACAGAGCAGACCCTCGGTGCGCGACGCTACGACGCGGGGCGATATCCGTCAAGCCGTTCGGTCGAAGATGCGGCCGAACACCCGATGGGCATTGGAGATGTGCCGAGGAAGAAGTTCGACCGGCCGGTCGAAAGTCAGGTCGCGACGCCGTGGATGAGCGCGTCGGCCATGTGCTCGCCGAGCTCGCGCGGCGACAGCGCGCCGCGTGGGTCGAACCACTTGTAGACCCAGTTCGCCGCGCCCAGGATCGTGCTGACGTAGATGCGCGGCGTCGTCTTCAGGCGCAGGTCGCCGGCCTCCACCCCGCGCCGGACGATCCCGATGATCGCGTCCTCGTACTCGCGCCGGACGGTGATGAGCCGCGCGTGCAGCCGCGGCGGCAGTTCCGCCTCCTCTTCGAAGAAGACGTTGAGCAGCGCCTTGTTGTCGCACGTGTAGACGACGCGGTCGACGATCACCTCGCGCAGCGCCTCGAGCGCCCCGATCTGCTGATCGGCGATGCGGCGCACGGCGATGACGTTCTCGCGCAGCACCTCCTCGTACAGCTCGGTGAGGACGTCCTCCTTGCTGCGGACGTAGTGGTACAGCGAGGCCTTGCCCATGCCCGCCTCCGCGGCGATGTCCTGCATCGACGCCGCGCGGTAGCCCTTCGCGGAGAACACGCGCAGCGCCGCTTCCTGGACCGCGCGGCGGCGGGCTTCCTGTCGCAGCGCGACCGACTCCTTCATCGGCGAGCGATCTTACGTCGCTGCGGCCACGGGCTCCGCCGGCGCCGGCGCGTGCCGCTTCGCGAACCCGAACAGCTCGGCCGCGACCTTGCGCATCTGGACCTCCTCGGCGCCCTCGGTGATCCGGTAGCGCCGGTGGTGGCGGTAGATGAACTCGTACGGCAGGTGGCGCGTGTAGCCGAGGCCGCCGTGCACCTGCATCGCGCGGTCGGCCGCCTCGCACGCCAGCCGGTTCGCGCGGAAGTTCGCCATGGACACGAGGTGGGTGACCTCGAGCTGGCTGTGGCGGTCGAGCTCCCACGCCGTGCGGCGCACGAGCCCGCGCACGAGCTCGGCGTCCGTGTGCAGCTCGGTCAGCGGCCACTGGATCGCCTGGTTGACGGCGAGCGGCTTGCCCCACGTGGTGCGCTCGCGCGCGTACGCGACCGCGCCGTCGATGCAGAACTGCGCCGCGCCGACGCTGGCGGCGGCCTGGCGGATGCGGCTCTCGTGGACGAAGCGCTGCGCGACCGCGAGCCCCTCGCCCACCTCGCCGAGCACCGCGCCGGCCGGCACGCGCACGTCGCGGATGCGCACCTCTGCGTGGTCGGTCGGCATGTTCAGCGTGAACCAGAAGAACTCGACGTCGAGGCCGGGCGTCGAGGTCGGCACGAGGAACGCGGTGATCCCCTGCGCCTCGCCGGGCGCGCCGGACGTGCGCGCGAAGACGAGGTCGTGCGTGGCGCTGTGCATCCAGCTGTTGAAGCGCTTGGCGCCGTTGATGACCCAGTCCGATCCGTCGCGCCGCGCGTGCGTCTCCATGTGCGTCGCGTCGGAGCCGTGGTTCGGCTCGGTGAGGCCGAACGCGATCCGCACGTCGCCGGTGATCTCGGCCTCCAGCAGCTCCGCCCGCTGCTCGGGCGTCGCGAAGACGTCGAGCAGCTCGGCGACCATGAGGTTGCCGACGACGGAGAACTCGCACTGCAGGTCGTTGTGGAGGCCGACGCCGCGGTGCGCGAGGTGCTCGCGGATGAGCGCGATCTCGAGGTTCGACGCGCCGGCGCCGCCGCACTCCTCGGGCAGCGCGAGCCGCCAGAACCCGGCGGCGTCCGCCCGGCGGCGCGCCTCCGCCAGCAGCTCCTCGTAGTCGGCCGCCGGGATCCCGCCGCGCTCCATGTCGGTGCGGGCGAACTCGCGCCGGTGGTCGAAGAAGCGGGCGTTGTCGCCCTCCTGCTCGAGCGGGACGATCTGCTCGTCGATGAAGCGGTCGATCGACGCGATGCGATCGGTGATCGACGCGGGGATCGAGAGGTCCACCGCTCAGCGCTCCGACGTCGCGGCCTGGCGCGACAGCTTCGGCACGACGTGCTCGCGGCCGAACTTGTCGTACCAGTCGATCGCATCGGCGTCGGTGACCGCGCCGCGGGCGATGCCCTTCGACGTGCCCTGCAGGACCTGCTTGAGCGGGATCTCGAGCTTCTTGCCCGTCAAGGTCCGCGGGACCGCGGGCGCCTCGACGACCTCGTCGGGCAGGTGGCGCGGCGAGAGGCCGCTGCGGATCGCCTGGCGGATGCGCTCGCGCACGTCGTCCATCGACGCGCCCTCCTCGAGCACCACGAAGAGCGGCATGTAGTAGCCGCCGTCGGGCAGCTCGATGCCGATCACGAGGCTGTCGGCGACGCCGGGCAGCGGGTCGACGATCGCGTAGATGTCGCCCGAGCCCATCCGCACGCCGGCCTTGTTCAGCGTCGCGTCGGAGCGGCCGCTGATGATCGCGCTGCCGCGCTCGGTGAACTCGACCCAGTCGCCGTGCGTCCACACGCCGGGGAAGCGGGCGAAGTACGCGTCGCGGAAGCGCGAGCCGTCCTCGTCGCCCCAGAAGAAGACGGGCATCGACGGCATCGGCTCGCGGATGACGAGCTCGCCCACCTCGCCGACGACGGGGCGGCCCTGCTCGTCGAACGCCTCGGCCCGGACGCCGAGGCACGCGTGCGACAGCTCGCCCCGGTAGACGGGCAGCCACGGCGAGCCGGAGATGATCGACCCGCAGATGTCGGTGCCGCCGGAGCTCGAGTCGAGCCGGACGTCGGGCTTCACGTGGTCGTAGACCCAGCCCCACGTGCTGAACGGCAGCGGCGACCCGGTGGAGATGACGCCGCGCAGGCTCGAGAGGTCGAGGTCTCGGCCGGGCTCGGCGCCGGCCTTCTCGCACGCCGTGAGGTACGCGGCGCCGCTGCCCATCACGTTCGCCCGGGTCGCGGCGACGACGCGCCAGCTGCCCATGACGTCGGGGAACCCGGGGCTGCCGTCGTAGAGCACCGGCACGGCACCGCCGAGCAGGCAGCCCATGAGCCAGTTCCACACCATCCAGCTCGTCGAGCAGAAGAAGTAGACGCGGTCGCCGGGGTGGACGCCCGACCCGAGCGCGACGGCCTTTAGGTGCTCGAGCACGATGCCGCCGTGGGACTGCACGATCCCCTTCGGCGTGCCGGTCGTGCCCGACGAGAAGAGGATCCACAGCGGCGCGTCGAACGGCAGCTGCTCGTACTCGGGGGCGCGCGGCTCGGCGACGGTCGAGGCCCACGGGATCGTGTCCTCGACCGGCTCGAGCTCCTCGAGCACCGGGACGAGGATCGTCGCCTCGATCGTCGGCAGCTGATCGCGCAGCGTGGCCAGCTCGTCGCGGCGGTCGTAGCGCTTGCCGCCGAAGCGGTAGCCGTTGGCCGCGATGAGCACCTTCGGGCCCGCCTGGGCGAAGCGCTCGAGCACGGTCTGCGTGCCGAAGTCCGGCGCCACCGACGTCCAGATCGCGCCGATCGCCGCGGTGGCGAGCAGGCCGACGAGCGCCTCGGGCACGTTCGGCAGGAACGCCGCGACGCGGTCGCCGCGCTGCACGCCGAGGTCGCGGAGCGCCTGCGCGAGCGCGCCGACCTGCCCCTCCAGCTCGTCGGCGCCGATCCCCACCGGGTCGCTGCCCTCGGCGACGAAGATCGCCGCCGGTTGATCGCGCGCCGCGCGGCGCAGCATCTCGTGCGCGTAGTTGAGCTCGGCGCCCTCGAACCAGCGCGCGCCCGGCATGACGCGCTCGGGCAGCACGACCTCGGCGTCCTTCGTGCCGACGTCGTAGTGGTCCCAGATGGCGCCCCAGAACTCCTCGAGCTCGTCGACCGACCACCGCCACAGCGACTCGTAGTCGTCGAAGCTGCGGCCGCGATGCTCGCGCAGCCAAGCGGTGAACGTGCCGAGCGGGGAGCGCTCTCGCTCCTCCGCCGTGGGCTGCCACAGGACGGCGCCCTGCTCCGCGCCTTCGCTCATCTGCCTCGTCCTCGTCGGGGGATGTGCCCGAACGTAGTTCGACCTCCGGAACCGGTCAAACGGCGCGGCTGTGAGGACCACAGACGGCGGGCTCCCGCTCCGGGCGCCCGACCCGCGATGATCGCGACTCGATGGAAGGCCTCGCCGAGCAGGCGCGCCGCGTCCTCGGCGCCACCGCGGTCACCGAGCCGGAGCCGCTGCCCGGCGGCGCGTCGCGCGGCCTGTGGGGGTTCGACGCCACGACGCCCGGCGGGACCGTGCCGCTCGTGCTGCTGAGAACGCACGGCACCGCGGCCCGCGAGCTGCGGGCGCTGCGGGCGGCGCACGCGGCCGGCGTCCCGGTGGCCGAGCCGCTCTGGAGCGACGGCGAGGGGCTCGTCCTGCGGCGCATGCCCGGCGAGGCGATCGCACGGCGGATCCTGCGCGACGACCGGTACGCGCGCGCACGCACGCGCCTGCTCGGCCAGCTTGCCGCTGCCGCCGCGGCGATCCACCGGCTCGACCCCGGCGACGTCGCGCCCGGCTGGGGCGCCGAGGCGGAGCTCGACGCCCTCGAGGCCGAGCTGCACCGCTACGACGAGCCGCACCCGGCGCTCGAGCTGGGGCTGCGCTGGCTGCGCACGCACCTCCCGGAGCCGGCCTCGGCGCCGTCGATCGTGCACGGCGACTTCCGGCTCGGCAACGTGCTCGTCGACGAGGACGGGCTCACGGCCGTGCTCGACTGGGAGCTCGTGCACACCGGCGACCCGGCCGAGGACCTCGGCTGGCTGTGCGTGCGGTCGTGGCGGTTCGGCGCCGACGACAAGCCCGCCGCCGGCCTGGGCAGCCGGCGCGAGCTGCTCGCCGCCTACGAGGCCGCGGGCGGCCAGCGCATCGGCCCCGAGCGGCTGCGGTTCTGGGAGACGCTCGGCAACCTGCGCTGGGGCGTGCTGTGCCTGCGCCAGGCCGACCGGCACCTGTCGGGCGACGTGCGCTCGCTCGAGCTGGCGGCGATCGGGCGACGCACGTGCGAGGCCGAGTGGGACCTGCTGGCGATGATCCCGTGACCCACGACCGCCCCGACGCCCACGAGCTGCTGCGCGAGGTCGAGCACCTCCTGCGCGAGCGCGTCATGCCGGCGCTGCCGGCCGAGGACCGCTTCCTCGTCCGCGTCGCGGCGAACGTCTGCGGCATCGTCGCCAGGGAGGTCGAGGCGTACGCGCCGGACCGGAGCGAGGAGCGAGAGCTGGCCGCCCGGATCCGGTCGGGCGCGTGCGACGACCGGCTGCTCGAGCTGGCGGCGGTGCTGCGCGAGGACGTCCGCGCGAAGGTCCGCGTCGCCCACCCGGGCTGGGACGCAGTTGCCGACGACGGCCGCGAGCCCGGTTGAAGCCCGCGGCCGCCGCCCCCCGCGGCTGGGTCGCTAGCGGATGGTCCAGCCGCCGTCGACGGCCAGCGTCTGGCCGGTGACGTACGAGCTGCCGCTGCCCGCGAGGAAGAGGACCGCCGTGTCGATCTCGTGCTCGAAGCCCATGCGACCGATCGGCGTGTTGGCTGCGATGTAGCCCATCGCGTCCTCGCTCGTCTGCGCGTGCGAGGTCATCTCGGTCGGGAAGTAGCCCGGCGCGATGGCGTTGACGCGGACGCCGCGCGGCGCCCACTGCGCGCCGAGCTCCCGCGTGAGGTTGATGATGCCGCCCTTGCTCGAGCAGTAGCCCGCGCACGTGAACGGCGTGCCGGCGACGAGGCCGAGGATCGACGCGATGTTCACGATCGAGCCGCCTCGGTGCTCGAACATGCTGCGCGCCGCGCGCTGGCAGAGGTGGAACGTCGCGACGAGGTTCGTCTCGACGGTGTCGCGGAAGTGCTGCAGGTCCTGCTCCTCCGACGGGGCGACGTCGAGCGCGCCCGCGTTGTTGACGAGCAGGTCGACCCCGCCGAACGCCTCGATCGCGCGGTCCATCAGCGCGTCGCGGTCGCGCTCGTCGCTGACGTCGCAGCGCACCGCGATGGCGCGCTCGCCGAGCTCGTTGCACAAGTCGTCGAGCAGGCTCTCGCGCCGGGCCGCGACGGCGACCTCGGCGCCCGCTGCATGCAGGACGCGGGCGATGCGCTTGCCGATGCCGGCGGAAGCGCCGGTGACGACCGCGCGCCGGCCGTCGAGCCGGAACCCGTTCAGCACGTCCTCTGCCGCCAGTGGCGACTCGCCGCACTGGACCAGCGTCGGCAGGGTGGTGTCGGACATCCCTTCTCTCTCCTCCGTAAGGGTGGTTCAGCTCAGCTGCCGGGCCCGTTCCCAGGGCAGCGTCGATCCGTCCTGCCAGCTGTCGGGCAGGATCCCCATGGCGCCGTTGAACCGCTGCCAGCCCATGAAGAAGGCGATCTGCATCCCGAGGTCGAGGATCTGCTCGTCGGTGAAGTGCTCGCGCAGCGCGTCGAACTCGTCCTGGTCGAAGCCGAGGTGGTCGTCGCCGCTGAGGCGGTCGGCGAAGCGCAGCGCCGCCTTCGTCGCCTCGTCGAAGTCCGCGCGCTCGTAGTCGAAGAGGTCCTGGAGGACCTTGTCGCGGCGCTCCTGATCCGCGCGATCGGAGTGCTTCGGCTCGACCGCGCTGCAGTGCAGGCACTCGGTGTTGAACGCGAGGCGCTGGCGGACGGTCTCGAAGAGCTCCGGGTCGATGCTCGAGCCGCCGCCGTACGTGTAGCCGATCCACGCCCAGACGGCGTCCATCAGGCCGGGGCGACGCGCGAGCGTCAGGAACATGTTGTCGTCCTCGTAGGCGTGGGCGTACCACCGCTCGAGGCGCTTGCGCTGCGCGTCGTCGAGGTCGTCGCGGTCGGCTTTCGGCAGGAAGCCGCGGGTGTTCACCAAGGAGGGCCTCCGGGTCGTCGTCGAGTGAACTGAGTTCACTCTACCGGCGCCCGTGGACCCGGTCAACCGGACCGGAGCGAGGTCTATGGTGAGACGCACATGGCCACCGTCAGGACCGCCGCCGACCCCGCTCCGTCGCGCAGCGAGATCAGCCGCGGCAAGCTGCTGCGGGCCGGCGCCGAGGAGCTGGCCGAGCGCCACGGCGCGCTCGAGGTCGACTCGGTCGCGAAGCGCGCCGGGATGTCCGTCGGGCTGATCTACCGCCAGTTCGGCAACCGCGCCGGGCTCATCGCGGCGGTGATGGACGACTTCTACGGGCGCTACCGGGCCGAGGTGCTCGGCATCAACCCGGCGCCCGGCGGGACGTGGGCCGAGCGCGAGCGCCGGCGCACCGCGATCGGCGTCGCGTGGCACTACAACGAGCCGCTGGCGCGCGTCGCGATGTGGGACCTGCACCTCGACGCCGAGGTGGCCGTCCACGAGGCGCGCCAGCTCGACGAGATGATCCATATGTGCGCGGGCCTCGTCGCGCTCGGTCAGAAGCGCGGCGAGCTGCCGACCGACCGCGACCCGGAGCTGTGCGGCGCGATGATCATCGGCGGGATGCGGCGCGTCCTCGCGAACGCGCTGGCCCGCTCGCGGCGCCCGAGCCAGAAGCGGCTTGCGCACGACCTCTGGCTCTTCATAGCGGGCGCCGCGGGGACCGACCCGAACGCCCCCTGACGCTCAGATCGCGGGGAGCGGGCAGGCGACGGTCTCGAGCTGCAGGACGGCGAGCATCCGGCCGAAGCCGATGTACTGGCCCGCCATCATCATGAGCTCGAGGATCTCGCCATCGTCGAAGTGCTCGCGCAGGCGGGCGATGTGCGTGTCGTCGATGTTGTGGTGGTCGATCGCGAGCATCTCGGCGAACGCCACCGCCGCCTTCTCGGCGGGCGAGAACGCGGTCGAGCCGGTGTAGCCGTCGATCGCGAGCGCCTCCTGCTCCTCGACCGTGTCGGCGGCGAGCCGCGCGGCCTTGCAGGTCTGGCAGCCGTTGAGCGTGGCGATGCGAAGACGGACGAGCTCCTTCAGGCGCGGCGACAGGCGCGCGACGGGCGCGGCCTGCTCCGTGTTCGTGTGCCACGGGTAGTAGAAGCCCGTCAGGTACTGCTCGAGCAGGTCGGGGTTCGCGGCGAAGACGCGTGCGACGTGCCGGGTCGACCAGTCGGCCTCGGCGGCCCCCTCGTGGAGGTCGGTCAGGAAGTCGGGCAGGGCCTCGGGCTCGGCGAGCGGCAGACGTGACACGGCAGTGCTCCTTCCATCGATGTGGCGTCGACGGACGCTAGGCACACGACGCGGTGCAACGAACCGGCGCGAAGCGCTTCCTCTGTGACTCCCACAGCGCCTCAGGCGCGCGTCCTCCGGGCGCAGGTCCGGTAGACGCGGGTCTGCACGAAGCGCTTGCCGCTCTTCGTCCGGCCGGAGACTCGGACGACGTACCGGCCCGCCCTCTTGCCGCGCAGGTCGACGCGCGCGGTCAGGCGGCCGCCGCGGCGCTTGGTCCTCACGCGCTTGCCGGCCACCTTCACGGTCGCCTTCTTCACGCGCTTGGGCAGGTGGATCGTGAACGCGCGCTTGGACCCGCACGCCTTCGCGCTCACCGGCAGCTGCAGCGCCCCGGGACACTCGGCGCCGCGCCCGACGACGCCCTGCAGCGGC
The DNA here is from genome assembly GCF_056863335.1 of Parviterribacter kavangonensis. Taxonomy (NCBI): domain Bacteria; kingdom Bacillati; phylum Actinomycetota; class Thermoleophilia; order Solirubrobacterales; family Parviterribacteraceae; genus Parviterribacter; species Parviterribacter kavangonensis. Next base: position 81,564 of record NZ_JBXPJA010000002.1, on the reverse strand, counting down.
AGGTCGCGCGAGTTGGCGCCGACGCCGATCCGGTAGCAGCCGGCTGCGACGCGCCAGCCGGACCCGGCCCAGTACGAGAACGCGCGGTCGTCGAGCGTGAACGTCACGCGCTTGCGCTGCCCCGGCGTCAGCTTGACCTTCTCGAAGCCCTTGAGCTGGAACGGCGGCTGGACGGTCTTGTCGTCGGGCTCGGGCATCCCCACGTACAGCTGCGGGACCGCCGATCCGGTCCGCGCGCCGGTGTTCTCGACGACAGCGCTGACGACGACCTTCGAGGCGTCCCTCGACGGCTCGAGCCGCAGGCCGGAGAAGCCGAACGTCGTGTACGCCAGGCCGAAGCCGAACGGGAACGCGACGTCCTTGCGCTTCTCGTCGAACCAGCGGTAGCCGATGAGGACGTCCTCCTTGTAGCGGACGGTCTCGCCGACGCCGGGGTACGCCTCGGGATCGCCGGCGACGGGCTCGTCCGCCTCCGCCACCGGGAACGTGCCGGGCAGGCGCCCGCCGGGCTCCGCCTCGCCGAGCAGCACCCGCGCGATCGCGGTGCCGCCGTTCTGGCCGGGGAACCACGCCTCGACGAGCGAGCGGACCCTGCCGCGCCACGGCGTGAGCGTCGGCCCGCCGCTCTGCAGCACGACCACGGTGTTCGGCTGGGCGGCCGCGACCGCCTCGATGAGCGCGTCGCGATCGACGCCGTCGGTCTGGCCGCAGTTGAGGCCCATGCACGGCTTGTCGGAGCCCTCGGTCATCTTGTCGCCGACGACGACGACGGCGACGTCGGCGCCCTTCGCCGCCTCGACGGCCGCGGCGGTGTCGCTGCCGTCGGCGAAGACGACCCTGTCCTTCCCGAGCGCCGCCTCGAACGCGTCCTTCGGCGTCGTGAGCTTGAACTCGTCGATCGCCGACGACCCTCCGCCGTCCTTGATCGCGTTGGCCTCCGGGCCGATGAGCGCGAGCTTGCCGATCTCGGCCTTGCTCAGCGGCAGCAGCTTCGGGTCGTCGTTCTTCAGCAGCACGATGCCGTTCGTCTCGATGTCGGCGGCCGCGGCGTCATGCGCCGCCTGGTCGATCGACTTGGTGTCGTCCTCGTACGCGTCGCGGTCGAAGAAGCCGAACGCGAAGAGCGTGCGCAGCTGGCGGCGGATGTGCTCGTCGAGCGTGTCCGTCGAGACCTGGTTGCTCGCGAGCGCGGCGTTCACCAGCGGCGGCTGGTAGGCGAGCGCGGGCCAGATGTCGAGGTCGAGGCCGTTGTTGAGCGAGTTGATCGTGCTCTTCGCCGCGCCGTAGTCGGTGAGCACGAAGCCCTTGAACTGCCAGTCGCCCTTGAGGACGTCCTCGAGCAGGTGGCTGTTCTCGCAGGCGTACTGGCCGTTGACGCGCGGATACGCGCACATGACCGACCCGGCGCCGCCCTCCTTGATCGTCGCCTCGAACTGCGGCAGGTAGATCTCGCGCAGCGCGCGCTCGCTGACGATCGCGTTGACCGCGAGGCGGTTGCCCTCCCCCGCGGTGCCGAGCGGGCCCGGCGGCTGCACCGGCGCCGGCGAGCCCTCCTGGTTGTTGACCGCGAAGTGCTTCGCGTTCGCGATGACGCCGACCGACTGCACGCCACGCGCCCAGCCGGCGGCGATCTTGCCGGCGAGGAACGGGTCCTCGCCGAAGTACTCGAACGTGCGCCCGTTGAGCGGCGTGCGCATCATGTTCATCGCCGGCGCGTAGACGACGTCGTTGCCCTTGCGCTTGACCTCGTCGCCGACGACCTCGGCGTGGCGGAACGCGAGCATCGGGTCGAACGACGCGGCGAGCGACATCGGCGACGGCATGCCGGTCGCCTTGCCCTGCCGCGTCCCGACCGGGCCGTCGCTGAAGTAGATCGGCGGCAGGCCGACGCGCTCGACGCCGTTGCTCGTCCCGGTGTGCGTGCCCTCGCGGCCGGCGACGCCGGTCAGCTCGTCGCCCGCCAGCAGCGAGACCTTCTCGTCCTGCGTCAGCGTCTTGAGCAGCAGCTCGGCGCGCGCGTCGGGCGACAGCGCGGTGTCGCACCATGGGCGGGCGGCGACGTCGCCACAGCGGCCGGCGGCATGCGCGCTCGTGCCGGGGACGAGCACGGCGAGGACGACGAGAAGCGCCGGAAGCAGGCGCGGGCGGGACGGCATGACGGGAACGGGACCCCCGGGTCGGTGGACGCACCCGGAGTCTGGAGATCGGCCGCCGCCGCCGTCGAAGTTCGCCCGCGCCCGACCCGCGCGCGGGTAGTGTCCGTCCATGGAGCACGTCCACTCGCAGCACGTCGCCGCGACGCCCGACCAGGTCTTCGCCGCCCTGCGCGATCCGAAGAGCCTCGCCCAGTTCGTGCCGCAGCTGACCAAGGTCGACGCGCACGGCGACAAGGTCGAGGTCGAGGCGCGGTACGGCGGCCACACCCAGCACGGCGAGGCGTCGTTCACCACCGACGAGGCCAACCGCAAGATCGAGTGGGGCACCGACAGCGGCTACAAGGGGTGGCTGCAGGTCGAGCCCGACGACGACGGCGGCGCGATGCTCACCCTCGGCCTGCACACCACGCACGTCGACCACGCCGACCACGACGTCGCGGGGACGCTCGACGCGATGCGGCGGCTCGTCGAGGCCGAGGTCTAGCCGAGCGCGAACGTCGCGACGACCTCGCCGTCCGCGACGACCCAGCGGCCGGCGCCGTCGGCGAGCACGTCGACCGTGCCCGCCCCGGTCGCGCTGCGGTGCTCGACCTCGGCGTCGAGCGGCGTCGCCGCGTCGTGGTCGGTGAGCTCCTCCTCGAGCACGGACCAGTACGCCGCGTTGTTGACGTGCCGGGCGGGATCTAGGTCCGACGCGCGGAACGTGAACGGCCGCCGCGCCGCGCCGTCCGGCGGCGCCGCGGGGTGGTGGAGCTTCGTCCGCGACCTGCGCCCGGCGGCCGACGGCGCGTAGAGGTCGAGGAAGCGCTCGTCCAGCGGCGCGGGCCGCTGCGTCGCCGGGTCGACCGCGATCCACTGCGCGACCGCCTCGACGTGCGCGCCGCGGGCGCCGCGCAGCGACGTGCGCCGCTCGGCGACCGCCCTGCCGAGCCCCGAGCACCACGTCGTCAGCTCGAGCGTCTCGCCGAAGAGAGGGAACCGCTCGGCGCGCAGGCGCAGGCGCCGCACGAACCAAGGCGCGGGCTGCGGCCACCCCGCGTCGACGAGGTCCCAGTACGCCGCGTCCTGCAGCCAGCGCGCGATCGCGTCGAGCCGCACCCGGCCGTTCGGCGCGGCCGCGTCGACGCCCGCCCGCACCGGCTCCGCGTAGGCGCGGCCGACGCCGGGCCACTCGGCGAGGTCGGTGAAGGGCACCGCCCGATCGTAGGGACGGGTGGTTCCTCCAACACCGCCCGGGCTCGGCGCGGAGACCGCGTGCGGCCCGGGAGAAGATCGCGCGATGTCCGAGCTCGCGCATCGCACCGTCCACGCCAACGGCATCCGGCTGCACTACGTGGAGGCCGGGCCCGAGGACGGCCCCTGCGTGATCCTGTGCCACGGCTTCCCGGAGAGCTGGTACTCCTGGCGCCACCAGCTCAAGGCGTTCTCGGAGGCGGGCTACCACGTGGTCGCGCCCGACTTGCGCGGGTTCGGCCGGTCCTCGAAGCCGCTGGACCGCACGAAGTACACGCAGCCGAAGCTCGTCGGCGACATGGTCGGCCTGCTCGCCTCGATGCCGCACGACACGGCGACGATCATCGGCCACGACTGGGGCTCGCCGGTCGCGTGGAACGCGGCGCTGCTGCGGCCCGACCTCTTCACGTCGGTGGCCAGCCTCAGCGTCCCGTACTACGGCGCGCGCACGACGTTCACCGGCGACCACACGATCCTGCCGAGCGTCTCGATGGACCGCGAGACCGGCGAGGCCTTCCACTACCAGCTCTACTTCAACCAGGTCGGCCGGGCCGAAGCCGACATCGAGGAGGACCTCCGCCGCTGGCTCACCGGCTTCTTCTTCTCGCTGTCCGGCGACGCGCCGCCCGAGGAGGTCACGCTCGGCGAGCTCGCCCGCAACGACCGGCTCGACGAGGCGTTCGCGTTCCCGAAGGGCGACTTCCCGTCGTGGATGACCCCGGAGGACCTCGACCACTACGTCGGCGAGTTCGAGCGCTCGGGCTTCGCGGCGGCGCTCAACTACTACCGCGCCGCGGACGCGACCTGGGAGGAGATGCGCGCCTTCGTCGGCGCGAAGATCACCGTCCCCGCGTGCTTCGTCGCCGGCGAGGGCGACGTCGTGATCGTCGCCAACCCCGAGATCTACGAGAACTTCCCGAACGAGGTGCCGGACCTGCGGACGAACCTCCTCCTGCCGGAGTGCGGGCATTGGACCCAGCAGGAGCGCCCGGACGAGGTCAACGAGGCGCTGCTCGCCTTCCTGCGGGACGTCGCCCCCGTGTAGCGCCGGATCGTGGGTTCCGACAACGCGTGCACGCGGCGGCCGCGACGCGCGCGGCGCGGAGTGGCAGCGTGAGCGCCCCGACCGAAGGAGGCAGCTGCATGTACAAGCTCTACGCGCTGTGGTCCGCGCCCAAGCCCGAGGACGAGCAGGCGTTCGAGGACCACTACCTCAACGTGCACGTCCCGCTCGCGTCGAAGGCGCCGAACCTCGAGCGCATCGTCCTGACGAAGACCGGCGGCGACTCGTTCGAGGGCACCGAGGCGCCTTTCTTCCGCATCGCGGAGATGGTCTTCCCGAGCCACGAGGCGCTGCACGAGGCCGAGCAGTCCGAGGAGTGGGCGGCCACCCGCGCGGACGCCGGCGGGATGATCGAGCGCTTCGGCGTGACGCTCGACGTCGCCATGGGCGACGAGGTCGTCGGCGAGATCCCCGCCCGGTCGTAGCCGGCCGATGGCGATCCTCGTCACGGGCGGGTCGAGCGGGCTCGGGCGGGCGATCGCCGAGCGCTTCGCGACGCCGGGCAACGACGTCTTCGTCAACTACCACGCCAACGACGACGCGGCGCAGGAGGCCGCCGCGGCGATCGAGGCGGGCGGCGCGAACGCGCATCTGCTGAAGGTCGACATCACCTCGGCCGACGGCACGCGGGAGCTGATCGAGCAGGTCCGGCAGCACACGGACCGCCTTGACCAGCTGGTGCACGCGGCGGCCAAGACGGTGCAGGGTCCGCTGCTCGAGGCCGACCCGAACGAGCTCGAGGACGCGATCCGGCTGAACGGCACCACGCTCGTGCACCTCGTGCGCGAGGCGCTGCCGCTCATGGGCGAGGGCAGCACGGTGTTCTTCCTGACGAGCCGCGGGGCCCGGCGGGTCATCCCCGGCTACGGCTCGCTCGGCTCGGCGAAGGCGCTGTCGGAGCACCTCGTCCGGTACCTCGCGGTCGAGGTCGCCAAGAAGGGCATCCGCGTCAACTCGGTGGGCCCCGGCGCGGTCGACACGACCGCGCTGCGCGCGATGTTCCCGAACGGCGTGTGGAAGGAGCGGCTCGAGGCGGCCGCCAAGGCGAACCCGACCGGCCGCGGCGTCGAGCTGTCGGACGCGGCCGACGTCGTCGAGGCGCTGTCAAAGCCCGCGTTCTCGATGGTCACCGGCCAGAACATCTCGGTCGACGGCGGGATCTCGCTGCTGTGAGCGTCGCGCCGGCCGCCGATCGCGTTTGCCTCGACCCCGTCCGGGAGACGAAGCCGGCGGCCGAGCGCGACGCCGCGTCGCTCGAGCAGCTCAAGGTGCAGCTCGCGCGCACGTACGAGCGGATCCCGTTCTACCGCCGCCACTGGGACGCCGCGGGCTTCCATCCCGATCAGGTCCGCACGTGGGACGACTTCACGCGCCGCTGCCCTGTGATCACGAAGAAGATGCTCGTCGCCGACCAGGAGGAGCATCCGCCCTACGGCAGCTACCTCGGCATCGACCCGCACGACGTCGCGCGGGTGCACTCGTCGAGCGGGACGTCGGGCATCCCCACCGTCTACGGAGTGGGGCGCGAGGACTGGGAGCGCGCGGCCGACGTGTTCGCGCTGACGCAGTGGGCGATGGGCGTGCGGCCCGACGACCTCGTCCAGTTCGCGTTCCCGTTCAGCCTCTTCTTCGGCGGCTGGGGCGTGCTCTACGGCGCGGAGAAGCTCGGCGCGAGCTGCTTCCCCATCGGCGCCAACGACACGAAGCGCCACGTCGAGCTGCTGTTCCGGCTCGGCAGCACGGTGCTCGAGGCAACGCCCTCGTACGTGCTGCACATGGCGGAGGTCGCGCGGTCGCTCGGCTACGACCCGGCGGCTTCGCCGCTGAAGCGCGTCGTCGTCGGCGGCGAGGCGGGCGGCTCGATCCCGTCGACGCGGCGCAAGCTCCTGGAGGCGTGGGGCCTCGAGACGGTGTGCGACTCGGGCTCGACGTCGGAGATGTTCCCGTTCTGCACGAACACCGAGTGCACCGAGATGACCGGCCCGCACCTGTGGAACGACGAGGTGTGGACGGAGGTCGTCAGCGGCGACGACCTCAACGCGCCGATCCCGGAGGGCGACCGCGGCGCGATCATCTACACGCACCTGCACCGCACCTCCCAGCCGATGATCCGCTTCGCGCCGGGCGACGCCGCGATCATGACCTCCGAGCCCTGCCCGTGCGGGCGCACGTACCCGCGGCTGGCCGAGGGGATCCTGGGACGGCTCGACGACATGCTCGTCGTCCGCGGCGTCAACGTGTACCCGTCCGCGATCGAGCACGCGCTGCGCGAGATCCCCGGGCTGGGCCTCGAGTTCCGCGTCTTCGTCGACCGCCGCGGCGAGATGGACGAGGTGCTCGTCAGCGCGGAGCTGCTCGACGACGCGGTGCCGGACGACGAGCGCGAGGCGATCCGGGCGCGCGCCGCGGAAGCGGTCAGGTACCACTGCCAGGTCCGCCTCGGCGTCGAGCTGGTCGCGCCGGAGACGTACGAGCGCGCGACGCTGAAGGCCAAGCGCGTGGTGGACCGGCGCCTGCCGGCCGCTGATGGCTGAGCCGCTCCCCGATCCGCGCCCCCGCGTCGTCGCGACCGGCGACGGCGAGCACGCGGTCGCCGGCGTGCGCTGCACCGCCTGCCGGTATCCGGTCGCGACGCAGCGGCCGCGTTGCCCCGTGTGCGGGGGCGCGGTGGAGCCGGCGACGTTCGGGCCGGGCGGGACGGTGTGGAGCGCGACGAGCGTGCGCGTGCCGGTCCCGGGCCGCGAGCCGCCCTACGGCCTGGCCTACGTCGACCTCGACGACGGCCCGCGCGTGCTCGTCCACACGGGCGGCGACGCGCCACTGCCGGTCGGCTCGCGGGTCCGCGTGGCGGCTCTCGACGACGGCGGCGACGTGGCGGTGCGGGCGGCATGAGCGGCGGCGCGGCGGTCTACGGCGTCGGCACCTCGCGGTTCGCCAAGCAGCGCGACCGCACGTCGGCCGAGCTCGTGTGGGACGCGGTGCTCGAGGCGTTCCGCGACGCGGAGGTCGAGCACGTCGACGCGGTCTACGTCGGCACGGTGTTCGGCGCGCCCGGCGTCGCGCAGCGGGTGCTGCACACGCTCGGCGTGACGGGCGTGCCGGTCGTGACCGTCGAGAACGCGTGCGCGAGCGGGACGACCGCGCTGCACGAGGCGCGCGCCGCCGTGCTCGCGGGGCGCTACGAGACCGTGCTCGCGCTCGGCGTCGAGCACATGACGAGCGCGTTCGGCGGCGCGATCCATCCCGAGGCGACCGACGCCGAGGGGCGATCCGGCATGGCGCTGCCGAGCCTGTACGCGATGTCCGCCGCGCGGTACCTGCATGACGGCCTCGTGACCGAGCGCCAGCTCGCGCTCGTGTCGGTGAAGAACCACCGGCACGCGCTGGCGAACGACCGCGCGCAGTACAGCGGCGAGCACACGGTCGACGAGGTGCTGGCGTCGCGGATGATCGCCGACCCGCTGACGCTGCTGCAGTGCTGCCCGATCTCCGACGCGGCCGCGGCGGCGGTCGTCGGCCGCGAGCGCGGCGGCGCCCGCGACGTCCCGATCCGCGGGTCGCAGCTGTCTTCGGGCGCGCTGTGGGACCACCGCAGCGACCACGTGTGGGGCTTCGACCTCGTGCGCGACGTCGCGCGCGCGGCGTACGAGGAGGCCGGCCTCGGGATCGAGGACGCCGACCTCGTCGAGGTGCACGACGCGTTCACGATCGGCGAGGTCGTCACGACCGAGGCGCTCGGGATGGCGGACGTCGGCGGCGGGGGCGAGCTCGTCGAGTCGGGCCGCACGGCGCTCGGCGGCGCGCAGCCGGTGAACCCGTCGGGCGGACTGCTGTCGCGCGGTCACCCGCTCGGCGCGACGGGCCTCGCGCAGGTCGCCGAGGCGGTGTGGCAGCTGCGCGGCTACGCCGGCGGCCGGCAGGTCGAGGGCGCGCGCGTCGCGGTCGTCGAGACGATGGGCGGCGGCGTCTCGGGGATCGACGGCAACGGCGCCGTCGTGGCGGTGCTCGGCGGATGATCGCGTCGGACCCCGACCTGCTGTCGCCCGAGACGCTCGCCGACCCGTACCCGGTGCTCGCGGAGCTGCGCGAGCACGCGCCGGTGCACTGGAGCGAGCGCTACCGCGCGTGGCTGCTGACGAGCTTCGAGGACTGCGACGCCGCGCACCGCGACCCGCGCTTCTCGTCCGATCGCGTCGCGCCGGTGCTCGCGCGGCTGGAGGCGAGCGGCGGGCCGGAGCCGCTCATCCGCACGCTGCGCGTGCTCGTCGGCTGGATGGTGTTCAAGGACGGCCCCGAGCACCGGCGGCTGCGCGGCCTCATCAACCGGGCCTTCACCCCGCGCGCAGTCGCGCGCCTGCGCGGGGCGGTCGAGCGGACGACCGACGAGCTGCTCGACGGCGTCCGCGGGACCGGGAAGGCGGACCTCGTCGCCGACCTCGCGTTCCCCCTGCCGGCGATCGTCATCGCCGAGCTGCTCGGCGTGCCGCCGTCGGACCGCGACCGCTTCAAGGCGTGGTCGGAGGACGTCGCGTCGCTCGTGTTCGGCGCCGTCGACGACGAGTCGCGCCACGAGCGCGCGCAGGCCGGAATGGCGGAGCTCGTCGACTACTTCGAGGGGCTCATCGACCACGCCGAGCGGACGGATGGCGACGATCTGCTCACGCACCTCGTGAGCGTGCGCACGCCGGATGGCGACGCGCTGACGCGCGACGAGCTGATCGCGATGTGCACGCTGCTGCTGTTCGGCGGGCACGAGACGACGACGAACCTGCTCTCGAGCGGCATCCTCGCGCTGCTGCGCCACCCCGATCAGGCCGCGCTGCTGGCCGCCGATCCGGACGCCGTCATCCGGCCGGCGGTCGAGGAGCTCATGCGCTTCGACGGGCCCGCGCGCATCAGCGCGCGCGTCATGGCGGCCGACGCCGAGCTGCGCGGCCAGCGGCTGCGCGCGGGCGATCGCGCGTACCTCGTGCTCGCCGCCGCCAACCGCGACCCCGCCAAGTTCGACGACCCCGACGAGCTCGTGCTGACGCGGTCGCCGAACCCGCACATCGGGTTCGGGATCGGGACGCACTACTGCCTCGGCGCGCCGCTCGCCCGTCTGGAAGGGGCGATCGTGTTCCCCCGGGTCCTGGACCAGCTGCGGGACCTGCGTCTCGTCGACGGCGAGGAGCTGCGGTGGAAGCCGACGCTGCTGTCGCGATCGCTCGCCGCGCTCCCGGTTGCGTTCGCATCTACCGCATAGACTGCGTCGGCCGCACGGATGGCGGCACGTCCCACACCGAGAGCCGGAGAGGTCCCGCTTCCATGTCCCTGCCCGTGCGTGCGCTCACGCTCCTCGCATCGCTCATCGCGCTGTGCGCGCTCGTCGCCGCGCCGGCCTCCGCGAGCCGCATCGGCAAGGAGCAGCGCCTCGACGCGCCGGCCTCGGCGTTCAAGCGCGCGGCCGTCGACATCCCGGTCCGCGACCCCGCGCCGCCGCCCGGCGCGCAGGTGCTGACCTACAAGTTCGGCCCGATGAAGATCCGGCCGGGGCAGAACCTCATCGACATCGACGTGCAGCAGGAGCGGCCGAACGTCGACGGCTGGATCGTCGGCTTCCGGCCCGGCCTGGTCGACGCGAAGACCGGCAAGAACCCGCCAGTCTCGGAGGTCCACCTGCACCACGCGGTGTGGCTCGTCGACTTCAAGCCGGTCTTCGCGGCGGGCGAGGAGAAGACGAACTTCAACGCCCCGGACGGCTACGGCTGGCGCTACACGACCAAGCAGACCTGGGTCATCAACCACATGATCCACGACCTCGTCGGCCAGTCGCACGACGTCGTGTTGACGTACACGCTGTGGTTCATCCCGGACACGGCGCCCGAGGCCGCGAACATCCACGAGATCGACACGCAGTGGATGGACGTGCAGGGCATCAAGCCGTACCCGGTGTTCAACGCGATCAAGGGCAGCGGCGGCGCCGACCGGCGGTTCACGTACCCCGACGAGGCGAAGAACCCGTACCCGGACCGCCCGAACCGGCCGCGCAACCAGTGGGTCGCCGACCGTGACGCGACGCTCGTCTCGACCGCTGGCCACCTGCACCCGGGCGGGCTGTGGACCGACCTGAACATCACGCGCGACGGCAAGACCGTGCGCGTGTTCCGGTCGCGCGCGAACTACTACGAGCCGAGCGGCGCGGTGTCGTGGGACGTCGCCATGAGCGCCACCAGTCCGAACTGGCGGGTGCGCATCAAGAAGGGCGACGTGCTCAGCACGAACGCGACGTACGACACGACGAAGGCGTCGTGGTACGAGGTCATGGGGATCATGGTCGTCGGCATCACGAAGGGCGACGAGGGCGGCGTCGACCCGTTCACCGGCCAGGTCGACCAGACCGACTACCTCACGCACGGCCGGCTGCCGGAGAACAAGGACCCGGCCGGCACGCGCAGGGTGAACGCCGCCTACGCGAACTCGATCCGCCTGCGTCCGGGGCCGTTCCTGTCGCGCGTGACGATCCGCAACTTCGTCTACTCCCAGGGCGACCTGACGATGCCCGGCAAGCGCGGCCTGCCGCCGCAGGTCGTGCAGGGCAGGAGCCTGACGTTCGTCAACGCCGACCAGCCGCTGACGATCCGGTTCCACACGGTCACCGCCTGCGCGGCGCCGTGCAACCGCGGCAGCGGCATCTCGTTCCCGCTGGCGAACGGGCGCGGCCTCTTCGACTCGGGCGAGCTCGGCTACGGCCCGACCGCGAACCTCGGCGGTTTCTACCCCGACGCCGACAACGGCATCCCGATGACCGCGGTCGTCGACAAGCCGGCGCCGGACGCGAAGTGCGGGCCGAAGAAGGGCCTCATGGGAGCGATCCGCGCCGGCTGCGTTGGTTCGGCGACCTGGAAGACCCCGAAGAACCTGAACCCCGGCACGTACACGTACTTCTGCCGGGTCCACCCCTTCATGCGCGGGTCGTTCAAGGTCGTGCCGCGCAAGAAGGTCAAGGCGTAGGCGACGGCTGCCCTGTAGCCGGGGAGAGACTTCCCCAACGCAACGCACCGGAACCTGAGAGCGTCGCCGATCACGCGATCCGGTCGTCTCCAGCCCCCAGATAGGAGACGGCAGGACGCATCGCTCGGTTCTCGTCCCCTGTCGAGACCGGGCCGCAGCGGTGGGACTCAGGCGGCGGCGCGTAACAGCGCCGCCGTCGCCGCGGCGGTCAGCACGACCACGAGGAACGGCGCGCGGCGCCAGACGAGGATCGCCGCGACGAGCAGCGCCGGCACGCGGGCGTCGAGCACGATCCGCTGGCCGGTGCCGACGGTCTGCGTGAGGATGAGCGCGGCGAGCAGCGGCACCGCGGCGAGGTCGAGCACCCGGCGCACGCCGGGGCCGAGCTCGCGCCCGCCGATCAGCAGCGGGCCGACCGCCTTGAGCCCGTACGAGATCGCGCACAGCGCCAGCAGCGGCGTCCAGCTCATGCGCGCACGCCCCGCGCGACGAGGACGCCCGGCACGATGCCGGCCAGCGCCGCGATCACCGGGACGCCCGCAGGAGCGAACGGCAGCAGCGCGACGGCGAGCGCTCCGCCGGCGATCGCCGCCACCGGCGCGCCGCGGCGCCGCAGCTGCGGGGCGAGGAGCGCCAGGAACGCCGCCGGGAACATCGCGTCGAGGCCGAGCGCCCGCGGATCGCCGAGGCCGCCGCCGAGCAGCGCGCCCGCGAGCGTGCCGGCGTTCCAGCCGATCCAGACGCTGACTCCGGTGGCGAGGAACGCGCCGCGCGCGGCGGCCGGGTGGTCCTCTGCCCGCGCCATCGCGGTGCTCTCGTCGATGACCAGGTGCGACGCGACCGCGCGGTCGCGCAGCCGGCCCGGCAGGATGGGGACGAGCGAGAGCCCGTACGCGGCGTTGCGCAGCGCGAGCATCACCGCCGGCCCCATCGCCGCGACCGCGCCGCCGCCGCCCGCCAGCACGCCAATGAACGCGAACTGCGACGCGCCGGTGAAGACGAGCATGGACATCACGCACGCCTGCGCGGGGCTGAGCCCCGCAGCGACCGCGAGGACGCCGAACGACACCCCGTAGACGCCGACCGCGATGCCGATCCCGGCGGCGCTGCTCAGCGTCCGGCTCGGGAGGGTGACGGCGGCGGTGGCCATGGCTGGCGAGCCTAGGCGGTCGACCGCGGCATGTTCGTGCAACGTGCTCGGCTGAACGCCGCCGAAGCGGCATGATGTGCCGGTGGAAGCCCTCGACCGCGCAATTCTCCGCCAGCTGCAGGAGCACGGGCGCCTCTCGAACGTCGAGCTGGCCGAGCGCGTGCGCCTCTCGCCTTCGTCCTGCCTGCGCCGCGTCCGCGCGCTCGAGCGGGCCGGCGTGATCCGCGGGTACCACGCCGACATCGACCCCGGCCGCGTCGGGCGCGGGTTCGAGGTGACGGTGCACGTCGAGCTCACGCTCAAGGACCGCGCGACCGTCGAGGCGTTCGAGGACACGGTCGCCGGTTTCGACGAGGTGCTCGAGTGCCGCCGGATGTTCGGCTTGCCCGACTACGTGATCCTCGTCGCCGTCGCCGACCAGGCCGCGTACGAGGCCTTCTACATGAACAAGCTCGCCGAGCTCCCCGGCCTCGCGCGCGTCAACTCCCAGTTCACGATGAAGGTGGTCAAGAGCGGCGGCACGCTCGTGTGACGCGCGGGTGACAACCGGTCCCCGGTGTGGGAGGGTCGCCGAATGCGCAAGATCTCCCTCCTGCTCGCGGCCATCGCCGTCCTCGCCGCGACCGCGGTCCCCGCCTCCGCGGCCAAGCCTCAGCTCGGCACGTCGTGGAGCGGCGGCAACGGCCGCGGCCTTCCGATGGGCTTCACGCTGAACAAGAAGGGCAAGGCAACCGCGGCGTACACCGGCTACACGTGCAAGGGCAAGAGCGGGATCGGCAGCGCCTCGTCGAGCAAGCCGTCCGGCACGCTGACCGCCGACAACAAGCTCACGATCGTCTTCAGGTCGAAGGGCCTGACCGTGACGATGAAGGTCAGCTTCCCGACGAGGAAGTCGGCGAAGGGCACGATCACCTTCAAGAGCTCGACCTGCAAGGCGCCGAAGCTCACCTTCACCGCGAAACCGGGCGTCGAGTCGTAACCGCGGCCAGGCCTTCTCGGTCGCCGCGCGCTCGGACGTCGCGATGAACGGTACGTTCGGCGCCCCCATGATCACCTTCGACGATGAGCTCCGGCGGTCGTTGCGTGCCAATCTCGAGCGGCACGAACGGCGTGAGCACGCGCTCGACGGCCGGCGCCACGCGGCCGTCGCGATCGCGCTCGTCGACAGCGATGCCGAGCGCCACGACGGCGATCCGATCGTCGCCGAGCAGATCGACATGTCCGTCGTCCCCGGCGACGTGCGCGACTCGCGGGGACGGCGGCTGGACGGGCGGATGCTCGGCGTCGCCGGCGGCGCCGCGTTCCTGCTCTGCCGCCGCGCCTCGCGGATGAGCCGCCACGCCGGCCAGTGGGCGCTGCCAGGCGGGCGCGTCGACCCCGGCGAGACCGCCCTCGATGCCGCGCTGCGCGAGCTCGACGAGGAGCTCGGCCTGCGCCTCGGCCCCGACAGCGTCGTCGGCTGGCTCGACGACTACCCGACGCGCTCCGGCTACGTCATCACGCCGGTCGTCGTCTGGGCCGGCGCCGACCCCGGCCTCCACCCCGCTCCCGACGAGGTCCTCGCCGTCTACCGGATCGGCCTCCACGCGCTCCGCGACGCCGAGGCGCGCTTCATCGACATCCCCGAGAGCGACCGCCCCGTCCTCCAGATCCCGCTCGGCAACGACCTCATCCACGCCCCGACCGGCGCGGTGCTCTACCAGCTTCGCCAGGTCGGCCTGCTGGGCAACGCCGGCGAGCGCGTCGACCACCTCGAGCAGCCGGTGTTCGCCTGGCGCTAGAGGCCGGCGAGCCCTAGACGTTCCACTCGATCCAGCCGACGCCGCTGCGGCCGTCCGACGCGCGCAGGCGCGCCCACGCGCGCGGGAACAGCGCGACGCGGCCGTCGTCGGCTTCGAGGCGAAGCGGGCCGTGGGCCACGGGCTCGAACGTCACGTCGACGTCGCCGAAGCGCTGCGTCGTCGGTCCGCCGAGGCCGTCGGGCCGCATCTGCTCCTCGGCCGGCGCGCCGCTCAGCTCGCTGACCTCGCCGTCGGGCGGCTGGACGTAGCCGGTGCCCATCCGCGGCGTGTTCGGGATGCGCAGGTCGACCCCGTGGACGTGGGTGCCGTCGTCGAGGTGCCCGGCGCTCCAGATCCAGTTCATCGACCACCAGTCGCGCACGCCCCACGAGTGGTCGCGTTGGCCGGCGGCACCGCGCAGCTGGAACGTCTCGTCGCCGACGCGCAGCGTCCCGCTCACCTCGCACGGGAGCTCGTACCGCGTCGCGAGGCGGTAGCGGAACGGCCGGCCGGCGGTGGTCCAGACGAGGTCGAGCTCGGCGTCGACGGGCTCGCCGGACTCGCCGCGCAGCAGCGCGGCCGGGTCGCCGAAGCGCTCGCCGCGACCGCGGACGGTGACGCGGTAGCGCTCGAGCGGCGCCTCGCAGACCTGCCTGCTCTCGAAGGCCTCGGTGCGGACGACCAGGTCATCGTCCGGCAGCGGCGCGGCGAAGTCGACGAGCGCGACCGTCGGGCGATCCGGGCCGCAGATCAGCGTGGTGCTCCACGACGTGCCGCGCGCGGGGTCGAGCCCGAGGCGGAAGTACGCGCCGATCCCCTGCTCGGGGTCGGCGACGTCGAAGTACCAGCTCTCGTTCCACAGCGGCTCGCCGCCCGGCTCGTGCGGCGCCTCGTCGGCGGGCTCCGGCGACAGCGCTTCCGGAGCGGACGGCTCGGGCAGCGTCGCGAGCGCGTCGAGGTCGAGCACCTGCTGGCAGTGGCGCGCGAAGACGGTCATGAACATGTCGTCGCCGCGCTCGGTCTGCTGCACGAGCATCGGCGAGACGATCGCCATCATCACCCCGAAGAAGCTTTGGCGGCGCACGCCGTCGAGCAGCTGCTCGCGCGTCATCGGCGCGTCCGGACCGAGCGCCTCGAGGTAGGCATCGAGCAGCTCGTCCGCGTGCGCCCGGCGGTCGTCGACCGTGAGCGCGCAGCCGAGGAAGTAGGCGACGTCCGTGGCGGCCGGGCCCCACCCCACCGTCTGCCAGTCGACGACGGTGAGCGGCCGGTCGGCGCCCTCGCGGCCGAACAGCAGGTTGTCGAGCCGGTAGTCGCCGTGCACGAGCCCCCGCGCGAACGACGGGTCGTCGAGCTGCGCGGCCGCCCAGCCGTCGAACGAGGCGACGAAGCGGTGCGCGACGGCGAGGTGCGCGTCCTCGAGCCGCGCGCGGTAGCGCCCGACGAACCCGGCGAGGAGCTGCTCGACGATGGTCTGGTCGAGCGGCGAGTCGCGGTTGAGCCACGCCGCCGCCTCGAGCCGGTCGTCGCACAGCACCGGGCCGTGCAGCCGCCCCAGCTCGGCCAGCGCCTGGCGCGCCTCCTCGACGGAGCAGCCGGCGACCTCGTCGCCCTGCACCGCCGGGCCGGCGTCGCCGAGGACGAGCGAGAACGCGCCCGTCGCCGGGTCGAACGCCCCGTGATGGCACGGGGCGAGCGGGCCGCCGATCTGCGGGGCCACCTCGAGGTAGAACCGCACCTCGCGCTCGTAGAGCCCGAGCGCCAGCCCGGTCTGCCGGCTCGTCTGGTCCTGCGCGGCGATCTTCAGCACGACGGTCGCCGGCCCGGCCGCGTCGTCGCCGGCGTACGTGATCGCGAGCCGGTGGTTCTCGCTCATCTGGCCGGTGCCGATCTGCTCGGTCCCGATCGATGCGATCCGGCCGCAACCGAGCACGTCCTGCAGCCAGTCCGGAGTGACGTCCTCGGGGCGCTCGATGGGGGTGCTCGTCACCGGCGCGAAGGTACGGGATCTCGGTCCTCGAGGACGTCCGGCCGCAGCAGCTCCACGACGCCGACGACGATGAACGCGACGAGCGCGAGCACGCCGACCGCGAGGAGCACGCCGTCGCCGAGGAACATCAGCGGCGCGCCGACGGCGAACAGCGCCACCGCGAGGGCCGCCCGCGGTCGCGAGCCGGCGACGCGGTGCTGCGGCGGTCGTTCCGCCGCCGCCGACCAAGTCTCATCGAACTCGCCCTTCAGGACGAGCCCGAAGAGCAGCACGAGCGACGGCACGAGCACGGCGAGGCCCACTGCGGTCGAGATCAGCAGCGCCACGAGCGTGGCGTCGCTCGCCGCGGCCTCGCGGACCGTGAGCCCCGGCAGGATGTCCGGCTGCTGGGCGATGCCCCAACCGGCGACGATGGCCGCGACCGCCAGTGCGGCCGAGGCGCGCGCGGGGCCGAAGTGCATCGTGCGGACCAGCGCCAGCGTCGCCGCTCCCCCGAGCGCGGACACGATCACGGCGACGAGGCCCGCGCCGCTCGTCAGGTCGTCGAAGAGCTCGCGCGCATCGGCCCGGACCACAAGCAGGCCGGCGATCGCGAGCGCGCCCGCCACCACGCCCATCAGCAGCGCCCGGCGCCGGAACTCCCGGGCCAGCTCCGCCTCGCCCGACCTGGTCGCGTCGCCGGCGAGGTAGACCGCGGCGAGGTACCCGGAGATCGCCACCGCCAGGGCCCCGACCATGATCGAGAGCGGGTTCAGCCAGCTCGTGACCAGGTCGCCCTCCGCGTTGCCGACCGGGACCCGTCCCGACGCGATCCCGCCGATCGCCGCGCCCAGCGCGAACGGGGTGAGGACCGACGACGCCCCGAAGACGAACCCGATGACGCCCTCCGACTCGCGGCCCGGGGGCGCCCCGCTGCGCAGCGCGTACGTCGTCCCGCGCAGGATGATGCCGATGGCCGCGACGAGCAGCGCGATCGCGAGCGTCGACGCGATCGAGCCGAAGGCGGTCGGATAGGCCGTCCACGTCACGACGAGGACGAAGATGAGCCACACGTGGTTGGCCTCCCACACGGGCGCCATCGCGTGGTAGGTGAAGTCGCGGACCGGCCTCCCCTTCGCCCCCGGCCCGGCCAGCAAGTACCAGAGCCCGGCCCCGAAGTCGGCGCCCGCGAACACGACGTACGCCGCGATCCCGGCGAGGATCAGGATGGCGGGGACGTCAGCGAG
Source organism: Parviterribacter kavangonensis (assembly GCF_056863335.1). Lineage (NCBI taxonomy): Bacteria > Bacillati > Actinomycetota > Thermoleophilia > Solirubrobacterales > Parviterribacteraceae > Parviterribacter > Parviterribacter kavangonensis. The sequence continues at coordinate 63,972 of NZ_JBXPJA010000002.1, read as the reverse complement.
GTCCATGGGTCTCCAGGATCGGAGGCGGTTGCGCGGCGGCATCGAGCGGCCGGCTCTGCAGCCGCACGAGGATCCATGCGACGGCGCACGCGACCACGGCGTAGACGACGACCAGCGTCGCGTAGCCGACGGGGATCCCGCCCGCGCCGGTGACGGCGTCGGATGTGCGCATCACGCCGTAGACGACCCACGGCTGGCGGCCGACCTCGGTCGTCACCCAGCCGCAGACGAGCGCCACGACAGACAGCGGCCCGGCGGCCACGATCGCTCGGAGGAACCAGCGCGACTCGACGAACCGGCGCCGCCGGAACCACGTCACGAGATGGACCACGCCGAGCAGCGCGAGCAGCGTCCCGATGCCGACCATCGTCTGGAACGCGATGCGCACCACGTTGACCGGCGGGCGGTCGCGCGCCGCCACGGCGTCGAGGCCGCGGATCGTCGCGTTCGGGTCGTGCTTGGCCAGCAGCGACAGGCCCCTCGGGACCGGGATCCCGTACTTCACCTCGCCGTCCTCGTACCAGCCGAGGACGTGGAGGTCGGCGCCCTTCGTCGTCGCGCCGAGGCCCTCGATCGCCGCGAGCTTCGTCGGCTGATCCTCGGTGACGCGCCGGGCGATCCAGTCGCCGACCAGCAGCTGCACCGGCGCGGCGAGCGCGGCGATGGTCAGGGGGACCGCCAGCGCGATCCGCTCGTACCGCCCGCGCCTGCCCTTCAGCCAGCCCCACGCGTACGCCGACGCCACGAGGAAGCCGGCGACGATGAACCCGGCGATGTACATGTGCGTCAGCTCGGGCCACAGGTGGCCGTTGCCGAAGAGCGCCTTCCACGGATGGACGTCGGTGACCTCGCCGTCGACGAGCCGGAAGCCGCCCGGGTGGTTCATCCACGCGTTGACGGAGATGACGAAGAGCGAGCCGGTCAGCCCCGCCAGCACCACCGGCACCCCGCACAGCAGGTGCTTGCGCGGCGACAGGCGGTCCCAGCTGTAGACGTAGATCGCGATGAAGATCGCCTCGAGGAAGAACGAGAAGCCCTCCAGGCCGAAGGCGAGCCCGAAGACCGAGCCGAACGTCGCCATGAAGTTGGGCCACAGCAGGCCCATCTCGAACGACAGGATCGTCCCGGTCACGACGCCCACGGCGAAGAGCGCGATCATCACCTTCGACCAGCGCTTGGCCAGCACCCGGTAGACCTCGTCGCCGGTGCGCAGGTAGAGCGACTCCACGAGCAGGACCATGCTCGGGAACGCGATCCCGAAGCAGACGAGCGGGATGTGGACCGCGAACGAGAGCGCCTGCATCTGACGCGCCTCGGAGAGGTGCTCCTGCTCGATCGGCGCAAGCGCCGCCCAGAGCGTGCTCACACGGCGATGCTACGTGTCTTCGTAGCGCCTGTCGCGCCGGGATGTCGCTTCCTCGCGCTCCAGCGCGGCCTGATCGCGCCGGGCGGCCGATTGCCGGCGCTGCTCGCCTTGCCGAAGCCGGTGCTGCCGCTCGATCTCGCGCATCTCGGCCGTCCCCTCGCGCTCGTCGGCGTCACGCTCGCGGACGTCGGCGTCCTCCTCGCGCAGGTCCGCGTCCTGCTCGCGTTCGTCCGCGTGCTGATCGCGGGCGTCGGCCGCGCTCTCGCGGCGCGTCATCGTGCTCTCCCGCGCCTCGAGGTCCGACTCCCGCATCTCGGCCGCGATCTCGTGCGACTCGAGGTCGGCCGATCGCTCGTCGTGCTCGCTGCGTCCCGGCGCGAGCCTCGTGCCCGCCGCCCCCTCGCCCGGCCGCTCGGCTGCGATCAGGTCCGCCCACCTGCGCTCGATCACCGCGCCGGCACGCTCGTGCACTGCCGCATCGCGGTGCAGGCCGGCGCGGTCCGCGTTGCCGAGCTCCTGCCAGAACGCCGCCGCGTCGTCGTGCGTTACCGCTGCCCTGTCGTGACGGGCCGCTGCCTCCTCATGACGACTGACCGATCCGGCCATCCGTGAAGCATCTCGCATCTCGGCGCGCAGTTCGACTTGACGCGCGCTTGACCGCCGATCACGTCTTGGGAGAGGATCGACGCAGGCCATGCCATGACGTCTCGAAGGAGGGACTGCGCCATGGACGAACGCAAGCTGAAGGGCATCCCGCTGTTCGCCGACCTCGGTGGCAAGGATCTCCGCCGGCTGTCGTCGGTCACGGATGAGATCGACGTGCCGGCGGGCAAGGAGCTCCTGCACCAGGGCGCGTTCGCCTACGAGTTCATGGTCATCGAGGACGGCAGCGCCGAAGTCACGCGGGACGGCGAGCACGTCGCCGACCTCGGCCCCGGCGACTTCCTCGGCGAGATCGCGGCGCTCGAACGCGGCAAGCGCAACGCGACGGTCACCGCGACGTCGCCGATGTGCCTCGCGGTGATGACCGCGCGCGACCTCCGGGCGGTCGCCTCGGCGATCCCTGCCGTGGACGAGCGGCTCAAGGCCACGGCGGCCGAGCGCCACCCGCTTTCCGAGCCCGTGTAGCCCACGTCACACTCATACCCGGTTGGGGTATCTATCGTTCCGGTCATGACCTACACCGCAGCCGACATCCAGAGCGAGCTGCACCAGCTGTACCTGGAACGCGCGCTCGCCGATTCGCAAGGCCTCACGGACAACGTCCCCTACATGGCCGACCTCGAGACCGACATCGCCGCGCACCGCGCCGCGTACATCGGCGCCGCGGTCACCGAGATCGCGACCCTCCGCGCCGAGCTCTCCGGCCCGCTTCAGGGCTAGCCGCCCGCGGGGGCGACGGTCTCAGCGGTCGCTCGACGGGTCGACGAGGTACTTCGCGCCGGTGCTCCGCCGCGCGAAGACGCCGAGGTTGGCGGGGTCGAGCACCCCGGACAGGCCGATCGTCTCGGCGAACGACGACGCGAACGTCGTCTTCGCCTCGGCCACGACGCGCGCCCGCATCCGCCCGATGGCCTCGCCGCCCAGCCGGCCGAGCGCGACCATCAGCAGGAACCCGCCGAGGCCCCACGTCAATCCGAAGTCGCGGTTGATGACGGTCGGCGAGAAGTCCAGCGAGCCGTAGATGTAGACCTGCTTGTAGGTCGTCGTGCCGTAGGGCGTGTAGCTCTCGAGCGGCGGCTGCGCGCGCTCCATCGCGCTGAGGATGTCGCCGGCCAGCGTCCCGCCGCCGACCGCGTCGAAGCCGAGCGTGGCGCCGGTCGCGCGGATCGCCTCGGTCAGCTGCTCGGCGAAGTCGGGCTGCGAGGAGTCGACCACGTGCTCGGCGCCGATGCCCTTGAGCAGCTCGACCTGCTCGGGCTTGCGCACGACGTTCACGAGCGGCACGCCGTCGGCGGCGCAGATCTTCACGAGCATCTGGCCGAGGTTCGACGCCGCGGCGGTGTGCACGAGCGCGGTGTGGCCCTCGGCCCGCATCGTCTCGACCATCGCGAGCGCGGTCAGCGGGTTGACGAACAGCGCCGCGCCCTCGGCGGCGCTGACGTCGTCGGGCAGCTCGACCACCGCGCCGGCGTCGGCCACGCGGTAGTCGGCCCACATCGACCCGCCGAACAGCGCAACGCGCTTGCCAACGAGCTCCGGCACGCCGGCCACCACGGTCCCGGCGCCCTCGTTGCCGACCGGCAGCGGCTTGTCGAGCCGGTCGCGGAACCGCGGCAGCAGCTCGGCGGGCACGCTGCCGACGAGGTCGTCGCCCTCGCGCGTCAACCCGTCCGGCCGCACGGGCCCGAGCAGGACGCCGAGGTCCGACGGGTTGATCGGCGACGCCTCCACCGCGACGAGCACCTGCCCCTCCCCGAGCTCGGGCAGCGGGCGCTCCTCGAGCGACAGCCGCAGCTCGCCGTCTGACGTGATCGTCGACCGCAGGCTGCGGCCGCTGGTGGGAGCGTCGGGAGGCGTCATGCGCAGGAGCTTCCCTGATCAGGACGCGACGCGAAGAAAATCGCACCGGCATGCTGCGGCGGGAGTAGTGTCGGCCAGTGTCCTGGATAGCACGCTGGATCGCTGTCCTGAGCGTGCTGGCGCTACCGGTCAGCACCGCGTATGCGGGCGAGGGAACCCCGGACCCCGGGTACGGCGTGCGGGGCGTCTCCGTGCTTCCGACCGGCAACGGGAACCAGTCCAGCGGCTCCGCGGTCGTCGCGCAGGGTGACAAGGCCGTCGTCGCCGGCGAGGCGCTCGACGACACCGGCGGGGGCGCGAAGCTACGCGCCGTTATCACCCGCACGAACGCCGACGGCACGCGCGACGCCGGGTTCGGCACCGGCGGCCAGACGCTCGTGACCGCCGGCACCGGCAACTCGCAGTTCAACGCCGTCACGCTCGCCCCGGACGGGAAGATCGTCGCCGTCGGCAGCTCCTTCGACGCCGGCACCTTCAAGATCCTCGTCGCTCGCTTCTCCGCCAACGGCACGCCCGACGGCACCTTCGGCGGCACGGGCGTCGTGCTGCTCGCCCGCGGCAACGGGGGCCTCGCGGCGGCCAACGCGGTGATCGTCGAGGCCGACGGCTCGGTCATCGTCGCCGGTGAGGCGCTCGACGGCGGGATCACCAAGATGGTCCGCGCCAAGCTCTCCTCCGGCGGGATCGACCAGCCTGCCTGGGGCGGGCTCACCGCGATCGGCGCCGACGGCCTGGCTCGCGCCAACGCGATCGGCCGGCTCGGCGACGGCAGCTACGTGCTCGCCGGGGACGCACGGGACGGCGACACCGTGCCGTTCCTCGCCCGCGTGAGCTCGTCGACCGGAGCGCTGACCGGCGGCTGGGGGAACCAGGGCAACGGAACGAGCCTGATCGCCGTCGACACGATCGGCGGGGCCTTCGGGCTGACGGTCAAGGGTGGCCAGATCGCCATCACCGGCGCGCTCGCCGACGTGGCGACGGAGCTGCTGGTCGCGGCGTTCAGCGCGGCCACCGGCGCGCTCGACGGCTCCTTCGGCACCGGCGGCATCTTCCACGCGCAGATCGGCGACGGCGGCACCTCGATCGGGCACGCGATCACGACGGACGGTGCGGGGCGGTTCCTCGTCGCGGGCGAGGCATCGCACGAGGTCGACGGCGCCTCCCGCTTCGGGTTCATGACCGCCAGGCTGACGTCCGGCGGCGCGCTTGACACCAGCTACGGCGGGTCCGGGGCACAGCCCGGCGCGGCGTTGGCCGACGCCCCCGGCGGCGCCGCCGCCCACGGCAACGGACTCGCGCTCGCCGCGGACGGAAAGGCGCTGCTCGCCGGACGCGTCGGCGACGGGCCGGGGGAGTCGCTGGCGACCGCGCGCTTCTGCACCGAGGACGCGCAGCCGTGCTTCAGCAACACCGGCGACGTCGCGCTCCCGCCGCCGAGCGATCTGGCGATGTCCGAGCAGTGCGGCAGTGCAAACGTCACCGGGACGGTGCCGCTGGACGTGAGCGGCGGATATGCCGGTCGCGTCACGGTGACGGTGACGTCGTCCGCGCCCGCGCTGTTCAGCGTCAGCCCGGCCAGCCAGAGGGTCGAGGCGAAGAACGACGGTCCGCTGTCCGTGAGCTACACGGTCACCCATCACGGCAACAAGGCCGACAGCGCGACGCTGACGATCGGCGTCCAGCCCGAGGGCCGCACCGCGTTCACGCGCACGCTGACCGTCCGCAACACCGTGCTCAACGTCACCGCCATCAGCACGACGACGGCGACGACGCCGCGTGACCTCAAGCCGGGTTCACCGATCACGCTGACCGTCCCGGGGATCGACATCTGCGGGACGCCGGGCTACGCGGGCGCGGGGCCACCGATGGTGCGCGTCGGCAACGACCGCGCGGTCGTGCCCGGGACGCGCGGGGCTGACTCGGTCACCATCACGACGCCGCGCCTGGCCACCACCGGCACCGTCGAGCTCGCGACGCTCGACGCCACGGGCATCGTCTCGCGCGCGGGCGCACCGCAGCAGGTCATGGTCGACACCTACCGGAACACGATGGGCTTCGCGTTCCGCAACTTCGACGCCGAGGTCAGCTTCGACGACATGAGGCGCGCCTTCGGCGACGAGGACATCTTCCTCTGCATCCCGGTGCCGTTCGTCGGCTGCGTGCCGTCCGGCGTCCCGGATCCGTGGGCCGTGACGGTCTGGACGGTCCTGCAGTTCAACAACGGCGCGTGCTTCGGGTTCTCCTGGGAGAGCGAGTGGATGCGCAAGGGCCGGATCTCCCCGGCGGACTTCGCCGCGAACGCGACGAACCCGTTCACGATCGGCGGCCAGCCGCAGAAGGGCGACGTCGGGGACGTGCGCGCGCAGGGCATCACCGACGAGATCGAGGCTGCCTGGGCACGCCAGTTCTCAGAGGACTACATGGCCTTCTACCGCCGCCAGATGCTCTTCAACCTCGTCGCGCAGACGCCGTCGAGCCTGCGCTCCACCATCGAGGACATGCTGCGCAGCGGGGACCACCCGCTGCTCTCGATCCGCGACGGCGGGACGATCGACGGCCTGCATGTGGTGACCGCCTACGACGTCGAGACCGATCCCAACGAGGCGGGCGCGTACTTCATCTACGTGTACGACAGCAACGCGCCGTTCAACCCCACTGACGCGAACGCGAACGGCAACTTCAACTCCGACCGGCTCGCGGGGACGAACCACACGAACAACGGAGCGATCGACAGCCGGATCCACGTGCACGCGGACGGCAGCTGGCAGCTGCCCAGCTCGAGCTTCGGCGGCAAGCAGGTCGCCAACATCATCGCCGGCCAGTGGGACCTCCCGACCGAGGACGCGGAGATCATCAGCCCGGTGTCGGGCGTGGCGACTGTCGCGAGCCTGTTCATCGCATGGGCCGGCGAGGGCGTCGCGAACCTCCGGGCGGTCGCGGCTCAGAACGCCGCGGCCAAGACGCCGTCGACGGTCACGCAGATCACGGCGGGCAAGCGCAAGCTCTACAGCGCGCCGGGGGTCGTCAACACCGACCCGGCGACCAAGCTCGACATCGTGCCGTGGACGCTCGCGACCGGCGGACCGGCCCCCGTCGATGGCCAGTTCATCCCCGGCAACACGCCGTACCGGGTGGACATGCGCGGCGACCGCAACGCCGCGCAGACCCAGGTCGTCTTCGGGCGCAACACGGTCTCCAGGATCACCGCGCCGGTCGAGCGCGGCGAGACGAACACGGTCGCGGTGGCGCCCAAGCAGAACTCCGTCTCCGTCGACCCCTCGAAGGCTTCGGCGAAGGTCACGGTCGAGATGTCCGGCAAGACGGGCAACGGCGGATGGCGGACCGCGTCGCTGGCGACGACGACCAAGGGCAGGGACGGCCTGCGCTTCATCCGCGGCAGCCAGTCCTTCGTCATCGATCACCGCGGGCCCGCGGCGACGGTGAAGCTGACGCTCTCCTCCACGGACAAGGCCGCGCTCCCGCAGGAGGCGACCGCGACGCTCAAGGCGGGACGTAACCAGAAGCTGACGCTGAAGCCGGCCTCGTGGCGCAAGCTCGGCGGCGGGCGGCTCGTCGTCCGGACAGGCGGCAAGACGCGCCGCGTCAAGCTCCGCGCGTCCGCCGCGACGAAGCTCCGGATGGGCAGGCCGACCACGCGCGTGAAGGGCAAGAGGCGGACGGCGCGCGTCGCGATCACGGTCCCGAGGGACACGGCGAGCGGCGCGGCGAGGGTCACCTACGTCGTGCGCCGCGGCAAGCGCCGCATCGCGAACGGCACGGTCTCGGCCGGCAAGCCGGGACGACGGACGGTGACGATCAGGCTGTCGGCCAAGGCGCGGCGCAACGACACCCTGACGGTGATCGGCACGGCGCTGCGCAAGCGCGGCACGCGCTTCACCGTCGCCACGGCGACGAGGACCGCCCGCGTCCGATGAGGTGGGCGCTCGCCATCCTCGCGGCGGCCGTCCTGCTGCCGGCCACCACCGCGTCGGCGGCGGAGTTCGTCGAGGGCACCGCCGGGGTCCCCCAGCCGCTCGTCACGTTCCCCAAGCCCGCGCCCGCCCAAGCGACGATCACGTGGGGCGACGGCTCGCCCGCGGACACGACGACCGTCGACCAGGCGCCGGACGGGACGGGCTCGGTCTCCGGCGCGCACGCGTACGCCAAGCACGGCAGCTACACGGTCACGGTCGCGGATGCGGCGAACGCCGCGACGTCGAGGACGACGTTCGCCACGGTCACCGACGCCCCGATCACGGCCGAAGGGACGGTCAACCCGACCACCGCCGCCGCCGGCGGCGTCACCCTCGCGACGATCTCCGACGCCAACCCGAGTGGCGTTCCCGAGAGCCTGAGAGCGACAGTCGACTGGGGCGACGGCACCACGAGCGACGCGACGATCGTCAGCGCCGGGTCGGCGGGGCGCTACCTCGTCCAGGGCAGCCACGCCTACCCGGACGGCGGCAGCTACCCGGCGACCATCACGATCTCCAGCAACGACGGCGGCACGGCGCAGGCGACCACCGAGTCCCGCTTCGACGGCGTCGCCGAGCCGGTCGCGCCCGTGACGCAGGGAAGGATCCTCGACCTGGGCGTGGCCGCGTTGGGCGGGCGGCCCTCCATCGCCGTCGACGATGCGGGGACCGCGTACGTCGTGTGGACGACCAGCAGCCACGGCAGGGACGCGATCGCGTTCTGCCGGGTGCCGCGCGGAGGCAACGGGTGTGCCCTCAAGCGGACGCTGCACTACGCGCCGTTCGCGTCGACGACGACGATCCTGCTCGGGCCGTCGGGCAAGCTCTACATCGTCGCCGCCCACGCCCTCACGGGCCGCGGCGGGACGATCGTCCTCACCTCCTCCGACAACGGCCAGACCTGGTCGCCGGAGCGCTACGACGTGAACGTCGGCGTCTTCCAGTCCGCAGTGAGCAGCGCCGCGCTGTCCCGGGACGAGCGCGCGATGTACATCACCTACGGCCCGTGGTTCAACCTGTCCAACGCACCGCTGCAGGGGATCGCCCGCCTGGATCTGACCTCCGACGCCGTGCCGTGGATCGGTGACGAGTCCTTCCAGCGCCGCGTCGTCGTCGGCGCTGCGGTCCTGCCCGACGGGCGCGGGGTCGCGCTTGCCAACCGCCATCCGGACGTCACCGATGGACCGCTCGTCGCCCTGCGGGTCGTCGGCGATCCCGCCAACCAGACCACCGACCAGCCGTGGACGCCTGTCAACGCCGCCAGCGCGCGGAAGGTCGCCACCTCGCGGAGCGTCGCAAGCATCCTCGACTGCTCGCCGGTGAGGGTCGACCCGTTCGGCACGCGGCTCGGCGCCGTCCCGCTGCGCGGGCTGCAGGGCGGGACCGTGCGCGCGTTCGGGTTCCTCCATGCCGACAACAGCGACTGCGCCGACGCCGATCTCAGCTACGACGCCGCCGGCGGGCGTCACGTCACGTACGTCGCGAGCGCCGACGGCTGCCCCTACGGCGACGACGTGTCCCCCGGCCTGGACGACAACGGCAACAAGCGCTTCTGCATCGTCTACCGCGCGGCGAAGCCCGGCGGCGACTTCCGGCCCAAGACGATGCTCGCCCAGATCGACCCCGAGTCGAAGGTCGGGGGCGTCGCGCTCGGCTTCCCGCAGGCTCCGCGCGTCGGCGCCGGCCGCGACGGCCAGGGCTGGGTGGTCTGGCACAGCTTCGGCGACGCCCACATCCGGATGATCCCGACCCGCGACGACACCGAGCGCACGGTCACGACGAAGCACACGGTCAGCCTCAAGCCGTCGCCCAACGGCGAGTGCACGAACACGAACACGCTGAAGGTGTCGGCGACGGTCGGCGGTCCGGCGAGCGGCCGGCCGAAGATCGTGAGCGTCGCCTGGAAGACGACCCGTGGCGTCCTGCCGAGGAAGCAGACCGACAAGTCGGCGCCCTTCTCGATCACCGCGAAGACCGATCCGCGGATCATGGGGAACATCGGCTCGACCGGCGTCGTGATCTTCGGCTCGATCCTGCAGGCGAAGGTCCGCTACCGCGTCGGGTCGGGCGCGGTGAAGACGAAGCGGCTCCAGCTGCCGCTGACGTACTTCTGCTCGATCAAGTGGGACAGGGTCGAGGAGCTGTACGAGCCCAAGCGGAACGGCTGATCCCGCGACGTGACCGATCGCAAGGTGGTTCTCAAGATGGTGCTGTCCCTCGACGGCTTCGCGACGAGCCCCGATGGGACTCATGAGTGGATGTTCGAGTTCTTCGGCGAGGACTCGGCTGAGTGGAACCGTCGTGCGCTCGATGCGGCCGGCGTTCACGCGATGGGGCGCCGGAGCTACGAGATCATGGGGCCGCACTGGACGGCGTCGGAAGGGCCGATCGCGACCTCGATGAACGAGAAGCCCAAGGCTGTCTTCTCCCGGACCCTGGAGAAGGCGGAGTGAGGACCGGCCGAGATCTTCGGCGGGGATCTGAGCCAGGCGATCGCGGACCTGAAGGCTCGGGACGACGAAGGGACCGTCCTGGTCCACGGGGGCCCCACGTTCGCCACGTCGCTGACCCGCCTGAACCTCGTCGACGAGTACCAACTGACCACGGTTCCGATCGCGATCGGCGCGGGCCGTAGCCCGTTCGCCGACCTGGGAGAGCATCTGAGGCTGGACGTCGTCGAGGAGGCGCGCTTCCAGAGCGGGGCACTCGCCCGGATCCTCGTGCCCCGGCGACCGAGCTAGCCTTTCCGGGCGAGGTCGCGCGTCCGCCGGCCGGAAACTGCGCTCAGCGCGTCGCCGCCGTGCCCCCGGGACGGCGGTGCGCTTGCGCGACCTGGAGGTCAACCTTGGCTGGCAAGAACAAGACGACGTTCGCGAAGCTGAACCGCGAGGCGAAGGTGCGCGAGAAGCGCCAGGCGAGGAACCTCCGCAAGGAGCAGCGTCAACGCGACCGCGAAGCCGGCATCGAGATCGAGCACCAAGTCGAGGACCTGAGTCATCTCGACGTGGATGTCGTCGAGGGCGTCCTGCCCGACGTCACCGTCAAGCAGTAGCGCACCAGCGACCGGCAGCGCACGCTGCCGCTTCGTGCGAGAAGCGCTACGGCCAGCGCCGATTGACCACAGCGGAGGACGGGCGTAGGCTCGCCCGTGACGGCACCCGCAGGAGGTTGGGATGGCGATGGCGTCGGCTGACGAGGTCACCTTGCGCGAGGCCGGACCCGCTGACGCTGGGAGGTGCGCCGAGATCGTCTTCGAGGCCTTCGGCGCCATCGATGACCATCACCGCTTCCAACGCGACTTCCCGGCGGTTGAGGCGGCCGCCGGGCTGGTGGACATGTTCATCGCCCATCCGCAGATCTGGGGCGTCCTCGCGGAAGTCGACGGCGAGATCGTCGGCTCGAATTTCCTCGATGAGCGCAGCCCGATCCGCGGCGTCGGCCCGATCACGGTGGCTCCCGAAGGACAGGACTCCGGGGTCGGGCGCCAGCTCATGGAGGCCGTGCTCGAGCGCGGAAAGGGAGCCCCCGGCATCCGCCTCCTTCAAGACGCCTTCCACATGCGCTCACTCGCGCTCTACGAGGTCCTTGGCTTCGATGTGAAGGAACCCGTCGCCGTCGTCGCCGGCAGCCCGCGCGGCGGTGGCGCCTCGGACCATGAGATCCGTCCGCTCGAAGACGACGATCTCGGCGCCTGCGGAGAGCTCTGCCGCGCGGTGCACGGCTATGAGCGCACGAACGAGCTTCGCGACGCGAAGCAGGCGTTCGCGCCGTTCGTAGCTCTTCGGGACAGCCGCATCGTCGCCTATGCCTCCGCGGTCAGCTTCTGGCCGATGAACCACGGGGTCGCGGAGACCGCAGCTGACCTGGAGGCGCTGTTGGTCGGCGCAGCGGCGTCGATCGACGATCCACTCGCGTTCCTGGTCCCATTGCGCTCCGAGCTCTTCCGGTGGTCGCTCCAACAGGGGCTGAGGCTGATCAAGCCGATGAACGTCATGGCGCTCGGGGACTACCGAGAACCGCAGGGCGCCTGGTTCCCGTCAGTCGTTTACTGATCGCGCGATCGTGCCGGGGACTTCGGCTCCGCGTCCTGATTCAGCCTGAGGAAGTAGCCCTTTGAACAAGAAGCGGTAGCTGAGCTCGGTCGCGGCGACGGCGCCGCCCCCGCGCTCCGAGGGTCGGAGTACCCGATCTGGTGTTTATCGTACGCGGCGTCAGCGTCGCAGGTCCCCAGTCCTCCTAGCCGCGACATTCGCTGAGTTCGGAGCCGATTTGATCGAAGAAGAGGCCCGCAGGCGGCTCGCCAGCGCTCGAGTGGCGCGGCTGGCGACGTCAGATCCCGCGGGAGTCCCGCATCTGGTTCCGTTGGTGTTCGCAGTCGACGGAGACGTGATCTTCAGCGCGGTTGATCGGAAGCCCAAACGATCACAGAACCTGCGTCGTCTCAACAACGTGCGGCAGAACTCGCACGTCGCGCTGCTCGTTGACCACTACGAGGATGACTGGTCGCGTCTGTGGTGGGTGCGCGCGGACGGCCGGGCGCGCGTGCACGACGCGACGAGCGCGCCGGGGAGGCGAGGCATCGAGCTCTTGGTCGCTCGCTATGCGCAGTACCGTGCCGCCCCCCCAACGGGCCCGGTCCTCGAGGTCATCGTGACCCGATGGTCAGGCTGGGCTGCGACTTGAGGACCGAAGAGTCGCGCCGATCCGGCTCACGGCGGAGCCGCGGCGCACCCACACGGGCGCTCGAGCTGGTAGAACGGCGGGGCACGCGATGTACGTCTTGGTTCACGTCGACCGGTCGCAGGTCTCGCTCGAGGGTCCGGACAACTTCCGGGAGTTCAAGGTCGTGGTTGTCGGCTGTGCGCCGGATGATCCGCGCGTCGCCTCACTGCTGGCACCACTCGGGACGCCCGAGAGCCCGGGCCACGTGTTCTTGCGGCGCGATGCGATCACGGATCTCGCTGGGGCTCGCGCATCCACGGCAGAGTGGCGCGAGGGCTTCACGGCGATGCTCGAGTTCGCACGGGACCGTGGATGGATGGATGTGAGCGGGACCTCAGTTCGGGCGCACATCGAGAGCGCCTAGCCGTCACCGCCCACGTGCCGTCGCCGAGGCCTCGGCGTCGCCGGCCCTCGCGCTACTTCGCAGCGGTGACGGGGTGTCCCGCCGGTTCGCGCTGCACCGCATGCCGCGCCGCCGCGTATGCGAAGGCGATCGCAGGTCCCAGCGTGCTGCCACCGGAGAGGTACGCCTTGCCGGCGATCGACGCCACGCAGTTGCCGGCGCCGTACAGGCCGTCGATCACGCTCTCATCGTGCCGAAGAACGCGGCCGTGCGGGTCGATGCGCGGCCCGCCGTTGGTGTCGAGGATGTGACCGCACAGCATCACGCAGTAGTACGGCCCGGTCGAGGACAGAGGGTGCATCGTGGGGTTCCACTCGTTGCCCGGACGGGCCGGCCCCGTCCAGTCGCGCTCCGTCACGCGGCGGCCCCGGCCGAAGTCCTCGTCGCGGCCCACCCGCGCGAACCCGTTGAACCGCTCGATCGTCTCGGCGAGCCGATCAGCGAAGCCCGAGTCGAGACGCATCCCGTTCGTCAGCTCGTCGTACTGCGCGAGCCGATCTTCGATCGCGGCCGCCAGCTGCGGGAGCCCGGGCGCCTCGATGATCCACGGCTTGGGAGCGACGAAGGTGTCGAGGCAGAGCCACATCCGATGGTCAGTAGCGACGAACTCGTCGTAGACCATGAACAGCACGCGGTTCGGGAAGCTGCCGTCGGCGCCCGGCTCGAAGTGGACCCCGCCGCGCTCCTGGTACATCGCCTTCTCGTTGACGACTCGCTCGCCCCACCGGTCGACGATGATCATGCTGTCGCCGGTTGGGACGTTGATGCCGCCCTCCATGCACTCGCGCCCGCCCGCGGCCACCTTCTCGAGAACGTCCTGGTGGTACCACGCGTTCCCCATGTGCGCGAGATCGGCACCGGCGTCGCGCGCGAGGCGCACGAAGTCGCCGCGGGCGCTCGGCACGGCGCAGCTGCTGTAGAGCGGCGCGCGGAAGTGCTCCTCGAGCAGCTGCTCGTCGTGCGCGAAGCCGCCCGTCGCGAAGATGACCCCCCGCCGCGCCGCGAGCGGCACTGCGTCGCCCGAGGTGTTCTCTGCGACGACGCCGGACACGGCGCCGGCGCCGTCGACAACGAGCTCCCGCACGCGATGCTGCGTCAGCAACTCGATGCCGCGGTTCTCCGCTGCGGCCCACAGCTGCCGGATGAGCTCGTGCCCGGGTCCGCTCCCAGTCTTGGTCTTCGGCGCGACGTGCCGGTAGTACGCCGCGAGCGTGTCGTCGACGTCGGCGTGGTACGGCACCATCGCCGGGTACTGCTCCGTGAACGAGCGCAGCTCGCGCACGACGAGCGCGCCGCTGCGCTCGAGCTCCTCGAGCGCATCCGCAGCGTTGTCGTAGAAGGCGTTGAGCTGACCCCACTCCCAGGCGCCGAGCCCGTAGCGCTCGGCGTCCGGGTCGAAGACGTCGCCGTACCCCATCCGGCTGATGAACCGCAGGACCCCCTCGCGGTCGTCCGAGAGCCCGAGAGCTCGCATGACGTGGTTGTTCGGTACCCACAAGCCGCCGCCCGACTTCCACGTCGTCCCGCCGCCCTCCTCGGCAGCCTCGAGGATCACGACGGATCGCCCAGCGTCGTGCGCGAAGATCGCGGCGGCGAGGCCGGCGCAGCCCGCGCCGACGACGATGACGTCCCACTCGCACGCGGAAGCACGAGCGCTCCCGCGCGGCCGCGGCGCGGGCTCGCCCAGAAGGATGTCGTCGACCCACCAGGGAGCCGTCGCGGGATCATCGGCCACTGGCGATCAACTCCCGGCCAGACCGCGTGAGCCGGACGCCGCCGTCGTCCTCCCGGCTCAGAACCCCTGCGGCGACGGCGACATCGAAGTCTCGAACGAGACGGGCGCGAGCGGCGGGCGCGTCGCCGACGGTGGAGCCGCCGTCGCCGAGCCAGACGAGCAACTCGGCGAGGTGCCGGAAAGCGAGCGCGTCCTCGGCCGCCAGCGCCGGGTCGACGTCCCCGGCGAGCGCGCTCAGCCGCTCGCCCTGAACGTCGTCCGATCCGGAAGCGAGCGCCGCGGAGAAGTCAGCGGCGACGCGATCGCCGCGCGCGGTGACGCGTAGGCCGCCGTCCGTGCGCTCGATGAGCCCGGCGCGCTCGCCGGCAGCGAGATCCACCGAGCGCGTCTCGGTCAGGTCATCGCCGGCGCGCTCGTTGGAGATCCATCCGAGCGCGTCGTCGATGGCGCGCAGCCGCGTGAGCTCCGCCCGCTCCCGGAGCGCCGGCATCACGTCCTCCGAGAACTGCTCGAGGAAGCGGCGCTGGTCGCCGCCCGGCCCGTGCAGGACGAGCTCATCGAACCCGAGGTCCAGGTAGGTCGCGATGCGCTCGACGACGTCGTCAGGGTCGTCGGAGACGATGAACCGCGTATGGGCGCGGTCGGCGTTCGCATCGGCGGCGCGCTCCATCTCAAGGGCGTCTTCGATCCCCTCTTTCTGCTCGGGCGTCAAGGCCAGCGCAGCCCACCAGCGGCAGGCGTCGTAGGCGCGCGGGGCGTCGCGGTCGTAGGAGACCTTGATCTCGATCATCCGGCTGATGGCCGATGGGTCGCGGTGCACGGACCGCGCCCCCGCCTCGACCTCGCCGAGCAGGCCCGTGTAGAGCTCGGGGTCCTTTCCACTGGTGCAGATGAACCCCTCGCCGACCCGCCCGGCCAGCTTCGCCGCCAGCGGCCCCGAGGCCGCGACGTAGACCGGCACCGGCTGCTCAGGCCGGTCGTAGATCGTCGCCCGCGACACGCGGTAGTAGTCGCCGTCGAAGTCGACACGCTCCTGCGACCACAGCAGCTTGATCAACCTGATCGCCTCGGCGAGGCGGAGGCGGCGCTCCTTGCGCCCGGGGAACTCCACGCCCGTCGCGGGCGTCTCGTTCATCGCCTCGCCCGACCCGACGCCGAGGAAGACCCTCCCCGGACTGAGCGAGGCCAGCGTCGCGAACGACTGCGCGACCATCGATGGGTGGTAGCGGAGCGTCGGCGTGAGCACGCTGGTGCCGATCCGCGCCCGCTCGCTCGCCTGGCCGAGCGCCGCGAGCCACGGCATCGCGGCGGGTGCGTGGCCGCCGTGGTGACGCCACGGCTGGAAGTGATCAGAGACCGCGATGTCCTCCAGGCCGGACGCCTCCGCGGCGAGCGAGAACTCGAGCAGCTCGCGCGGGCCGAATTGCTCGGCAGACGCCTTGTAACCGATGCGGACCGACACGCAACCCTCCGTCAATTGGAGACGAATCGGAGACAGTGTGTCACTTCTCTGACGTATTGCGCAAGCGTTATTCGGATTGTAATGTCAGGGCGCACACGGATCCCATTTCACGGGGAGGACCGCATGACCGTCGACACCAGCCTCGAGTCGCGACGCATCCCGCCGACGCCGCCCGAGCTCTACGAGCCGCTGTTCGGAGAGGACGCGCCGGCTCATCTGCGTGCGTTCGCCTGGTCGCCGAAGCTGGCCATGGCCGTTGTCCAGTGGATGGAGGCGGTCTACACCTACAACAGCCTCGACCCGCGGCTCGTTGAGCTGATCAGGCTGCGTTCGTCGTTCCACAACCAGTGCCGGACGTGCATGGCGACCCGCAACCAGGACGTCGGCGTGACCGAAGAGGACGTCTGCTCGCTCGAGCGGCCGGAGGAGGCCGCAGACCTCACCGAGGCCGAGCGCGCAGCGCTCGCGTTCCTGGATCTCTTCGCGACGAACCATCACGCGATCACGGACGAGACGTACGCGCGCGTGCACGAGCACTTCACGCCCGCCCAGGTCATCGAGCTCGGTGTCCTCTGCGCGGGCACGAACGGAGTGGGCCGGCTGCTGTCGACGTTCGACATCGTCGAGAACCTCCCCGCGCGGTTCCAGGAGAACCGCGGCGAGCGGACGACCCCATGGGGCCAGGGCGACGTCATGGTGAACGACGCCAGAATGTCCGGCAAGGTCGTCCACGTCCCCGGTATCCATCGGGCGTGAGCGCCGGCGCCGGCAACGGCGCCCGGGTCCACGAGTCGATCTTCCGGACCTCCTTCAGTGAGGTCCGGAGGATCGCGCGTTCCCCGACCGCGATTGCGGCCTAACCATCTGCGAACCGATGCACATTGCGTCAACTTCTTGACTAAGGCGCCGGTTGCGGACGGTCCGTCTGCTAGATGTGTCATCCTCCTTTTCGACTGTGGGTCACGCAACTCCCCTACCAAGGAGATCACGACCCATGGACCGACAGCAGAACACGCATTCGACGCGCCCGCCGCTGCGAGAGCGCCAGCGCGAGCAGACTCGTCAGCTCCTCCTCGACGCAGCGCGCGAGGCGTTCGAGGAACGCGGCTACCACGTCACGATCGAGGAGATCGCCCGTCGCGCCGGCACCAGCCGTGGGACGTTCTACCTGTACTGGTCGAAGCGCAACGCGCTCGCCGCGCTGCTCGCCGAGCTGATCGACGATCAGGACGCCCCGCTCTTCGGCGGGATCAACGAGCAGACCCCGATCACGGTCGACAAGCTCGCGCGATGGATCGCCGCGACACTGGAGAAGTGGCAGCGACATCGGCTCCTCGCGCGCGCCTGGAGCGAGGGCGACCTCCAAGATCCCGAGATCAGCGCCATCACCGACGCGCACGCCGAGCGCAGGACGTCGCGGTTCGCGGAGATGATCTTGCGAGCGCGCGCGGCAGCCGGCCTGCCGCGCGATCTGGCGGACGCCCGTGCGCGAGCTTCGTTGATGCACCTGCAACTTCATGCGGTCGCGTCGCACGTGGCGGTCCGTGGAGCGGAGCTGGACCTGGATCGCACGGTCCGGGCCATGGCGGAGCAGTGGTACATGGCCATCCACGCCGATCACGGCGCTGGCGGCGCCCGCGAGCTGGCGGCTTAGAACGCGCTGGGCTCGGCGCCCGGGAGATCCATCAGATGGGCCACGGTCGAGTAGTGCATGTCCGTCGTGCACTCGCCGATCGCGCCCCCCACCGCATCTCGGAGGTACATCTCGATCCCGGCCTCCCGGAGGTAGCCGCGGCCGCCGTGCAGCATGACGCACTCCCTCGCGACGTCGATCGCCATCTCGCAGACGAACGTCTTGACCAAGTGGTCGAGGACGTTGTCGCGCCGGCCGGCGTCGACGAGCTGCGCCGCGTCGTAGAGCATGGAACGACCTGCCTCGATGTTCTGCTTCATACGCACGAGCTTGTGTTGGAGCGCCTGCATCTGCGCGAGCGGACGGCCTCCCGACGTGCGCTGGCGGAGGAACGCCTCGGTCTTCTCGAAGACGCCGTCCGCCAACCCGAGCGAGAACGCCGAGATGAAGTGCGTCGATGCGGCGGCCTCGCCCTCGACGCTGACCAGCTTGCGGTCCTTGACCACGAAGCTCATGTCGGTCGTGAGCTCATCCGGGACGCGGACGTCGTCGAGAACGATCCGCGCCCACGGGGCGCCGACGCCCATTTTCGGCAACGGCGTGCGTTCCACCCCGGGCTGATCCATGGCGATCCAGAAGATCCGCAGGTCGTCCTCGAAGATGCCGGCGACCCCGACGACGTCGGCGAAGATGGCCTGCGTCGCGTATGTGCGCTCGCCGCGGAGCACGTACTCGTCGCCATCGCGGACGGCGATCTCGGGGTGCTCGGCGTAGTTCGTGATCCCGACTGGATCCGTGAACGGCGCGGAAACGGTGATGGTGCCGGCCACCGCCCCCTCGAACCAGCGCTCGGTCGCCGCCGGGTTCATCAGCATGACCAGCGGGAAGAGCATCTGGTTCATGACGCTCAGCGCGACGGCGGGGCTCTCGCGCGAGATCTCCTCCACGACGATGACGCCGCCCATGGTGCCCATCTCGGCGCCGCCGAACGCCTTCGGGACCATCGCGCGCAGGAACCCCAGGTCGCCGGCGCGGCCGTTCATCTCGACGAGGAACGGCGCGTTCTCATGCGCCTCGAGCCGGCGGGGGCCGACGACGTCGCGCGCGAACTCCCGGACCTTCGCGCGCAGAGCCTCCTGCTCGCTCGTCAGCAACCTCGACATGCGGTCTCCTCTCGTGTCGTCGACTTCATCCGAAGAGCTCCGCGATGACTCCGAGCGTCGCGACGTCGGCGCGCTCGACCAGCACCACGTCGACGACCGACTCGCGCCACATCTCGAGGTCGTGACGCAGCCGCGCCACGCAGCCCACCAGGGCGACCTCGTCGATCAGCTCGGTGGGGACCGCCGCGGCGGCGCCGGCGTGATCTCCCGCCGCCCACCGCTCCTCGACCGCACGAACGGCGCGTCCGAAACCCATCCGCGCCGCGGCGTCGGCGTGGAAGTTCATCTTCGCCGCGCCCATCCCGCCGAAGTACCGCGCGTACCACGGCCGCAGCGCGTCCAGCGCGCGGGCGCGATCGTCGGTCACGATCACCGGCAGCGTGGCGGCGACCTCGAAGCGCTCCGGCGTCGACCGCGCGCCCGGCCGGGCGAAGCCCTCGGCGAGCGCGCGCCGATGGTGCTCGTCGTGACGCGGCGCGTAGAACAGGGCCAGCCAGCCGTCGCACAGCTCGGCGGCGAGAGCGACGTTCTTCGGCCCCTCCGCGGCGAGGTAGATCGGCAGCTCGGCGGCGAGTGGCGGCATGCCGATCTTGAGCGGCTTCCCGAGCCCGGTCCCGCCGGGGAAGGGCAGGCGATACCGCTCGCCGTCGAAGGAGACGGGCCGCTCCCGCGCCACCACCTCGCGGATCACCGCTACATACTCCCGCGTCCACTGCAGCGGTGACGTGAAGTCCCGGCCGTACCACCCCTCGACGACCTGCGGGCCCGAGATGCCCAGGCCGAGCACGAACCGTCCGCCGCTCAGATGCCCGAGGCTCATCGCGGCCATGGCTGTCGCGGTGGGTTGGCGCGCGCTCATCTGCACGATCCCGGTGCCGAGCCGCACGCGCTCCGTCGAGGCGCCCCACCACGCGAGCGGCGTCAGCGCGTCGGCGCCCCAGGCCTCGCCCAGCCAGACCGAGTCCAGGCCAAGGCGATCGGCCTCGGCGACCACCGCCGCCTGCGTTGCGGCCGACCGGCCGCCCCAGCCGCCGAGGTGGACGCCCAAGCGCATCGGCGTCTTGGCAGATCCCGCAGGCGGCCGTCAGCGCGCCTGCCACACGGGAGCGCGCTTCTCGACGTAGGCGCGGGGGCCTTCGCGGAAGTCCTCGGTGGCGAAGAGCGGCTTGAGCTCTGAGTTGCCGATCCGCCACGCGTCCGGCTCCTCGGCGACGAGCGCGCGCAACAGGATCCGACGCGAGGCCTGCACGGCGAGCGGAGCGTTGGCGCAGATGCGCAGCGCGAGCGCGCGAGCGCGCTCGACGGCTTCTCCGTCCTCGCACAGCTCGTTGAGAAGGCCGAGCTCGTACGCACGCTCGGCCCCGATCGGGTCGCCGGTGAGCGCCATCTCCATCGCGATGTTCTTGGGGATCGCTCGCGGAAGCCTGAAGAGCCCGCCGGCGGCGGCGATCAACGAGCGCTTGACCTCGGGCAGCCCGAAGCGCGCCGCGGTGGAGCCGACGATCAGGTCGCACGTGAGCGCGATCTCGCAGCCGCCGGCGAGCGCCGGACCGTTCACCGCCGCGATCATCGGCTTGGTTCGCTCGCGGGCGACGAAGCCCGCGAAGGAGCCGCGCTTCGTGGTCACCGACATGGGGTCGCCGGCGGCGACCGCCTTGAGGTCGGCGCCTGCGCAGAACGTCGTGCCCGCTCCTGTGATGATCCCGACCCAGGCGTCGTCCTCGCTCTCGAACCGGTCGACGGCGGCCTCGATGCCGCGCGCCATCTCGCCGTTGATCGCGTTGCGCGCCTCCGGCCGGTTCAAGGTGATGACGACGACGTGGTCGTCCTTCTCGTAGCCGATCATCGCCCGACGAACTTCCCGGGACGCCGCTCCTTGAACGCGGCGGTCGCCTCGAGGAGATCCTCCGTGGCCATGCTCATGCGCTCAAGCTGGAGCGAGAGCTCGAACACCTCGCCGGCCCGGTGCGCGAGGCCGCGGTTGAGCGCCTGCTTGGTCCCGCGCACGGCGAGCGGTGGCAGCGCCGCGATGCGAGCGGCGATCGCGCGGGCGGCGGGCAGCACGTCGTCCGGCTCGTCGACGAGGTCCGTGATCATGCCGAACGCGTAGGCGTCCTCCGCCGACAGCGGATCCCCGGTCAGCAGATGGCGCCGCGCACGGAGCGTCCCGACGTTCGCGGGCCACACGAAGCAGCCGCCGTCGCCGGCTACCAGGCCCATCCGCACGTGAGGATCGGCCAGCTTCACGTTCCTCGAGGCCACGGCCGCGTCCGCGGCGCCGATGAGGTTCGAGGCCAGGCCCATGGCGGCTCCCTGCACACCCATGACGATCGGCACCGGGAAGTCGACGAACTGGTTCATCAGCAGCCGGCCCTCCTCGACCATGTGCAGCTGGCGAGGGAAGTCCTGCTGGACCGCCCGCATGAACTCCGTGTCGCCACCCGCCGAGAACGCGCGGCCGGTTGATACGAAGACCAGCACTCTCAGATCGGTGCGCGCCGCGAGCAAGGTCAACGCCTCACGCAGATCATGGTGCAGGTCCTCGTCGATGCTGTTGAGAACGTCTGGACGGATGAGCGTCAACTCGCCGATCGCATCGTCGATCGTGATGCGCAGCGTCTGGGTTTCGAGGACCGCTTCCATAGGACGATCCTAACCGATCTTCAACAGCTTGTCACTAGTCGGATTGACTGTCAGTGAGTCACTACGGCAGAGTCGGCATCAGCCGTCGACGGCGCTCGACGGTTCGGGTGAGCGCCCGAGCTTGCGCACGTTCTCCCGCAGGCGCGGGAGGACGTAGTCCGCGAGGTACTGAATCCGCGGCTTCGTCAGCTCGAGCGGTTCGTCCGGCCCGCTGCTGGCCATGAAGTGCACGTCCTCGATGAGCGGGAAGCGCTCGATGAGGGCGGTGATCTCCTTGACGGTCGTGTCGCCGTCCCAGACGATGTACGCCCCGAAGTCGACTGCCTCCTGGAGGTTGTCGAAGTACCCCCGGTCGAAGTACTGCCGGTCGATCAGGTCATTGCAGTACTTGAGCGCGAACTCGCCGTGCTCCGCGATCTCCCTCTCAGGGTCCTCCGCGATCAACGACTGCTGACCGGCGCACACGGTGCCCTGCTTGCCCAAGCGCTCGAGCTCGTCGACGTAGACCTGGATGCTGTCGTTGTGGGCTGACAGGAAGCCGTCGCCGATGCGCGCGACCCGCTGGATCGCGACCTCGGCCTGACCGCCGATGCGGATCTTCGGCGCGCGCTCGGGCACCGGCGTGATCGAGACCTCGGGGACGGTGAAGCGCTTCCCCTCGTAGGAGAACCGTTCGCCTGTCAGCGCAAGGCGGGCGATGTTGACCGCGTCGACGAGGAGGCTCGGGCGGTTTTTCATGTTGACCCCGAAAGCCTCGAACTCGAGAGGGAAGTACCCCATCCCGATGCCCAAGTCGTAGCGCCCATTCGACAGCACCTGCACCATCGCCGCCTCCTCGGCGAGCCGGAGCGGGTGAAGCAGCGTGGCCAGCATCACGTTGCTGCTGATCCGGATGTGCTTCGTCCGCATGGCGATGGCGGCGGCCAGGAGTTGCGGTGACGGCGCGTGATCCCCCTCGAAATGATGCTCGGCCAGCCAGATGGAGTCGAAGCCGAGCTCCTCGGCCCACACCATGTGGTCGAGGATCGCGGCCCAGTGGGGCTCGTACTTCTGCAAGGCCGGGTCGGGGTTCGTTGCGCGATCGCCCTGCATGTACGGATAGATCAGGCCGAAGTTCGTCCCGCAGTGCTCCGTCATCGAGGCTTCCTCTCTGTGGTCATGGTTGAACGACCCTCACGCGGCCATCTGGATCCGGGAAGCCGTCGCGAGGCTGTCAAGTGACTCCAGGTCGACCATCGCCTGAGCGATCCGCGCGATGTTCGTGCGGCAGATCTCGTCGGTCTGCATGTCCGGCACGGAGTGGTCGTCGCCGTCCTCGGCGTCCGGCTTGGCGCCGAGCGGGAAGAGCCACCAGGCCAGCGCGTGGAACGGCTGCTGCCGGTACGTCAGCCACGCCGACTCGAAGTCGGGTGCCCGTACCCCGCGCTCACCGAGATGGCCGAGGTAGATGCGAACCAGGTCGCGCTCCCATGCACGGCGGTCCTCGGTCGTCAGCGCCGAGCTCAGCGCGTACACGACGTCGAGGGCCCAGCTGCCCTTGACCAGGCAGTGCCAGTCGAAGAGGCCCATCTGCCCATCGGGCGTGGCGAACCAGTTGCCGAGATGCGTGTCCGCGTGCGCGAGCGTGAGCGGCCCCTCCGCGTGCAGGTCGAACGAACGCAGCGTCCCCGGGAACAGCTCGTCGCGCCGCGCGAGCAGCTCGGCCGGCATCACGTCGGCGGCACGATCGATCCCTCGCCCGTACCCGCCCTCGAAGCCGACGGCCTCGAGCGCGGCGTAGAACTCCCGGCTCGTGCTGAAGCGCGCGAGCTCCCCGGCGAACGCCGCGCTGTTCCAGAAGGGCGCGTGAAGCGCGGCGAGCTCGCGCATCTGGCTCTCGGCCATGCCGCGGTCGACGTAGAGCTCGCCGGCGCCGCCAAACCGCGCCGCGCGTGTCCGGGCAACGTCCTCCAGAAGCAGCATCGAGCGGCACGAGAACCGGTTGAACGCCGCGTGGTAGGCGCGCGGCCCCAGCATGTCCAGCCCGGGCCTGAGGCGCCCGTAGAAGACGCACTCGTTGGCAGCGGCACCTTGGATGCCGGTTACCACGCGTGACTGGAACGTCTCCGCCGCCTTCGTGAAGACCGTCGGCGGGAGTCCCGCGTCGCGGCCGGCGTCGTCGTAGGTCACGCTGAGCAACGAGCGCGAGGTGGATCCGATCGTCTCGCCGCCGCGCCGGAACTCGACGACCTCCGCCCCCGGCGCGTCCTTGCAGAGCGCGGCCGTCAGCCACTCCCGCGTGAGGGCTGCCGACGACGGCGGCACCTGCATCAGCCGGGTCGGCCTGGGCTGCAGCGCCTCTTCCAGCTTGACGTTCGCTGCAATCGTAGCCAGCCGCACGCTCGCCCGCTTTCGCGCTACCCAGCTGCTCACGGCGCGTCGTGCTCTTGCTTGCCGCCCAGACGGGGTAACAGTCGCTGACATGTCGTTAGACGTCTGACGGGACAATTGAAACGTAGACACCTGACATCCGCGGCTGCCCGCGGAGGCGGTCGTAGTCGACGGTGGTGTCGAGGAGCCGCCCGACGTTGGAGCGTGCGCGCAAGGATCGTCGTCCTCCGGAAGCGCGCCGAACGCGTGCGTCATCGACACCGTGCCCCGCCGCAGTGTCGGGTCCTCTTCGACGAACGCATGCACGGACGCACGTGCCGAGCAGATCTCGACGAGCTGCCCGGCGCCGACGCGCAGCTGCAGCCAGTCGTCCGGATGCATGCGAACCGGGTTGTGCCGGGGCCGGTTCTCCGGATAGCCGAGACCGGGCGTGGTTGATCACGTGCGCGGTACGCCGGCAGAGAAGCTGGAACGGGTAGTCGCCATCGCCGGTGCGGTCGCGCACCAGCTCCTCGCCCAGCTCGGCGATCATGTCGGGACTCCCAACGTCCAGCCGGGCCTCCCAATCGGGATCCTTCGGCGCCACGGTCGCCGGGGGGTCGTCGTAGAGGGCGCCGCCGGCGTGGCTCCTGACGACGTCCAAGGGCACGCGCGACCCTCGGTGGACCAGATCGAGAAGCTCCTCGGACGTCGGCGTGCGCTGCATGTCGAGCGCGACCGGCTGCGCGATGGTCGCCGCGCTTCCCGCCGGCAGGACCTCGATCGTCAACCCCAGTTCTCGAGCCAGCAGGTACAGGAGCTCCCACTGCGGGATCACCTCCGACCCTGTGGGCGGCTCGACGATCGCCGCGGTGTACTGACCGTACGACCGGCGATATCCCCAACCGACGGCGAACTGCCCGATGAAGTCGCCCAGCGCAGACGTGGACGGCAACTCGAGCGGCAGCCTGCACGCGATGACGTAGTCGGCCAGCCGCGCGGTCGGTGACATCCATATGTCGGTGTGCACCAAGAGGTCCAGCGCCTTCAGCGCTTCGACCGTCCTCAGTTGGTCCGGCCAGGCGGTGGCCGGGCTCCCGCCGAGGCTGAGCAGCGCGCGGATGCGCGGGCCGTCGTCGGCGAGCATCTCCTCTGCCAACCCGGCGGTCGGCGCGCCGGCGAGCGAGAACGGGAGGTCGCGAGACCGCAGGCGTTCGCCTTCGACGACAGGTGGGAACGGCGGGATGGCCTGTGCCTTGGGTTCGGTCACGATCGAGGGGAGGAGCGTTGCCAAATGAGGCACGACATCGCCGGCGCGTGACCACTGTCCGCAGATCGTGTTCAGGGACAGGAGCAGGTACTCGAACAGCGTGCCCCGGCCGGCCATGCCAGGACCGGTGCCGGAGGTCGCATACGCGCGTCGTGCGCGGCCGAAGAGCCGAGCCGCCTCGACCAGCGCGTGCGCGGGGATCCCGGCACGAGCAGCGGCGTAGTCCGGCGTGAACGCGTCGACGGCGCGGCGCAACGCATCGACGCCGTCGACGTTCTCGTGCACGTAGCCGCGGTCCTCGAGCTGCTCGTCGAGGATCACCCGGATGATGGCGGCCATGATCGCGACGTCCTCGCCGGCCTTCGGCTGGAGGTGCAGGTGGGCCTTCCGCGCGAGTTCGGTGCGCCGCGGGTCGATCACGACCAGCTTGGTGCCCCACGCCGCGAAGTCGCGAAGGAGCTGCGCGGGCGAACCAAGCCGCCCCTGGTGGCTGACCGCGGGGTTCGTGCCGACGAGGAGCGCGACCTCAGGGCGCTGAAGGCTGCGATCGGGAGCCATCCACATGCCGTGGAGGGCCTTGGAGAGGATCTTGCCGGGCTGGTCGAGGCTGAACGCCGAGAACACCATCGGCGACCCGATCGCGCGCATGAACCCGTCGCCGACAGGCACGTGGGCGACGTACTCCTGCGCGAAGTACGTGCCGAAGTACATCGCGAGCGCGCGCGGCCCGAACTCGTCGCGGAGACTCGCGAGGCGGCCGGCGATCTCCCCGACGGCCTCGGCCAGCGGGATGCGCGTGAACGACCCGTCCTCCATGCGCTTGACCGAGTGAAGAAGCCGCGCGGGGTCCTCGTACGCCTTCCACTGGTTGACACCCTTCGTGCACCGATATCCCGCGTAGATGGGGTTGTCGGCGTCACCACTGATGCCCGTGAGTCGACCGTCGGTGGTGTGGACGTCGATGCTGCAGAAGTTCGAGCAGACGCGGCAGATCGACTTGTGCACCGCTGCGGCCTCCATCAGCTTGCGACCGCTTCGCCCGCGAGGATCGACAGAAGCTCGTCGGGCGCCTCCAGCGGCGGGAGATGCCCGACACCGGCGAGCTCGACGTAGCGTGCGTGAGCGATGAGCTCGGCGAGGCGGCGTCCGTTGGCCACGTCAAGCAGCCGGTCGTCCGTGCCGTGCACGATCGTCGTCGCCGCCGTGATGCTGCGCAACCGGTCCGCGTGGCCCCAGCCGTTCGCCGCGCGCAGCTGATTCAGCAGCCCGGCCCTGGGCGTCGGGCGCTCCGCCGTCTGGCGGGCAAGCTCGGCGACGGCCTCGGGGCTGCCTGCCGCGAACTCGGCGGCGACGGCCTTCGCCCAGAAGCGGGTGAAGAACGCCTCGAGCGTCTCGTTCCGCGCGGGCGGGCGGAGCATCCCGACGAACAGGCTCGAGTTCGACATGACGTACGCGGGAGCCGGCGGCCGGGTCGCCACGAGCACGAGGCTGTCCAGCCGGTCCGCGTGCCGCAGCGCGAACTCCTGGGCGATCATCCCGCCCATCGAGATCCCCAAGACGGTCGCGCGGTCGAGCTCGAGGTCGTCGAGCACCGCGGCCACGTCGTCGGCCAGATCGGCCATCGTGAACGGCGTCGGCGCGAACCGCGAGTAGCCGCTGCCGCGGTTGTCGATCCGGATCACGCGGAAGTTGCGCTCGAGCTCGCGGACCCACGCCCGCGGCCAGGCGATCCCCGAGGCGCTCCAGCCGTTGATGAGCACGAGCGCCGGCCCACGGCCACCGTCGCGCGCGAAGACGTCGGGCTTGCGGCGCCGCGTCATGCGCCCGCGGCCGCGGCCACGTCGTTCGCGACGCCGATCGCGTCGATCGAGCCGGCGCGCGCGTCGACCTCGTGCGCGAGCACGACGAGGTCGTGGACGTTCCCGTCGCGATCGCGGATGTGGTCCTTGAGGAGAGCCTCCGGCGCGAACCCGATCGATGTGAACATCGCGATGTCGCCCTCCTTGTCGGCGACCACCTCCACGACGATCTTCGCCAGCCCGAGGCGCAACGCCTCGGCGAGGCCGTGCCGCGCGAGGCGCCGACCGAGGCCCCGGCCGCGGTGCGCCTCCGCGACCACCAACCGCAACTCGCCGACGTGGGCGCTCCACAGCGCGCCCCGGCTGACGCTCAGAAGCCCGACGGGCTCATCGTCAGCCACGAGCATCCACCGCGGTGTCTGATCGTCGCGACACCACCGGTCGACGGTGTCGTCGTCGATCTCCTCCTTGAGGAAGGTCAGATCGCGCTCGGGCAACGCGCGCAGGAAGCGCGCGAGCACCTCGGTGTCCTCCGGCGTCAGGGGTCGAAGCTCGGTCAGTTGCTGCGTTCGTTCAGCCACTCGATGATCCTTGGGACGGTTATCCGGGAGGCCTCGCGTCCGGCGGCCAGGCCGATGTGGCCGGCCGGGATGCGAAGCTCGCTCACGTCCGTGCCGCCGGTGAGCGCAGTGAGGGGTTGCGAGGCGCGCGGCGGCACGACGTAGTCGTGCTCGGCCATGACGTTCAGCAGTGGACAGGTGATGTCCGCCAGGTCGACGACGCGGCCGCCGACATGCACGCGGCCGCTGAGCAGCTGGTTCTCGCGGAGGAGGATGTCGACGATCTGACGCGCCACCGCGCCGGGCAGCGCCACCTGGTCGCCAACCCACCCTGCCATCGCCTGGTAGCTGTCGACGAACTCGTCGTTCCAGAGGTGCTCCCAGAGCATGGCGTACTTGGAGATGTCCGCCGTGGGACGCAGCGTCGCGAATCCGCGCATCAGCACGGCGGCCGAGACGTTGCCCGTCTCGTCGATGAGGTCGTCGACCTCGAGCTGACGCCGCGCGAGCGCGGTCATGATGCCCTCCTGCGTGCGCATGTCGGCGGGGGTGGCCATGAGGACGAGGTTGCGGACCGGGATCTCGGGATGGCCGGCGAGGGCCAGCGTCGTGAGCACGCCGCCGAAGCAGTAGCCGAGGATGTCGACCTCGTCGCTCTCGGCTACCTCCATCGCACGCTCCAGCGCCCGCGGGAGGTAGTTGTCGACGTACAGCTCGAGGTCGTTGCCGGCATCGACGGCATCGGGCTCGCCCCAGTCGAGCAGGAACACGTCGTACCCCGCATCGAGCATCTGCTCGATGAAGCTCTGGCCGCGCTTCAGGTCGAGGATGTAGGCCTTGCTGATGATGCTCCAGACGATCACGAGCGGCGGCCGGCGCGTGCGGTTCTCGCTGACGCAGCGCAGGAGCTGCGCCTTCCCGCGCCGCCACACGACGGTCTTCGGCGTGACGCCCGTCGTCGAGTGGCCGCCGCCGCGGAGGACCTTGATGCCGTTGCGCGCCCGGAACAGCGAGCGCTGCGCCTCGCGGCGGATCGCGTCGATACGCGAGGTGTCGACCGCGGACGACATGTCACCGGTCGGTGCTGCGGCCCTTGCCCGCGTTCCTCTTCGCGCTCGCGCGGGGTGCCGGCGCCCGGACGCGGGAACGCTGCTCGTCCTCAAGGCGCTCGCCGATGTCGCGCAGGCGAGCCTCGATCGCGGCGAGCTGCGCGCGCATCTTGCGCACGTCGCTCGCGGTGGCCATGTTGTACTGGTGCAGCAGCCACGTGCTCTGCTTCTCGACGCGGCGCCGCAGGCGGACCTCGAGCCGCGTCAGCGTGGCGACCGTGTCGGCGAAGACGTTCGTGCGGACGACGGCATTGGCCGACGGCGTGATGCGCCCGTCGATGCCGTCCACGACCGGACGCCACCACGGGCGCCCCGGCTTGCTCTTCGTCTTCCCGTTCCTGGTGCCCGACGTCTCTGCGCTCATCGCTTCCGTAGCTCCCTCTTAAGAACTTTGCCGGTGCCCGTCCGGGGCAGGCTGTCGACGAACACGACGTCGCGCGGCGTCTTGAAGCGCGCCAGCCGGTCGTGCACGTGCTCCTTGAGCTCCTCGCCGTCAACGGCGGCGTGCGGCGCACGCACGACGAACGCCCTGAGGCGCTGGCCGAACTCGGCGTCGTCCACGCCGATGACGGCGGCCTCGGCGACCGCCGGATGGCTGCCCAAGACCTCCTCGACCTCGGCTGGGAACACGTTCTCCCCACCCGAGATGATCATGTCGTCCTCACGGCCGTCGATGAACAGCCGACCTGCTCCGTCGAAGTGCCCCAGGTCGCCGGTCACGACGAGGCCGTCGACGCTCTCCTTGCCGTCCCCGCCGGTGTAGCCCTCCATACGGAGCGCGCTGCCGACGACGACGCGACCGGTGACGCCGGGCGGCACATCGCGCCCCTCGGCATCCACGACGCGGACGATCGCTCCCGGCCCGGGCCGCCCCGCCGTACCCGGGGCCTTGCGCAGGTCCTTCGGGTAGCCGACCGTCGCGAAACCTGACTCGGTCGAGCCGTAGACGTTGTACAGAACGTCGCCGAACCGGTCCATGAACCGCCCGGCGAGGTCACCGGACAGCGCGGCGCCGCCGCAGAGCACGACGCGCAGCGACGACACGTCGTAGCACTCGGTGACCCGGCGCGGCAGCGCGAGGATGCGCTCGAGCATGATCGGAACGACGACGAGCACGCGTGCCCGGTTGGCCGCGATGTCGGCGAGCACCTGCTCGGCGTCGAAGCGCGGCCGGACGACGACCGTGGAGCTGAGCGCGAGCGACAGGCTTGAACCGAAGAGCCCGAAGCCGTGGAAGAGGGGTGCCGCCACCACCGCGGTGTCACCGGAGAGGAGCGGCACGCTCGCAACGACGCTCGCGCCGGCGGCTACGCCGCCCACGCCCGTCCGGCCCGCGCCCTTCGGCCGACCCGTGGTACCCGAGGTGAGGACGACAACACGGCCGGGCCGCGGCGGGGGCCGGAGCGGCCGGCGGTCGCCGGCCTCTGCCGCGGCGCGCAGTTCGTCCTCCGCCACGATGGCCGGAGCGTCGACGCCCTCCACGAGCGACTCGAGCGATGCGTCGTGGGCGAGCAGGTCGATCCCCTCGTCGTCGACGACACCTGCCACCTGGGGCGCCGAGAAGTGCGTGTTGAGGTAGACGAGGTTCGCCCCCAGCTTCTGCGCGGCATGCGCCGCGTCGAAGAAGAAGCGGCCGTCGCGACAGAGCACGCCGACCGTCGTGCCGGGCCCGATCCCGCGGTCGCGCCAGGCCCGAGCCACGCCGTTGCTGCGAGCGTCGAACTCCGCGAACGTGAGCGACCCCTCGTCGTCCACGAGCGCCGTTCGCCGGGGATGTCGTGCGGCGGCGGCCATGACCGCACCGACGGGGTGCGCGCGCCAGCGCAGCCACACGGGGAGCATTCGCGCTATCCCCGCGTATGCGCCGACCGTCGGCGGGTTCGCGAGCAGCATGCCCGCAGCCGCCTCGTACTGCGCGATCGCTCGGCGACGCCGAGCCTGCAACCCGAGCGTCAACGGCCGAGCCAGGGCAATGGCGGAACTCTCGCTCAGCGGGCTCACAGGATCCGCGTCTCACGATCGGCCCAGTACTGCTCCCGGAGCTTGGCCTTGTACAGCTTCCCGGTTGGCAGTCGTGGCAGCTCGTCGGTGAAGTCGATCGAGCGCGGCCGCTTGTACGCGGCGAGGTGCTCCCGCGCGTAGGCGATGAGCTCGGCCTCGAGCTCGTCGCTCCCCTCGCTCCCGGGCCCGAGCTGGACGACGGCCTTGACCTCCTCGCCCATCTCCGCGTTCGGGACGCCGATGACGGCGACGTCCTCGACGCTCGGGTGGGCGATCAGGCAGTCCTCGATCTCCTGCGGGTAGATGTTGACCCCGCCCGAGATGATCATGAACGAGGCCCGGTCGGTGAGGTACAGGAACCCGTCCTCGTCGAGGCGGCCGACGTCATCGAGCGTCATCCAGTTCGGATGTTCCGGATGACGCGACGACTTCGTCTTCTCCTTGTCGCCGTGGTAGTCGAACGTCGCCCTCGGCTGCTCGAAGTAGACGCGTCCGGCCTCTCCGGTCGGCAGCTCGTTGCCCTCGTCGTCGCAGATGTGCACCTTGACGCCGAGCGGGCGCCCTACGGTGCCCGGCCGTTCGAGCCAGTCCTTCGGCGAGACGTAGGTGATGCCGGGACCCTCAGTACCGCTGTAGTACTCATGCAGGACGGGGCCCCACCAGTCCATCATCGCCTGCTTCACGTGGCGCGGGCACGGTGCCGCGGAGTGGATGGCGACGCGGTGGCTGCTGAGGTCGAAGCCTTCGCGTTCTTCGTCGGTCAGCTTGAGGAAGCGAACGAACATCGTGGGCACCCACTGCGAATGCGTCACGCGGTGCTGCTCGATCGCGCGCAGAGCATCGGTCGGTTCGAACTTCCGCAGCATCACCACCGTCCCGCCGAGCGCGAGCGTCGCGGTCGAGAACCCCATCGGGGCACCGTGGTAGAGCGGCGCCGGTGAGAGGTAGACGCTGTCGTCGTCGAAGCGGAAGACCTTGGCGAGGAAGTCGACCAGCTGCGGCCCGTCCGCGATGGTCTTCCCCGACAGGGGCCGCAGGATGCCCTTCGGCCGGCCGGTCGTCCCCGAGCTGTAGAGCATGTAGTCGCCGATCGGGCCGTCCGGGTCGAACGGCGTCGTGTCGGCGGTCGTCAATGCCTCCTCGTACGAAGCGAAGCCCTCGGCCGTCCCGTCGACCATCAGCCATCGCGAGCATCCGTTCACCTCGGCCGGCAGCTGGCCGGCCATCTCGGCCAGCGCCGACGATGCCACCACGACGTCGGCGCCGCTGTCGTTGAGGACGTACGCCGCCTCGTCGACCGGCGCGTACCGGCTGACGGTCGTCACGTACAGGCCCGCCTGCAGCGCGCCCCAGACGATCTCGAAGAACCGGATGTGGTTCTCGAGCAGGATCGCGGCGTGATCACCGGGACCCAGGCCGTAGGACTTCAAGAGCCGGCCGAACCGCGTTGCGCGATCGGCC
Source organism: Parviterribacter kavangonensis (assembly GCF_056863335.1). NCBI lineage: Bacteria > Bacillati > Actinomycetota > Thermoleophilia > Solirubrobacterales > Parviterribacteraceae > Parviterribacter > Parviterribacter kavangonensis. Next base: position 31,799 of record NZ_JBXPJA010000002.1, on the reverse strand, counting down.
AGCTCCGCGTACGAGAGGGACTCGCCGCTGGCGAAGTCGACTATCGCCGTCTTGTCGGGCGACAGAGCCGCCCAGTGCGTGGGATACATCGCTCACTCCTGAGAGGCGAAGCCGAGACCTCTCGGAGTCTAGCGTTGATAAGACGACACGTCAACTAATGATCAGACCGTCAGGGACGAGGGCTGCTTGGCCAGTGAGTCCAGCGACTTGAGGTCGTTCATCGCGTGGCCGATCCGAGCGACGTTCTCCTCGGTCAGATCCTCCGGCTGCATGTCGGGTTGCATCTTGCTCGGCGTCAGAGTGATGAGCCAGAACGCCCATGCGTGGAACATCTGCTGCCGATAGGCCAGCCACGCGTCGTCGAACCCGGGCGCGTCGACACCCTTGTCGCGAAGGAGCTCGAGGTACTTGCGGAGGAGGTCTTCCTCCCACTCGCGGCGATCCTCGACCGTGAGCGCGCTGGACATCGCGTAGGCGAAGTCCAGCGCCCAGCTGCCACGCGTCATGCAGTGCCAGTCGAGGATGCCCATCCTGCGGTCGCCGGTCATGTACCAGTTGCCGATGTGCACGTCGGAGTGCAGCAGCGTCGGGACGCCGGTGAGGTTGATCTCCAGTGACCGCATGAGCCCCGGGAAGAACTCCGTGCGCCGGTCCAGGAGCTCTGACGGCAGGCGATGTGACGCCTTCTCCATGGCAACCAGGCATCGCTCCTCGAATGGCACGCCCGCGTTGACGTTCTGCTGCCACGTCAACGCCGGAACGAGCCACGGGAAGTCCTGCTCCCACCGGGGGTAGTTCCAGTACTTGGCGTGGTACGTCGACATGACGTCGAGCTGGCTCTCGGCGAGCTGGCGGTCGACGTACAGCGTCAATGGATTCCCGAACGTCGCGCCCTTGGACGTCGCGACGTCCTCCAAGAGGAGCAGGGACCGGAACTTGTCCGCTTCGATGCCGCCGTAGTACGACAGCGGGGCCTCCATGTCGAGGCCAGGACGCATGTCCCGGTAGTAGTAGATCTCGGCGGCGTCCGCGCGGGTGAAGCTGAGGAGCAGCCGCGCGCGCCACTCCTCCGACGCCTTCGAGTACAGGCGATTGGGCAGCCCGGCCTCACGCCCGGCCGCGTTGTACTCGACCTGCACGAGGTGCCGCGTCGACGAGCCCTGAGTCCTGTCACCGAGCTGCATGCTTTCCACGCGCGCGCCCGGGACGTCCTTGCAGAGCACGTCTGTGAGCCACTCCTCCGTTATCGCCGCCGTCGAGTGCGGGACCTGCGCCGCGCGCGTGACGCGGCGCCGTCGCGCCCGCTCGCCCGCCATGATGCGCGCGATGCTCGCGGTACGGCCGGCGATCATCTTCGTCTGAGCCCAGTCCATCTTGATCACTCCCCTCCCGCCGAGGCGACTGCGCCCTCACGCAGCCGTGGCAGAACCTCGTTCGCCAGAAACTCCACGCGCGGGCGCGTGGACTCGAGCGGCTCTCCGGGGCCGCTGCTCACCATGAAGTGGACGTCCTCGACGATCGGGTGGCGCTCGAGCAGCGCGCCGATCTGCTCGACCGCCGTCGGACCGTCCCACACGGTGTAGAGGCCGGACTCGACGGCCGCCTTCGCCGTTTCGAAGTGCGGCAGGTCGTAGAGGCCCCGGTCGAGCGTGTCGTTGACGTACCGCAGGATGTAGGGCTCGAGCTCCGCGATCGCGCGCTCGGCGTCCTCCGCGACGACCGACTGCTGACCGCAGCAGACGGTTCCGGTCCGTCCGAGGCGGTCGAGCTCGTCCACGTACGCGTCGACATGGTCGTTGAACGCTGCGAGGAAGCCGTCGCCGATCCGCGCCGCACGCTTGATCGCGACGTCGACGAGCCCGCCGATGAGGATGCGCGGCGGCGTCGTCGGGGCCGGCGTCACCGCGACAGCGGGAACTTGGAAGCGCTTGCCGTCGTAGCTGAAGGGCTCGCCCGTCCATGCCCGCCGCATGATCTCGACGCCGTCCTCCAGGAGGCTCGGCCGGTTGCGGATGTTCACTCCGAGGGCGTCGAACTCGATCTGGTGGTACCCCATCCCGATTCCGAGGTCGTAACGCCCGTTCGACAGGACCGAGACCATCGCCGCCTCCTCGGCGAGACGGATCGGGTGGTAGAGAGGCGCCAGCATGACGTTGCTGCTGATGCGTACGCGCTGGGTCCGCTGCGCCAGCGCCGACGCGAGGATCAGCGGCGACGGCGTGTGGGTGTCGAAGTGGTGCTCGGTCAGCCAGATCGAGTCGAACCCGATCTCCTCCGCCCACACCATGTGGTCCAGGATCTCGGCGTAGTGCACCTCGTTGGCCTTGCGAGCGGGATCGGTCGTCGTCGTGCGATCCCCGTCCATGTACGTGTAGATCAACCCGAACCGGGTCGGCGCTCTCTCGCTCATCCATCCGCTCCCATCTTTCCCCCGGCGGGCCGGCCCCGGCTGTTCGCCGGGGCCGGCCGGACCGATCTCAGCCGGTGACCTGCCAAGCCGTCTTGTAGACGTTCTTGAAGTCGGGCGGGTTCATGAGCTCCGGCGACTTGTTCTCCGGCGTCATGACCCGCATCGACGCCGTGGGCGGGTTGTCGCCGAGGTCGTCGCCGTTCGCCATGCGGGCGAAGGCGTCCACCGTGCGCCACTGGTGCGCGCGCTCACCGGCTGCCGCAGCGATCAGCTCCGTGCCGATCAGGTTGACGTCGCGCTCGCTGAACGGGAACGAACCGACGACCTTGACCTGGTCGGCGACTCCGGCCGACTTCAGCTTCGGGTAGACGCCGACGAACAGATCCAGCGTGGAGTACAGGAGGTACTCGACGTCGGGGTTCCGCTGGAGGAAGCTCACCGTCGTCGCGGCGTTCTCCGCCGGTGGCCGCGCGAAGCTCAGCTCGAGCCGCTTGATCGTCGACCCCTCTCCGTTCTTCTTGAGGTTCTCGTCGATCGCGTCCGCCGGGACCGTGAGCACCTCGAGCGACGGATCGAGGGCGATCGCCATCTTCGTCTTCTTGCCGGCGTCCGCGAGGGCGATGTCGCTCATCAGCGTCGACACGGACGTGAGCGTCGGCGCACACTGCGTGCAGAAGTCCGCGCCATAGCTCTCCACCGCGCCGGTGACGTTGACCTTGATCCCAGCCTTCTGCGCCTCAGCCACCAGCGGCTTGACGAGCGGCCCGAAGATCGCCGTCATCGACATGTAGTCGGGCTTGCTCCTGATGGCGGCACGCGCGGCGCGTGTGAAGTCCTCGGGGCCCTTCGTGATGTCGTAGTCGAAGCGCTTGTAGCTCCAGCCGAGCGCCTTCAGCGGCTCCTCCATCTCGCCCGGGTTGCAGGTCGGAACGGTGCAGTTGACGTGCGCGACCGTCTTCCCGGCCTCCGGCTTCTTCGACAGCGCGGGGACCTCAAACTTCTGGTCGCCCGAGTACTTCTCGACCTCTGCGCGGGCGGCAGCAATGCCGCCCGAGGCGTCCGTGGTCGCCTCTGCAGTGGTAGTGGGCGGGGTGGCGCCGCCGCCCTCGTCGTCGTCATCGTCACCACAAGCGACCACACCGAGGGCGGCGATCAGGCAGACGACGAGCACAGCGAACTTGTCCTTCATGAGGCTCCTCCGCTCACAGGATGGGTCGCCGACCGACGGTGATGCAGCTGTGCGACCCTGACGGCGTGAACCCTAACTTGCTGTCAGCGAATTGGCAAGCCATTATTCTTTAGCGATGCGTCAGACCCGCCGCCGAGTCACGTTCTCGCGCAACGTCACGCTCTCGCTGTCGAGGACGTGCGTATCGCATTGCAAGTACTGCGCGTTCCAGACGCACAAGCCGCACCTGCACGCGCCCGACGAGGTTCTCGCGCTCATCGACCGCGCGGCGCGGCGTGGGGTCAAGGAGCTGTTGGTGTTGACCGGCGACGAGCCCGGCCACCATCCCGGCGTCCGCGCCCGGCTCGCTTCGCTGGGCTTCTCCGATTTCGTCGCCTATGTCGTCTGGTGCTGCGAGCGCGCTCTGGAGCGCGGGCTGCTGCCGCACACGAACCTCGGAGCGCTGTCTCGCGAAGATCTGGCCCGTCTGCGCGAGGTCACGGCCTCGCAGGGCCTGATGCTCGAGTCAGTGCGCTCGGACCTCGTCGCACACCAGGGGTCGCCGACGAAGGACCCTGCTCTGCGGCTCGAGACGATTCGCGCCGCGGAGGAGCTGCGGATCCCGTTCACGAGCGGGATGCTCGTCGGCATCAGCGAGACCGAGGAGGACCGCGTCGCCACGCTGGAGGCGCTCGCCGGGTTCTCACACCTGCAGGAGGTCATCCTCCAGAACTTCGTTCCGCACCGTCGGTACTACGGCGAGGAGCCAGCCGACATCGCGAGCCGGGCCGCGGAGGAGTACTGGCGCACGGGGCTCAACGCGCCGCCGGACGTGGACGCACCCGGGTGGGCGTCGCCGGTCTCCCTCGATGACGTCGTTCGGCTCATCGGCACCGCTCGCGAGATCCTGGGGCCCGACGTCGGCATCCAGGTTCCGCCGAACTTGTCCGAGCATTGGCCCGAGCTCGTGAAGGCCGGTGCGACCGACCTGGGCGGCCTGAGCGCGAACGGCGACCACATCTCGCCGGAGCATCCGTTCCCGTCGCCGCACCAAGTGCGCAAGCGCCTAGCCCTTGACGGCATCGCGCTGACCGAGCGGCTGTGCGTCTACCCCCAGTACATCGACTCGGATTGGGTCGCCCAGGGTGTGCTGGATGTGATCAAGACGAAGTACTGGTCGTTCATCCCGCGGCGGGGTTCCGGGCGCACCGAGGCTCGCGCCATCCGCCGTGAGCTGGTCGGTCCGGCGATCGAAAAGGCGCTGCAAGACGAACGACTCACCGAGGATGAGCTGACCGCCATGTTCGCCGAGACCCGCCCCGAGGCGGTCGAGGACATGCGTCAGGCCGCAGACTCCTTGCGCGCAGACCTCGCGGGCGACGAGGTGACGTTCGTCGTCAACCGCAACATCAACATCTCCAACGTGTGCATCGTCGGATGCGCGTTCTGCGGCTTCGGGCAGGGCAAGCGCTCGCCCGACGCCTACGAGCACTCCGAAGAGGACTTCCGCGCGCGCGTGCGCGATGCCGTCGCCTACGGCGCGACGGAGCTGTGCATCCAATCGGGCATCCACCCCGACTGGACGATCGACGACTACCTGCACTGGCTCCGAGTCGCCGAAGACGAAGCCCCACACCTGCATCTCCACGCTTACAGCCCGATGGAGATCGACCACATCGCGCGGCTGAGCGGGCTGCCGCTCGACGAGGTGTTCGCGCGGCTGCGCGACGCCGGCCTCGGCTCGACGCCCGGCACGGCGGCCGAGGTGCTGCACGACGGCGTGCGCGAGCGCATCAGCCCCAACAAGCTCCCCGTCCAACGATGGATCGAGGTCATCGAAGCCTCCCACCGAGCCGGCCTGCGCTCCACCAGCACCGTCATGTTCGGCCACATCGAAGAGCCGTGGGAGCTCGCCGAGCACATGCGTGTCATCAGAGACCTGCAGGAGCGCACCGGCGGCATCACCGAGTTCGTCCCCCTGAGCTTCATCCCGTTCCACACCCTCCTCGGGCGCACCCACGGCGTCGAGGAGATCAGCCGCGATGAGAACCTCAAGCACACCGCGGTCTTCCGCCTTGCCCTCGGCCGTTCGATCAAGAACATCCAGGCCAGCTGGGTCAAGATGGGCCTCGACGCCGCGACCGAAGCGCTCAGGTGGGGTGTCAACGACCTCGGCGGCACCCTCATGGAAGAGTCCATCAGCCGCCTGGCCGGCAGCTACCACGGCGTCAAACTCGACCCACCGCAACTCATCGACGCCGCCCACCGCGCCGGCCGCCCCGCCGCCGAGCGCACGACGCTCTACGACATCCGCCGCCGGTTCCCCGTCGAGATCGCGGCATGAGCTTTCGGCTCGACCGCGAGATCGTGGCCGTCGCGCGGCAGCTCCCGAAGCGGGGGTGGAGCATCGGCACCACGGGGAACGTCAGCGCGCGGGACGGCGAGACCGTTCGCATCACGCCGACGCGTCGCGCGCCCGATCGCATGAGGCGCTCCGACCTCGTGCGGGTCCGCCTCGGATCGCTCGACCCCGGTTATGCGGCATCGCTCGAGTGGCGGCTTCACATGGCGATCTACCTCAAGCGGCCGGACGTCGGCGCCGTCGTCCATGCACACGCGCCGTGGGCGACCACGTGGAGCTGCGTCGCGTCCGTCCTTCCGGATCTCGAAGAGGCGGCCTACTACTCGATCGGCACCGTACGCACGGCCCCGCATGGACCTGCCGGCTCGGCCGAGCTGGCCCGCCGCGCCGTCGAGGCGCTGGGAGGCTCCAGCGCGGTGCTGCTCGAGCGCCATGGGCTGGTCGCCGTAGGGGAGACGCCGCGCGCGGCGCTTACCATCGCCGCGGCAGTCGAGTTCCAGGCGCGCGTCGCGTGCCTCGCTGCGCAAGCACGTCGCTGCGCCTGCGCGGACGAGCACAGGCTTCACGGCGCGATGGACGTCGAGCAGGCTCTCTAGGACGGCGGATCGACCACGACGCCACCGTCCGGCGTCGTCACGCCGAAGATCTGCGCGTACCACGACTGCGCGATCGCATCGATCCCCGCGCGCCGGTCGAGGTCGAGCCCGCGGATGACCATGTGATACGTGAAGTACTGGAGCTGGAGGTCCATCGCCGCCGCCCGGGCACGGGCCTCCTTGCGGCTGACTGGCAGGCCGCGCTGCTTGCGCGCCGATGAGATCGCGTTCGCCAGGCCGTCGACGCGCCGCCGGATCTGGTCGTCGCTGATCGCCTGCACTTCGGGATCGTTGATGTCGCCCTCGAGCCATGCCCGGCCGAGCAGCCGGTTCGTCTCCCACGTCTTCACGAACGCGCCGATCCACTTTCGCAGCCGGTCCACCGTCAGAACCTCCAGGCCGCTGATGTCGCTGTGCAGCAGGTCCGCGGCCTCGCCGTCGCCATCCGCGAGGAACGCCTCGGTCACCAGCTGCGCAAGAGCCTCGCCCTTGGAGAAGTACAGGTAGAACGTCCCGCGGCTCGTCCCGGCGCGATCCGCGATCTCCTCGATGGTGGCCGCGTATCCCGACTCCTCGAACGCCTCACGCGCACCATCCAGAAGCGCGCGGCGCGTCGACGCCTTCTGCCTTTCGCGCAGCGTCGGTCGACGCCGTGCTGTGCCAGCCTCGCCCGTCGCGTCTGCCGGGACCGAGACCTCGGTGTCTTCTGCCATGAGTCGCCCTCTCTGAGAAAGCCGTCCAGTAACTGGCTCGGCGTCAAAGATACGACTGTAATGCAGCGAACAGACTGAAAGCGAGTAGACGTCCCCTCAGACCTCCGCGAACGCGTCAAGCGCGTCGAGGTCGTCGATCGCGGTAGCGATGCGGTGGATCCACGTCATCGTCGTGGCCGCCGGCTGCATGTCGGGCATCGTCCCCTCGAGCGGCGTCAGCGTCGCCGTCCACCAGGCCAGGGCGCCGAGGAGCTGCTGCCGATAGGCGACGAGCGCGTCGTCGAAGGACACGGCCGGCGCGCCATGAGCGCGGAGCCGCTCGAGGTAGTACGCGAGAAGGTCGCGCTCCCACGCCCGGCGCTGCTCGACCGACATGGCCGTCGCCATCGCGTAGGACACGTCGCGGGACCAGTGGCCGACACAAACGCAACCCCAGTCGCTTAACCCCATCCGGCCGTCGGGCGCCCGGTACCAGTTCTTCAGATGCACGTCACTGTAGATCAGCGTGGCGGGGAGGTCCGCGTGGCGGGCCACGCTGGCGTTCGTCTTCCCAGATCTCCGACGCCCGGCGGAAGAGGCGAGCCGGAATGACCTCTTCGGCGGCAGCGAACCCGTCGTTCGTCGCCCGCTCCATCCCGAGGCCGCTTGCGCTCTGCCAGAACCGCGGCCACGTGATCATCCGCAGCTTGTCGCCCGTGAGCGCGGGTCGCCGCCGAACCTGGCGTGCATGCGCGCCAGGAGGTCGAGCCGGCTCTCGACGTCCTCCGCGCCCACCACAGTCGCCTCGTCGCAGAAGGTGACCTCGCCTGCGATGTCGTCGAGCACGATGATCATGGCGAACGACCCCGGGTCGTACGCGGCGTGGCGCGCGGTCGATGCCTCGATGTCGAGGAGCGGCCGCAGCTCGTTGTAGAACGTGACCTCGGCGTGTGCTGCGCCCGAGACCCCGAGGAGGAGGCGGTTCGGAAGGGACATCGCCGCTTTGCAGAAGACGGACCTCGGGAGGCCGGCGCGCGTCCCGGCTTCGTTGTACGTGAGCCTGATGCGGCGACGGTTGCTGCTGCCGTCGTCCGGATCGTCCAGCGCGACCGCCGTCACCTCGGCGCCGGGAACCTCGGCGCAGAGGATGTTCGACAGCCAGGCGGGCGTGATGGCCTCGTAGCTGGCCGGGACGTCGTCGCGCCGTTGTACCGGCCCGCGGTCCTCTTCGTTGTAGGCGGCGGTGATCCGCTCGATGACGTCTTGCATGTGGCTACCGCAGATCGGGTGGCGTCACCGGGTCGGCGCCGGCGCGTCCTCGTCCGCCCACGGGTTGTTGGTCTCGCTGAGGTTGCGGTCCGCGCGGGTGACGCGCAGCGGGCGCGTGTACGACGGGTCCGTTCGATCCTGGGAGAACGGGTGCACCAGCGGCGCGGTCTGCTCCATCGTCTCAGGCTCGCTCCACCACTCGACTATCGTGACGCGATCGACGATCCCCCAGGACCCATCGCGGCGTTCGAGGCGGTCGAGATAGCGGCCGCCGCCCATCGTGTGGCCCCAATCGGCCTTGTTCCCGCCGATGACGGTGACGTACGTCTCCACGTGCGCCTCGTCGCCGTCGACATCGATCGACATGTTGGTGAGCAGATGCTGATGCCCGCGCAACCCGGAGTCGTGGAAGGCGTTCGCCCACTCGACCATCTCGGGCGCCGAGCCGATGAAGACGGCGTGGTCGTCCCGCGCGCCCGCGTGGAAGGCCGATAGCGCCAGCTCGATGTCGTGGCGATCGTAGCCACGCGCGACGCGGGTGATGCATTCGGCGATCTCCTGCTTGTCGAGGAGCAGGGCGATGCGCTCTTCGTGGCGCATGGGCACCTCCGATGACCGGTTGGCGGAGCCGCCGACTTTAGACACGCTGCCAAGTATTGTCCAGTCCGTCACTCGAACAGGAGCTCAGCCATGAGCGAGCCACTCGATCAGTTCCTACACCTCGAGATCGTCCATCCCGACCCCGACGCGGCCGCTTCGTTCACCCGGGAGGTCTTCGGGGCGAAGATCGTCGAGACGAAGACCGCCGCCCAGATCGAGAGCCTCATGCCGGGGATGCGGCTCGTCCACACGCTCGCCGGGAACGTCGTGTTCCAGTTCATCCGTCCGGCGCCCGGGATGGAAAGCTGGAACGAGCAGCTCGAGCGCGAGGGCCCGAGCCTCCACAACGTCACGTTCACCACCGGTGACATCGATGCGCTGCGCGAGGCTCTCGAGCAGCGCGGCGCCGCGATCATCGCCGAGTTCCCCGAGGTCGACCTCCGGGCGACCGGCATGCCCGGCCGGCCCTTCACGACGCTGATCGTCGATGCGCGGGAGCAGATCGGCCTCCGGCTCGAGCTGCTGGACTCGGGCAGCGGGTGGCCGCCCGGCGGCGAGGCGCCGTGATGAGTGGGGCGGGCCGCCGGACGGCGCCCCGCCCCTTACCCATCAGGCGCTGGCGACCGACGTCGCCGACGCCGCGGCCGAGCCCTCCGCTTCGCGATCCCACGTATCGGGCGTGATGCCGGCGTCGCGCAGGACGTGCTTGGTCACCTTCTGCGTGGGCGTCATGGGCAGAGCGTCGATGAAGCGGACGTAGCGCGGGACCATGAACTTCGGCATCCGCGACGACAGGAACTCCACGAGCTCGGCGCCCTGGAGCGACTGGCCCTGCTTGCGTACGACGATGACCATGACCTCCTCCTCGCCGGTCTTGGCGGGAACGCCGATCGCGGCGACCATCTCGACGGCCGGGTGCTGGCCCACGAGGTTCTCGACCTCGAGTGACGAGATGTTCTCGCCGCGGCGGCGGATGGCGTCCTTGAAGCGGTCGACGAAGTAGTAGTTGCCCTCCTCGTCGCGGCGGAACCCGTCCCCGGTGTGGAACCACCCGTTGCGCCACGCGCGCGCCGTCGCCTCTGGCATCCCCCAGTAGCCGGCGTTGAGCGTCCACGGCTCGTCGGTCCGCACGATGAGCTCGCCGGTCGCTCCGACCGGAACCTCGTAGTCGTGCTCGTCGACGATCCGCACGTCGCAGCCCGGCCGCTGCTTGCCGGCGGAGGCGGGGTCCCTGATCTCCCAGCGCTCGCTTGCGATCGGCACCGAGGTCTCGGTCATGTTGAAGATCGTGCCAACACGAACGCCGAAACGCTTCTCGAAGTCGCGCAGGTCGGGGATCACGGGCACCATGCCGACGAGGCGCAGCGGAGTCGACGCGTCGTCGTCCGTCTCGGGCCTGACCATGAGCATGCGCGCCATCCCGCCCAGGAGCAGGCCGAACGTGCAGTTGTGCTCGGCGACGACGTCCCAGTAGTCCGTCGAGGAGAACCGCTCACGGATGACCGCCCTGCCGCCGCTCTGGAGCATCGCGAACAGCGGGATCTTCGCCGTCACGTGGTAGAACGGGAACGGCAAGAACAGCGTGTCGTCCGGGCCGAGCTCGGGGAGCGGCGTGCACCACCGCGCGGTCTCCTGGAGCTGCGCCCACGGGACCATGACCCCCTTCGACCGGCCGGTCGTGCCCGACGTGTAGATGATCGCCGCGATGTCATGGGGCGCGACGGTCGGCAAGTCGTCGGCGGGCGGTCCGGCCGCAAGTTCGCTGGCCTCGATCGTCCTCACGCTCAGCTCCGGCGCGTCGCCCTCCCCGTGAAGGACGATGAGCTCCAGTCCCGGGCACTCATCCAGCACCTCGGCGAGCTGCGCGACGTACGCCCGCTCGATGATGAGGATGCGTGAGCGCGAGTCGTTGATGATGTAGCTGAGCATGTCGCCGCGGTACTGCGTGTTGATCGGTACCTCGACCGCGCGCAGCGCAGCGATGCCCAGCCAGGCCGACACGGCCGAGACGGACGTCGGCAACATCAACAGAACATGGTCCTCCGCCTGAACGCCTTCGCGGCGCAGGCCCGCGGCCCACTGCCGCACCCGTTCGTCAAGCTGGCCGACCGTCGCCGCGGGGCCGTCGGGCTCCAGCAGGAACTCCGCGTCCGGATCGGTCTGCGCGCGGCTGCGCAGCAACTCGGTCATCGGGGTGTATCCGCTCACGTCCAGGCTCCTTGATGTCTCGAGTCTCGTTCGATGCTCAGGTGTGCGACAGCGCCGCGGCGGCGCTCAGCCACTCATCCGCGAGCAGACGGACGGCCTCCGCCGCCTGTCCGGGAACGGCCGCGCCGGCGGCATAGAGGTGGTTGGGCTGGATCACGAGCTCGTGGGCGCCGGCGTCCCGGTACGCGGGGATCGCATCCGTCGTCATGTCGGGCAGGCCGGCGACGATGATCTCGAACCCCTCGCTCGAACGGCCGTGCTCCTCCAGCAGGCGATGGAGCGTGGCGATGCGCTCGGCCGCCTCGTCCGGAGTGAGGTTGAAGAGGAAGATGCCGTTGCAGTAGTCCGCGGCGCGGCGCAGGGCTACGTCCGAATGGCCGCCGTAGATGATCGGGAAGTCGCGTCCGGCCAGCGGCTTCGGGAAGCTGAGCACGTTCTCGAACTCGACGAACTCGCCCTTGAAGGTGCTCTCGCGCGTCCCCCAGAGCTCGCGCAGCGCCGCGACGTACTCCTTGGTACGAGCCGAGCGGCGCTCCCACGGGATCCCGAGCGCCTCGTATTCCTCGCGCAACCAGCCGACGCCGACGCCGAACGCCAACCGGCCGCCGCTGAGGAAGTCCAGGCACCCGGCGAGCTTCGCGAGAAGAAGCGGGTGATATTCGGGCACGAGCGTGACCCCGGTGCCCAGGCGGATGCGTGATGTCCGCCCGGCCGCGAAGGACAGGGAGACGTACGGGTTGAGGTTCGCCACGTCCATGCCGACCGGCGGCCGCGTATCGCCCCGCGCGTACGGGTACTGCGAGCCGAAAGCGTCGAACAGGACGATGTGCTCCGGAAGCCAGAGCGTCGCGAAGCCGGCTTCGTCCGCGGCCGTGACGAACGGTCCGTACACCTCCGGACGCGCGAGGTCGCCCATGCCGAGGCCGGCGATCCCGATGTTCATGCGTGCCCCACCTTTCGTCTCCTCCACGTGCCGGGGCGCCGCACGCTAACGCCGTGTCGAAAAAGAGTCAAGGTGCCAGTGAAATGGTCGCGGGCCCCCGGTGGCCCGTGACCTCCATCGCGGGCGCCGAGCCCCATGCGTGGACCGTGCGGCGGAGCGCGGCAATCGCGAAGGTGCCGAGCGCGGCCGGGACCCAGAGCGCGATGGCCCGGTAACCCAGCACCGCGGGGAGAGCGACAGCCGCATCGACGCCGAAGGCGAGCAGGACGCCCGTGGTTCCGCCCGCCACGAGTCCGGGCAGCGGGACGGTGTTGCCGATCGCGCCCGTGAAGTAGGCAAGCATGAGCACGGGCACCGCCGGCGGGCTGTCGATCGCCGCGAACATCGCGGCGAGGAGCGCGAGGTCGAAGCCCCACCACGCGAGCGCGCCGAGCAGCCTGGCGTCGGCGCGCCGGACGATCGCGACCGCCGCCCACACCGCCTCACCGAAGACGGTCGCGCGGCGCCGGGCAAGCCACAGCGCGGCGGCCGCGGCAGTCAGCCCCAGTAGCGCGGACGGGGCGGCGAGGAGGGCGGGGCCGTGACTCGGCACCGCGCCCGTCAGAAGCAAGACTGCAGCGGTCGTGAGCGCTCCCACGAAGACGGCATAGAGCAGGACCAGGAACGTCAGCAGCGTCCGGACCGCCGCTCGCGCGGGCAGACCGGAGCGCGCCAAGGCCCAGAGGGTCAGCGCCACCCCGCCGAGCCCGCCGGTCGGCAGGAGGCGAGTCGCGGCCGCTCCCGCGAGCGAGACCTCGGCGCTCGCGCGCAGCCCGACGGCCGCGGTCGCACCGCCCGCAACGAGCCAGAACAGCGCGATGTACCCGGCGAACGAGAGCGCCTCGAAGGCGATGCCCGCGACGACCCAGTCCGGGTCTGCCGCGGCCACGCGCGAGAACGCATCGACGAACTTCTCCGCCGGGCCGCCCGTGAAGGCGAGGAGCGCTGCGACCGCCACGACGACAAGCGCGATCCCTGCGACCTTCCGGCGGTCGACCGACGGCGCGAGCCGCAGCGGCGCGTCCAGCACTCGCTCGGCGGACTCCTGCGGCTGCGCATGCGCCGCGAGTCGATCGCAGAACGCGGTCACATGTGCGACCGCGGCTGCGGCGAGCGTTCGCCGCAGCCGGAACCCCGGCTCCCCCCCCATCCGTCCTGCCTCCCTTCGCAACCGACCCACCACGACTCGCCAATCATACGCACCGTCGGTTCTCTGGCCAATCGTCATTTGACTGTCAGCACGCCAGCGACCTCGTTCACTGCCATCTTGCCAGTGTTTCGTCAGAGTGTTAGCGTGCTTCCCCGGTCCCCCTTTGGAGAGGTGGTTGTTGTGGCGAGTGCTGAGGCGAGCCAGCTGAACGAGCAGCTGCGCGCGTTCCGCGCGAGCGTGATCGGCGAGATGACGCTCGAGCAGCGCCGCGCCGGCGGCGACATGATGGGCACCTTCGCGGGCCAGGCCCCCGGTGTCTCGGTCCGCGAGGTCGACACCGGCGGCTGTCCGGCGCTGTGGCAGGAAGGTCCGGACGCGGACACCTCGCGCGTCATCCTCTACGTCCACGGCGGCGGTGGCGTCGTCGGCTCGGCGCGCACGCACGAGAAGCTGGTCGGCCACCTCGTCCTCGCCGCCGGCTGTGCCGCGCTCAACGTTGACTTCCGCCTGGCGCCCGAGAACCCGTTCCCCGCCGCGCTCGACGACGTGCTCGGGGCCTACCGCTGGCTGCAGAGCGAGGGCTACACCCCCGACAGGATCGCGTTCGCCGGCGACAGCCTCGGCGGCGGCCTCGTCGTCGGTGCGCTGGTGAAGCTGCGCGACGCCGGCGAGGCGCTGCCGGCCGCCGCGATGCCGCTCTCGCCGTGGGTCGACCTCGCCATGACCGCCGAGTCGATCGCCACCCGCGCCGACACCGACCTGCTCTCGGACGGGCGGACCTTCACCGAGCTGCGTGACCACTACATCGGCGAGACCGCCGCCGACGATCCCGTCGCCTCGCCGCTGTACGCCGACCTCAGCGGGCTGCCGCCCCTGTACATCCAGGCCAGCGACGACGAGGTTCTCGTCGACGACGCCAAGCGCCTCGCCGACCGCGCCCGCCAGGCCGGCGTCGACGTCAGCATGGACATCTACAGCGGCATCCCGCACGTCTTCCAGCTCTGGGCCGGCAACCTGCCCGAAGCCGACGAGGCGATCGCCAAGCTCGGCGCCTGGGTCCGCCCCCGCCTCGGCCTCGCCGCTCGGGCCACGGCATGAGCGCCGACGCCCTCAGCGCCGCGGAGGTCGCGGCAGTTCGCTCCCTGCTCGACCGGCAGGCGATCGTCGACTGCATCCACCGCTACACCCGCGGTCTCGACCGGCACGACGACGACCTGGTGCTCTCCGCGTACCACGAGGACGGCCTGGACGATCACGGCATCTTCGTCGGGTCGCCCCAGGAGTTCGTCGACTGGGCCAACGAGCTGCACGAGAGCCAGTGGCGGGCCCATCAGCACTTCATGACGAACCTGACCGTCGAGATCGACGGCGACACGGCGCACGCTGAGTCGTACTTCCTCGTCTGCTTCCGTCGCATCGCGAACGACGCCATCGACCTTGCCGGCGCGCGGTACCTCGACCGTCTCGAGCGGCGGGACGGCGAGTGGCGCGTTGCCCACCGACTGGTGCTCATCGAGTGGAACGCCGAGGCGACCGTGAACCCGGATCTCTTCCCCGAGGGGTTCGAGTTCCCGGGTCGGTGGGACCGCAGCGACGCCTCCTACGCACGCCCCTACCCGTCGCCTGCCGGACGGTAGGCGGAACGCCGAGGACGTGGCGCTGCCGATCCTCGGCCCGGTGACGACGACCGTCGCGGTCCTGCCGGTCAAGCGCTTCGCCCACGCGAAGTCGCGGCTCGGCTCGGTCCCGGACAAGACGGCGCTCGTCCGCGGCATGGTCGGCGACGTCCTCGATGCGCTCGCTCACGCCGCCCGGCTGGACCACGTCGTCGTGGTCACCGCCGATCCGGCGGCGCGCGACGCGGCGATCGCGAACCGCTTCGACGTCGTCGACGAGCCCGTCCCGCTCGGCCACTCCGGCGCCGCCGAGCTCGGCATCACCCGCGCCGAGGAGCTCGGCGCGGACCGCGTCCTGCTCGTCCCCGGCGACTGCCCGCTGCTCACCGCCGCGGACGTCGACGGCCTCGTCGACCGCCACCCCCGCCGCGGCGTCGTCGTCGTGCCCGACCGCCACGGGACCGGCACGAACGCGCTGCTGCTGCACCCGCCGCGCGCGATCCGGCCCGCCTTCGGGCCCGGCAGCCGCGAACGGCACGAGCGGCTCGCCGCCGGCGCCGGCGTCCCCTGCGCGATCGACGCCGTCGAGGCGCTGCTGCTCGACGTCGACACGCCGGAGGACCTCCAGCTCGTGTCGCTGGCGTGATCAGCGCCGCGGCGATCCCGGGCCTCCCGGAGATCCGCGAAGGCGACGACCTCGCCGCGCTCGTCCGCCCCGGCGCCTGAAGCGCGGCCGCGCGTGGACGTCCTACGCGGACTCCGCGAGCCGCGAGTGCGCCCGGCGCGGTCCGGCGACCACGACAGCGCCGTCGGGCGTCGTGGTTCCGAAGATGCTCACGTACCACGACTCGGCCACGGCGTCGACGCCCGCCTTGAAGTCGACGTCGAGGCCCCGAAGAACGACGTGGTAGGTGAAGAACTGCAGTTGCAGATCCATGCAGGCGGCGCGGGCGACCGCCTCGGTCCGCGTGATCGGAAGCCCGGCGGCGGTCCGCGCGCCGACGATGACGTCGGCGAGCTCGTCGACGGTTCGCTGGAGCCGAGCGTCGGTGGCGGCCTGGACCGCCGGATCTTGAACATCCCCCTCGACCCACGCTCGCCCGAGGAGTCGGTGCTTCTCCCATCGCCGGACGTACGCAGCGATCCAGCGGCGCATCTGGTCGAGGGTGAACGCCGGCAGGTGCGTGAAGTCCCGGAGCGCGGCCGTGTCGTCGTGATCCTCTCCCGCACCGCGGATGAACGCCTCCGCGAGCAGCTCGGCAAGCGCTTCGCTCTTCGAGAAGTACAGGTAGAACGTTCCCCTGCTCGTCCCGGCACGGGCGGCGATGTCCTCGATGGTCGCCGCGTAGCCGTGCTCTTCGAACGCCTCCTTGGCCCCCTGCAGCAATGCCCGGCGCGTCGACGCCTTCTGGCGCTCGCGCAGCGTCGGGCGTCTGCGGCCGGCAAGATCAGTGATCTCCTCCGGGCGACCGGCATGGTCAGCCATCGACGGCAACCCCAGCCGGTGCCTGCGCACCGGCGGACGACGACGGATCCGGACCGACGCGGATGATCTGCTTGCCGAAGCGACTCGACGGCCCGAGCATGTCCACCAGTCGCTCGGGCATCGCCTCCAGGCCCTCGGTCACGTCCTCGAAGGGCTTGATCCGGCCTTCGGCCAGCCAGCGCGTCAGCCGCGCCTCTGCCTCAGGCCACACGTCCATGTTGTCGTGGATCGCCCAGCCGATCATCTGCAGGCGCTTCACCACGAGGATGAACGGGAGGTTGCCCGGCCCGCGCCATTCCGCACGGTCGTAGTTGGCGACGTTACCGCAGCACGACACGCGGCCGTTCTCCCCCATGGCGTTCAGCACCGTCTCGAGGACGGGCCCGCCGACGTTGTCGAAGAAGACGTCGACGCCCTCGGGGCACGCGGCCAGGAGGTCGGCGAAGAAGCTGTCGCTGCGGTAGTCGACCGCCGCGTCGAAGCCGAGCTCGTCGACGAGGATCCGTCCCTTCACCTCGGAGCTCGTCAGCCCGACGACCCGCGCGCCGGCCAGCTTCGCCAGCTGCCCCGCCGCACTCCCCACCGATCCAGCCGCCGACGAGACGACCACGGTGTCGCCCGGCCGCGGCGGCGCCTTGTGCAGGAGCCCGACGTAGGCGCTGATGCCTCCGGTCACGCCGAGCACGCCCAAGTAGTGCTGCAGTGGCGCTCGGACGTCCAGGACGCGCGCCCAGTCCTGATGCACCGCCGCGTACTCCTGCGCACCGACCGAGCAGACGACGACCGCCCCCTCCGGCAGGTCCGTGCCGTTGGAGTCGATCACCTCGCAAAGCGTGAACGCGTCCATCACATCGCCGGGACCGAGCGTCTTGCGCAGGTCGCGCCACGGCTGGGCGCGGCGCGTGAACTCCGGCGACGGCGGCTCAGGCGGCGCCTCGTCCACAGCAGCGGCAGCGGGAACGAGGTAGAGCCGGTTGACCGGGTCGAGCGACAGCATCACCGTCCGGACGAGCGCCTCGCCCGGGCCGGGGACCGGCATCTCGCCGTCGATCACGTCGAAGTGGTCGGTTCGCAGGTCCCCCTCGGGAAGCTGCCGCACGACGAGCTGCCGGTTCGTCATCACGTTCGCGCGGCGGAGGGGTCGGCGGACGGGGCCGGGGTCCCGTTGGACTTGCCCTCCTTGATGGTGTACACGAGGTCGCCGCGGTCGCGCCGTCCCATGACGCCCTCCGGCGGCAGGATCTCGGCGATGTTCTCGAGCGGGAGGCGGTTGAGCCACTCGTACGCGAGCGTGCGGCGGACGAGCGCCCACTTGCCATCCCGGCGCTCGAGGCGATCCACGTAGCGCAGCGCGATGAGCAGGTTCGCCGGGCCCCACGGGTGGCCCTCGGGGGCTTCGTGGAAAGCCAGGCAGTACGTCTCGGCGTACGCCGTGTCCCCGTCGAGCTCGATGAGCGGCGCACCGTTGAAGTGCATCGTCCGGTTGAACGAGGGGAGGTTTTCGGGGCTCGAGATGAACTCGATGAACTCGTCCGGCGGCCCGGTGAAGAACCCGTGTTCGTCGACGCCGTCGGGGTGATAGGACGCCCGCACGAGCTCCAGGTCGAAGCGATCGGCACCGCGCGCGAAGCGCGCAAGCAGTTCCGCGATCTCCTGCTTGGCGATCAGCTCTTCAAGAGTCATGGGTCTCTACTTCCAGTCGACGCGCAGGCGCGTGAGGTCGATCGTCTTGATGTACCAGCGCCCGTCATCGAGCCGCTCGTAGGTCTCGTGGTAGTGGCCGCAGCCGTGCATGGAGCTGACCGGCGCGTCCTCCGGGAACCACGCGTAGTCCTCCATCGGCCAGACCGCCTCGGCAGTTGTCGGCGACGTCAGCCTGATCTCGGGGTTGAAGACGTGGTGCGCCGACGTCACCCCCGCGGTGACGGTCTCACCGAACCGCTGGATCGCCGCGCGCCCGACCAGCGGCCACTCGAAGGCGGCGGTAAGGCTCTCCAGCAGCTCGAGCGACACCGTGTCCGGGGGGATGACGTCCCCGGTCACCGGATGCCGCGCGATCGGGAACTCGCCTTCGTTCACTCGCGCGTCGGGCGTGAAGACCTGGGCCCAGCCCTCGAAGTCCTTCGTATCGACGCACCGGCAGTAGGCGGCCTTGACGCGACGGATCTCCTCGACGGCGGCGAGCATCTCGGCGGGCGGGATGTCGAGCGCGGGTGTCGCGGATGTGCCAGCCATGGGACGACCCTCCTGATGGTCGAACGAAGTTACATGGCGGAGCGTACCCTCATTCGACGAGGTGATCAACATCTTGCGCTGCGTTGATCTCTAACGATATGTCAGCGGCTCAAGGGCCTCCCGGCATGGGCAAACGATTTCGTCTTGCAGTTCGACTGACAGAGCGTTAGTGTTCCGACACTCGGTCGGCCGATACATGTCGGTCCGGCCCGCGGAGACCCGAAGTCGGAGGAGAGGGATGTCTCAGCAAGCGAAGGCAGGCCAACCGTGTCCCAGTTGAACGGGACGCGCCCGATCCTGGCGGTGGAGAGCCTCTCGAAGGTGTTCCAGGGCCAGCGGGCGCTCGACGATGTGTCGCTCGAGCTCAAGCGAGGCGAGGTCCACTGCCTGCTCGGTCAGAACGGCTCCGGCAAGTCGACCCTGATCAAGATCCTCGCCGGCTACCACGCGCCGGAGGCGGGGGCCCGGGCGACGGTCAACGGCGAGCCGCTCGCCCTCGGCGACCCGACGGCCGCGCATCACGCAGGCCTACGGTTCATCCACCAGGACCTCGCGCTCATCGATCACTTCCCGGTGGTGGACAACCTGGCCCTGGGCGAGGGGTACTCCGGCCGGTTCTGGCTGTCCGAGCGGCGCGAGAAGCGCCACGCGAACGAGATCTTCGCCCACTACGGCGTGGAGGTGGACAGCTCGCGGCCGCTGAACAGCCTCGGTCCGGCGCAGCGGACGATGACGGCGATCGTGCGTGCCCTGCACCACGGGGATGCCGCCTCGGGGATCCTGGTGCTCGATGAGCCGACCGCCTCGCTGTCGGAGGCCGACAAGAACCACCTCTTCAGGCTGCTGCGGGACGTCAAGGAGCGCGGGGGCACCGTGCTGTACGTGACCCACCGCCTCCAGGAGGTGTTCGAGATCGCCGACCGGGTCAGCGTTCTGCGCGACGGCAAGAAGGTGGCGACCAAGGACGTGAACGATCTCGACCACGACAGCCTCGTGACGCTGATCCTCGGCCGGTCGCTCGACGCGCTCTATCCGGAGCTCCCGACGCCGGGCAAGGATCCGGTGCTCGAGGTCCGCGGGCTGCGCGGCGGACGGCTCCGCGACCTCTCGCTGACGGTGCACGCAGGGGAGATCGTCGGGATCGCGGGGCTGGAAGGCTCCGGGACCGAGGACGTCCCCCACCTGATCTTCGGCGCGGAGAAGCGCGAGAGCGGGGCGATCAAGGTGCGCGGTGACGCGGTCGATCCTCGCTCGCCCACTGAGGCCGTCCGGTGCGACCTCGCCTTCGTGCCTGGCGACCGCAAACGTCTCGGTGGGGTCGCCGCGTGGACGCTTCGCGAGAACATCACGATCCCGAAGATCCGCGGCCGGGGCCCGCTGCGGTGGCTGAGCCGGCGCCAGGAGTCGAACGACGTCATGCCCTACCTCGACCGGTTCGAGGTCAAGCCCCGCGACCCCGAAGCGCGGATGTCGTCGCTGAGCGGCGGCAACCAGCAGAAGATCATGATCGCGAGATGGCTGCGTTGCGGCGCATCCGCGTTCCTCTTCGAGGAGCCGACCGCCGGCGTGGACGTGGGCGCGAAGCGTGCCATCTACGACGCCCTCACCGCGGTTGCCGCCGACGGCGCAGGGATCCTCCTCACGACCTCCGACTTCGAAGAGGCGTGCTCGATCTGCGACCGGGTGATCGTCCTGCGCGACGGTCGCATCGCAGCGACGCTCACCGGCGGAGACCTCACGGTCGACACGATCCTCGGCGAAGCGCTTCGCCCCACACCTACCTCACAAGCGACGGTGACCCATGCCTAGAGGCAGCCAGACTCCTCCCGCGCCCGCCTCGTCCTCGCCGGCTGTGGCCGCGGAGGCGACCCATGACCGCGCGCCGACGACGCCGCACAGCGTCGCTGCGCTGCTCGGCCGACTCCAACTCGGCCGGTTCTCCGGCCTGTTCATCTTCGCGGCGATCATCGCGACGTTCGCCGTCTGGATCCCCGACACCTTCCTGACGGATACGAACGCCAAGAACATCGCCCAGAGCCAGGCCATCACGGCCATCCTCGCCCTCGGCCTCGTGTTCCCGCTCGCCGCGGGTGTGTTCGACCTCTCCGCGGCGCAGAACCTCGGCTTCAGCGCGCTCGTCTGCGGAGCGCTCATGACTCAAGGCCCGGAGGTCTCTCCGGTGGTGGCCATCGTGCTCACGCTCCTCATCGGGGCGGGCATCGGCGCGTTCAACGGCCTCCTCGTCGCGATGGTCGGCCTCGACAGCTTCATCGCGACGCTCGGGACGACCTCGCTGCTCGTAGGCGGCGCAGCGATCATCGCCGACAACGAGTACATCGGGCCGTTCTCGTCGGGCTTCACCGATCTGACGTCCGGCTCGCCGCTGGGGATCCCGATCCTCGCGATCTACCTGCTGATCTTCGCGATCATCACGTGGTACGTGCTCGAGCACACGCCCCTCGGGCGGCGGATCTACGCGACCGGCGCGAACACGGACGCGGCGAGACTCGCGGGCATCCGCACGCGGCGTCTCGCGTTCTGGAGCCTTGTCGTCTCGGGCGCGACGGCGAGCTTCGCGGGCGTGCTGCTCGCGTCCAACCTCGACACGATCAACCAGACGATCGGCCCGCAGTACCTGCTGCCGGCGTTCGCCGCCGCGTTCCTGGGCACCACTCAGCTGAAGCCGGGGCGCTTCAACATCTGGGGGACGGTCCTGGCGATCTACCTCCTCGGCACGGGCGTCCAAGGCCTGTTGCTGGCCGGAGCGGAGCTCTGGGTGACCGACATCTTCAACGGTGTCGCCCTCATCGTCGCGATCTCGGCTGCCGTCGTGATCGAGCGGATCCGCGGCAAGCGCGAGAAGGCCGTGCCGACGGAGACCGCGACCGCCTAGGCCGAGGTGCGGCCGTCCGGTCCCGGACGGCCGCACCTCCCGGGCGGGTCTCGCGCGCGCGAGTGACAATCGCGGTGGCGTCGCGCCCGTCGGGACGCGCTCTACTGCGCGGCCTCGCGCCTCAGCTCTTCGGAATCCTGGCCCGGTGACCCGATCGTGCCGGGCGTCCTGCTGAAGCGGGGAGCCGGCGCTGGCTGCAGCGTCCCGTCGTGGTCGACGAGCGTCCCGCGGGCGGCCAGGTGAGGGTGCACGGCCGCCTCTTCCAGCTCGAGCACGGGCGCGAAGCAAGCGTCGCGTCCCTCGAAGGCGCGCTCCCACTCGGCTCGCGTCCGGCGGCGGAAGATCGTCGCCATGGCGTCACGAAGAGCTGGCCACCGATCGCTCTCCCACTGCGGCCACTCGGCCGGATCGAGCTCGAGCGTCTCGAGCAGAACCGCGTAGAACTGCGGCTCGAGCGCGCCGACGCTGATGTAGCCGCCGTCCGCGGTCTCGTATGTCCGGTACCAATGCGCCGACCCGTCGAGCCAGTTGGTGCCGCGGTCCGGCGACCATCGCCCCTCCGCACGCAGCTGGCAGAAGACGGCCATGAGCGTCGCCGCACCATCGACCATGGCGACGTCGATGACCTGCCCCCGGCCGGACCGCTCACGCTCGACGAGAGCGGCGGCGACGCCGAGGGCCAGCAGCATGCCGCCCCCGCCGTAGTCGCCGACCAGGTTCAACGGAACGACCGGCGGCGCGTCGGCGGGACCCATCGGATGCAGCGCACCGGCGAGAGCGATGTAGTTGATGTCGTGCCCCGCACGCTGAGCGAGCGGACCGTCCTGCCCCCAGCCGGTCATGCGGGCGTAGATGAGCCTCGGGTGAGCGGCCAAGCAGTCGTCGGGGCCGATGCCTATGCGCTCGGCGACGCCCGGACGCATCGGATCGATGACGACGTCGCTGCGGGCGATGAGCGAGCGAGCGGCATCGAGGTCGTCCGGATCCTTCAGGTCGAGTGCGATGGAGCGCTTCCCGCGCCCGAGCACTGCGTCACGCGCGGCCTGCTCGCCCGCCGGCGGCCGGTCGATGCGAACGACGTCAGCGCCCATGTCGGCCAGGAGCATCGTTCCGAACGGTCCCGGCCCGATGCCGCCGAGCTCCGTAACGCGTACCCCCCTCAGAGGGCCCCGGTTCTCCGTCATGCCGCCTCCTGTTCCGTTACTTAACTAGACACTACGGTATCTACTGACGTAGTGTTGCCCATTGACGCCCATTGCAGTACGTTGCATGCGTGTCCGCGCCCGTCGCCACAGCTCCGCCCCGCACCGAGGCCGTCCACATCTGCGGCATCGCCACTTCGGGGTGGCGCCCGGAGCACGACGCCGTGCTCGACGAGCTCGCGTTCGACTGCGTCGACCGCGCGCTACGCGATGCCGGGCTGCGCAAGCACGAGGTCCAGTTCACCGCGCTCGCATCGATGGACGTCTACGACGGGCGCAGCATCTCGAGCGGACTCACGACGCCCGCCGCAGGGGGCTATCTGGCCGACGCGTACCGCATTGAAGGCGACGCCGGCCAGGCCATCATCGCGGCCTCCCAGGCCATCCGCGCGGGCGCCGACGTCGCCGTCGCCGTCGCCGTGCACCATCCGGAGATCCGCCACACGTCGCCGGCCGGCCATCGCGCCTTCCTCGACCAGGCGTCGAACCTGGCGTTCGAGCCCCAGTTCAACCGTCCGGTCGGCATGTCGGCGACGGCGGCACTGGCGCTGCACGCAACCGCGTGGCTGGAGCGCAACGGGGGCGGCGTCGAGCGCTTGGCCTCCATCGCCGCGCGCGAGATCACCTGCGGCGCCAAGGGCGCAGCGGCGGGGCGTCGCGACCCGGTCGAGGCCGCGGACGTGCTGGCGTCACCGGCGGTGGCGTGGCCCCTGACTGAGCTGATGCTCCCGGCGCACACCAGCGGCGCCGCGGCGATCGTCCTCGCGTCCGCGCCTCGGGCGCGGCGCGCCCGTTCGCGAGCGCGGATCCTCGGCAGCGGGATGTCTTCCGGCGACTGGGCTTGGAGCGGCAGCTGGCTCAACGCGCCCGCCGACGCGACCGCGCATGCCGCCGACACCGCCCGCGCCCGCGCCGGGGTCTCACAGGTCGACGTCGTGGAGCTGACCGCGGCGAGCCCCGCGCTCGTCGAGCCGCTCGAGGGCGCGCTGGGGGTCGGCCTCGAGGCCGACGCCGCCGTCATCTCGCCGTCCGGCGGGGTACGTTCCAACCACCCCGGTCTGGCGAACGGTGCTCTTCGGCTGTCCGCCGCCATCGATTGGCTCGAGCGGCGCGAGGGAGGCGGGCGCGGGCTCGTCCATTCGACGGACCTCGTGACGGGTCCCGTCGGCGAGACGGCGACGGTGCTCGTGGTGGAGGTCGACTGATGCGGGCACGCCCTGCGATTTCGGGCGTCGGGCTGACCCCGGCGACCGCCATCCACCGCCAGGAGCACTCGAGCATCGAGCTGTGCCAGCAGGCGACGGCCGCCGCGTTGGAACACGCGGGCGTCGGCCCCGGGGAGCTCGACGGGGTCGTCGTCGGGAACATCGACGGCTTCGAGGGGACCGCGCTCGGCGCGAAGCACCTGACCAGGCTCCTCGGCATCGCCACCCGTCTGCCGTCGGTCGTGATCAACACGGGAGGGACCACGGGCGGCAACCTCGTGCACGCGGCCGCGCGGATGGTCGCCTCCGGCGATCACCGTGCCGTGTTGTGCCTGGGCCCGTCGACGTTCTTCGGCGCGCGCGACCTGCAGGCCGTCATCAACACGAACTCGCCGATGGTGGTCGAGCAGCCGCTCGGGATGGGGGCCGTCCACATGGGAGCGTTCTTCCCGGCTGCGTACCAGGAGCGCTACGGCGTCAGCGACGAGGACCTCGCGCACGTCGTCGTCCAGGCCCACGCCCACGCGGCCCGCAACCCGTTCGCGCACCTGCGCAAGGAGCTGTCGGTCGAGGACGTGCTGGCGTCGCGCATGATCTCGACGCCGATGGTCATGTCGATGATCTGCCCGGCGTCCGCGGCCGCGTGTGCAGTCGTGGTCACGGCGGAGAGCGTCGCCGACGGCCTCGCGACGCCGACCGTCGTCATCCGCGCGTTCGGCACGTCCAGCGACCCGTACCTGGGCGGCGGCAAGGGGTCGTTCTCCGAGTGGGAGGGCCTCGCGATCCTCGCGCGGCGTCTGTACGCGACCGCGGGCATCGCCGATCCGCGTGAAGAACTCGACGTGCTGGAGCTGTTCTCGCCCTACGCGCCCATGCTGCCGATGCAGCTCGAGGCGCTCGGGCTCGCCGAGCCCGGCAAGGGCGCGGCCCTGGTGCGCTCGGGCGCGACAGCGCTCGGCGGCGCGATGCCGACCAATCCCTCCGGCGGCCCGAAGTGCACGAACGCCGGCGTCGCCGGCGAGCTTGCCCCGTACGCCTACATCGCTCTGCAGCTGATGGGCGATGCACCCGAAGGCATCCAGGTCCCCGGCGCGACGCGCGGCCTCGCACACGGGACCGGCGGCACCTTCTTCCAGTTCGAGAACCTCGCGATCCTCGAGAGGACCACGCCACGATGAGCAACCCGGCTGCAGACGCCATCGTCACCCAGCACGTGCGCTGGGAGATCGACTACGACATCCACCTCGGCGGGACGTGGGCGAGGTTCATGGAGGGGCTGCGCGAGCAGCGTCTCCTCGCCAACAGGTGTCCGTACTGCAAGCGCACCTTCGTGCCTCCCCAGGCGTACTGCGAGGCCTGCTTCGAGCGCACCGACGAGTGGCTCGAGCTGGAACCCGTCGGCTCCCTCGAGACGTTCACCGTGGTTCAGCAGGGTTTCCGCGGAGGGCCCACGCCTCCGTACGCGGTCGGTGCGATCGCCATCGACGGCGCCAGCACGATGCTCATGCACTTCGTGGGCGGCATCGACCTGACCGATGCCGCGCGCGTCCGCGAGCAGCTGCCAGAGGGCAAACGCGTACGTGCGGTCTGGTCGCCCAAGCGGGAAGGCAGCATCCTCGACATCGCGCACTTCGCGCCGGACACCGAGGGCGGATGAGCGCGAACGGACAGGGGCCCGACGTGCGCTACCACGTCGAAGACCACATCGCGCACATCGTGCTCGACCGGCCGGAGCGGCACAACGCGCTGACGATCAGCTCGGTCGAGCTGCTGGCGCAGTACTCGCAGCAGGCGGAGGCCGACGACGATGTCCGCGTGGTCCTCCTCACGGGGGCGGGCGACCGGGCGTTCTGCGCCGGCGGCGACCTCGGGGAGTTCATCCCCCGCATGACCGCCGGCGAGCTCTCGGTCCTCGTGCCGGATCCCGCCAAGCGGTTCTTCTCCGACGTCTACAAGCCGGTGGTCGCCGCCGTGAACGGCCTGTGCGTGGGCGGCGGGCTCGAGCTCCTCCTGGGTACCGATCTGCGCGTAGCTTCCGAGAAGGCGACGTTCGCCTTCGGCGAGACGCGCTGGGGCGTCATCCCGGGCGCGGGGGCGCACGTCCGACTTCCACAGCAGCTCCCATGGGCCATCGCGATGCAGCTCCTGCTCACTGCCGAGCCGATCGATGCGCAGAGGGCCTACGACGTCGGCCTCGTCAACGAGGTCGTCGCGCATGACGCGGTGCTCGACCGCGCCGTGGAAGTGGCGAAGACGATCGCGCGCAACGCGCCCGTCGCGGTGCGCA
The DNA here is from genome assembly GCF_056863335.1 of Parviterribacter kavangonensis. NCBI lineage: Bacteria > Bacillati > Actinomycetota > Thermoleophilia > Solirubrobacterales > Parviterribacteraceae > Parviterribacter > Parviterribacter kavangonensis. The sequence continues at coordinate 5,438 of NZ_JBXPJA010000002.1, read as the reverse complement.
CCGCGAAGGAGATCGCCGTCCGCGCGCTCGCGCAGGAGCAGCCGTTCGCGCTCGAGTACGCGTTGAACGAACGCGTCCTCCGCACCGAGGACGCCGTCGAGGGCCCGCGGGCGTTCGTCGAGAAGCGCGAGCCGCAGTACCGCGGGCGCTGACCCCAACCACCAGGAGACCATCGCTCATGGCGTCCATCGACCACCCCCCCGTCACTCAGCGCGAGCAGTTCGTCGCCGACGTGTTCGAGACCGCAGCCGGCATCACGGCGAAGTACGACCGCGCGTGGTTCATGCAGCGCGCGCGAGAGAACGGACACGCGCGAGAGCTGTGGGAAGCGCTGGTCGAGAAGGACCTGCTCGCGGTCGGCGTCCCGGAGGGGCTCGGCGGGGCGGGCGGCGGCCTCACGGGGTGCACGGCGGTGATGGAGTCGATGGCCCGCGCCGGCGTGCCGCCACTGCTGTACTCGCTGACGACCTTCTCGCGCGAGGCGATCCTCAAGCACGGCTCGACGGAGCAGATCGAGCAGCACGTCATCCCCACGATGAACGGCACCCGGAAGATCTGCTTCGGCGTGACGGAGCCGGATGCGGGGACGAACTCCTTCGCGATGCGCACGACCGCGAAGCGGACCGACTCGGGCGCGTACGTCGTGAACGGCCAGAAGGTGTTCATCTCCGGCGCCGACGAAGCCGATCACATGCTGCTGGTCGCGCGCACCGCGCCGAAGGATGAGCGCGTCGGCAGGACCAAGGGCTTCGCGCTCTTCGTCGTGCCCATGGACTCCCCCGGCATCCAGCTGCGCCAGCTCGACATCCAGTGGCATGCGCCGGAGCGCCAGTACGAGGTCTTCATGGACGATCTCGTCGTCGACGAGTCCATGCGCATCGGCAACGAGGACGAGGGCTTCCGCTACCTCCTCGACTGCCTGAACCAGGAGCGCGTGGTCGTGGCCGCATGGGCCCTCGGCCTCGGCTACTTCGCGCTCGAGAAGGCGGTCGAGTACGCGAAGCAGCGGGCGCCCTTCGGTCAGCCGATCGGGTCCTACCAGGCCGTGCAGCACCCGCTCGCGCTCGCGCGCGCGAACATGGATGCCGCGCGGACCATCATGTACTCGGCGGCCGCCGAGTACGACGACGGCCACGACGCCGGCGCCAAGGCCAACATGGCGAAGCTCCTCGGCACCCGCGCCGCGCTTTCCGCGATCGAGGCCTCGATCCAGACCCACGGGGGCACGGGCTTCGTCCTCGAGAACGACGTCGTCACGCTCTGGCCGATGATCCGCGTCCTGCAGATCGCGCCGCTCAACAACGAGAGCATCCTCAACTACATCGGCGAGCGCGTCCTGGGCCTGCCTCGGAGCTACTGAGGTGGACGGCTTCGATCTCACCGGCCAGGTCGCCGTCATCTCGGGCGGGACCACTGGCATTGGGCTCGCCATGGCTCGCGGTCTGTTGTCCGCCGGGGCGTCGGTGGCGATCTGCGGCCGCCATCAGGGTCGCTGCGAAGCCGCCGTCCGGTCGCTCGACGCGGGCGATCGTGTCGCCGCGATCGCCTGCGATGTCGCGGTTGACGATCAGGTCGATCGCATGTTCACCGAGGTCGTCCAGCGATTCGGAAGGATCGACTCGTGCTTCGCCAACGCCGGCGTCGGCGGCCACGACGTCGCCTTCCTCGACCTCGACGAGGACGAGCTGTGGAACGTCATGCGCATCAACCTGGGCGGAGCGTTCCTCACGATGCGGGCCGCCGCGCGGCTCATGGCGGGGGACGAGGGCGGCTCCATCGTCGTGACGAGCAGCCCTGCCGTCATGTCCGGGCGTGCGCGCGGCGAGTCGTACGCGGCCAGCAAGGGCGCGTTGGAGGCGATGATGCGTGGCGTGGCCGTCGAGCTCGCGCGGCATCGCATCCGGGTCAACGCGGTCATCCCCGGCTGGTTCGAAACCGGGATGACCGAGGACGCTCTGCGGTCGGACACGTTCAAGACGAAGGTGCTCCCGCGCGTCCCGATGCGCCGATGGGGCGAACCTGACGACATCGCCGGCCTGGCGGTCTTCCTCGCCTCGCCGTACTCGCGCTACATGACGGGGCAGAGCATCGTCGTTGACGGCGGCTACTCGGTCTTCTGATGGCCGCCAACACGCTTTCGCTCGATGGGAAGGTCGCTGTCGTGACCGGTGCGAGCTCGGGGATGGGCGAGCGCTTCGCGCGCGTCCTGACCGATGCGGGGGCGACCGTCGTCGTCGTCGCCCGCCGCGCAGAGCGGCTCGAACGGCTGGCCTCTCAGCTCGAGGGTGCGACTGTCTGCGCCGCCGACCTGAGCCGACCGGAGGATGCGGATCGCGTCATCGACGTGGCCATCGAGCAGCACGGCCACGTCGACATCGTCGTCAACAACGCGGGCGGTGCGAACATCGCGCCGGCGACCGAGGAGCCCCTCGACGAGTTCGAGCGCGTCGTCCGACTCAATCTGACGTCGCCGTTCGTCATCGCTCGCGCGGCCGCTCGCCAGATGATCGCCCTCCAGACCGGCGGATCGATCATCAACGTCGCGTCGATCCTCGCCCTCGTCGGGATCGGCCGCATCCCGCAAGCAGGCTACGCCGCCTCGAAGGGGGGGTTGGTGAGCTTGACCCGAGAGCTTGGCGCGCAGTGGGCGCGCCAAGGCGTGCGCGTGAACGCGCTGGCGCCCGGCTGGTTCGGAACGGAGATGACGTCCGAGCTCTTCGCCGACGACCGCAGCGCCAAATGGCTTCAGCGACTCACGCCGATGGGGCGCCCCGGGCAGCTCGAGGAGCTCGACGGGGCCTTGCTCTTCCTCGCGGGCGACGCGAGCAGCTACGTGACCGGGCAGGTGCTGACCGTCGACGGCGGCTGGACGACTGTTTGACGGTTGACGCTGGGGGTCTCACGCTGCTAGCCTCGTGAACATGCCGTCAGTGAATGACGATGTGAGCTTGGATGCCGTTCCTCAAGCGGTCGGAGCCATCGCGGATGGCGGCATCGCGCTCGTCATCGACGATGATGACCGCGAGAACGAAGGCGATCTCATCATGGCCGCCGAGGCCGCGACGCCGGAGGCCATCGCCTTCTTCCTTCGGCACACTTCGGGGTTCGTGTGCGTCTCGCTGACCGAGCAGCGCGCTGACGAGCTCGATCTGCCACCGATGGTCGCGGACAACCGCGAGGCGCAGGGAACCGCTTTCACCGTCACGGTGGATCTGGCGGACGGCATCACCACCGGCATCTCCGCGACCGATCGCGCCGCCACCATCGCGCGCTTGGCCGATCCGGCGGCGCATGCCGGCGACTTCGTCCGCCCGGGGCACGTTCTCCCGCTGCGCGGCCGTCCGGGCGGGGTGCTCAAGCGGGCCGGGCACACGGAGGCGGCCGCCGACCTCGCCCGCCTCGCCGGCCTCGCGCCCGCGGGGGTCCTGTGCGAGGTCGTGTCGGAGGACCGCCTCACCATGGCGCAGGGCCCGGAGCTGCAGCGGCTCGCAGCCGACTTCGGACTTCCGATGATCTCCGTGGCCGATCTCGTGCGCCATCGTCTGCGCACCGAACGGCTCGTCGAGCACGTAGCCGAGGCCCGCGTCCCGACGCGCCACGGCGAGTTCACGTGCCACGCGTGGCGGTCGTCGATCGACGGGACGGAGCACCTGGCGTTCGTGCGCGGCGACGTCGCGGGCCCGGAGCCCACGCTCGTACGCGTGCACAGCGAATGCCTCACGGGCGACGTCTTCGGCTCTGCGCGCTGCGACTGCGGCACCCAGCTGGACGACGCGCTGCGGGCGATCGCCCGGGAAGAGCGCGGCGTCGTCGTCTACCTGCGCGGTCACGAGGGGCGCGGCATCGGCATCAGCCACAAGCTGATGGCGTACAACCTGCAGGACGCCGGTCGGGATACGGTGGACGCGAACCTCGACCTCGGCTTGCCCGTGGACACGCGGGAATACGGCATCGGCGCGCAGATCCTCCTCGAGCTCGGCGTAGCTCGGCTCCGGCTGATGACGAACAACCCGGCGAAGTTCCGCGGTCTCACGGGCTATGGCCTCGAGATCATGGGCCGCGTGGAGCTGCCGACGCGGCCGACGCGCGAGAACATCGCCTACCTCGAGACGAAGCGGGCGCGCCTCGGGCACCTGCTGCCGGAGCGGCTCGTGCCCGAGCCGGGTACGGAGCCGGCTCCGGGCCCCCACGCGCAGGTCGGACACGCACGCTGAAGGCAGGATCATGCCGCCGGTGACGCCAGACGAGTTCCGCGACGTCATCGGCCGGTTCGCGACCGGCGTGACCGTCGTGACCGCACGGGACGAAGCACCGTACGGCACGACCGCCAGCGCCGTGTCCTCGGTGTCCCTCGAGCCGCCGATGCTGCTGATCTGCATGAACAAGACGTCGGCCACCGGTCAGGCGATCTCACGCTCCGGTCGCTTCGCCGTCAACATCCTCGGCGAGGACCAGCCAGAGCTGGCCACCCGGTTCGCGTCGAAGGGCGGCGACAAGTTCCGGGACCTGGATGTCGAGCGCGGCATCGCCGACGTCCCGCTGCTGGCCGGCGCGCTGGCCACGCTGGACTGCCGGGTCCGCGAGGAGGCGCGCGGCGGCACCCACACGGTGTTCATCGCGGACGTCGAGCGTGCAGCGGGACGTGCCGGGTCGCCGCTCGCCTACTTCCGCGGCCAGTTCGGGCGCTTCAGCGTCGAGCAGGACGAATCGGCCTACAGCGAGGTCCGGCGGCGCATCGTCTCCGGTGATCTCCCCGTGGGCGAGGTCCTCCACCTCGACCGGGTCGCGGCCGAGCTCGACGTCCCACGCGGGGCGGTGTACCACGCGCTCTCGAAGCTGAACGGCGAAGGACTCGTCTCGCGCTCGCCCGAGGGCCGCTACATGGTGCCCCCCGTCACCCGCGATGTCGTGCTCGATGCGCTCCCCGCTCTGTTCAGCATCTGGCTGGGCGCGATGCACCTCACGATGGGCCGCGTGAGCGAAACGCAGCTCGCGGAGCTGCGCGAACGCGTCGATGCCCTGCGCCCGCCGGATGCAGCGGACCGGGCCTGGACCTCCGAGCAGTTCCAGCGCGCGCGCGAGGCGTTCTTCGACACCTTCTTCGCGGTGCCCGCGAGCACGGCACTGAAGGAGGCATGGGCGCGCGCGGATCTTCCCGCGTTCATCCTCCTGCGCTGGTCGGACGAAGCAGACCTGAACCGAGCGGCGTACGAGGCGCTGCACGGCTGCTACGTCGAGGTGCTCACCGCGTATGAGGCGGCCGATCCCACGGGCACCACGCGAGCCGTGCAGCGGTTCATGGACTACACCCGCGGGCTCATCGAGAGCACGTTCGAGCAGTAGCGTGGGGGGGCCCCCCCCCCCCACCCCCCCCCCCCCCCCCCCCCCCCCCCCCCCCCCCACCCCCCCCCCCCCCCCCCCCTCCCCCCCCCCCCCCC